>JACQYF010000204.1 GCA_016208315.1 Chloroflexota bacterium | reverse complement strand
ATCAATAGGGCCTACACATTCTCCAACTTGCCGAACCGGCGCTGCCGCTGGCTGAACGCGAGCAGCGCGTTGTACAGTTCTTGTTTGTCGAAATCCGGCCAGAGCGTTTGCGTGGTGTAATATTCCGAGTACGCCGATTGCCAGATCAGGAAATTCGAGAGGCGCATCTCGCCGGCCGTGCGAATGATGAGGTCGGGGTCGGGCAGGCCGGCGCTGTACAAGTAGTTCGAAAAAAGCGCCTCGCTCACTTGCTCCGGGACCACGTGGTCGGCGATCATCTTGCGAACCGCGTCGAGGATTTCCGCGCGCCCGCCGTAATTGAACGCGACGTTCAACGTGATCCGTTCGTTATCCTTGGTCAATTCGATGGCGCGGCGCACGCCCTCCCGCGTGCGTTCGCCGATGCCTTCCAGACTGCCGAGGTGGCGCAAGCGCACGCCGTTCTTGTGCATCTCGGGCACTTCGCGCTGGAGCACTTCGTCAATGATGCCGAGCAGGCCCTGGACTTCGTCTTCGGGGCGGCCCCAGTTCTCGGTGGAAAAGGCGTAAATCGTCAAGACCTGAATGCCCAACTCGACCGCGCTGGTCAGCACACGGCGCATGTTTTCCACACCCGCGCGGTGCCCGGCAAGCCGCGGCAACCCGCGCCCGCGCGCCCATCGCCCGTTCCCATCCATGATGATGGCGATGTGAGCTGGAATTTTGGTCAGTGCGCTCTTGTCGAGTTCCATATTCTTACAGCCAGGTGGTTAGGTGGTTGGGTGGTTGGGTGGTTCGTTCCAACTACCTAACCACGTAACTACCCACCTACCTAACTAGACCTCCATGATCTCCGCTTCTTTGGTCTTGGCGACTTGATCTACGATGGCGATGTACTTGTCGGTCACTTCTTGCAGCAGGTCCTTGCCGCGAAAGTGCTGGTCTTCCGAAATCATCTTTTCCTTTTCCAGTTCTTCCAGGTCTTTGAGACTATCGCGGCGGACGTTGCGGAGCGCGACGTGCGCCTCCTCGGCGTGCTTGCGGACGACCCGCGTGAGATCGCGGCGGCGCTCTTCGGTGAGCGCGGGGATGGCGAGGCGGATGATCTTGCCGTCGTTCATCGGCGTGAGACCGAGGTCGGACTTTAGAATGGCTTTCTCGATGGCATGGAGCGAGGATTGGTCGTAGGGTTTGATGGTGAGCAGACGCGCTTCCGGCGCGGCAATGGCCGCGATCTGTTGCAGCGGAGTCGCAACGCCGTAATAGTCCACCTTGAGCGGCTCGATCAGCGCGGGGCTGGCGCGTCCGGTGCGAATGCCGACCAACTCGCGTTTCAGCGCTTCGACCGTCTTTTTCATTTTACTTTCGGCGTCGGCTTTGACATCGTCAATCATAGATGCTCCAGTGAACAGTAAACGGTCAACAGTATTCAGTGTTCAGTCTGTTGACTGTTCACTGTTCACTGTTGACTATTACTTGCTAATGATCGTCCCGATGGAATCGCCCATCACGGCGCACTTGATGGCTTGCGGCTGGGAAAGATCAAAGACGACGATGGGCAGATTGGATTCCATGCACAGCGTAATGGCGGTATTGTCCATCACCTGGACCTGTTCCGCGACGATAAACTCGCTGTAGGTGATGCGCTCGTATTTTTTCGCGTCCGGATATTTGAAAGGATCTTTGTCGTAGACGCCGTCCACTTTGGTCGCCTTGAATAGGACTTGGGCGTCAATCTCTTTGGCGCGCAGCGCCGCGGCGGTGTCGGTCGTGAAGAAGGGATTGCCGGTCCCGGCGGCGAAAATGACAATGCGCCCTTTCTCGAGATGGCGGATGGCGCGGCGGCGGATGTATGGCTCGGCTACGGCGCGCATCTCGATGGCGGTCTGAACGCGGGTGTACACGCCGCGGCGCTCTAACGCGTCTTGGAGCACGAGGGCATTCATCACCGTCCCCAGCATGCCGATATAGTCGGCACTGGCGCGATCCATGCCGCGCGCGTAGGGATCGTTGCCGCGCCAGAAATTGCCACCGCCGAGCACGATGGCGATTTCGACGCCCGCCTCTTTGACGGCTTGAATCTCGCCGGCCAGATAGCCAACCGCATTGGGGTCAATCCCCATTTGCCCCCGGCCCGACAACGACTCGCCGCCGAGCTTGAGCATGATTCGATTGTATTTCGGTTCCGCCATGTCCCCTCTTGTGCCAAAAGGGGAAATTAGTAGGAAAAAGGGGAAATCAGTCTCCCTTGTTTTCCACTAATTTCCCCTTGTTCTGCTATCGCTATTCTCCTAGCGCAAAGCGAGCAAAGCGCCGGACGACGATGTTCTCTCCGAATTTCATGATGGTGGCTTGCACCAGGGCGTGAATGGTTTGGCTGTCATCGCGAATAAAAGATTGGCTGAGGAGACAGCTTTCCTTGATCCAACTCGCCAGCTTGCCCTGCACGATTTTCTCCACGATGGCATCGCTCTTGCCTTCGGCTTTGGCCGCTTCGGCGTAGATGCGCTGCTGCTCCGAGAGGACCTCCGCCGGGATGTCGTTTTGCGAAACGAATTTGGGACTTTGCGCGGCGATTTGGAGCGCGAGATTGTGCGCCAGCTCTTTGAACGCTTCGTTCCGCGCCACAAAGTCGGTCTCGCAGTTCACCTCGACCATCACGCCGATGAGGCCCCCGGCGTGGACGTATGTTTCCACCAAGCCCTGGCGCGTGGCGCGCTCGGCTTTTTTCTCGGCGCGTTTGAGGCCCTTTTCTTTGAGCACGGCGAGCGCTTTATCGAAATCGCCTTGGTGTTCTTCGAGGGTGCGCTTGGCGTCCAATACGCCCGCGCCGGTCAGCTCGCGCAATTGCTTGATTTGCTCCGCGGTTGTCGCCATGTTAAGCCGCCTCGCCTTCCGCGACCATGCCTGCTTCGGTCTCGTCTATCAGCTCATCCGCCGCTTCGCCTTCCGCTGCGCCGATGCCCTCGGTCGTCATCAACACTTGCGGCACGGAGGGGAGTTGTTCGATCGGCGCGGGCGCGCCGCCGTATTCCTCTTTCTCGGCGGCGATGACGCCGCGGATGTTCTTGCCCTCGATGACGGCGTCCGCGAGCTTGCCTGTAAGCAGCTTGATCGCGCGGATCGCGTCGTCGTTGGACGGGATCGGGTAGGCGATCGGTTGCGGGTTGGAATTGGTATCGCACATCGCCACGATGGGAATCTTGAGCGTAGTGGCTTCGTCAATCGAAATAGTCTCGTGCCGCGTGTCTACGATGAAGAGGGCTTTGGGCAAGCGTCGCATCTCTTTCAAGCCGCCCAGGCGAACCTGAAGTTTCGCCAGCTCGCGCGTGAGCATCAGCGCTTCCTTCTTCGGGAGCTTGTCGAGGTCGCCACTTGCCTGGCGCTCTTCCAATTTGAGGAGATAATCAATACGAGTGCGGATCGTGCGGAAATTCGTAAGCGTGCCGCCCAGCCAACGTTGATTGACGAAAGGCATCCCGCAGCGCTGCGCCTCCGCGGCGATGGTGTCTTGGGCCTGCCGTTTGGTGCCGACGAAGAGGAGCGTTCCGCCGTCGGCGACCATGTCGCGCACGGCGCCATACGCTTCCTCCAACTTGCCCATCGTCTGCTGGAGGTCAATAATGTGGATGCCGTTGCGTTCGGTGAAGATGTACGGCTTCATCCGGGGATGCCAGCGTCGCGTGCGATGTCCGAAATGGACGCCGGCTTCGAGCAGGGACTTCATGGGTAAAATAGCCATAACGTGCTTTCTCCTTGGTGTGTTCTTCATCGTCCATTGGATTTGTTCCCAAACCGGTTGGGAGCGTGGACGATGCGGCCGCCTCTGTCTTTTCCGCCGATTGCCGTCCTTCGACTTGCCGAACGCGGCACACATCGCCGGATCGAGAGGCGTGATTGATCGCAAATCATTACCAATGATTCGCGCCGGACGTTTGTCCGAGACGATATTATATATCAGAGCGTGGGAAAGAGCAAATGAGTATGGGCGTATGGGCGTGTGGGAGGGAAAAGACTCCCACACGCCCATACCCCCACACTCATAAGACAGGTCTCCGCGCGTGCCACTCCGTCGCTTGCTCGTACGCGTACGCGACTTGGAGCATCCGGGTTTCGTCGAAGGCGCGCGCCATGACTTGCAGGCCGACGGGCAGCCCATCCGCAAAGCCGCACGGGATCGAAACCGCGGGGATGCCGGCGAGCGACTGCGCCAGGGTAAAGACGTCGGCCAGGTACATTTGCAGCGGGTCGTCCACCTTTTCGCCGATCTTGAACGCGACGCTCGGCGACGTGGGGCCGACGATGACGTCTACTGTTTCGAACGCTTTGTCGAAATCTTGCTTGATGAGCGTGCGAACCTTTTGCGCTTTCAAATAGTAGGCGTCGTAATAGCCGGCGCTCAGGGCATACGTGCCGAGCATGATGCGCCGCTTGACCTCTGCGCCGAATCCTTCGCCGCGCGTCTCTTTCATCACGGTCCACATTTCGGCGTTGGCATGCTCTGGGGCGCGATAGCCGTACTTGACGCCGTCGTAACGCGCCAGATTCGCCGATGCTTCGGCGGGCGCGAGCAGGTAATATGTGGGCAGCGCGTAATCGGTGTGCGGTAAGTTCACCTCTATGGTCGTCGCGCCGAGCGATTCCAACACGCGGACGGCCGCGCGGACCGCGTCCTCCACGCCCTTTTGCATTCCTTCGATAAAATACTCGCGCGGCACGCCAACCCGCACACCCCGTAGGGGCGATCCCTTGTGGTCGCCCTGGATCTTGTGGTCGCCCTGGGTCCCGTGGTCGCCCTGGGCAGGCACAAGGCGGGCAGGCACAAGGCCGGCCCCTACGAGCGCGGCGACGTAATCCGGCACGGGCTGTGCCACCGAGGTGGCCTCGCGCGGGTCGTGTCCAGCAATCGTGCGGAGGACGAGCGCGGCATCGCGCACGTCTTTGGTGATCGGGCCGACTTGATCCAGCGATGACGCAAACGCGATCACGCCATAGCGCGAGACGCGTCCATAAGACGGGCGGACGCCAACGGTATTGGTCAGGCCCGCGGGCTGGCGCACGCTCCCGCCGGTATCGGTACCGAGCGCGAAAAGCGCTTCATCCGCGGCGACCGCCGCCGCGCTGCCGCCGGACGAGCCGCCGGGCACGCGCGTGAGGTCCCAGGGATTGCGCGTGGTAAAGTAGCGCGAGTTCTCGGTGGACGACCCCATCGCGAACTCGTCCTGGTTCGTCTTGCCCAGCAGGATCGCGCCCGCGGCATTCAGCTTTTCCATGACCGTTGCGTTGTAAGGCGGCACGAAATTATTGAGGATTTTGGAGCCGGCCGTCGAGCGTACGCCGAGCGTGCAGATTTCGTCCTTGATCGCCATCGGAATTCCCAGTAGGGGCGGGGTCACCCCGCCCTTGCCCGCGCGCCGATATTCCACCCATTGCGCGTCGGCCGCTTTGGCCTGCGCGAGCGCGCGGTCGGCGACGACGGTGAGGTATGCTTGGACGCGTTCGTCTACGGCGCTGATGCGGTCCAGCACGGCGCGCGTCAACTCGACCGAACTGATTTCGCCTTTTTCGAGAAGGGCGCGCGCCTCGTGGATCGTTAGGCGGTACAAATCCATTATTCTTCCTCCAACAGCCACATCCATTAGCGTCCTGTTAGCTCGCGATATAAATCCAGCACATGGTCGGTGTTCGTTTCGAGCGCGTAATCCTCCACGGCGCGGCGGCGGGCGCGCGCCGCCAGGTCGCGGCGGAACTCGGGATATTCGATCAACATGCGGAGCGCGAGCGGCAACTGGTGCTCCAGCGCGTCGAGGTCAATGACGACGCCCGCGCCGCGCAGCGCTTCGGCGTCCGCGCCCACGTCGGTCGCGATGACGGCGGTGCCCGCGGCCATCGCTTCCAGCAGCGCCAGCGACAAGCCCTCGATCGAGGAGGGCAGAACGAAAATGTCTGCGGCGCGCAGAATCCGCACGCGTTCCTTCAAGTCGCCGACATAGCCGCGCAGAATGATGCGGTGGTCGCCCGCGGCGCGCCGCCGCAGCCGCGCCAGGTCCATCCCATTGCCGACGATGACCAGTTTGTGGTCGTTCGGCAAGTCCAATTTCTGGAACGCGGCAAGCAGGTCTCCGACGTTTTTCTCGGGGTCCACGCGTCCCACATAGGTGACGAGCAGCGAAGCATTGATCGCATGTTTGTAATCGCTCGGCCCCGGACAGTACGCGACGACGTCGGCGCCATTGGGGATCACGCGCACGCGTTTCGGCGAGACGCCGTAGTCCACCAATAGCTCGCGCTGCTTTTCGGAAAAGACGATGACCGCGTCATAGTTTTTGAGCGACCCCGAGTAGAAACGGTAGAGCACACGGACGGCGCTGCCCCAGAAGGTTTCGGGGGGGCCGTACGGAAAGTGGAGCGTCGCGATCGCCGGGACGCCCAAATCGTGACAGATCTCGGGCAAGCTGAAATCGAGCTGCGAAAACGAAAGCGAGATGTGCGCGGCGTCAATGCCCTCGCGCCGCAGCATTTCTTCCACCAGTTTGCGCGAGCGCGGGGAGGAGATCGTCGCGCGATTCAAAATATCGAACGAGCCGATGCGAATCCCGTCCGAGTCACGCGGCTGGCCCCGTTCGCGGCTTTTGTGATAAAAGAAGATGACCTTTTGCCCGCGCCGGCGCAGACCGGAGACCATCTCGCGGGAGTAGGTGACGATCCCGTTGGCGCGCGCCGAGGCGACGTGTCCAAACCACGCAATCTTCATCGAATTAAAGGATGAGGGATGAAGGATGAGGGATGAAACAATTCTGATTTCATCCCTCATCCCTCATCCTTCATCCTTCCTCCCGTAGTATCGCCCGCACGCGCAAGAACTCGCCCTTGTCGTCTTTGTCGGGCGCGTTCTGCAATATCTCGTCGCGTGGGAATGAGGGGGTCACGGAATCCTCGCGCATGACGTTGAGCAGCGGGACGACGCTCGCGGTGGGCGAGATGGCCTCAGTGTCCAATTCCTGCAGGCGCGCGGCATAATCGAGAATGGCCGAGAGCTGCTGGGTCATGCGGTCGGTTTCGGCATCGGTCAGTTTGAGTTTGGCTAATTCCGCGATGTGTTGTACCTGAGCGCGGGTAAGCGGCATGGTTTCCTCCGCGTGGTATTATAGCACGGGGCGCGGCGCGCGACAAACGAGCGCGAGCGGGTATGGGAGTATGGGCGTGTAGGGGCGGGGTCGCCCCGCCCTGGACCGGGCGGGGCGACCCCGCCCCTACACTTGTCTTTGGCGTGACGCGCGATATAATGAAAGGGATGAAGTTCATCGCGGACAATATGCTGGGGCGCTTGGCGACGTGGCTGCGGCTGCTCGGATACGATACGCTCTATATGCCGCGCGCAGAAGACGCCGAATTGGCGCGCATCGCGCGGGCCGAAGATCGAATCCTGCTGACGCGCGATGTGGAGTTGACGCGGCGACGCGGATTGCGGTTCGTGCTGATCGAATCGGAAATGATCGAGGGGCAATTGCAGCAACTGGCGCGGGACTTGCGGCTCACTGCGCAGTTGGCCTTTTCGCGCTGCGCGGTGTGCAATATCGTTTTGGAAGAGGCGGGCGGCGAGCAAGTGCGGGAGCGCGTGCCGCCATACGTTTTTCAAACGCAGAATCAGTTTCGGCGCTGCCCGCGCTGTGGGCGCGTGTATTGGCGGGGTACGCATTGGGCGCGCATGGTGGCCCAAATCCAGGATGCGCTGGAACCGTAGGACTATTTGACCACGCGACCAATTGTGGTATAATCCGCCCTGGAAATTTCGGAGGATTGATGCCTAGAAGAATTAAATCCAAACCCCAGAAACGCGATTGGCGCTGGTATGCTTCATTTGCCTTGAATGCTGCCGTGGCGTTGAGCATGGTGCTTGGCTCCGTGCTCTTGTTTACCGGCGGCGCGATTGCGCCCCGTCCGTCCGTGCCAACCATTTCGGTACCCACCGAAGCGCCGGGCGCGAGCCAACCGACCGTTGCGCCGACGCCCACGCCGCCTGAGCCAACGCCGACGCCGAAAGCGAGCGCCGGGGTGATAGCCATCGCCGTCGCGGGAGATTCCCGTGACGGCGTTGTTGTGTAGAGGCGGTGTGAAGGTCCGATACGCTTTTGTATTGCGGCCTGAACTTGCATCGAGAACAGAATTGGATATAGTCCCAGTCGCACGTTTGCCTTTGCCCCACGAATTGCGGATTAAAGCCCGTCCTCAAAAACGCTTGTTGTCTTTGTGCCGTTAAGCACTTGCTTTGACTGGTACGCGGGACAGGGACGACGCTGTCCGACTCTCCATTGTTGAAGCGACGGGTATGGCACCTGTCCCTCGACGCTTTGCGCGTTGAGCGCAGGTGCTTTTTCTTTCGCCCTATCGCACAAGTAACCTTTCGTCCCTATTCGCACAGTTGCCTGCGGGAGGTTGCAATGCAGCATCGTTCTCATCCGGGGTTCGTCGGGCTATTCAATCTCGTTCTCTTCGTCCTCTGGTCGGCCACGTTTCCGTCCGCAAGCGGCGATACATTTGCCGCCGACTTGGGACCGGTATCCTCGCCCCGGTTGTCGGCTGTCATTACCAATACCGTGACGCTCACTCCGACCGCGACCCGCACATCTACCCCGCTTGCCTCTCGCACGGCGACCGCGACAGCCCTGCCCACGCCGACCGCGACTCGCGCACCTACGCCGCTTGCCTCTCGCACGCCGACCGCAACTCCAATCGCCACGCCAATCCCCTCCCCCACGCGGACGTTCACGCGAGCCGCCGCGGCGACCCCCACCCAAACGCCCAGGCCCACGACCACACGCACCGCGACCGCTTCGCGCACTGCGACCGCGACCTTGAGCCGCACGCCGACGCTCTCGGCGACGGCCACCCTCACGCGCACGCCAACGCGGACTCTGACCGCCACCGTTACCCGGACGGCCACACTCAATGTGACGGCTACCCTGACGGGCACGCCTACCGTCACCGCGACCGCCACCTTGACGCGAACGCCGACCTTGACCCCAACCGCCACCGCAACCGCCCCCCGAACCGTGACGACTACCTTGGTCGTCGAAACGGACGTAGACCCCGTCCTGGGTGGAGAGTTGCGCGTAGGCCAGGATGGCGTGGTGGTGCAATTCCCCGGTGGCGCACTGAGCGCGGCCCACCGCATCCGCTATGAGCCGACCCAGCCCCAAGCCGGCCAGCCACGCACGAACTGGAAACCGATCCTGCACGCGTTTACGCTGCGCGCCCTGGAGAAGGCCAACCCAAGCAAAGAGACCAAGCAGTTCAAAAAGCCGGTCACGATCCGCGTGCGCTATGATCCGGCTTGGCTCAAGGGCGACGACGAGAAAACGTTGACGCTGGCGTATTGGGATGACGCAAAGAAATCTTGGGTGCTTGTGCCCAGCAGGGTAGATACCCGCGCCCGCACCGTCACGGCCCAGACCACCCACTTTACCGACTATGGCCTCACCACCGCCCCCGATCTCCAGGGCTATCTCCCCGATCTGTCCAGCGCGCAAACCGCACTCTTTTACGGCGCAGCGTCCTACCGTTATCCCATCGATGTACCGCCGGGCCGGCACGGTTTCGCGCCCCAGTTGGGCTTGTCCTACTCCAGCAGCGGGGTGGATATGCTCGGCCCGGTTCGCAAGTGCCCTTTGTCGGCGCGGGGTGGTCGCTCCCAACCAACTATCTCGCGCGCGACACCAAGGATACCATTGATTGGGCGGACGATCTCTTCAGTTTGTCCTGGAACGGCGCAGGGTATCCGCTGGTGCGCGATGCGAACGATGCCACGCTCTATCACACCTGGAGCGAGCAGTATTGGCAGATCAAGTACGAGTCCGCAAACGACCGCTGGACGATCACGACCGAGGACGGGACGCAGTATCAGTTGGGCTATTCGACGAACAGCCGCGCCGTCCAGTGGCGGCGCGACGGCGACGCGAGTCACAATCGTGCGGAGACGTATGCCTGGTGGCTGGAGAAGGCGATTGACCCGCACGGGAATGACATTGCGTACTCGTATCGGCATGACACGATGACGACCGACTGCGGCTACGCGGGCTGGGGGCCGTATACGTATGATGCCGCGCTCTATCCGCAATCCATTCGCTACAACCGCAACGCGTCCGGCACGTATTTGACAGAAATCGCTCTGGACTATGAGGCGCGCAGCGATCACGCCGCGATCACCACGAATACGCAATGCGGCGCGCCCATGCAGACTTTGCGGCTCAAGTGGATCAACGTCTCTACCTCGGATGGCGCGACGATGCGGGCGGTGCGCAAGTATCGCCTCGATCACGACTATTCGACCTTTCCGGGCGTCTGGCACGGCGGCGCGAACTATGGCCGGCTGACGCTCAAGAGTATTACGCAATATGGCACGGATGGGACGACCGCACTCCCGGCCCAGGTCTTTACCTACCAGAATAACCGGCTGTGGCAAGTGCAGAACGGCATAGGCGGGGCGGTGTCTTTCGCATACGAGGACATCCGGTTTGACTGGGCCGCCCGCGCCGTCCAGGGCTGGGATTTTTCCGGCTGCAGCGGTCAGGGGTGGAATCCGTGTTCCAACGAATGGGGGCCGGGCACGGCCAATGTCTCGATGGCGGACAACGCCATGTACATCGGCGCGAGCGGCATTCAGTATGCGGTGCTGACGGCGCCTCGTTTTATTCCCGGCATCTATTATCGGCTCCACGCGGGTTTCCGCGGGGAGGGGCGCTTCAAGTTGGTTGGCTACGATGGCGTGTCAGAAAAACTGATTCATGACTGGGATACCCCCTGGTGGTGTCCCGGCTGTGATTGGGGCGGCTATTTCAAGTTGGATCATGCGTCGAGTCAAGTCTCGATCCGCATCTATGTGGACAACTCGATCGTCATCCTGAATAATGCGTGGTTGGAGATGGATCCGACCTACTATCGGGTCACCGGCCGCTCCATCTCCGATGGACAGGGCAATACCGCAACGTATTCTTATGGCTACACCGGCGCAGCGCTCAACCATCCGAGCAATTCCACCGCGGGGCGCTTTGCTGCGGGCACGGTATCGCGGGGACACGCCCAAGTGACGGTGACCGATCCAACCGGCGCCAAGACGGAACACTATTTCAAGCAGGACGACGTGTATCAGGGCCGGCTGGAAAAGGTGGTACAATTGGGTGCGAATGGCAGCAAATTCACCCAGGCGCAAAACACCTATGCCGCACGGCCGATCCCGGTGGCGACCGTCGCCAGCGGCGATCAATCCAATTTCGTCTACCTCAGCCAAACGGTGCATGATTTGTACGATGGGCAAGCCAGCCCGGTCACGAGCAAGACGGTGTACGATTATGATGGCTACGGCAACCTAAGCCGGAGCGACGAATACAGCGATGCCACCACGCTGTATCGGCGCACGCTCCAGACGTACTATCCGCCGAGCACCGCACTAAATGCCCAGCGTATCATCAACAAGCTCAAAACATACCAGGTGTACATCGGCGGCGCCACTCTCACGCAGGAAACGCGCTATAGTTACGATGGCTTGCCGTATGAAACCGCGCCGACGAAAGGCGCCTTGTATCAAGTGCAGGTCAAGACCAGTCCCAATGCTGCCTTCTTTCTGCAGATCACCTATGGGTACGACACCTACGGCAATCGCACGAGTGTCACCGATGCGCTCAACCATACCACGACCATCCAGTACGATCCGATCTACGCGACCATTCCCGTGGCGGTGACCCGTCCGGCGCCCTTTAGCTTCCAGACGGTGACGCAATACAACTATCGCCTGGGCAAGCCGGTCACGGTCTCCGATCCGAACAGCGCCGTGACCACCTATGAGTATGACGGATTTGGGCGAACGACCAAGATTTGGTTGCCCTTACAGCAAGGTCACGCCAACCCGACGGTGCGCTATACATATGCCCTGGGCAATCCCCGTTCGCTCGTCCAAGTCGAGGCGCGGGCCGACGAGGGCCTCGTGAATAGCACCGCAACGTATCAAGCGGCCTGGTGGTTCTACGATGGTTTGGGGCGTGTGATTCAACAGCAGGCCCGCGGATTGAACAACCAGACCATTCTGGTCAACACCGCGTACGATTCACGCGGCCAGACCGGGCGCGTGTCCAATCCCTACTATGCCGCCGCAAGCGGGGGAACGTACCAGGCGCCGAATTGGGGGCAGCCCTTCACCGAGCACCGCTATGATGCGCTGGGACGGGAGACAATGACCATCAACCCCGACCCCACCATCATACAGACTACGGGCTATGATCGGCGCGTGACGCGCATCACGGATGCGAACGGGCATTGGCGCGAATTGACCGCCGACGCGTTTGGGCGGACCACGCAGGTCACGGAACGCAATCAAGGCGTGAGCTACAACACCACTTACATTTATGATGTGCTGAACCGCTTATGGCGAGTCACGGACGCCGCGGGGAACCAGACGACGATGAATTACGACTGGCTGGGGCGGAAGGCGAGCATGACCGATCCCGACCTGGGGACGTGGAGTTATGGCTACGACAACGCGGGCAACTTGACGCGGCAAACCGACGCCAAGAACCAGACGACGTGCTTGTACTACGATGAACTCAATCGGCTCAAAGGCCAGAATTACCAATTCGCCAATTCCCAATGTGCCAATGATCCAAACAACTACACGGTCACCAACACCTATGACCAAGGGACCAACGGCATCGGCCGCAGAACAGGGCTAAGTGATCCGTCGGGCACCACGGCATGGACCTATGACAGGCACGGCCGTGTGACCACCCAGACGAATACAATTATCGGCGCGCCGTCGGCCTACGTGACGCGTTGGACGTACGATGCGATGAATCGCCCGCTCTCCATGATCTACCCCGACGGCGAAACCGTGCCGATAACGTACAACGACCAGGGCCTGCTGGCTACCCTCGGGACGTTCGCCGCGACCACCAATGACAGCTACAACGCGGCGAATCAACTCACGCAGCTAAAACTCAACAACGGCGCCACGACGACGACGTACATCTACGATTCTCGCAACCTGCGGCTCACGCAGTTGACGACCAGCGGCAGTCTGCAAAATCTGTCCTACGAATATGACGGTGTGGGCAACGTTAAGAAGATCACCGACTGGGTGCGTAGCGAGGTGTCCACCTTTGGGTACGATGACCTCGACCGGCTGACAAGCGCGAGCATTGCAGGCGTGTACTCGCAAGGGTGGCAGTACAACGCGATTGGGAATATCATCCAGACCACGAATAATGGCACACCGACCAACTACACATACCGCTACGATCCCAACGATACCACGAAAAAGCCGCACGCGGTCACGCAAGTGGGTAGTAGTTACAGTGTCAGTTATGATGCGAACGGGAACCTGACCGCGCGTCCATCCGGCCCGTTGCAGTACGATGCGGAGAACCGTCTGCGTCAGGTGATCCGCGGCGGCGTCACCACGACCTACCTGTACGACGGCGACGGCCAGCGCGTGCGTAAGATCGAGTACAGCGCCGCGTCCGTGACCCTGACTGACCCATTTGACACGTCCAACCCGGCGCTCTGGAGCTGGAGTGGCTACCAGAGTGTGCCGTTCAACGACGCTGGGCAGAACGTCGTCAAGAGCACCGGCACGGATGCGAACTGGAACGGCAACTTTTACCGCAACGCATACGGTCTGACGCACGGCCAGAGTGCGAGCATAGACTTTAAGGTAGACTCGGCCGAGACCTATCTTCATCTTGCACTCGAATCTTCGGATGGGGGAGTCTACTCGCGATGGGCACTCATCGCCGCACAGAGCAAACTCTACGTCCAGTACAACAACGATGGCTGGTGGATCTACCCGCAAGACCTGATCAACCCGGTCAAACTGAACACCTGGTATCGGCTCACGCTGCGGGTGGACGATGTAAATGGTTTTCGGATCGAGGTGCGCGAGCGGGATGGGGCGGGCGCGAGCGGCGGTTACACGCGTGCCATGCCCGCCGGCAAGACCTGGCGCTTTCATTCGTGGATCTATCGCGGCACAGCGTATCTTGACAACTACTCGGAGCAGAGCGACAATGCGCGTGCGACGTACTATGTAGGCAACTGGTACGAGGTGACGAACGGCGCGGTAACGAAATACTACTACTTTGGCGGCCAGCGCGTGGCGATGCGGACAAGCGCCGGCGTGACGTACTTGCACAGTGACCACCTGGGTTCCACGAGCGTCACCAGCGGTGCGAGTGCGAGCACGCAGACGTACTATCCGTACGGCGCAGTGCGGAGCACTACCGGCACGCTGCCGACGGACTATACGTTCACGGGGCAGAAGCGGGACAACGAAGCAGGACTGCACTACTACGGCGCAAGGTATTACGAGCGTACGCTTAGCCGCTTCATCCAGCCGGATACGGTTATTCCTGACTTCTACAACCCACAAAGCCTCAATCGTTACGCCTATGCGTTGAATAATCCCGTCAGTTACGTGGACCCAAGTGGACACGCCCCGCAAAAACCTGGCGACCCGGATGACACGCAAGGCGATTGCACCACAGATTGGTGCTGGGAGAATCGCTGGTATGCCGCGCATGGGTACAATTGGGACAATCAGAACAGCGATTGGGT
>JACQYF010000043.1 GCA_016208315.1 Chloroflexota bacterium | reverse complement strand
TGGTTACCCGCATTAGCGCGAGCGACAACCGCGGTCAGGGCGCGTGGCTCAACAATTGCTCTTGGAACGGCTGGTACTGTGACGGAACCGGGACGGTCGAGGTTCGCTCCAGCACCTTCGCCGGCAACCACAATGATGGACTCTCGGCTGATACGCCGGGCGGCATCAGCGTCATGGACGTTCACAGCGACGGAAACGGTCTGGCATATGGCAATCCACCTTGCCCGGGCTGCCAATACGTCGGCGCGCGGCTCAACAACAATCGCAGTTCTTGGCCGACCCCGCCATCGGTCGTCGTCGGCGTGGCTGATGCCCAAATCGGCTTGAACACGTTTAACGGCAACACGGGCGGTGGGCTGCAGGTCAACTCGCTGGGCGATATCCTCGTTAGCCATACGCAAGCGAATGACAACATTGTGCGAGACCTATTCGGCAATGTGATTGGCGGCGGCAGCGGCGCGACGCTGAACAATAGCGGCATCTGCATAATGGGCGATCCGTTCGGTTGCTCTCAAATGATTGGTGGCAGCGGCAATATTCAAGTGTCGCAAAGTAGTTTCGATGGCAATGGAGGACCCAACTGGCAGACCGGGCTGTGGGTGAATTCGAACGGCGATATTACCGTCACGGATGTGGTCGCGAACGGCAACTACGGCGTAGGCGCAAGGTTGTGGAGCATGGCGCTTGCCGACCCAACGCCCTGGACGTGCAACGAGTTCGGCTGCAACGATCTGGTCCCTGGCGACGCTTATGGCTACGGCGGCACGGTTACCGTCAGCCATAGTTCCTTCGACGGCAATCAGGGCACCGTCGAGTGGGCAATGGGGTTGGACGTTGGTGCGTACGGCGGCATCGCGTTGGACCACGTGACTGCCAACAACAATCTCTACAACGGGGCGCACCTTCAAAACTGCATGGTCGAAGGCGCGTGGCCTGGCTATTGCTACGCCGTTGGTGAGGTCACGATTATCTTGAGCGAGTTCGACGGGAATGTGTATAGCGGTTCGGGCCAGGACTGGTGGTCGGGGTTGAATGTGTATGCAGCCGAAGACATCACGGTTATTGATTCGCAAGCCAACGACAATTCGGGACAAGGCGCGATCTTGACGAGCAGCCGCGGCAGTGTAACCGTAATTACGCAAGACACCACTCACGCAAGCACGTTCAACCGGAATGGCAATAATGGAGGCGGAGGCGGGCTGGGTATCAGCGCATGGGAAGAGATCGGTCTATCCAATGTTCAAGCCAGCGAGAATCAAGGCGTGGGCGCTTTTCTGGGCTATCAGCTTTGGCCAGATGGTTCGCACGGAGCGGGCAATGTGACGGTCAATAATAGCGCATTCAACCAGAATGGATCGTGGAGTGGATTGAGTATCAATGCGGCCGGCCATGTCATCCTGAACCTTGTAGTCGCGAACTCGAACGATAACCGCGGAGTGAGTATAAGGAACTATATTTGGATTGATCCGACGCTGCAAGTCTGCAATGAATCCGGCTGCGCTGATTCGGACTATGCCGATAATACGGCAATTGGCGGTGATGTTACGGTTATTGCCAGCACCTTTCAGGGAAATGGATATACCGGTTTGGATGTGCACAGCGCGGGCGCGATCACAGTGAAAGACCTGACTGCGACAAACAACGGGCGTTTGTTCTTGGATCCCACGTATCTTGGTAGCGGGAGCGGTCAGGACGGCGCGGGTGTCATTCTTAACAACATGTGGCCCAATCCCGCGTCGCATCCCGGAGTCACGATCACGACCCGCAACATTACCGGTTGGAACGTATTCGACAATAATGGTGTGGGCGGGCTAGCCGTCAGTTCCTTGGGCGCGATTGTTGCCAGCAACATTCAGGCGAATAATAACCACGGACGCATTTACGGCAACGGTCCGGTAGGTGCGGGTGTGTGGCTATACAATCAGGAACAATGCTTGCGCAGCACGCAGAGCGGGTGTGACTTTACGATTCTGGGAACCGGCACGATCGAGGTGCACCAAGGCATTTTTAACGGCAACTATGCCCAAGGACTCAACGTCGGTTCACGGGAAGCGATCGTAGTAACCGATGTGACGGCGAACGGCAACGGTCAAGGATTCCTTGATCCAAGTGGCATCAATTACGCTGGTTGGTGGCAAGGAGCTAATCTCAATAATGCGCGCGGCAATGAAGCGACTCCCAAGCCAGTGTTCGTGGGCGTTGTTGGCTTGTCAGAGAACACGTTCAGCGGTAATGCCGGATCCGGCCTGAGCATCGGCTCTGCAGGCGATATCGTGGTGAGTCACGTTCGCGCGAATGACAATCTCGTGCGAGACAGCAGCGGCCGTGTGATCGGCGGAGGGGCCGGGGCATCTCTGAATAACGGCGACCCATGCCTTCGGAGCGATTCAAGTGGCTGCATCTCGTACACCCAAGGCAGCGGCAGCATCCGAATCTCGGAGAGCGTCTTCAACGGCAACTATTCCGGCGGCGTCGACGCCACTTCCGCAGGCGCTATTACGATCTGGGACATTCAGGTAATCGGGAACGGCCTAACTTACTTTAACCCAAATTGCACGAACTGCAACGCGCAGGGTGTTCGTCTGACCAGCAATCGCGGTAATCCATCCGCGTCGCCATTGCCAACTGTGATGGTGTATGCCAGCGATCCAGATGAGCCGAACTTTATAAGTAACAACACTGGCAGCGGCTTGTGGATTGAGGCGCTCGGCGACATCATTGTGCGGGATACGCAAGTCAACGATAACATTGTCCGCGACGGCAACGGCATGCCACGGATGGGGGGCTCGGCAGGCGCACGGTTGTTGAATGCGGATACCTGCGCGGCGCGAACGGTCAACAATGTATGCCCAACCGGCAAAGCCATTTGGGGCCGCGGAGATGTGTTCGTCGAGAACAGCGAGTTCAATGGGAACTATCGCATCGGGCTTCAGGTCAATTCGACGGGCGCGATCACGGTGAACAACGTCGAGGCGAGTGGCAACGGTCAGGCGTATTATAATCCGTCCTGCGGGGTGACCTGTTGGAGTCCTGGGGCGCAACTCTACAACACTTTCAACTCCTCGAGCACTCCACCGCCCGTCACGGTCAACTATGGCACTTTCGAGCGAAACACGCGGGATGGCTTGATCGTATACTCGCGCGGCGACATTACGGTGACCAATACGCAAGCCAGGGATAACGTCGCGCTGAATAGCTACAGTGTGGTAATCACCGGTAATATGGGTGCACGCTTGAACAACGGCTATACCTCTGCCTCGGGCCTCACCGTCACTAGTACGGTATACGCGATAGGCATCGGCAGCATCCTGGTCGAGAATAGCGTTTTCGACGGTCATTATCGCACTGGGCTGCAAGTGGATTCCACGGGCAACATCACGCTCCGCGGCATCTCAGCCACGAACAATACGGTGTACAACTCCGCGAATGTTCCGTTTGGCGGCGGCGGAGGCGCTTCAGTCAACAATGCTCCCCTGTGCCTCAATGGCGGGACATCATGTTCAACGCATTCCTTTGGGACTGGGACGGTGCTCGTCGAGAACAGCGTTCTCGCGGGCAATTACGGAACGGGATTGTCCGTGAATTCTACTAACGCGATCACGCTCAACGATGTCCATGCGGATAACAACATCCTGAGAGTTTTCGATCCAAATTGGGTTTGTTCAAACTGCGGGTCGTTTGGGGCGATGCTAGTAAATACTTGGGGATACCCCAATTCACCAGCTCCAGTCATCGTAACGGCAAATACAGGGCTATCCACTTTCAATGCTAATGGCGAAAACGGACTGGGCGTCTTCTCTGTCGGAAACATCGCGCTGAGCCACGTTGAGGCGAGCCGCAATGCCATGGCACCGAGTCTGAACACACCTAGCGCCTATCAAGGGTTTGGAGCCGTTCTCAACAACAATCTGGTCTGCAAGAGTTCCAACCAGATTTCATGCGCTGTCGGTCAGACGGTGACCGGAACCGGCAGCATCGCCATCTCCAACAGCTCCTTTAACTCGAACTACTATCAAGGAGCGTCGGTCGTCAGCAACAAATCAATCGCCGTTTCTAACGTAAATGCGATTGGCAACGGGTTTGGCGCGACCGCCGTCCAAGGTCGGGGCGCGACCTTCCGCAGCACCGGCGAGAGTGTTTCGGTCGCCCAAAGCACCTTTAGCGACAACGCCTGGCGGGGTTTTGTAGCGGCGACGGACAATGGCGTCATCACGATTGAGGATGTCACCGCGACCGGCAATCCCGCCGACAATCGCCTCAGGGGCAATCTGTCTGATCCGACTACGGTTCCCGTGATTGTGAAGGGAACCTCCAGCGATGACCTGTTTGCACTCGGCGATGCGAGTCTGGATGTCAACGGGACGCTCATGTATCTCGACTCTACCGTGAACGTGACTCTGAGCGGCGCGGATGGCGATGATGTCTTTGCCGTTTCGCCGTCCATCACGATGACGGTGCACGTAGATGGCGGCGACCATCCATCCGGCGACACGCTGATCTTTGACGCTCAAGGGCTGCCGGTCACCGCAGACAGCGCAGCGTTTTTCGCAGTCGGTCGCCAGCCGGTGACCTATGTGCGAATCGAGAACTTGGATTATCGAAATGTGCTGCTGACCGTCACGGCCAATGACGCCTCCAAGGTCTACGGCGCGGCCATCCCAACGCTCACCGCCACGTACATGGGCTTTTTGTTCGACGACCATGCAGGCGTTCTCGACACGCTCGCAACCCTCGCGACGAACGCGACCGAGTACAGCGATGTCGGCACGTATGCGATCACGGCGAGCGGCGCCGCGGACAGACGATACGTCTTTGCCTACGTTGGTGCGACACTTGACGTTACGCCTGCGCCGCTCACCATCATCGCGGATGACCAGGTCAAAAAGCTGCTAACCGAGAATCCACCCTTGACCGTCACCTACGTCGGCTTTGTGCTCGGTCAAGACGAGAGCGTGCTGAACACGCCGGTGACGATTTGGACCGATGCGACGACCGCAAGCCCGGTGGGCACGTACACCATCTTTGTCGGCGGCGCGACCGCGCAGAATTACGCGATCACGTTTGTGAACGGGGCCCTGTTCGTGCTCAAATCCGGCCAGAAATATCACTGCGATCACGGTAACCACTATGGCGAGCTGAAGCACGGCAAAGAGCCAAAGCACTGCTGGCTGGACTGAGTCACCTGAAAAGCGGAGAGGCGGCATCGAGCCGCCTCTCTTCATTATGGCTTTGTCGGATTGCGCCGATTGCTCCAACTCGGTTTGCCGAGTTTCAACCTACGTGAGGCGGGCGTTTGTAACGCCCGCTGTAATGAAATTGTAATCAAAAACACGTTCATTTTTTGGGTGGCTAGTACCAACACGCTATTTGATGAAATCGAATCAGACATTATCATCAGAGTGGCACGATTTATGTGCCACCTGCGCGGTCAGTCAAAGTGAGGAATGCCCCAATTCTCCAGCGGGCATTTGTTTACGGGTCCGCCGGCCAACGGACTCGTCACTTGCTGGCCCTAACCTCGCGCCGTCCGGCCAATGGCGGGGGGATTGCCATGAATGTTCCACTGCGCGCGCCCGATTGCCGCTTGGTTCCGCGTGGATGGGTACTATTCCTCATCCTGCTGAGCGGTCTCTTGCTATTTCCCATTCCAGTCCGCGCCGATCCGGACCCCAATCCGCCGTATTGGAACGGCGGGACCGGCCCTGCCGTGCATTTTAGCCCGGTCGCCTGGCCGAGCGATGTGGCTTGGACCGGTTATACCAAAGAGGGCAACCTCATCAAAGACCAGCGCACGCAGGATCCCTCGAACGGCGGCACCTCGCCCCAGAACTATGTGAATGTCAGTTCGAACTGCACCGACCAAGCGCTGCCCAGCGTTTTCTGGACCTATGATGCGCCGAATCAAGTTCTTTTCTTTCGCTGGCGCGTCGAGCAGATCGCGAATACCTACGGGACCGGGCCGAGCGCCGGCGCGGTCAGCTCGTCCGATCCGTGGAAGTCGGCGCAATGGACGGTGCTGATTGATATTGACGGCGATGGCTATCGCGAATTCGCGGTCCACCTCGATGGGTCGAGCGGCTCGCCGTCCAAGCCGGTTGACCGTTTGGTGAGCATTTACAGCAATACGCTCAGCCACTCGATTGATTATCTGAACGACCCCGACATCCATCAGCTCTACCACAATCCGACCGCGTTCGTGGACCAGGCCACGAACCGCATCCTCAATTTTCAGAATACGCTCAATCCCACGACGGATTGGCCGAACGGCAGCCACGAGACGGTTTGGGATTACGGTACCACGCGCTCGCGAAATATTTCCACGGGCAACTGCACCGAGTATCTCGTAGATTATCAGATACCCCTCGCGATGCTCGACGCGCGCGCGGTCGGCGGGCCGGCGATCACGGCGAACACGCCGATCTCGATGCTGTTTACGACCGCGAACAGCTTGCAGAACCCGCTGCAAAAAGATGTCGTCCTCAACGGCGATTACATCGCGGACGTGGACGAGCCGGGGCCATTCGGCGATCCCCTGATTCCCATCACCGGAACGATCCAGCAGCCCATCGTCGAGTCTATCACCGCGAGCGGCTGCGGCCCGACGACGCTGACCGCCCAGGTGCGCGACACGCTGAGTAACCTGGGGCAGACCAATGTCAGCGCCGTGGATTTCTATTACTATTACGACCGCGACGGCAATGGCGTCGCGGACGATGGCAACGCTTGGACCTTTGCCGCGAATGGAAGCACGACGAACAACCCGGTCGGCAGATGGACGGCGACGTGGAACAACGCGAGTCTCGTCCAGGGGCGATACCTGATCGGCGTGCAGGCCACCGACCTCGCGGCGATCAACGCCGACGGCAAGACGCATCGCACGTATTCCTATTTGACCGCCGCGCAAGTGACCGCGCTCGGCTCGCCGCCGCCCAACGAGTTGTGGTTTGCGAATCCCTCGCCCGTCCCAGGCGTCGTGACGGCATCGGCGACAAACACCTGCGGGATCACGCCGCCCTCGCTTTCGAAATCGGCGAGTCCGAGCATCGTGACGACCGGCCAACTCGTCACCTTTACGCTCACCGTCAACAACACGGAAGCGACCGCGCTCACCGTCAGCTCAATAACCGACACGCTGCCGGTGGGTTTTACGTACATTGCGACGAGCGGCGCGAGCACCCTCGGTGCGCCTGTCCCAACGATCAACGGCAATCTAGTCACCTGGAATTTCTCGCCGGCCGCGACCGTGCCCGCGGGCAGCGCGCGTACTTTGATTTTTACCGCGACCGCCGCGACGACGGTCGGAACCTATTCGAACACCGCGACCGCGAATACGAGTATCGGCTTGCTGCAAAGCAATCCGGCCCAGGTCGGCGTGGGCTTGCCGCGCTTGACCATTGCCAAAGCCGCGAACGTTTCGAGCGCGAATCCCGGCAATACGATCACGTACACGTTCACGTACGCGAACGATTCCCCGGTTAACGTTACCGGCGTGACCATTACGGATGCGCTGCCGACCGGCCTAACCTTCGTCTCCGCGGCGAACGGCGGGAGTTACAACGCGGGCACGCGCACGATCGCTTGGAACGTCGGCGCGATCGCGTCGGGCGACGGGCCGTACACGGTGAGTTTTAGCGCGACCGTAGACAATCCCTATCCCATCGCCGCCGCCATTCCGCTCGTCAACTCGGCGACGATCACCTCGAACGAGACCAGCCCCGCGAGCGCCAGCGCGTCCACGCACGTCAACGCGCCGCGGCCCGCCCTCGGCATTCAAAAGGACGCGAACGTAACTCAGGTCGCGCCGGGCGGGTCGGCGACGTTTACGATCTCGTACGCGAACTCGGGCAATGCGTCCGCGACGAGTGTGACCATTACCGACGCCGTCCCGAGCGGATTCACCTTCGTCTCGGCCACCAACGGCGGAACGTTGAGCAGCGGCGTCGTCACTTGGAATATTGCAAGCGTGGGCGCGGGCGCGTCGGGTTTGGTGCAACTGACCCTCCAAGCGTCGAACCCTTTTACACGCTCGAATCCCGCAGTCAACACCGCGTTCCTCTCTTCGGCGCAGACCGCGCCCGTGTCCGACGACTTTACGATTGGCATCACCGAAACCGGCCTCGTTTGCCGCACCTATTACTTTCACAACACCACCACAAACGTCGGCTACGACACGCCTCCCGATCAGCGAATTGGGAATACGACCGCGCCGCTGCCCAGCCAGACGGGCACCGGCATTCTCTTCACGACGATTGACGGCGGCGGTTTTTCTGAAGTCCTGCGATTTTATCAAGACCCGCCTTCGCGCAGTACCGTGAGTTTCGCCAGCAGTATTGACAGCACGATCTACATTGATCGCCATCCCGGCTCGGGAATCTATTTGCGCGGCACGGTGTATGACTATGACTCGGCATCTGGAATTCGCACGATGATTGGTTCGGGGACGCAAGAGTTCGGCGGCAACGACACGGGCCAGTTCAATTTCTCCGCAACGCCGGTCGTCGGCGCGCAACTCCAGCCCGGCCATCGCCTCTTGTGGATTTATGAGCTGGCTTCCAAGAATAACAATGGGGGCGATCGGTTACTTTTCCAAATTGATGGATGGGTGGTTGACAGTGAAAGCGGGCATGGCACCAGTACCTTTGCCGATTCGAACTCGGTGTTCTGCGTGACCGCGCCCGCCAACGTCGTGTTGGATAAACAGGTCTCGAGTCTCCTGGCCCAAGCGGGCAGCACGCTGACCTATTCGATCAAGTTCGCGAACGCGGGCACGACGAACGCGACCAATTCGCTGATCACCGATACACTGCCGTCGGGCACGACTTTTGTTAGCGCGAATCTGAACGGCTCGCCCGCCACGCCGGTCGCCATCGCCGGGCAGCAGTATCGTTTTGCGGTCAACTCGACGGGGCAAGCGTCCGGCGTCATCGCGGGCGGCGGCAGCGGCGTGTTGACGATCACGGTCGCCGTCAACCAGCCGCTCGATCCGGCTATCAGTAGCTTGACCAATCTCGTGACTTTGACTACGAACGAGACCGTTCCGCTGAACGACTCGATCACCACCGCGGTTTTGCGCCCGAACACGACGATCAGTAAAGCGGCGAGCAAGACGCTGTTGATTCCCGGCGACGTGGTCACTTACACGCTGACCGTGCTCAACAGTGGCGTCATCACAGCCACGAACGTAACGGTGAATGATCCTCTGCCGGTCACGGGCTATTTCACTTACGTCGCCAACAGCACCACGCTGAATGGCACTCCGGTTTCGCCCGATCCGTTGAGCGGCAACGCGTTGAATCTCAACATCGGCTCGCTCGCGCCCGCCGCGGCCGCGAGCGTGACCTTCCGAATGGTGGTATCGGGAGTTCCATTCCCAGGCGTTACGACGCACGACAATCAGGCGACCGTGAGCGACGCGCAGACGACCGGCACGCGCAGCAGCGAGGTCGTTACCGTTTCGATCAGCACCAATCCGAACCTGCGCGTGAGCAAGACCATCGCGCCCCCCGGCACGCTCGCTCCGGGCGACCTCGTCACCTACACGCTTTCATTGTCGAATATCGGCTCCGGGAACGCGCAGAATGTGAACGTCGAGGATTTCATTCCGGCCAGCACAACCTACGCGCCGGGCACGCTCTATGATCAGAGCGTCTCACAAACGGACGCGCTGGACGGCGATACCGGTTCATTCGACGCGACGAACAACCGCGTGAGTTTTCAATTTGCCACGCTCGGCGGCGGTGCGACGCGCACGCTGCAATTTTCGACCCGCGTCAATCTGCCCCTGCCTGCCGGAATCACTCCGATCAGCAACACCGTCTGGGCAAGCGCCAGCAACGCGGCGACCAAGCAGGGCAGCGCGAACACGCAGGCATCGGCCGCGCCGGTTCTGACGATTGGCAAGACCGGGCCCGCGGTCGTCGCGTACCCCGCGGCGCGGCTCACCGCCGCGGCGAACGGCGTCACAATTCAGGTGGACACGACCGCGCAATTGAACGTTCAGCAGTACGTCAACATCGCGGGCCAATCGCGACAGATCATCGCGATCAACGGCAGCACCATCACGCTCGACGCGGCGGTCACGGCGTCGTCGGGTGAGAACGTCGTCGGCAGCATCACCTACACTTTGCGCTACGCCAACACGGGCACGGCCATCGCGACGAGTGTCGTCATGACCGATGCTCTGCCCGCAGGGACCTCTTTTGTGAACGCGACGCTCGGCGGCGCGCCCAGCGGCGGCAATGTGGTTTGGAATTTGCCCGACCTCGCGCCCGGCGATTCGGGCTTGGCGCAAGTGACCATTTTCCCGACCGCGATTGGCTCTATCGTCAACACGGCGACGCTGGACAGCGCACAAACCACGCCCGTGAGCGCGAACGCGACGACGAGCGTCGGCGGCTTGCTGGACAGCAAATACACGACGACGCCCCTCGTCCTTCAGACTTTGACCGGCACCGAGGCCACGTATGTGCTTCAGGTCCAGAATACCTCGGCATCTCCTGCCACCGGCGTCGTGGTGACCGACACGCTTTCGCCCGGCTTCACTTACAGTAATACGGTATCTGTCTCTGGCTTTTCGGCCCGGTCGCCAGTGACCGATCCGACCATCGGCAGCGAGCAGCCGGTCTGGGGCACGTTTACGATTCCTGGCAGTACGACTCTCGTCATCACGTACACGGCCAAGATCAATCCCACGGTCGGCGCGGCGACGTATCAAAACTTTTTCGGGTCCACTTCATCGTCCGCGTCTGTCCTTGTCTTCGATCCATTGCGGACGATTGCCGAAGACGTTCAAGTTGAGATTCCACAAGTCGCGTTGTCGAAAACCGTTTCGCCGAGCACCGTCCCGGTGGGCCAGCCGGTGACGTACACGATTGCCGCGCTCAACAGCGGCGACGGCGCGGCAACCGGCGTCGTGCTCACCGATACGCTGCCGTCTGGGTTTACTCTGCTCTCGACCGTCTCGGTTACCCAAGACAACGCCAGTCGCACGAGCACGCAGAATCCAACGGCGGGCAGCGCGACGCCGGCGTGGGGTATCTGGGATATTGGAGCCGGCGGTGGCGTCACCGTCACCTTCAGCGCGCACACTGGTTCGGTCACCGGCGTCTTTTCAAACACGGTCAGCGCGACCGCCAGCAACACGATCATCAACCCGGTCACGAATACGGCCGCCGTCACGACGACCGCTTCAGCCGATTTGCAAGTGACCAAGGACGCGACGCCCAACCCGGTTTCGGTTGGAATGCCGCTGACGTACACGCTCGTCACGCGCAACAACGGTCCCTCAGCCGCAACGTCGGTCACGCTGACCGATACCTTGCCCTCGACCGTAACCGTTGGGACGATCTCTTCGACCCAGGGCAGTTGCGGCGGCTCGAGCACCGTCGTCTGCAACCTCGGCTCGATGGCGAATGGCGCAATCGTCACGACGACGATCGTGGTGACGCCGACGCAAGCTGGCTCGCTCATCAACGCGGTGATCGTCGCGGCCAGTGAATTCGATCCGAACGTGTCGAACAATAGCGATACCGAAATCACGACCGCGAACGCGCTGGCCGATTTGGCAATCGGCAAAACCGCGTCGCCCAGCCCGGTGAACGCGGGCGCGACGCTCACTTACACTTTGAACGTCACCAACACCGGGCCCTCGGATGCGGCGAACGTTACAGTGACCGATACATTGCCCGCGGGCGTGACGTATGGCTCGGCGGGCGGTGCGGGCTGGGCCTGCGGCCAATCGTCCGGTCTTGTCACTTGCACGCGCGCCGCGTTCGCGGCGAGTGCGACCAGCGCAATCACCGTTACGGTGACCGCGCCCTCCGCGGGCGGGACGATCACCAACACCGCGACGATCACGAGCGCGACAACCGATCCGAATCTCGCGAATAATACCGCGAGCGCCGACACGACTGTTTCGTCGGTTGCCGATCTTGCGATCGCCAAGAACGACGGCTTGTCGAGCGTTACGCCCGGTACGCAGATCACCTACACCATCGTCATCACGAATGCCGGCCCCAGCGCGGCGAACGGCGCGGTCGTCAGCGACACGCTGCCCGCGGCGATCACGAGCGCTGGCTGGACGTGCGCGGCGTCGCCCGGTTCGAGCTGCGCGAGGGGCAGCGGCAGCGGCAGCATCAATACGACCGTAAACCTATTGGCCGGCGGCACGGCGACATTCACAATGACGGCCACGGTCTCGGCGAGCGCGACGGGAACGCTGACGAACGTCGCAACGGTGGCCCCGCCCGCAGGCGTGACCGATCCGAATAGCAGCAACAACACCGCGAGCGATACGGATTCATTGACCCCTTCCGCCGATCTCGCCATCGGCAAGACGCACGCGGGGAATTTCACAGTGGGCGTAAACGGAACCTACACGCTCACGGTCACGAACCTTGGGCCTTCGACCGCGGCAGGAACGATCCTCGTCACCGACACGCTGCCATCTGGTCTCACATTCGTCTCTGGCACGGGCACAGGTTGGACCTGTAACGCAATTGGACAGACGGTTAGTTGCAGTAATCCGAGCAACCTCGCGCCCAGCGCCAGCAGCACGATTACGCTCGTCGTCGGCGTCGCACAAGGCGCAGCGCCCGGCGTCACCAACTCTGTTGTGGTCTCTGGACCAACGGCTGACCCGAATCCGGGCAACAATTCCGCCACCGATCCGACGACAGTCGCCATCCTGCCCGATCTGCAACTTGCCAAGTCGCACGTCGGAACTCCAACCCCGGGCGGCGTGTTGACGTACACATTGACCTACACCAACGTCGGCACCGTGGCGACGAACGGCGTGGTCATCACCGAGACCGTTCCGCAAAATGCGCGCTACACCGGCTCGGGTTGGAGTTGTCCGAGCGGGAGCGGCGCGGGCACGACCTGCCCGCGCAACATCGGCTCGGTTGGCGGTGGGGCGACCGGCTCGGTCGCCTTCACCGTGACGATCTCGAACCCCGTTCCCTCCGGCACAACGCAGATCGTCAATACGGCCTCGGTCGCGGACGATGGCGCGCAGGGTCCCGATCCAACGCCGTCGAACAACACCGCGACCGACACCGCTTCGCTCACCGGACTCGCGCCTGATTTGGGCATCGCGATCACTCACACTCCCGCGTCAGTCACGCCGGGCGGCATCATCACGTTCACGCTCGCGTACAGCAACACGGGCAACATCGGCGCGACCAACGTCACGATCACCGAAACCGTTCCGGCGAATTCGACGTTCACCGGCGCCGGTTGGAGTTGTCCGACTGGCAGCGTTGCGGGTACGGTCTGCACGCGCAATGTTGGCAGTGTGGCGGGCGGTGGCGGTGGCGCGAGTGTTGAATTCGTCGTCACGGTTGTGAATCCGGTTCCCGCGGGCACAACGCAAATCGCCGACAATGCGACCATCGGCGACGATGGCGCGAACGGCGCGGACGCGAATCTCGCGAACAATAGCGACAGCGACGCCGTCCCGCTCGTCGCGCAGGTAGACCTTCGCATGAGCAAGAACGATGGCGGCGTTTCCGTCACGCCCGGCGGCTTGATCACGTACACGCTTGCGTACACGAACGCGGGTAACATCGCCGTGACGGGGGTCGTCATCACCGAAACTATTCCGGCGAACACGACATACGCGGGCACGGGCTGGACTTGCGTCGGTGGAACTTGCACGCGCAGCATCGGCTCCGTTGAAGGTGGGGCGACCGGCTCGGTCGCCTTCACGGTCCAAGTCGCGAACCCAGTCCCGCCCGGCACGACCCAAATCTCCAACTCGGCTATCATCGGCGACGACCATGCATCCGGCCCCGATGCCAACCCCGGAGACAACTCCGCGATGGATACGACGCCGGTGCTGCAAGATGCCGATCTCGAAATAGACAAGAGCGATGGGCAGGCGACCGCGATTCCCGGCGCGTCGCTGACGTACACCATCACCGTCACGAATCACGGGCCGATTCCGGTCGCGGGCGCGGGCGTAAGCGATACGCTACCTGCCGCGCTGACGAACGCGACTTGGACGTGCTCGGCTTCGGCCGGCTCGAGCTGCGCGAGCGCAAGCGGAATGGGGAGCATCAACTCGACCGCGAATCTCCTCGTCAACGGGACGGCGACCTATCTACTTACGGCAACGGTCTCCTCCACGGCGACCGGCTCACTCGCGAACACCGCGACCGTCGCCGCGCCAAGCGGCATAAACGATCCAATCGCGAGCAACAACAGCGCGACTGACACCGATACGCTCGCGCCTTCCGCCGATCTCGCGATCTCGAAAGCGCACGCGGGCAACTTTACCGTGGGCGTCAACGCCAGTTACACGATCACGGTCACGAACAATGGACCGTCCGCGGTCGCCGCGCCGATCCTCGTCACCGACACGCTGCCAACCGGATTGACGGCAATTTCGAATAGCGCGGGTTGGTCGTGTCTGCCAAACGGCCAGATCATCAGTTGTAGCAGCGCAACCGGTCTCGGCGTCGGCGCGAGCACGACTTTGATTCTGAACGTCGCCGTCGCACAAGCGGCCGCGCCCGGTGGCACCAACCTTGCCGAGGTCTCCAACGCGACGAGCGATCCAAATCCGAACAACAACACCGCGAGCGATCCAACCATTGTCGTCGAGACGCCCGACTTGGCGCTCGGCAAGACGCACGCCGGAGCGACCACGCCCAACGGTACGCTCACCTACACGCTCGTGTACACCAATTCCGGCGACCTCACGGCGACCGGCGTCGTCATCACCGAAACGGTTCCTGCGAACACGCGCTATACGGGAACCGGCTGGACCTGTCCTTCAGGGGCCGGCGCGGGCAGCACTTGCACGCGTTCCATCGGCTCGGTTGTGGGTGGGGCGACCGGCTCGGTCACTTTCACCGTGACGATTTCCAACCCATTGCCCGCGGGCACGACCCAGATCGCGAACACCGCGACCATCGCCGACGATGGCACGCACGGCTCGGACGCAACGCCGTCGAACAACACCGCGACCGACTTGGCGCCGCTCACCGGACTCGCGCCCGATCTGCGCGTTACCAAGAGCGACAGTAGCATCACGCCGTCGCCAGGCGGTGTGCTTATCTACACGATCAACTATACCAACACCGGCAATATCGGCGCGACGAACGTCGTGCTGACCGAGACTGTTCCTCCCAACACCACGTTCACCGGAATGGGTTGGAATTGCGCCGGCAGCACTTGTTCGCGGAACGTCGGCGCGCTCGCGGGCGGCGGCGCGAGCGGCAGCGCGCAATTCATCGTCACGGTCAACAACCCAATTCCACCCTCGGTCACGCAAGTGACCAACACGGTGGTCATCGGCGACGACGGCGCGAACGGGGCAGACGTGAATCCGAACGACAATACCGCGACGATCAACACGCCCATCCTCGCGGTCGGCGCGATTTGTGTGACGGTCTTCAACGACCTGAATGGCAACGGAATTCGTGAAACGGGAGAGGGCTGGTTGAGCGGCGCGCAAATCACCGTGACTAATGCAAGCAGTGTTGCGGTCGCCGCCTGGAACTCGACTCCAAGTCAACCGTACTGCTTTACCAATCTGCCGGTGGGGAACTATACAGTCGAAGAACGGAATCCGGCCGGCTACCGTTCGACCAGCCCGGACCTGATGTCCACCGAGGTGGAATTCGGCGTGGCCAAGCTTGTGGACTTTGGCGATCAATCAAGCACGTCGTATCTCTACTTGCCGCTCCTCGTTCGCGCGGCTCAGAACACGCCGACGCCGACGGCGACGAGCACGTCAACTCGGACGCAGACGCCTACTTCATCCGTCACGCCGACATCGTCCATCACGCCCACTCCCAGCCGGACGCCGACGGCCACGCAAACGCGGCTGATGATTGATCCCAAGGGCATGTTGTCCGACCCTGAACGCGATCAACTCTTCCTCGTCAGCAATGGCGACAGCACGGTAGATGTCTTTCGCGAAAGCACGCTCGCGACCAGTCCGGAGTTGTTGCGCAAGATCGGCGTGGGGCGCGGCCCGTTCGGTATCGGCATGGCGAACGGCAAAGTGTACATCGCGAATTTCTCCGGCAACTCGGTCAGCGTGATTCGCGCCGGCGATCTCGTCCGCCTGCCCGACATCTCACTCTCGTCGTGCGGCGGCGAACCGACGCACCTCGCAACGAATCCTGGCACCGGGATGGTCTATGTCGCGCTGCACTCGGGCGCGAGGGTCGCCGTAATCAGTGCGTTTACGGATGCGCTCGTAAGCTGCGTGCCCGTTGCGTCGGGAACGTTTGGCGGCACCTTCGGCCTCGCCGTGGATACGGGCACAAACTCGATCTTTGCGGGCAATCGCGACGGCTTCGACCTGTGGCGCATTGACGGCTATACCAACAACGCGACCCGCGTGCGGGACTATAGCAATGGCAACGGAGGCAGCCCGTTCTACGTTGGGTTCAACGAAGTGTTCCGCAAGCTTTTTGTAACCGTGGGTTTCTTCGAGGGTACCGGCGCAAATCGCGAGATCGTTCCGAACAAGCTGTATATCTACGATGTCGAATGGACCGGCGAGTTATCGAACGAGACGATCGTCTCGGTGGGGAACACCGACGACGGCGGCTTTGTGGTCCAGAGTTTGTGTTCGGCGTACATCTACGTGGCGGAGACCGCGGACAATCGCCTGCGCGCGCTCGATCCGCTCGACAACTATGCGACCGTCTGGACGACCACGCCGAGCCAATACATTGACGCGCATCCGTATGGTTTGCTGGAGAGCTTGTCGGAGAACTATAGCCGCCTTTACGTGAGCCACAAGAATCCAGCGCACTCTCTGCGGATCATAGAAGAGTGTCCTGGCCCGTTCAATCTCTCTCGGTCGCCGCGCACGATAGCGACCCCCACGCGCCCGCGCACTGTAACGGCCACGCCCACGCGCACGGTGACGACTTTGGCCGGTCCGGCTATTACCACAACGCCAACGCGTGTTCCAACCGGAACGGCGACAGCCACTCGAACTCGAACAGCAACGCCGACGAGCACGCGGACGGCCACCTCACCGCCAATCGCCACGCCGACGCTGTCGCCAACGCCATCCAGGACACCCACGGCGATGGCAAACAAGTAAAGGAAAGCGACCCTGTGTAAGTGTCACACAGGGTCGCTCCATTGTCGAAAACTCTATTTACGGATTGATCGCGTTGGATTGGATATTTACCCAACCCGCGCTGCGATTGCCGATATACATTCGGCCCAGCCCCACGTTTTCGGCGATGGGCAGCGGGTCGGGCATCGCGATCGTTTGAAACGCGTACGTCGTCGGGTTGATCACCCACAGTTGATTGTCCGCGGTCGCCGCGATGTACAGATTGCCGGTCGCTTGGCTTACGACAATCGCGCCGCCATCGTCCGTATTGCCCACGATCGTAAAGATCGCAGGAGGCAGCCCGCTGGCCGGATCGAACGAGTACACGTTGTTGGCCAGGGCATAGTCCGGCGGATCGAATGCCACGGTGAAATAGACCTGGTTGTTGTTGGGGTTCCATTGCACGGAATACGGCGAGCCGCCCAAATCCCAATCCTGCGCTAGAGTCGCGGGCGTCGCTCCGATGTTCCAAACTTGCAGGTTCATCGCATCGCGGCTGGTCACGTACAGTTCGTTCGTGATCCAGTTGACGGCTACGCCAAACGTGCCGAGCTTGTTCGTCGCAATGCACTCGATCAGCGAGTTATCAAGCGCGCTGATCACGGCCACGCGCCCGATGCCGTACATTGCCACGTAAACTCGGGACGTGAGTGGACTGACCGCGATATTGGCCGGACTGCCCGCGCACGCGCTGGCGAGATTAACGTCCGTCACCTTGTTCAGTGTAACGGCATCAATGACCGAGACGGTCGCACTGCCGAAATTCGCGACAAAGACGCGCCCGTTCACGAATCCAACTCCCCACGGTTGCGACCCTACGCCGACCCATTTGACAATCCCCGGCGCGTTTTCATCCCAAATGGCGACGCGGTTGCTCGTCTTGCTGGCGACAAAGAGGTGGTCGAGCGCCGAGACAAGGCCATTGGGCGCCGCGACCCAAAAGCCATTGGCGCTCGGCGGTATTGGAGGTGGTGAGGCATTCTTCAAGACAATGGGCAAGTAGAGGAAGTACGGGGGTGGCGGCACGGTCCCTTGCGCGTTCGGCTCCGCCCATGTGGACTCGCCTGTTGCGAGAACGACCAACAGGACCAGTGTGCCGATGGTCAGACCGAGAGCAAGCCAATGGGAGGAGCGATTGAGGGTGTTCAATACAGATCGCCTATGGCGGAGTTGCTCCCAGTCTAACACTCACGCTCCGGCGATGTCAATGTGACTTTTGGCTACTGGAGCAAGCCGGCGACGAACTGCGCGACCTGGGTTGCGCCGTTGGGTTCCGCGCGCGCGATCCGGGGCAACGCCAAGAGGTCCGGCAAGGCGCTGAGCCAGTTCCCATTCTGAAACTCCACCTCGGGAATCTCAAACCCGCGCATTTCCTTTTCGATAAAAGCGCCCATCACCGCCGATTCGCGAAAACGCGCGCGCGGTACATAGCCAAAGGGAATGCCCGCGTGGTATGCTTCAGCGACGGTGCTGTAACCGCACTTGCCAATCACGGCATCGCACGCGTTCAACAGGTCGGGGTGAAAGAAATTCGAGTGGTGGGGCAAGAAGACGACATTGCGGCGCCTTTTCTGCGTGTCGCCTGAACCGGGAATCACAAAGAAGACGTCTGCCACGCGTTCCAACCGGTCGAGGAACGCGTGCTGCGCGGGAATGCCCCCCATTGTGATCAATACCGCCCGCGCCTGAGCCGGTATGCCTAGTCGCGCTCGAATCGCCGCCGCGGACGTTCGGATGGGGCGGCTCACGGGACGCGTCACAAGAGTCGCGCTGCGATACTCGCACACCGGCTCGGTCTGGACGTGGTAATCCGCCTGGCTAAAGACAGCGCGCAAGTAGTCAATGTGTAGGGCCAGCCGCGGTTCTTCCGCAACATAGCCCGCGTAAATCCAATCCCACGTGAAATTCTCGACGAGGATGGACGGGATGCCGGCCGCGTGTGCCACCGCAATGCCGAGCGGCGCAATATCGCAGACGATGCACGCGCACCGTAACCGCTTGACCTGTTCGGCCAGCTGTCCGACGCGCTCGGGGCGAAATGGAAAAAAATCTTCCAGCCGCTCGAGTGTGAGCGCCATATCCTCGCGCAGCGACGTCTCCTGCGCCAAACCCACATCGGTCAAGACCGAGTGATAGCCAAAATCCGCGGCGAGCGAATCCTCGAAAAACCAGCGCGGCACGCGCGTAAAGATTTCGAATCGAACGTCCCGTTCCATCGCGTGCATCACCGCGGCCGCGCGCGCCGCATGCCCAAACCCGTGCGGCGAAATGAAATAGCCGATTACTGTCTGCGTCACTGTGGGATTGCTCCTAGATTTTGTACGCGAATCTACGCGAATCATCGCGAAAGAGATTTGTGTGGATTCCCGCGCTTCGCGGATATTGTATGCATTGGACGCAAGGCGTCAAGCAATGAGAAACGACGCGGTGGCGTGTCATTGCGAGCGTTTTTTGCGAAGCAATCTTCTCCATTGCAATCAAGGCCCGATGCGAAGGGGACGATTGCTTCGCAAAAACCGCTCGCAATGACTGGTGCCGACGGTTTACGGCATCGTTGACGAAAGGTTGTCTTGCCCCACCATCTGCGCTATAATCCCATCCGTGAATGCTCCCAGTCTGCCCCTGCAAACGCTCCGCGGCACCATCGAGCGCGTGACGTTCTATAACGAAGAGAACGGCTATATGGTCGCGCGCTTTTTGCCCGAAGGCAAGGAGAATGTCGTGACCGTCGTCGGCAACTTGATGGGTGCGAGCGTCGGCGAATCGCTGCTGCTGCAAGGCGTCTGGCTCAATCACCCCCAGCACGGGCGCCAGTTCGAGATCAAGCATTTTTCGCTCCAACTTCCCGCCACGATCCAGGGCTTGAAGAAATACCTCGGCTCGGGACTCATCAAAGGCATCGGGCCGGTCACGGCGGAACGCATCGTCAAGCATTTCGGCTTGGAAACGCTCGAGGTCGTCGAGCACGACATCGCGCGGCTGCATCAAGTGGAAGGGGTGGGGCCCAAGCGTATCGAGATCATTGCGCGGGGATGGGCGGAACAAAAGCAGATCAAAGAGGTGATGCTCTTTCTGCAAAGCCACGGCGTCAGCACCGCGCTCGCCGTCAAGATTTACAAGGCGTACGGCGACGGTGCGCTCCACGTCGTGCAAAAGGAACCCTACCGGCTGGCACGCGATATTTTCGGCATCGGCTTTCTGACCGCGGACAAGATCGCGCGGGCGATTGGCATTCAACCGGACGACCCCGCGCGCATCGAGGCGGGCGTGCGGCACGTGCTGAGCCAGTTCAGCGACGACGGTCACGTCTTCGCGCGGCGCGTGGACCTCGTGCGCTCCGCGGCCGTCATCCTCGGCGCGGCGGAGAACTTGATCGAAGACGCCATTGGCCGGCTGTCCAAGATCGAAGAGTTATTTGTCGAAGACGAAGCAATCTACTTGACGCCGTTCTACCGCGCGGAGATCGGCGTCGCAAATCGGCTCAGGCAGATCAAGGCGAGCGGGCAGAGCCGCGTGGCGGAGTTTCGCGCGGTCGAATGGCCGGCGGCATTTGAATGGGTGGCGAGCAAGAGCCAGATCGCGCTGACGGCAAAACAGCAGGAAGCGGTCAAGACCGCGCTCACCGAAAAGATTTCGATCCTTACCGGCGGCCCGGGAACCGGCAAGACGACGACCGTGCGCGCCCTCATTCAACTCCTGAAAGCCAAGCGCCACACCTTCAAACTCGCCGCGCCGACCGGACGCGCGGCCAAACGCTTGAGCGAAGCGACCGGCGAATCGGCGCAGACGCTGCACCGCCTGCTCGAGTTCAAGCCGTTCGAAGGCAACAAATTTCTGCGCGACCGCGACAACCCGCTCGACGCCGACGTCATCATCGTGGACGAACTTTCGATGATTGACCTGCTGCTGATGAACGCGCTCCTCAAGGCGATTGACATCACGTCGCACGTGCTCTTGATCGGCGACCCGGATCAATTGCCGTCGGTCGGCGCGGGCAACGTGCTCAAGGACCTGATCGCGTCGCAGTTCGTACCGGTCACCGCGCTCGACGTGATCTTTCGCCAATCCGAGGACAGTCTCATCATCGAAAACGCGCACCGCGTGAATCGCGGGCAAATGCCGTATTTCTCGAAAACGGCGAACGATTTCTTTCTCTTTCCCGAAACCGAGCCGGAACACGCCGCGCTGCGCGTGGTCGAACTCGTCAAGACGCGCATGCCGCAGAAATTCGGCTTGGATCGGATCGAAGATATTCAGGTGCTCAGCCCAATGCACCGCGGCTTGGCGGGCGTGGGCGAACTGAATCGCATGTTACAGGACGCGCTCAATCCCGCCGAACCGGGCAAGAAGGAATGGCGGCACGGCAGTCGCGTTTTTCGGATCGGCGACAAGGTGCTGCAAACGCGGAACAATTACAATAAGCAAGTTTACAACGGCGATCTGGGGCGCGTGGTGGAGATGGATGCGGAGGATCAAATGCTCGTCGTGAGTTTCGACGGCGAGCGCGTCGAGTACGAATTCGGCGAGCTGGACGAACTGGTCCACGCGTTCGCCATGAGCGTTCACAAGTCGCAGGGCAGCGAGTATCGCGCCGCCGTCATTCCGATTCTGACTCAGCACTATATGTTGCTGCAGCGCAATTTGCTTTACACGGCCATCACGCGCGCCAAGCAACTCGTCGTCTTGGTCGGCACGCAAAAGGCGATTGCGATGGCCGTCAAGAACGACAAGGTCGCGCAGCGCAACACGCGGCTGGCGCAGCGGCTACGGTAGGCCATGTTCGTAGTATGCGACGGAGATTGTTTGCGGAGTCGCGTCCGCGCGCGAAGGACGGCACTCCGCTTCGCTACGTGCCCCACTACGAACGCCCATTTGCCCTACCGCGTTGGAAGAATTGGTAGGGTAAAAGACTACTCCTGCGGGTAGTAGACGCTGTTCCCGTCGTCTCTTATAATTTACTGGTGAAAAATTGTTTCTTACAAGGAGGTAACGTGAAACGTGCAATCGTCATGGGGGCGATCCTCGTCTTGGCGCTCGTCGTAATCTCTGCCTGCGCGCCGGCGCCTGCTGCGCCTGCCGCGACCGCCGTACCGGCCGCGACGGCTGTGCCCGCCGCACAGCCAATCATTATCGGCGTCCCGACAGCGCTGGGCACGATCGAGGGATCGGACTCGTTGAATTCCGTCAAGATGGCGGTTGAAGAAATCAATTCCAAAGGTGGCGTCAACGTCGGCGGCACCAAGCGTCCCTTCCAAGTCGAATCCATTGACACCCGCGAAGCCGAAGCAGGCATTCCCGTCAACGACGCGCTGCAAGCCGTCGAGAAATTGATTCTCGAAAAGAAACTGAATGCAATCGTCGTCGGCGCGTTCCGCTCCGAAGTGCTCCCCGCCTCGATGGACCTCGTGAGCAAGTACAAGATTCCGTATTTGACCACGATCGGCATGTCGCCCGTGCTCCAGCAAAACGTCACGAACGATTACAGTAAGTACAAGTACTTTTTCCGGCTTGGTTTGAACTCGACCTACCTCGTCATGTACCTCACCGAGACGCTGGGCTTTATGGGCAAAGAGTTCGGTTACAAAAAAGCATACATCATTGACCAGGACGTCGCGTGGGCCAAGGGCACCGGCGGCGGCGTCGAGACCTGGTTCAAGAACAACGGTTGGACCGTCCTGGGGCACGATTCCTACCCGGTCGGCGCCTCCGAGTTTGCGACCTCGCTGACCAAAGCCAAGGACGGCAAAGCGGATGTGATCGTACCCATCTTTGACATGCCCCAAGCGGGTGTCTTGATCAAGCAAGCCAGGGCGATGCAAGTCCCGTCGTTGCTGATGGGGTTCGTCAGTCCGGTCGCGCCCGGCACCGCGTGGAAGACCTTTGACGGCGAAGTGGAAGGCATGGTCAACTTTATCTTCGAGATCGGCCCACTGCCGATGAAAGCCGTGCCCGCCTCCGTGGCCTACAACGACAACTTTGCCAAAAAGTACGGCGAAGAAGCGCGCGCGAAAATGAGCGGCCACGGCCCCGGCCCCTCGTACGACAGCGTCTACGTGCTGGCGAAAGCCATCGAAAAAGCCGGAACGTTGGACGGCGACAAGTTGGTTGAGGCATTGGAACAAGTCGAAATGGACGGCGTGATCGGCCACATCAAGTTCGGCAAAGATCACCAGGTCGTCTATGGCCTCGATCCCAAAACGACGGCTGTCGGCGCCGCGTTCCAGTGGGTCAAGCCCGGCGTACGCGTCCCGGTCTTCCCGGCCATCGCGGCGGAAGCCAAGATTCAAGTGCCAGCGGTGCCCAAGTAAGGCACGGGTACGCTTTGCGGAATCCTTTGGGAGGGTGACCGGTCCACGATCGCCCTCCCTTGTCCGCGAATCGCGCGAATCTCGCACATGTCATTGTGAGCGTTGTTCGCAATGACAGACGGATTCGCGCGATTCGCGGATAACATGCAGAGGTCGCATTCATGATCGTCAGTTTGCTGGTCTACGGTCTGGTCAATAGCGTCGTCTTGATCCTCACCGCGCTCGGCTTTAGTCTCACGTTTGGCCTCAGCAAGGTCGCGAATTTCGCGCACGGCGGATTGTATCTGCTTTCCGGATTTGTCGCTTGGCTGATTCTGAACAAGCTGGGCCTGCCGTACGGCGTCGCCATGGTCATGGCCGTCATCGCCACCGGCGTCTTGGGCGCGCTCATCTATCAGTTTATTTTGCTCCGCGTCCGCGGCACCGAGCTTTCCGAAGTGATCTCGACGTTTGCGGTCGGCGTGGCCATTCTCGAGTCGTTCCGCTATTTGGCGGTTCTGCTCTGGCTCTTCACGCACCACACCAAGACCGGGTTGGCGCTGCGCGGCATCGCGCAAGACGAACACACCGCGCTGACGCTGGGCATCGAATCGGATTGGGCCGCGATGTTCAGCGTGGCTCTGGGCGCGGCGTTGACCGCGGTGGCGGCGCTGACGATTCTGCCGCTCGGCATTATCTCGATCAATCTGGGCTACGAAGTGTTGTTGATCGCGGTCGCGGTTTCGGTACTCGGTGGGCTGGAGAGCACGGTCGGCCTCATCATCGCCGGCTTGATTCTGGGCTATTCGCAAGTGATCGCCTCGACCGTTTGGGGCCCGCAGTGGCAAATGGTCGTTTACCTCGCGGCGATTGTCCTCGTGCTGGCGGTCAAGCCCTCGGGCCTGCTCGGCAAGTTCAAAGAGTTGGAAGAGCGAGTGTAGCATGGCTAATGCCTTTCGCATCGAACGCCTCGACCGCGGCATTAAGGCGCGGTCGGATGATATTTTCGCGCTCGCGTCGCATCGCGAGCTGCTCTACTTGCTCGGGCCGCGCGTCCTGCTGATCGGCGGGCTGCTCGTATTTCCGCTGCTCCGCGACGTCGTCGGGCTTTACTGGCTCCAGGTCGTTTTGATCACGTGCTCGATCGCGCTCCTCGCGCTTTCGTGGGATTTGCTCGCCTCGGTCGGGCTGGTCTCGCTGGGACAAGCGATGTTCTTCGGCGTGGGCGGTTACATCGCCGGTTTCCTCAACAAGAACCTGCATTGGTCGCCCCTCTTTACGATTCCGACCGCGACCATCCTCGGTGCGCTCGTCTGCGCGGTCATTCTGTATCCCGTCTTGCGGCTGCGTGGAATTTACTTTGCGCTCATCACCTTGACTCTGCCGCTCCTCTTTATGCGCGTCGTCGAGGCGACTAAAATCCTCGGCGGGACGGACGGAATGAGCGGCCTCGATCCGCTGCCCGACATTATCGTCGTGCTGTACGTCGCGATCACGGTGGTGTTCGTCGCGTTCTTTGGTTTTCGGCGGCTGACCAACGAGGATTATGGTCTGGTGCTCAAAGGCATTCGCGACAGCGACCGGTCGGTCATGGCGGCGGGTATCAACATTTACTGGTACAAGGCGCAAGCGGTCTTTATCGCGGGTCTCCCGGCGACGTTTGCGGGCGCGTTCATGACGCACCAGCACCAGTTCGTCGGCATGCCCGCGTTCGCGACCGACTATTCGATCTTGCCCTTGACCAGCGCGATTATCGGCGGCGTCGGCACATTTGCAGGCGCGCTGATCGGCGCATTCATCATCGTGCCCCTGTCCGAGTTCCTGCGCGATTTTGGCACACTGCGCGTCGTGATTTACAGCGTCATTCTCGTCGTCTTTGTCGTCGGCGTGCCGGAAGGCATTTTTCACTTTCTCCAGCGCAAGTACCATCAATTCGAACGGCGCGTCTCGTTGGAAGGTGAGAAATGATTCCCTATCCCATCTTGCGCGTGGACCACTTGAATAAGCGTTTTGGCGGCGTCGGCGCGGTGTACAATGTGAGTTTTGAGCTGCGCGAGGGCGAAGCGCTCGGCATCATCGGGCCGAACGGCTCGGGCAAGACGACGCTGGTCAACCTCATCACCGGCTTTGTGCCGCCCACTTCGGGGCGCGTCTTTTTCCGCGGCAAGGACATTACGAACTTGATGCCTTACGCGCGCGTGGACTTGGGTATCGCGCGCAGCTTTCAAATGGTCAAGCCGTTCTACAATCTGCCCGGTTACAAGAATCTCATCATCCCGCTCTTTTCGCCGCGCGTCCGCAAGATCAAGGGCGGCAAATACGGCAACCGCGACGAGGTCGCGATTCACTTGTTGGAAGAGGTCGGCTTCGAACGCGACTCCAACGTCCCGTACAAGGTCGCGAGCAGTTTGCCGCACGGTTATTTGAAGCGCTTGGAGCTTGCGCGCTGTCTCGCGCTCGAGCCGGACGTGATCATTCTCGATGAGTTGTTCTCCGGCATGAGCATGTCCGAAGTCGCCAGCATCTTGCCCCTCATCGAACGGATTCGCGACCGCGGCACGACCCTCGTCATGGTCGAGCACCGCCTGCGCGAATTGTTCCGCATCGTCAAAAAAGTGATCGTGATGAACTTCGGCGAAAAGATCGCCGAGGGGGCCCCGTCCGAGGTCGTCGAGCTGGACGTGGTCAAGAAGGCATACCTCGGCACGGAGGTGGCCGCCGATGCTTGAGGTCAAAGGGCTTACCGTTTTCTACGAGAACGCGCTGGCGCTAAACAGTCTCAGTCTCGACGTTCGCAAGGGCGAGATCGTCGGGCTGTTCGGCTCGAACAGCGCGGGCAAGACCACGCTGATGAACACGATTGCGGGCCTGACGCTCGATTTGAAAATCAAGGAAGAGCGCAAGGGCGGCGAGCGCATCACCGTGCATGGCGAGTTGAAATTCGAGGGCGAGGAAATACTCGAGGCCAAGCCGAGCGACCGCGTCCGCAAGGGCATCGTCCTGTGCCGCGAGCGGCATCCCGTTTTCCGGGATAGCCATGTCGAAGAGAATCTCAAGATCAGCGGATACCTTCACAAACCGAGCGAGGTCAAAGAAAGCGTCCGGCGCGTCTACGAATTCTTCCCGCACCTGCTCCGGCTCAAACGGCGCAAAGCCGGCCTGCTCAGCGGCGGCGAGCAACAGATGCTCGCGATCGGCATGGCGCTGGTCGCGCGCCCGCGTCTCCTCCTGCTCGACGAGCCGCTCCTCGGCCTCAGTCCCGCGATGCAGGCCGACATCGTCCGCGCGATGACCGATATTCGCAAGCAAGGCATTACGATTCTCGTCACGGAGCAATACGCCCGGCCGATCTTTCCGATCATTGACCGTGGCTACGTGATGGAGAATGGCACGCTCATCGTCACCGGCACCGGCAAGGAATTGATGGACAACCCGGAAGTCAAGTCAGCGTATTTTGGGATGTGATCCGCGAATCTCGCGAATCTACACGAATAGAAAAGGAAAAATTAGCGACGATTCGCGAGATTCGCGGAAAGCTCTGGGGAGAGCGGTGTGAGCGAAGAAATTATCGAGCGGTACGGCAAGCGCGTTGGGTACACCGATCAGGAAATCGAAATGTTCCAGGAGAAGGGCCATCGAACGCGCCACGTCAGACGGCTCTCTCAGGTCGCCGCGCGGTATTCGATTCAAGCCGAGGTGATCAACGCCCGACATTGCAATGCGGGACACATCGTTGGACAAAAACTCATTCTCGACATTGACGGCAATTTCATAACGAAACATTGTCCGCAAAGAATGTGTGTCTACCTCATATCCCAATTAACCATTCCGGTTGCGCTGATCAATGAGCGGCTGAGTGAGGGCCACGAACCGAATGACTTTCACTTTATGCGCCAAGTGAGATGTCTAGACGTTGGAGTTGAGTGCTTGGGATATGGCGAAGTGATGATTCAAGTCACAGTTGTCCCGAGGGTGAAACAAGTTCGCACGGTTTGACGCGTGCCGTCTGGAGGAGTTGGCTTGGAGTCCATCTACAGCGTTTTTGAGCAAGCGGCCAAGCAGTTCGGCAACAAGACTTGCCTGATCTATTTAGGCAAGGAATACACCTATTCGCATCTGGCGGAATCGGTCGGTAATGCCGCGGATTCGCTGGCGGCGCTTGGAATGAAACAAGGCGACAAGGCGATCATCTTTTTACCGAACCTGCCCCAATGGATCATCGCGTGGCTGGCTCTGCAAAAGATGGGCGCGGTTGCGGTTCCGGTCACGCCATTCTACGCGCCGAGCGACCTGCAATACATCGCGAACGACAGCGGCGCGGAAACCATCTTTTGCCTCGACACGAACTTTGGCTACGTCACCCGCATCCTCTCCGAAACGAAACTAAAGCGCGTCGTCGTCACAACCATGATCGAGGTTCTGCCGCTTTGGAAACGACTCCTCGGCAAGGCGCTGAAAAAGGTGCCCGAAGGTAAATTCCAGCTTGGCGAGAATACGGTCACATTTGGGCAGTTGCTCAAGGCGGGCGACTCAAGTCGCGGCAACTCACGGCAAAGCCGACCTCCGTCGGCTGGATTGGAGTCGGCGGACTATAGCCCCCGAAGCGAAGCGGAGCGGGGGGCCGACTTGGCGTTGGGTAGGCGCGGTTTCCAACCGCCACTAGAAACCGCCGAAATTCTCTACACCGGCGGCACCACCGGACATCCCAAAGGCGTACCCATTTCGCACACGCTCTTTCTCGAAGCAATGACGGAGCAGCGTAAATCGCGAGCACGGCTGATCCCCAATGCGCACGACATGCTGATTCAAGGCGCGCCGCTCTACCACATCCTCGGCCAGGCGGTCGGCTTGGGCGCGTTGCTGCACGGCGATTCGGTGATTCTGCTGCCGCGCATCAATCTCGACGCGATGTTCGATCACATCCAGCGCTATCGCGCGACGACCTTCTTTGGTGTGCCGACGATGTACCGGATGATCTTGGAGCACGACCGGCTCGACCAATACAAACTCGATTCGCTCAAATATTGCTTTTCCGGCGGCGATGTCCTGCCCGTCGAAATCGGCAACCGCTGGCAAAAAAGGTTCGGCAAGCCGATCTATCAAGGATACGGCGCAACCGAAACGTGCGGCGGCGTTTCCCTCACGCCCGCGGGCCAGCCGTTCCCCGAAGGAACAGCGGGCAAACTTGTCCCGTTCCAAAAAATTAGAATCGTCAACCCCGATACCCTCGAAGCAGTCGCCGAGTGCGAGTCGGGCGAACTCCTGGTCTCGTCCGAGCACATGGTCGGCGCGTACTGGAACAAGCCGGAAGAATCCGAGAGATGCTTTCTCAAGGTGGACGGCAACCTCTGGTACAAGACCGGCGACATTGTCCGCATGGACAAGGATGGCTGGCTCTTTTTCGAGGACCGGTCTGTAGACGTGATCAAGCACAAGGGCTATCGCGTTGCCGCGTCGCGCATCGAGGCCGTGCTGCAGGAGCATTCCGCCGTGGTCGCATCGTGTGTCGTCGGCATTCCCGATCTGAACGTCGGCGAGCGCATCAAAGCGTTCGTCGTCCTCAAGGAAGATGTGAAAGGCGTCAGCGCGTACGATCTGACCGCGTGGTGCCGCGAACGCCTGGCGCCTTACGAACTGCCGCATTACATCGAGTTTCGCGACATGTTGCCCAAGTCCAAAGTCGGCAAGCTCTTGCGCCGAGAGTTGCGAGCCGAAGAGCGGCGCAAGATGGAAGAATGATAAAGACCCGAAGGGTTTCTGAAAACCCTTCGGGTCTTGCTCTTTAAATTTGCTCACGTCGGCTTTGTATGCTATATTTCCCCGGCAGTAGGCCCTGAATGGTTGCCGTCCGGCCCACGACGATCATTCAGTTTCGGGGGAGTTATCGGTCATAGGAGACAGCATGGACACCCGCGTGTTTCGGACATTTGCGTTCGTGATGATCCTCGTCAGCTTGGGCGTGCTGGCTTGCGATGTGCCTTTTCTCGCCAGCACGCTCGGCGGCAAGCCAACCGTCACGATTCAATCGCCGGCGAACGGCAGCGTGTTTCGCGAAGGTGAGGAAGTTATCATCCAATCCACGGCGAAAGATCAGAACGGTATCGTGCGGGTCGAGCTGGCGGTAGATGGATCCGTCGTTCGCACTGATGCTCCTCCTGTTCCGCAGGGGCAAGCTTCGTTCACGCTGATTCAGAAATGGAAGGCCAGCCCTGGCGCGCATACGCTTAGCGTCCGCGCCTTCAACGCGTCGGGCACCGCCAGCGATCCTGCGTTCGTTTCGGTTTCCGTCGCGATCTCTTCGGCCGCGGCGTCGCCGGTCCCGACCGGGCCGCTCGCGGATCCAACCTCCGCGCCGACGCTTACCATTCCCCTCCCTACGCTCAGTCCAACCGCCGAAGCCACCGCGACGCGTCGCCCGCCGACCGTACCGCCGCGCACGCCGACGGTGACCGCGCCGCCCGGAGTTTGGGCGCTGTCCATTCGCATGGACCCGGCTGAACCCAAGCGCGGCGCGCCGCCGACCTTTTACGTGACCTTTCTGAACTCGACGGGCAAATTAGCCCAGTACCGTTGGTTCGTGTATGTCTATCGTCCCGAAGAGCGCCGACCGATGGGTGAAACCTCGAAAATTCCAAACGACTTTCCGCCCGGCACTTTTGAATTGCCCGCGCCCGCCGATTGGGCGATTCGCGGCCCCGGCCCGTGCGAACCGTTCGTCGCGCGGGTCGCCTGGCATGACAGGGAGAGCAATCAGACGACTGAGTTCTCCAAGCCGGATGGCAGCGGGAGTCCGACCGTGGCTTTCCAAGTTTGTCCATGACCCGCCTTTCGACCGATTCAGACCTCCGCGATTACCTGACGGTTGTGATTCGCCGCTGGAAGCTAGTCCTTGCGATGCCGGCCCTCGCGATCGTCGCCGCGGTGTTGGTCGGCCTCATCGTCAAGCCGGTCTACGCGGCGACCGCGACCATCGTGCTGGCCCCGGCCACGCTCTCGATTCCGACCGCGAACCAAGTCCCGCCTTATTACCTGATGGTTGATTCCCCGCGCCGTCTGCCGACCGCGTACACCCCGGCGTACTATGTCGCGCTGCTGAAAAGCGCGGAGGTGGTCAGCGCCGTTGCGCCGCAAGCGCCCGTCTCGATTTCGGCGAATGTCGGCGACAAATCGTTGATCGAGATTGCGGCGACGAGCGACGATCCAAATGTCGCGGCACAGACGGCGAATACGTGGGCGCGAGCCGGCGCGGCGCGCATCGCGCAGATTCTATCGCCGGGTTCGGACGAGGTGGATGCCGCGCAGCAAAAACTTGACGCGGCCGAGCAGGCGCTCGTGAAATTCTCGCAAGACAACGCGCTCGGCGATTACAATCTCGCCAAGCTGCGGGCGGCCTCATTTTTCTCCACCGAGAAAAACCTCGAGCTCGCGCGCCTGCTCCGCGCCCGCGACAACGCCGAAGCGGTCTATAACGATTTTGCGCGCGATTTCGGACGCGCGGCGATTTTGGCGGCCAGCGCCTTGAAACCGACGACGATTGCCGCACCCGTGCCGACCGAACCCGTGTCGCCCAAATGGGCGCAGAACATCGCCGTCGCCGCGGGATTAGGTTTGCTGATAGGAATCCTCGGCGCGTTCGCCGCAGAGTATGTGACTCGAAAGCCCTGAGATGTCTGTCCGTTCCCTACTCTTGATATTTTCCCTGATTGCCGCGCTGGTGTTCGGCGCGTTTATTTTTCCGCAAATCGCGAGCGCCTGGCTCCTGAATTCGGCCAATGCCTCCCTAGCGCGCGCCGTCGCCTTGCCGGACGATTCACCCGACCGGGCGCGCGCTCTGCTAGAAGCCGACGCGAGCTTGAGCCGCGCGCAGCAATATTCGGAGCTGAATCGTCTTGCGCTCGCGCAGGCGCGTTCCGCGCTGGCACGCGGCGATGCTGCGCGCGCGCTAGCGGAATTCGATCAAACCTCGCCGTCCGATCCGATTACAGAATACGTTTGGGGCGACGCCGCGTGGCAGGCCAATTACCGCGAGTGGGCACTGAAGCATTGGCGGCTCGCCGGCGCGCTCACGTATTTCATGGAGCAAGCGCACCGCGCGGCCGACGCGCACGAGTGGCCGATGGCGGGACATTTCGCCGAGATCGCCGTTGGAATTGATCCCACGCGCGCGGACGCGCATTTCGTCTTGGCCGATGCCTTGTCGCACCTGCCAAACCGTGCTCCGGACGCCCTCCAAGAACTGGGCCGCGCGCGCGAGTTGACGCGCGACCCTGAATTTCTTGCCGCGATCATTTCGCGCCAAGCGGAGATTCTCGCGAGCCAGGGTAAACTCTCAGACGCGCTCGACTTGTTCGACGAGGCGCGTGAATTCGCGCCGACGGATGCGCGCCCGCGCACGGGCTATGCTCTGGCGCAATGGCGGCTCGATTCGGCGGCGCAAGACGAGTCCATCGCGCTCTTGGCGCAAGTGGTCGCCGATTCGCCGTGGTACATTGATGCTTACCTGGCGTTGGCAGATATTTTGGAGGCCCGTGGCGGCGCGGAGCAATGGCTGCAAAAGGGCCTGGCGCACAAGCCGAATAACGCCACGTTGCTGCGGTCGCTGGGCGAGTTGTACGCACGGCAAGGGAGGATAGGCGAGGCCCGCACAACGCTCACTCTTGCGCTCAAGTACGAGACGCGCGCCGATGACCTGCAAGCCATCGCGCGCAAGCTGGCAGAGGTGGGGCCATGAATACCTCACCTCCTACCCCCCTTCCCCCTCCCCCCTCTACTGGAACTGAACTTCATTCCAGGAGAGGGGGGAGGGGGAGGGAGGGGGAGGGGGGTGAGGCCCGCGCGCGCACAATCGTTATCGCGTGCGCGGGCGCGGCATTGGCGCTTGGCGTACTTGCCGTGATCGGCGCACCTGGCTGGCTCGCGTTTGTCGGCCTCGCGTTCTTGATCGTCGTCGCGGCGTGGACGCTGCCGCTGACGTGGGTCGCGCTCGTGCTGGCCGCGTTGATTCCCTGGCAATTTTATTTCACGCTCCCGGACTCGACCTTCACCTTGCGCGGCGCGGCGATTTTTGCGCTCGTCGCCGCGGCCCGCGTGCTCGTTCGCCGGCCCGCCTGGCAGCCCTGGATGTCTTTTGCGGCGATCTTTGCTCTCGCCGCGCTGGTCGCCGCGACGGGCGCGTCGAATCGCTACTTGGCGCTCAAGGGCCTGTATGATTGGCTGCCCGTGTTCGCGTCAGTGTTCGTCGTAAGCCACGTAGCGGACTCGCCTTCGGTTCGCGCCAAGTTAGTCGTCGTTTTGATTATCGCAGGGGTGGCCCAAGCGGCGCTCGGTTTGTTCCAATATCTGCTTGGGCTGGACGCGGTTTTGGCGCTGCTGCGCTTGCCGATCAGCGGGCTGTTCTATCAGCCGGACCTGCTGGCAGAGCGGTTGAGCGATCTCTCTTTCAATTGGGTGATCTTTGAGCGTGCCGCGCCCTTTGGCACGTTCGTCAACGGGATTGACTATGCGGTCTTTATCGCCGCGATCCTGTCGCTGGTGCTGGGGCTGTTGCGCGCGCGGGGCACTGTCATTGCGAGGAGCGTACTGTGCGACGAAGCAATCTCCAATTCGCAAGTTGGGGATTGCTTCGCACAAAACGCTCGCAATGACAAGGTAAAGCTTATCGCCTTGGCGGCTTGCGCGTTGGTCTTGAGTGTGGCCCTCTTGCTCACGTTCAAAGGGTCGGGCTTGCTGGCAGTGACGGGCGGCGCGTTGACGGTTGTGCTCTTGGCGAGCGGGAAATCGTTTGGGTTGCGTTTGTCTGCCCAAACGATTGCAATGGGTCTCATCGTCCTGGTTGGCGGACTGATTCTCGCCCTACCTTTCAGCGACCTGATCGGCCAGCGGATTGATTTTCTCGTCCAGCGCGAGCAAGGACTATCGGGAACGATAGGACGGCTGGGCATCTGGGCCGGTTTGCTCCAATTCTTCGCGGCGCGGCCGCTATTTGGATACGGGCTGAACAACGCGGTCGCCATCGCGGAACCGACGCGCACGTTAAGCGGCGGCGCGTTCGCGTTCGTTTCGACGACGCCCGAGAGCGCGTACGTCGCCGCGCTGATCGAGGTTGGCGCGGTGGGTTTTATCGCGCTGATGGGTTTGTTTGCGGCGACGCTCGCGCGCGGGTACCGGCGAGTTCGCGAGCCATTCACGGTTGGGATTCTCGCCGCGCTGGTCGCCATCTTCGTCGGCAACCTCACCGTCGCCGGGTTCACTACCGATCAAAACGGAATGCTGCTCGGCATATTGATAGGAATGATTTGGGAATCCGCGTCAACGAATTCTCAACGAATAAACGAATACGTTTGCTGAGTGCGCCGAGATTCGTTTATTCGTTGTATATTCGTTGACGCGAGTTCTAAACATCCAAAGCAAATGAAGACACCCGCTCTGGAAAAACCTGCAACGAATATCGCGCTGCCGATGGGCCGAGTGCTGTCGTTCGCGACAATTACGGCCGCGGGCTTTGTGCTGGGCAAAGTAAGCGGCATCATGCGCGAGATGGTCGTCAGCGCGCATTTCGGCCTGGGGAGCGGGTTGGACGCGTATGTCTTGGCGGGCGTCGTGCCGACAACCATCAACAACATCGTCGCGGGCAGCGCGATCACGGCGGCGGTGATGCCCACGTTTGCGCGCTATCTCGCCGCCGGCCGGCGCGACGAATTCTGGCGCGCGGCGAGCGTCATCACGAATATCGTGCTCCTCGTCACCGGCGCGGTCACCGCGCTCGGCATGTTGCTAGCCGGCCCGATCATTTCGCTTATCGCAGGCGCTAGCCCGCCGTCAACGCAGGCGCTCGCCGCGACGATGCTCGTCATTATGATGCCGACTCTGTTGCTCGGCGCGGCGCTGAACATGCTAATGGCGATGCTGAACTCGGTAGATCGCTTTGCAGGCCCGGCGTTGATTTTTCTTGCGCTGAATGTGGGCATGATCGCTGCGGTAATTCTGTTGACGCCGATCATCGGGGTCGTCGCGGTGGCGTGGGGATTCCTGATCGGCGTGATTCTCCAAGTGGTGATTCAAGTCGTCGAGTTGCGGATCGAGCACCCACACTACACTTGGCGGATTGACTGGCATCATCCCGCGCTGCGCGAGGTGTTCGCGGCATTCGTGCCGATCACGGCGCTCGCCATCACCGCTCAAATCAACCTGGTCGTTGATAAAACGATGGCCGCATCGCTGCCCGCGGGGAGCGTTAGCGCGCTCTATTATGCCGATGTCGTTCTCGGCGCGTTTTACATGCTCGGCTACAGTCTCGGCATAGCCGTTTTTCCGAACCTGAGCCGTCTCGCGGCCGTGAATGATTTGGAGAGCACGCGGCGCACGGTCGTCACGTCGCTGCGGCTCCTCGTCTTTATTCTGGCGCCGCTCACTTTGGCGCTGATGGCCTTTGCCGCGCCGGCGGTCGGCTTGATCTTTGAACGCGGCGCGTTCGACGCGCGCGCGGTTCAGATGACCGCGCAGGCCCTGGCGATGTACGCGGTCGGATTGATCGCGATTGCCGCGCTCCAAGTGCTGCAGCGGGTATACTATGCGTTTAGCGATAGCGCGACGCCGTTAGTCGTCGGCGCGTTGACCGCGCTCGCGCATGTCGCCTTGAATTTGATCTTGATGCGTTACTGGGCGCACGCGGGGATTGCGCTGTCCACCTCCATCACGGCGATCGTCGCGGTTGTCGCGCTCGTGGTTTTGCTCGAGCGACGCGTGCGTGGGATCGAACCGGTCGAACTGCTCGGGTTCTTGTCGCGCTGTGTATTGTTTGCGCTGGTCGCGATTGGGCCGATGGTCTGGCTCGCAGCCATCTTACCGCTAGGCGATGGGACAGTGGCGCGCGTGATCACCGCGGCGCTCGCGTTGCTGGGCGGGATAGTCTACTTGCTTCTGGCGCGTACCACACGCACCCGCGAGAGCGAGTTGCTGCTGCAACCGGTGTGGGGATTTTTCCGGCGGGGCAAGGCGTGAACGTTTGCATGTTCTCGCGCATCATGCCCGCGCATTCGCCGGGGGGCATGCAGGATCACGTCCAGACGTTGAGCGCGGGCCTGGCACGGCGAGGGCATCGCGTCGCGGTGATAACGAGCGGGCGCGCCGATCGCGTCGAGTTCGACATCGTCGAGGGTGTCGAGATTCATTTTCTCAAGGGCACGCCGCCGGGACGCAACACCAACGCGTACTGGTTCGGTGCGGCGCGTAGATTTCAAGAACTGCACGCGGTCGAGCCGTTTGATATTTTGCACAGCCAGAGCGTGGGCGCTTACGGCGTTTACAAAAAACGGCTGAATCGCAAGCACCATTTGCCGCTCATCACGTCTTTTCACGGCACCCACCTCGACGTGCTGACGACGAGCTGGCACACCGATTTTTCGCTGACGCATCCGCTCAGCATGGCGCGTTTTTTCGCGCTGGCCGGCAATCTGCTCTTTCGCTATCTCTATCGCGATCTATGGTTCACGCGCGGCTCGGACGTGGTGATCGCGACGAGCGATGCCGACGTGTGGAAATACAAGACACTCTACCGGCTGGACGACGACCGCATCCGCAAGGTCTACAATGGCATTGACACCGAGCTTTTCGCGCTGCGCGATCCAGACGGGCTGCGCGAGCAACTGGGCCTGCGAGCCGACGAGAAAATCATCCTCGCGCTGGCGCGGCTCGAAAAAGACAAGGGGGTTCAGAACGCGATCGAGGTCATGCCGCGCATCGTCGCCCAATTCCCTGCGCGACTGATCGTCGTCGGCGACGGCAATTATCGCGCCGCGCTGGAACGCTTGGCGCGCGCGCGCGGCGTCGCGAAGCACGTGCGTTTTGTGGGCGCGCAATCGCTGTCCGAGTGCGCGCGCTATTTCAATCTGTGCGACGTTTTTGTGGACCCCACGCTGCGGACCGATGGGTACGATCTGACAATTGCCGAGGCGATGGCGTGCCAAAAGCCGGTCGTCGTCTCCGACGTCGGCGCGAACTCGACGCTGATTGACGCGGCGACGCGGGGCGACGGCATCCTGATTCCGCGCGGCGATAACGACGCGCTGGCGCGCGAGGTGTTGCGCCTGCTCGGCGATCCAAAGTTGGGCAAGACCATGGGCGAGCAGGCGCGGGCGAAAATCGTAGCGGGCTTTAGTATTCCGGCAATGGTCGAGGGGATGGAGCGGGTGTATACCGAGTTTGCCGCTTCAGAAGAGCGGCGGGCGCTTAGATGAAGCGGTTGGATTTTGGTTCGCTGGTCAAGGCGGCGCCATGGCTCCTCATCGGCGTCGGGATTGTACTGCGCGTCAACCAATATGTCTTTAATCGTTCGTTGTGGCTCGACGAAGCCATGCTGGCGCTGAATATTATCGCGCGACCGCTCGCCGGATTGCTTCAGCCGTTAGAGTTCGATCAAGGCGCGCCGCTCGGTTTTCTGGTCGTCGAGAAACTTGCCATTGAAGTGTTTGGCAACAGCGAGTACGCCTTGCGGCTGTTTCCCTTGGCGGCGGGCCTTGCGGCGCTATTCCTTTTCAATCAGGTCGCGCGGGATTTCGTCGAGCCGCGCGCCGCGTTGATCGCGCTAGCCCTCTTTGCGGTTTTGGACCCGCTGGTCTATTACGCCTCCGAGGCCAAGCAGTATTCCAGCGACATCGCCATCGTTCTCCTCGTGTATTGGCTGGCCTTGAGCGCCGAGCGTAGGGGCTTGCCGGCCCGCTGGCTGCTGGCGTTCGCGGTCGCCGCGGCGATTGCCGTCTGGTTTTCGCATCCCGCGATTTTTGTGGTCACGGGCATTGGCGTCACCTGGTTCGCAGCCCGCGCGACGCGCCGAGACTCGGGCGCGGTCAAGCGACTCGCGGTGACGTATATTTTCGTGTTGGCAAGCTTTGGCGTTTCGTATCTCGTTTCGCTCGCGACACTGAGCAGCAATCAGACCCTGCTCGACGATTGGCGCGGCTTTTTCATGCCGTTCCCGCCGATCTCGTCTGCAGACGTGCAGTGGCCCATCAACACGTTCTTTGAGATTTTCAATGATCCGGCCGGGTTGACCTTGTCGGGGCTTGCCGCGTTTCTGTTTTTGGTCGGCGGCGCGGCTTTGATGGCGGAAGATCGCATCAAGTTCTGGCTGCTATTGGCGCCGGTCGCTATCACGCTATTCGCCTCCGCGCTCCACAAGTATCCGTTTGGCGGCCGGTTGATAATGTTCATGGTTCCTTCGCTGCTGCTGCTGATCGCTCAAGGCGCGGCGCGGTTGAGCAGCAAAACGTCGAATCTTTCGCCGGTAGTTGGGATTGCGGTCATCTTGTTGCTCTTTTACCATCCGGCCACGTCAGCCGCTCGACATCTCGTCAGGCCGCAAACCGCCGAGGAGATCAAGCCGGTTTTGCGGTACGTAGAACAGCGCCGGGCATACGAGGATGTAGTCTACGTGTACTATTCCGCCCAGTACGCGTTCCGGTACTACATTGGCAATGTCAGATTCGAGGGGTGCGCGCTCTCTAGCGCGCTGGACGGCGGTAGAGACCGCCTACCCTCCTCGAATCTGACATTGCCAAACTATGCTCCGACTTTTAACCTTGGCGAACGCTGCGTTATCGGCGTGAAATCACGCAAGGATGCGAGCAAATACCTAGATGATCTGGCCCGGTTACGCGGTGCGGCGCGAGTTTGGGTGCTGTTCTCCCATGTCTATGATTGGGGCGAGATTGACGAAGAACAATTCTATTTGGACTATCTCGATCGCATCGGCACGCGGCGCGATGCATTCAGCCGGCCCGGCGCAAGCGTCTATCTGTACGATCTAAGCGGCGGGTCCAAATGAACCGGACGGTAGTGCTCATGTTGGTCGGTCTCGGCCTGCGATTGTTCCTCATTTTCCCCGGGCCGCTCGAGTCCAAGGTCGAGTTTCTGACCAACAAAGCCGACCTGCGAAATTACTATTGGCCCGCCCAAGCGGCCCTGCGCGGCGAAAACCCCTACGCGCTCTGGGCAAGCGGGCAGTCGGGCGAATATCGCGCCGATATGGCGCCGTTAGAGTTGATGATCTATGTCGCCGCCGTCGCCGTGTGGAATGATCCGCGGGCCATCCAAATCCTGTTTGCGCTGTTCGATGCGCTCAATATCGGGCTGCTGGGATTGGTGTTGCGAGCATCGCCCCTCAAATTGCCGTTTCAGGTTTTCTACGCGCTCGGCCCGCTTACGCTCTATAATCTGGTGCTCGTCCCGGAAGACAAAACAATCGTCCTAACCCTGACCTTTTTGATTTTCTATTTGCTCACACTTTCAAAAGATTACGTTTTACGTTTTACGTCTTTACGTTTCACTCGCGTCCTACTCATCATCCTCGCGGCTGGACTCTTGGCCGGTTTCAAATGGCTGAGCGTCTTTTATCTGTTGCCGCTGTTGCTGCATGTCTCGCCTAACGTCCGTGCGTTCGTGAGAAATGGAGTGATCTTCACGGCGGTCGTTTTGCTCACGCACTTGCCGTGGATTCCGTCGTGGTCGTATGTCTACGCGTTCCGCTCCGCGCGTACCGCGACACCGCTGCACATCGCGCCGGCCGCACTGTTGAATGGGGCCGGTCTCTTCAATCCAACCGTGTTCATGGTCGCGCTGGGCGCAGCGCTGATCGGCATCTATGCGCTCTTCTGGTTCAAGCGGATTGACATTTTTGAGACGATCGTCCTTTGCATGGCAGTAGGTATTTTGTGGACGCCGGATATGGATCCCGTGCATCTTTCGATCGTCGTGATCGGGTTCCTGATGGTTGTGAATTGGACGCGCGGCATTCGGCCGTTCCTGGTTTGGGGCTTGAGCTTTTGGGTTACGGCCGTCTATGCCGTCTCGACCCATTCCGGATTTGTGCGGAGCGGCTGGCCCAACCTGCAGCTCGTCTCCGGCGAATACGGTTCGTCGCAGATGATTGTCTTGTCCTACGCGTTATTCGTCGCCGTGTTCGCGTTTTACGTTTTCGACAAATGGCGCGCCCGCGCGGTCGGGGGCGCGCTTATCGGCGCGGAGTTGCCGCGATGACGCGACGTATCGCTCAAGTCAATTGGGTGCTCGTGGCGATTGTCGCCCTCGGTACTGCTTTGCGGCTGGCGGGAATTGGCTACGGCTTGCCATATACGCTGAACCCCGACGAGCCGACCTATCTGACGGTCACGCTGCAAATCCTCAAGACCGGCGATCTAAATCCGCACTGGTGGTACTATCCCTCGCTCATGTTCTATCTCAACGCCGCGGTTTTTCTGCTGTATTTCCTGATCGGTCGCGCGGTGGGCGTTTTTTCCACTCCGGCCGATATTCCGCTGCCCGAAGTCATCACGATGGGCGTTGGGAAACTGGCGATGCCGAGTGAGTTTATTGTCGCGCGCGGCCTGGTCGCGCTTTTTGGCGTCGGCATCATCGTTCTCGTTTACTTGATCGCTCGCCGATTGCATCCGAACCGGTGGGTCGCCTTGATCGCAGCGCTCTTTTGCGCGGTTTCGTACACGCTTGTAGATTTGAGTTATCGCATCGGCCCCGACATCTTTGCCTTGTTCTTTGCGCTCGCGTCATTCTATTTTGCGCTCCGCATCGCCGATGAACCCAACATGCGAAACTATTTGCTCGCGGGCAGCGCCGCGGGCCTGGCGATCGCGAGCAAGTACAATGCCGGCGTGATCCTCGTCGCGTTGGCCGCCGCGCATTGGCTGAAATTTGGCTTTTCAGGATTACGGCGCAGGGAGCTTTATTTCGCGCTGGCGGCGGCGGGGCTGGCTTTTCTGATCGCGACGCCGTTCGCCGTGTTGGATTTCCCTGGATTCTGGTGGGGCGTGCGCTTTCAGGCGTTTTCGTATTCCGCGGAAGGGCACGCGGGGCAAGAGGGCGACGCCCTCCGATGGTACGTCACGTATCTTTGGGAAACGGAAAGTTGGATTGGACTGGGCGCGCTCATCGGCGGGCTGCTCGCGTTGGGGGCGCGCCGCAAGCAGCACTGGCTCCTGCTCTCTTATCCGGTCGTTTATTTTTCGATTGTCAGTCTGATGTTCGTCCGGAACGCGCGCACGATTTCGCAGATCATCCCCTTTCTCGATTTGCTCGCCGCGCTGGCGATCGTGTCGAGCTTTGAATACTTGGTACGAACCAAGCGCGTCGCGCGCCGCGTGGGGATGGTCGCGTGTGGGGCTACGGTTGCCCTGTTCACTGTCTTGCCTTTGCAAGCCGCTTATGGCGCGAACCTGCGCGCGACTCGGCTTGACGACCGGGAGACCGCGCGCGTTTGGATCGAGCAGAACCTCCCGGCCGGCGCGCGGATCGCGCTCGAGGCCTACGCGCCCTACGTGGATACGCGCCGATTCACGGTGAATGGCGAGTATTCGCTAGTGGATCACGAGCCCGAGTGGTACGTCGCGAACGGTTTTGAATACTTGGTCTTTAGTTACGGCGCGTACGGTCGCTATTTCGAGGACCCGACGCGTTATTCCGAGTTTGTGAGTCGTTACGAAACATTCTTCTCCCAGTTCCCCGAGATCGCGCGTTTTGATACTCTGGGCTTTCCCATTCGGATTTACAAGACGAATCCTCCAAAGCTGCCTGCCACGCGCGTTGCCGCGCGCCTGGGCCTTTACGCGCCGTGGCTGGAATTGGTCGGCTACGATTGGCAGCCGCCGCGGCTGACGATGTACTGGCGTGGGCTGCAAACGCGCCGCGAGTCGTTTCGATTGACCGCGCGGCTGCTCGACCGCGACGGCGCCGAGATCACCCAATTCTCCGCCGACGCCTTCAGCGCAAGCGATCTCAAATCGCAGGCGATGTTTCAGGTTCCGTGGACTCTCGTCGCGCCAACGGAGTACGTGCCGGGCGCATATCGCCTACAGTTGGAGCTGGACGCCGACGGCGTCGGGCGTGTGCCGATTTTATCCACCGCGAATCAAACGGTTTCCGACAAACTGTTTCTCGGTCCGCTGAAATTTTCACTGGGTGAGCCATCCGCGGCAGAATGGCAAGCCGCGCGCCCGGTCGGCGCAAAATTCGGCGAGGCAATCTCGCTCCAGAGGTTTTCAATTGCCTCTGGCAAAGCGTTATCCGTGACCTTGTATTGGCAAAGCGCGGCGCGCGTTGATAAAGATTACACAGTCTTTGTCCAATTGCTCGACGCGAACGGCAGCGTGCGCGCCCAGAGCGACGCGATGCCGGCCGCGGGGCGCTACCCTACGTCGGTGTGGGACGCGGGCGAGATCGTGCGCGATCACCATGCGCTTGACCTTCCGCCCGATTTCCAGCCCGGCCAATACAACGTGATCGTGGGCTTGTACGAATATCCCAGTCTCGTCCGCTTGCGGGTGAGCGACGCGAGTGGCAATGAGCTAGGCGACCATCTGATTCTTGACGAGGTCGCCCTTCGATGAGAATCGCGATTGTCGCCAGCTATTACGCGCCGACGGTCGGCGGAGTGCAGACGGCGGTCCGCAATATCGCGCATCACGCCGCGCGGATGGGGCACTGCGTCACGATCTTGAGCGCAGACCCGAAGGGTGCGCGTCCTACTGGCCTTAAAACCCGACATCGTCTACATTCATTTTCTCAGCATCAACGCGTTATATGTCCTTTTACTCCATTACGTTTTACGCTTTACTGTCATCGCTTCGGCGCGCGGTAACGACATTCAGGGCATCCCCCAGCGTTCGCGCGGCCAGCGCTGGATGCTCACACGTCTCTTTCGCCGCGCCAACGCTATTCTGTTTTGCTCGAGCTTTGTCCAGCGCGACGCGGAGCGATTCTTGCAAGGTATTCCAAAATCCACATTTGTGGGTGTCGTAGCCGATGGGTTCAATGGCGATGAGTTCGATGGTCGTAAACCGTATGAATATCCGCATCCCTATCTTTTCGCGGCCGGACGCCTCGTCCACAAAAAGGGATTCGACTTACTCATCCGCGCCTTTTCGCTTATTGCCGCCGATTTCCCTGACTTCCATCTCCTCATCGCGGGCGACGGGGAAGAGCGTCCAAGACTAGAAACTCTTGTGGACGACCTGCAACTGCACGACCGCGTCCACTTGCTGGGCTTTGCCGACCGCGACAAGACCATCGCGCTGTTTTTGGGCTGTGAGTTTTTCGTGTTATCATCGCGCATCGAGCCGTTCGGAATCGTCGTCTTGGAGGCGATGGCAGCGCGCAAGGCGGTGCTGGCGACGAAATCCGGCGGGGTCGTGGATTTGGTTCAGAACGGGATTAATGGTATGCTGGTTGAACCGACCGTCGAGGCGCTGGCCGATGGCTTGTGCGCAATGCTGGCGCATCCCGCCGCGACCCGCGCGATGGGTGAGCGCGCCGTTGAAACGATCCAAACGCGCACTTGGGCGGCGGTCACCGAGCAATTCATTGAGGTCTTTGAGCGCGTAGCAAATTCCTCCGCGAATCTCCGCGAATCTCGCGAATCAGGAAAGCAAATTTAGCGGAGATTAGCGGAGATTCGCGGACAAAAACAGAGAGTGAACGGCGAAACGATTCTGATTCTGGCGAACGCCGAATGGGACTGGGCGAATCGCGTCAATTGCCATCACCTCGCCGAACGGCTGGCGCGTGACAATCGCGTGCTGTTCGTGGACACCATCGGCGGGCGCACGCCCGCGCCGCGCGAGTTCACCAAGATCGCGCGGCGCTTGCGGCGCATCGCAAGCGGCGTTCGGCGGATCAACGCGGGCTTGACGGTGCTGTCGCCGTTCGTCCTGCCGGTCTATGGTAATGACGCCATTCGCGCATTGAACACGGCGTTGTTGGCATGGCAGATTCGCCGCGCGCTGCCGGGCCTGACGCGTCCAATTCTCTGGCTGTTTTTGCCGTCGCTCGTCGGCCTCGTCGGACGCTTTGGCGAAAAACTCGTGGTCTATCACTGCATAGACCAACATGCGGCGAATCCGAACGTGCCCGCGCGTCAGGTCGCGGCGTGGGAACAGCAATTGCTGCAAACCGCCGACGTAGTGTTTGCCAGTTCCTCGACTCTTTTCGAGGCCAAGCGCGCGTTCAACGCGAACACCTTCTATCTGCCAAATGTCGCCGATACCGAGCATTTTGCGCGCGCCTGTAGGGTGGCCGATGATTTGCAGGAAATCCCGCGCCCGATTGCCGGATTTGTCGGCAACATCACGGCGTACAAGCTCGATTTCGATTTGCTGGCCGCGGTCGCGCAAGCCAAGCCGGAGTGGTCGTTCGTGCTGATCGGGCCCATCGGCCGCGGCGACCCATCTACAAAAATCTCTAATCTCCAAACTCTAACCAACGTCCATTTCCTGGGTGAGCGCCCGTATGCCGATCTGCCGCGCTACGTCAAGGGTTTCGATGCTTGTTTGATCCCGTTCAAGCAAAACGATTCCACCCGCGGCAGTTTGCCGATGAAGTTCTTTGAGTATCTAGCCGCGGGCAAGCCGGTGGTCGCGACCGACCTACCGACATTGGCGGAATTTCGCGAGTTCTTTTATCCCGCGGCGAGCGCCGCAGAATTTTCCGCCGCGCTCGACGTCGCCTTGAAGGAAGACGCGACTTGCGCGGCGCAACGCGTCGAGATTGCGCGGCGATACTCGTGGGACGCGCGGATGGTGGAGATTGAAAGAATTCTGGACGGTAGACCTTCGAGGTTTCCGAAACCTCGAAGGTCTGAATTGCAAACGGCGCTGAAACGTTTGCTCGACATCGTGATCGCAAGCGTTCTGCTCGTCGTCCTTTCGCCGCTGCTTCTACTGATCGCGCTCGCAATTCGCGTGTCGAGCGGCAGCCCGATCTTGTTTGAGTGGAACGTGGTCGGGCAGAACGGGCGGCCGTTCAAGAGCAACAAGTTTCGGACAATGGTTACGGGCGCGGACCGCATCAAGCAGCAGCTCGTCGCCCAAAACGAGATGCGCGGTCCCGTTTTCAAGATGAAGGGCGATCCGCGCGTGACGCCGGTCGGGCGAATCCTGCGCAAGTATAGTCTCGACGAATTGCCGCAACTGTGGAGCGTGCTCAAAGGCGATATGAGCATGGTCGGCCCACGGCCGCCGCTGCGCTACGAATACGAGCAGTTCACCGAACGGCAAAAGCGCAAGCTCGCAGTCAAGCCCGGCATGACCTCGCTCTGGCACGTGAGCGGCAAGCCCAGCGACTTTGAGGAATGGCTGCGGCTCGATTTCGAATACATTGACCGCTGGTCGCTCCGGCTCGATTTTGAGATATTGATCAAGACGGCGGTGGTCGTGCTGAGGGGAAAGAACTATTGAGTCGTTTGTAGATTGGCAAGGTCACGTTCTTTCGTAGGGGCGCACCCTTGTGGTCGCCCTACACGGGCAGGCACAAGGCACTGCCCCTACAGCAATCGGATGTGACACTGTCAAAAGGAACTTATGCGAATTCTCGTCACCGGCGGTGCCGGGTTTATCGGCTCACACACAGTTGATTTATTGTTGCAAAAGGCGTACACGGTTCGAATTCTCGACAATCTGACGCCGCCGGTTCACGTTGACGGGCAGCTGCCCACCTACGTGCCGCGCGAGGTCGAGTTTATTCACGGCGACGTGCGCGACCGCGGCGCGTGGGAACGCGCGCTGGATGGCATTGACGCCGTGTTCCATTTCGCCGCGTACCAGGATTATTTGACCGATTTCTCGAAATTTTTCCACGTAAACACCGTGGGCACCGCGCTCCTCTACGAAATCATTGTCGAAAAGAAGCTGCCGATTCAGAAGATCGTCGTCGCCAGTTCGCAGGCGACGTATGGCGAGGGCAAGTACCAGTGCGCGAACGACGGCGTTCAGTACCCGCCGCTGCGCCTCGTCGAGCAACTGATGGCGCGCGATTGGGAGCCGCGCTGCCCAGTTTGCCGCGAGCCGATGCAGCCGCTCGTCACCGACGAAACGCGCGTCACGCCGCACAATCAGTACGCGATGTCGAAATACACGCAGGAGATGCTTGCTCTCAACTTTGGGCAGCGTTACGGCATCCCGAGCGTGGCGCTGCGCTTTTCGATTGTGCAGGGCCCGCGCCAATCGTTTCGGAATGCTTATTCGGGCGTGCTGCGGATTTTCACCACGCGCCTGTTGAGCGATCACGCGCCGGTGTGCTACGAAGACGGCAGACAATTGCGCGATTACGTTTCGGTCCACGACGTCGCCCGCGCCAACGTGCTCGTGATGCAAGATGCGCGGGCGAATTACCAGTCGTTCAACGTCGGCGGCGGGCGCGCGGTCACGGTCAAGGACTATGCGCGCCTCATCGCGCAAAAGTTGGGCAAAGCCATCGAACCGGCGATACCGGGCGAATTCCGTTTTGGGGATACGCGCCACATCGTGTCCGACATTAGCAAACTGGGCGCGTTGGGCTGGAAGCCGCGCGTCACGCTCGACGCAATCGTCGAAGAATACATCGCGTGGGCGCGCGCGCAGCCGGACGTGCGTGATTATTACGCCGACGCAGAACGTGAGATGAAGTCGAGGGGCACGATTCGTGAAACGTAAAGCGTAAAACGTAAACCTGTGACCTGAGACTTGTGACCTGAAACATGCTTATTACCCGTGCTCCAGTTCGGATCAGCTTTGCCGGTGGGGGGACGGATCTCCCCGCGTATTATCTGAACCACGGCGGCGCCGTCGTCAGCACCACGATTGACAAATACTTTTACGTCTTTCTCAATGTCGGCGGCGACGACTCGCTGCAGATCACGTCATCGGACTATCGCACCTTTTACCGGCACGATACCGATCTGCCGCTGATATTTGATGGCGACCTCAGTCTGCCGCGCGCGATTCTCGGTCACTTTGGGTTGGCGCGCGGTATCTCGATGTTCCTCGCGTCGGAAATTCCGCCGGGGACGGGGCTGGGTTCATCGTCCACCGTCGCGGTCGCGATTATCAAGGCGGTGACGACCGCGCGCGGGTTGTTCCTCTCCAAGCAGCAGATTGCAGAACTCGCGTGCCAAATCGAAATCGAAAAGATGGGCGAGCCGATTGGCAAACAGGACCAATACGCGGCCGCGTTCGGCGATTTGAATCTCATCCAGTTCCGCGCCGACGGCGTCACGGTCGAGCCGCTGCGGATCGCCCCGGAGATTCGCCGCGAGCTGGAAAGAAACATTCTCCTGTTCTTTACCGGCAGCACGCGGGAAGCCGCTTCGATTCTCAAGGCCCAAAAGCAATCGTCGGAGCAAAACGAGCCGCGCGTGCTCGACGCGCTCGACGCGGTCAAGGCGATGGCGTTCGAGGCCAAGACGCTGCTGGAGCGCGGCGATCTTGCTCAATTTGGCAGATTGCTCGACAAGGGCTGGCAGCATAAAAAGCGATTTGCCGCGGGGATTTCCACGCCGCTCATTGACGAATGCTACCGGCTCGCGCTCGCGAACGGCGCGCTCGGAGGCAAGGTGACGGGCGCGGGCGGGGGCGGATTCTTGATGCTCTATTGCGAGGTCGCGTGCCAGCCGGCGGTCACGCAAGCGCTGGAAGCGAAAGGGCTCAAGCGGATGGATTTTCGCTTTGAGAGCGAAGGCGCGCGTGTGCTCGTCAATGCGGGAATGCGAATTCAGTGAACAGTGAACAGTAAACAGTAAACAGTGAACAGTATGCAGTATTCAGATTGTTCACTATTCACTGTCCGCTGTTTACGGAGCTATGATGCGACGTAACCAACAGCTTGCGCTGATGGCGCTCTGGATTTTCGGCGACGCGGTGGCGATCTACGTCGGGTTGAACGTCGCGTACAACGTGCGTTACAACCTCGACTGGCTGCCGCTGATCGAGCGCCTCACCCCGATTACCGAACGCTACGCGATCATGATCCCGATGGCCGTGCCGTTGTGGGTCGTGCTCTTTGCGTTCAATCGGCTTTACGACTCGCGCTATTTGCTGACGGGTCTGCAAGAGTATGGGCAGATCGTCGTCGCGTGCTCGATTGGGATTTTGATTCTCATCGTCCTCAGCTTCGTCGAGCCGAACCTGAGCGTCTCGCGCAGTTGGCTGGTGTTGTCGTGGTGCTTTGCGATTCTGAGCGTCGGCGCGATGCGCTTTGCGATTCGCCGCGTGGTGCGCGTGTTGCGCACGCGCGGGCGCTTGCTCACGCGTGCCATCGTCGTCGGCGCGAACGAGCACGCCAAAGCCATCGCGCGGCAACTGACGCCCGCGACCAAATCGGGCATCCAGATCGTCGGCTTTCTCGACGATTATTTGCCATGCGATACGCGCGTGCTCGACGATTTGCGCGTGCTGGAGCGGCCGACCGCGCTGGCGCGCGTGGCGCGTGAGACGCGTGCGACCGAAGCGATCGTCGTGCAGGGCGCGATCGCGTGGGAAAGCTTCATGGAGATCATCACGCGCAGCATCTCGTCGCTCGACGGCATCGAGATAAAACTCTCGCCCGGCTTTTACGAGATCATGGCGACCGGCGTGCGGCTGACGCACGATGGATTTGTGCCGCTCCTCGCGCTCGAAAAGAACCGCATCACCGGCCTCGACGCGGTTCTCAAAACCGTGCTCGATATTTCGGTCAGCTTGTTTTTTCTGCTGCTCTTCAGCCCGCTGATCGCGACGCTCGCGGTCTTGGTCAAACTCTCCTCGCGCGGACCGGTGTTCGAGCCGTATCCCGTATTGGGCGTGCGCGAAAGGGAATTTACAACCTGGAAGTTTCGGACGGTTCACAAGGCGACGGGCACGGACCACGCGCTGGGCCGTCCGCTTTATCGCCTGGGCTGGGACAAGCTGCCGCAATTCTTTAGTGTGCTGCGCGGCGACATGAGTCTGGTTGGTCCGCGTCCAGTGCCGACCGAACGCGCTCACTTGTATCAAGAGTGGCTGCCGACGCTGGCGAGCGTCAAGCCCGGCATCACGGGCCCCTGGGTCGTCTCGGGCGCCGAGGTGGATTCGCTCGACGCGGAGATTCGGCTCGACCTTTACTATATTCGCAATTGGACGATTTGGCTCGATCTGCAATTGATACTGCATACCATGCTGCGGCTGTTCCAAGGTGTGCGGCCGACCACCAAGAGGTGATTGATGATTTATGATTTTCGATTTAGGATTTTGCGCCAATCCCTCAAGGTGCTTTTCTGGATGTTTGCCTCACTGGTCGCCATCGTCCTCTTGGAGCACAACGCAATTCTCGGCTTGATCTTCGCGGGGATCGCCGGGGTTATTTTCGGAATCCTCCTATTTGTGAAATGACGAAACGACGCGCGATATTCCTGGATCGTGATGGAGTCATCAACGCGAATCGTCTCGACCACGTCAAGCGGTGGGACGAGTTTGTGTTTCTGCCGGGCGTCCTCGATGCGCTGCGCCAGATCGCGGCACGCGATTTCCTCGTCATCCTCGCGACGAATCAGGCCGCGATCAACCGCCGGCTGATGGACGAGACGGCGCTGCGCGAGATTCATGCGCGCATGAACGCGGAGATCGAGCGCGCGGGCGGTTGTATTCATGCGATTTACTTCTGCCCCCACACGCCCGAAGAGAATTGCGATTGCCGCAAACCGCGACCAGGCATGTATCTACAGGCCGCGCGTGAATTCGATCTCGACCTGGCGCGCTCATACGTCGTCGGCGATGCGCTGCGCGATATGGAGCCAGCGCACGCCATCGGCGCTCAACCGATTTTGGTGCAGACCGGGCAGGGCTGCCATCGGCAGGACGAAGATGGCTGCGGCGACTGTCCGGTTGAATGTGTGGTGGTTCAAGATTTGCGACAAGCGGTCGAGTGGATTTTCCAGCAGGATCGCGTGACGCCGTGAGCGCGACTATCGAATTGACGCGGCACGCGGCGCGCTGGCTCGTGCGTCTCGAGTTCGTTTTCCTTTCGCTCACTTACTTGTACTTTGTAATCTCTGATCAGGTTCCCGCGCTGGCGTGGGTGTTGATCGCGTTTATCTGGCTGGCGCGATGGTGGACGACGGGGGAACTGCTCCGTCTCACGCCACTCGATCTCCCAATTCTGTTGATCTTGCTCTGGCTCCCTATCAGCATGTGGGTCTCGACGAGTTGGTGGCTAAGCCAGCCCAAAGCGTACGGAGTGATCCTCGGCGTGCTCTTTTTCTACGCGGTCGTCCGGGCGATCGCGACGCGCCGCGACCTTGCGTGGGCAACCTTCTGGCTAGTGCTCGTGTTTATCGCGATCGCGGTCGCGGGCCTGGTCGGCACCGACTGGGCGCAGGGCAAGATCCTCTCGGCGTCGTTCATCTACGACCGCCTGCCGCGTTTCATTCAAGCCATCCCGCGTTCTATCGCCGGCGGATTTGCGCGCAACGGCGTCGGCGGCACGCTGGCGCTGACGATTCCGTTCTTGGCAAGTCTGCTTTGGGCGACGGGTGGCTGGCGAATGCGCGCAGAGGAGCAGGGGAGCAGGGGAGCCGAGGCGAGCAATTCTACCCTGCTCATCCTCGTGCTCGTTGCCCTCGCGCTATCGCTCGTCGCGGTTGCGCTCACGCAATCGCGCGGCGCGATTCTGGGCACGGCGGTTGGGCTGCTCGCCATCGCCATCTGGCGCGAGCGGCGGTTTGGGTGGGTCGTGGTCGCGGGCGCGGTGGGCTTGATCGCGCTGATCCTGATGGGGCAGGGGAACGCGCTGGGCGAGTTTCTGCTGCGAATGGATGCCCAGAGCGGGACGCTGGCGAGCCGCATCGAAGTTTGGCAGCGTGGCGTGCTGATGGTGCAGGATTTTCCCTTCACGGGTATCGGCATCGGAACATACAATAACGTCGCGCACGCGCTGTACCCATTCTTCATCGCCGCGCCGGACGAGCTGGTCCCGCACGCGCACAACAATTTACTCCAAGTCGCGGTAGATTTGGGGATTCCGGGTTTGATCGCGTTTGTCGCGCTGCTGGTCGGTTTTGCCGTCTGCCTGGCGCGCGGGTATCGAGCGCTACCAGACCAAGTCGTGCGCGCGTTGATCGTGGGCCTCGGGTCGGGAATGTTAGCGCATCAAACGTTCGGCCTCACGGATGCGTTTATTCTCGGCACCAAGCCCGGCGTGCTGCTGTGGGTCTTTTTCGCGCTGGCTTCAGTTGTGTATCAAATGTCGGACGAGTGAAAAATGCCTTTCTGGAAAACAACCTGGTTTCGCGTGACGCTCGGTACGCTCGTCAGCGCGGTTTTTCTCTATCTCGCGCTGAGAGACGTGCCGCTGCTTGAGGTGGCCCAGGCGCTCGCGCGAGCGAACTACGGTTGGGTCGCGATCGCGACGGTGGCGATGGTTCTCCAGTCGTGGCTGCGTACCGTGCGCTGGATTCGGCTTTTCTATCCGTTACATAAGGGCTTGAATCTCTGGCGGATGTTCGGAATTGTGCTGGTGGCGCAAATGCTCAACATCGTCGCACCGTGGCGGCTGGGCGATTTGGCGCGCGTCTATCTTGCCGGCGAAATGGGCCAGCGCAGCAAGGCGCAAACGCTGGCGACGCTCGGCACTGAGAAAATATTCGATACGCTGATGATGCTCGTCCTGCTTTTGGGCATTCCGGCATTTATGACGCTGCCCTCGAATTTGGAAAAACCGCGCGAGGGTTTTATCGTCCTGAGCGCCATCCTGTTTGCCGCAGCGGCGGCTCTGATCGTCTTGGGCGATTGGTTGTTAGGATTGCTGCGTCGAATTCCGATCTCGGCGTGGCGGCGTTTTCTGGACACGCACGGCGCGCTCGCGCTCGGCAGTCTCGACGTGCTCAAGCGCTGGGACATGCATCTGCAATTGCAGGCGCTGTCGGTCGCAATCTATTCGCTGGGTGTGATCGTCAATTACCTGACGCTGCAGGCGCTGGGGCTGGAACTACCGTGGATCGCGTCATTTCTCTTGCTGGCCGTATTGCTCGTCGGCGGATTCGTGCCGTCGTCGCCGGGCAAGGTGGGCGTATTTCAATATCTCTGTATTGCGACGCTGGCGTTGTTCGGAGTAGATCAAAGCATTGGCTTGGCTTTTGGAATTCTCTTGTACCTCGTCGCGTACGGGACGCCCATTGTGTTAGGCATACTAGTCTTGTGGTGGGGCGGCGTGAGTCTCAAGAGCATTCGCGCCGCGCAAGCGGAGCCGCGATGAATTCGGTCGTCATTCCGGCATACAATGCGGAGCGCGTGCTCGGCGCGTGTCTCGACGCTTTGCTCGCCCAGACCGCGCCGCGCGATTCCTACGAAATCATCGTCGCGGACGACGGCTCGACCGACGGCACGCGCCGCGTGGCCGAATCGCGCGGCGTGCGCGTCGTGACGCAGCCGAATCGCGGCCCAGGCGCGGCGCGCAATCTGGGTGCGCGGCGCGCGCGCGGCGACATTCTCCTGTTCCTCGACGCGGATTCCGTACCGGACGCGCGTTGGATCGAGGCGATGACCGCGCCGTTCGGTGATCCAACAATTGTCGGCGCGAGCGGGGAGAAAAGGACGCGGCAGAACAATCTTTGGGCGCGCTTGGTCCAGCTCGAGTACGATTTCAAGTACGACCGCCTGGCCGCGCATCGCCACATTGATTTTGTAGACAGCTCGACCGCGGCCTACCGGCGCGACGTTTTTCGGGATACCGGCGGATTCGACGCGGCGTTGATGGAAGCGGAGGACGTCGAACTCTCGTTTCGGCTGGCCGAGCGTGGCTGCAAGTTGGTGCTCATCCGCGATGCGGTGACGTACCACCATCATCCCGAATCGCTGGGGCACTATTCAAAGCGCAAGTTTCAATACGCGCGTTGGCGGGCGATTGTGTACGCGCGTTATCCCCGCAAGGCCGCGTCCGATCAAAGGACACCGCTCACGCAAAAATTGCAGCCGCTGCTCGCGTTCGCCATGGTTCCGACGGCCCTCGCCGCGTTCGTGTGGAACGCGTTGGCGTGGGCTGTCGTGCTTTTCGCGCTGGTGTTCGTCGGGACGACCATACCGTTTGCGGCGTACTGCTGGAGGCGGAGCCGGCTCATTGCGCTCGTCGCGCCCATGACGCTATGGCTTGCGGCGTATGCCAATGGTGCAGGCGCACTGATGGGGTTTGCCAGTCGTCGTAGGTAGCTGGGTGGTTGGGTGGTTGGGTGGTTGGGTGGTTGGGTGGTTGGGTGGTTGGGTGGTTGGGTGGTTGTAGAGACGTTGCATGCAACGTCTCTACCTGACGCATCGTCTCTACTGCCTCAACTTCCACTCTGCCGCGTTCCACCCCAGATTCTTCCACACGTTCAATTTGACGCCCTGCAAGCGATCTCGATAGGCGACGAGCGCGTTGCGCGCGTAGAGATAGATTTGCGGGCGGTCGCGATTTACTTCCGCCATCACTTGGCAGTACCCCGCGCGTCGCGTTGCAAGGTCGGGCGTGCGGCCCGCACTCTTGATGGCCGCGTCGGCGAGCGGGTTGATCCAGCGCGAATAGTTATATCCCGCGCCCTTGTTGCTCGCCAACGGGATTTGCCAGGACGCAAAGTAGGTTTCAATTTGGCTGTGCGGATCGGGAATCGGCAGACCGGTCGTGTAAATCAGAATATCGAATTTGCCGTGCCGCGCGACGCTGCCCGATTCCCACGTGCCGAACAGGGCGGCCGTGGGCGCATTCTCGATGTACGCCTCGACGCCCACCTCTTTCCAGCGATCGAGCAAAACCTGTTCCACTTGTTCGCGCAGCGCATCGCCCGATGGACCTTGCAGTTTTAATCGCAACCGCGTGCCGTCCGAGGCGAATGGCGCGCCTTCCGCCACGCGAACCCCGTCCGCGCCCAACCTCCACCCCGCTTGATCGAGCAATTGGCGCGCCCTGTCGGGATTGAACTCGCCGAAAGGCGCATCGCATTTGAACGCGCCGCTGTTCAACTCGTTCGTCCCGACGGTCGCTTGGCCAAAGAGCAGGTGGTCAACGATCTCTTGCTTATTGATCGCGAGTTCCAGCGCCTCGCGGACGCGCGGATCGGCAAGAATGGGATGGGGCTGTTTCAGCGGCTCGGCGGGCGTGTCTATGTTCGGATCGGCCAGGTTCAGCAGCAGGCGTTCCGAGCGCGGGCTGGGCGCTTTGTCAATCGCGATGCCGGGCGCGTTTGCCAGTTGCGGCAGATTCGCCTCGACGAGGTCGCCGACGATGGTCACTTGGGCCGTTTGCAAGAGTTGAAGCGCGACCTCGCGGCTGGGCACGAATTGAATGACAACGGAATCGAGTTGTGGTTGGCCGCGGTAATTCGGGTTGGGAACGAGCGTGATGTGATCGCCGGAGACCCATTCGGATATTTGGAAAGGGCCCGTACCGACGGGCCGGCGGTTGTAATCCCAGCGGGCCATCACGCTGGGATCGCCGGTCGCGTGGCGCGGCAGAATCGCCCAAAAGGGCACGAGATAGCCGGCGTAAAAGGTTTGGAATTTAATGACCGCCGTGTGGGCATCGGGACAGGTTACGGATTCGATCTCGCGATAGCCCGATGTGCCGACCGCGCCGCTCTTGGGGTGAACGACGGCTTGCCACGTAAAGCGCACGTCGTCGCAAGTGAACGGCTGGCCGTCTGACCACTGGATGCCTTGTCGAAGGTGATAGGTGATCGTCAGCCCATCTGCCGATACGCCGCTGTTCTCTTGCGTTGGAACGTCAGTCGCGAGCACCGGATAGAACTCGCCCTTTTCGTTGACGCCCAACAACCCCTGGACGACGAATGTGTGGACCTCGCCCGCGGCGCGCTGTGAGGCCAAATACGGATTGAGCGTGTCCGGCTCCTGCGACAGCGCCAGTGTGACGGTCCCACCTTGCCGGCGCGCGGGTTGAGCCGCGGTGGGCGCGCAATTTACGAGCAGTAGGGCCGAGAGAACGAGCCCGAGAATGGCGATGAGCGGTGTGATATGCATGCGACGCATAGGTAAACTCCGCGCGCAAGTATAGCCCAATGCGGAATCGTGTCAATGTTATCGTGTCAATGTTATTTGCCATTCACTGCAAGTTATGCTACAATGCAACTGCGTTGGGAGATGGTGCAATGGTAGCACACCTGACTCTGGATCAGGCAATCAAGGTTCGAATCCTTGTCTCCCAGTAAGCCCGCTTTCGCTCGTGAAGGTGGGTTTCTGTTTTTCGCCGGCGCGTCGTCTGCAGGAGAGCGCGAGCATGGGAACCGATATTTTGCAATTCAACATAGAAACCGATCTTCTCAATATCACGTTCGCGGCGATTGCTGCATGAGACAAGGGTGAAGTAGAGATATGGGCACAGACGTGTTGCAGTTTCAGATCGAGACCGAACGCGAGGACGACGGGCGTTGGATCGCCGAGGTCATCGGGCTGCCGGGCGTCATGGCTTACGGGCAGACCACGGAAGACGCCATTGTGAAGGCGCAGGCGTTGGGACTGCGAGTGCTGGCTGACCGGATCGAGCACGGTGAATCACATCCCACACAAAAGAGGGAGTGAAGATATGGCGAGTACACTCAGTAAGAAACGATTGCGCAAGACGCCAGCCAGCAAGCCCGCGACCACGCGACCGGCGCGCCGCGCGGCCGGCGACGCGCATTTAAAAGCCGTGGTCAAAGAGGCCCTGCGCGAAGTGCTGGCCGAAGAACTCGGCGATCCGGACGAGGGCTTGGAAGTACGCCCCGAAATCCTCGCGCGCTTGCGACGCCAAGATGAGGAATTTGCAGCGGGGCAGCGCGGACGACCGTTTGAGGACGTGGTCAAAGAAATGGGTTTGGAGTAGCCGCGGTGTATCGCCTTGTCATCGTCGAGTCCGCGGAACGCGAACTAAAGCGCTTGGATCGTTCCATCGCCCAGCGGGTGCGGGATCGTGTGCGCTGGCTCGCGGAAAACGTCGAGCAGATCGAGCCGCGCGTGTTGACCGCGGATCTTGCCGGGTTCTTCAAACTGCGTGTGGGAGATTACCGGGTGCTCTACAAGGCCCGGCGAGATGAACAGACGATTGTGATCCATGCCATCGAGCATCGTCGCCAAGTGTATAAGAAGAAATGACAATGTCCTCACACGCGTGAGAGTAAACGGAAAATAGAAAACGCCCTGACCCCGGAGACCCACCGCAGAGTTCTGGATCAGGCAATCAAGGTTCGAATCCTTGTCTCCCAGTAAGCCCGCTTTCGCTCGTGAAGGCGGGTTTCTGTTTTTTGCGCTAGAACTCGGATGTTGATATAATGATCGTAGCAGAGTTGCTGCAAATCTTACCGCCGCCGGTTTGAGATGAAATTCCAGAAGAAAGAATTTGATTCGGTCAAAGATTTCCTTCAATGGTTCGACCAGGTTCGAGAGCAGGTCATTATCTTCCGCACCTTTGGCGCCGGCTCGCTGATCGTCGTCTATGCGGAATGCGAGTTCCGCGAGCTTAATGTGCCGGTCGCCGAATTTGCCTGCTAGACATCATTCTCAAAACGTCACCACGTCCGGCTCGACCTCCTCGGCTTGCCACGTTGCCGCTGACGCGCGGTAAACTGCTTGCGCGTCTCTGACGCTTACCGCCTCGAATCGCACGCGGCTGTGGCCCGGCACGCATTGCGCCAGCAGCGGAATATCGCCGCGGATGACCGTGGCGATGACCGGGTAGCCGCCCACCGTTTGCCGGTCCGCCATGAGAATGATCGGCTGTGCGTTGGGCGGCACCTGAATCGCCCCAAGCGCGATTCCACACGAGATGACTTCATGCGCGCGCTTGTGTTCGAGCGCCGGACCTTGCAGCCGCAGCCCCATACGGTCTGACGTCGCGCTCACCGCGTATTCTTCCCCAAGCAACCTCTCAATCTGCTCTGCGGCAAAGTAATCGTCCTGCGGACCGAGAATCACGCGCACGGCCGGATCATCGCGATAAGGCGGGCGATGCTCCGGCGCGAGCGATCGTCCGGCCAAACTCGGAAGATGCGCCCGCGTCGCGCCGACCGCGAGCACATCCCCGATCTGTATTGCTCTCCCATCCAATCCCCCAAATCCACCCGCCAAATAGGTGCTTGCCGAACCCATCACGCGCGGCACAGCGATTCCCCCGGCCACCGCAACGTACGCTCGGCAACCCGCTTTGCATTCTCCAAATTCCAAGATCGAACCGCCGCGCACGAAAATCGCCGTCCAGAGCGGCGTAGCCCACGGTTCGCGATCGGGCGTGCGCAGGACTGGGCACAGGTCAGCCCCGGTGATTGCCACCAAAGCGTCGCATAGAAAGCGGAGCGTCGGGCCGGCGACCGTTATCTCCAACGAGGCCGCATCCGCTTGATTGCCAACGAGCGAATTGCCTGCGCGGAGCGAGAACGCGTCCATTGCGCCGGACACGGGCACGCCAAAGCGTTGACAGCCAAAGCGTCCCAGGTCTTGGACGGTGGTCAATAGTCCCGGCGTGATAGTCTCGATGCAAGGTTGCTCCGCGCCAGAGACCTTCGAGGTTTGGGAAACCTCGAAGGTCTGGTCTTCAAACGTCTGGACTGGCACGAATCGCACGCGATCCCCGGGCTGGAAAAAACAGGCCGGCTCGCGCTGCGGATCGAAAAGTTTTAGATTCGTGCGACCGAGGATACGCCAGCCGCCGGGGGTGGATTGCGGGTAGATGCCCGTTTGCTGCCCCGCTATCGCGACAGAACCGGCTGGCACGCGCGTCCGCGGGGTGGGCAGGCGCGGAGTCGCAATGGAGTCGGGCACGGCGCCCATGTAGCCAAAGCCGGGGGAAAAGCCGAGCATGTACACGTTGTAGATGGTTTCGCTGTGAATCGCGATAACCTGCTCCGCTGTTAGGTTGTGAATTGCGGCAACATCCGCCAGGTCGGGTCCATACTCACCGCCGTAAATCGTGGGGACCTCTTTGATCGGCATCGGTTCAGGCACGACATCGGCCATGTCGTTTGCCAATTCGGCGAGGCGCGTCTGCAATTCGGCGCAAATGAGGCGGAGCGGATCGTACTCGACCAGCAGAGAAGCGTACGCGGGAATGCTCTCGACGGCGCCCGGGATGGCCGCGCGCGTTACCGCCGCATCGAGCGCGCGCACGCGGCTGTTCACGGCTTGGCTGATTTCGCTGCCGAGTTCCACGAGGAGCGCGGCATCACCGGCTGGGAGCAAACGAGGCCAGCGGCTTGACATCATTACTGGGCACCCAAACGCTTTATTTCAACGCCTGCTTCTTGGAGCGCCTGGCGCACGGCCTGAGTGTTGGCGAGCACGGCGGGATTGTCGCCGTGCAGGCAAACGGTTTGCGCGCGAATCTCAACCCGGCTGCCATCGTGGGCGATGACAAAGCCGCGCGCGATGTTTACCGCTTGCTGCGCCGCACGCAACGGGTCGCTAATGAGCGAGCCGGGAATCTGGCGCGATTGCAGTGTGCCGTCCGCGTTGTAGACGCGGTCCGCGAATGCCTCGCGCGCAAACGGCAATCCTTCCGATGCCGCGGCGCGTGCCACGGTATCGGATGATGCCAGCCCAACCATCGCCAACGTGCGATCAACGCGGGCGATGCCGCGGGCGATAGCCGACGCCGTCGCCGCGTCCGTGGCGGCCAGGTTGTAGAGCGCGCCGTGGGCCTTGACGTGGACGATTGGCACGCCGTGCGCGCGGCAAAACGCGGCGAGCGCACCGATCTGATAGAGCACCGCCGCTTCAAGCTCTTCCGGCGTTAGTTGCATGTTGCGCCGGCCAAAGCCCGCGAGGTCGGGGAAGCCGGGGTGCGCGCCGACCGCGACGCCGTGCGCTTGCGCAAGCGCAACGGTGCGGTCCATTACTCGCGGGTCGCCCGCGTGAAAGCCGCACGCGATATTCGCGGAAGTGATGAGCGGCATCAGGGCCTCGTCCGCGCCAATGGTGTACGCGCCGAAACTTTCGCCCATGTCACAATTCAGGTCAATACGCAAGTATTCATCCCTCATCCTTCATCCCTCATCCCTTCAAAACGGCCATTTTTCCTGCGCCCGCAGCGCCTTTTCCAAATCCTGCTTGACCAGAATCTGTTTGATCTCTTCTCGGCTCCGGCGCGCGCCCAGCGCCCCATCGTGATTCGCGAGCCGCGCCAACATACGCGCGATCGTCATCGCCGAAGATTTTAGATCGGTTTCGGCGACCTTGTCGAGCGTGTCGGCCGCGGTGTGACCAAAGCCGCGTCCGAGCGCGGAGTTGTCCGGCCGCGCGACCATGCAAATCGCCGGGATGCCTTGCATGAAAAAAGGAAAATTGTCCGAGGCCGTCATGACGTGATCTTTGAACGTGAGCGGATAACCGAAATCGCGAGCATACGCCTGGAGGACGGATTTCGTGTCGTCCAAACCGCTCGTCAGAAAACCGTGTGAGGCGACGGGGCCGGCCGCGCCGTCGAGATTGATCATGAGCGCGAGATTCGTCAAGTCGTCGCGGCGCGCGCGAACGTATTCCTGCGATCCCAACACCCCCAGCTCTTCCGCGTCGAAGGCGATCAGACGAATGGTCCGCTTGAATTGTCCTTTGAGCGGCGCCAGAATCCGCGCCAACTCGAGAATCAAGACCGTGCCCGTGGCGTCGTCCATCGCGCCTTGCGAAATATCGTGACCATCGTAATGCGCGCCGACGACAATCGTCTCGTCCGTCTGCCCCTCGACGACGCCGACCACGTGGTAACCCTGCCCCGGCCGCGTTTCGTTCCGAATCGTCATGGCGACTTGGACTGGTCCGCGCTTGCAGTGCCGCGCCACTTGCCAACCCTCTTCGTAGCACAGCGCGATCGCAGGGATTTCGGCGAGCTTGCCGGGCCTCAGCGAACCCGTCTCGGCGAGCAGACCTGGCTTGTGGTTCACGTAGAGAAAGCCCACCGCGCCCGCGGCGACCGCGCGCCCGTACTTTTCACGGCGATGGATCGCCGGACGATTTTCGGGATTGGCCGTTGTGACCATCGCGATCTTGCCTTTGAGCGACCCCGCTTTGCCGAAATCTTGCTCCGAGCCGATACCGCAATCCACCACGTGCCCGCGCAGATGATCGGCGTCGGGCGAATACACGAGGGAGATGGCGGAATTCAGCATGCGCCGTAGCGGTTCGAGCAATTCGAGTTCGCAGCGGCCGCGTGTCCAAGTCAAATAGTCGAAGGATTCCGCATGCGGCTGGCCCAAGCCGTACTGCCGGAATCGGCCCAAAATAAGATCGCGCGCCGCGAAATTGCCGGGCGATCCGGAAAAACGCGGCGCCAGGTCGCACAATTTTTCCAGGTGGGCGTACGCCTGAGTTGACGTCCATGCTTCGCCGATCAAATAATGGTCGAGCTGCTTGAGGTCCACGCTTTTACTCCCTTGCCGAATTTCGCCGCCATTATATGAGGGAACGGAGCGCCTGTAAAGGACGCGATCGCTCTTAACGCGACCTTAACAGAGCCATAAGTGTCGTTTAACCAAAAGCGCGTGCCGAAATGATAAACTTTATCGTGCAATTGGAAATTTGTACGTAGGGGCGATCCCTTGTGGTCGCCCTGAGGGGCAGGCACAAGGCACTGCCCCTACGAATCTAACCTCAGGAGCAAACCATGTCGCAACGTATGGCTATACTAATTGCCGGGGCGCTCACGGTTTTTGTCCTCGTCTTGACGACGGGCGTCGCGGTCAGCGTCGCGACCAAATCCCTCGCCGTCGCGCCGGCGCTGCCACAATCCCAAGTATCCCTAATCGGCCAAGCTTCGAGCGCGACCGTCGTTCAAATCTCGGCCAGTCAAGCCACCCAGATTGCGCTGAATGCAGTACCGCGCGCCAAACTCGAGCGCGCGCCCGAACTGGTCAGTTTTCAAGGTGCGGTCGCGTACGAAGTCGTTTTGGATCAGAGTACGCTGTATGTGGATGCGAATACGGGCAACGTGCTTTTCAACAGCGCCGCGACCGTCGCCTCTGCGCCGTTCCGGGACGGCCGCGCCGAACGACATTCCGAGGACGAGCATCGAGAACTCGAGGAGCATGACGATGACTAGCACACCCGCGAGAAGAAACTCGAGCTCAAAAGAAACGGGATGGCTGAAGATGCTCATCATGGTCGGCTCGTTGGCGATCACCTTGGCGGGGTGGGGTATCTTGGCGACGGAAGAATGGACCGCGGCCGTGGCCGCACCATCGGTAACTACAATTCAATCAAATCCACCGTCGAATTCGTCCCCGACGCTCCGCCCGGCCAACCCGCCGGCTGCGCAATTCCGGTCGGCGGCGCGAACGCGCTCGTCGCGATAGGGGGAGACATGCAACGGATTGAATTTCGCGCGATGGGCTGTCAGATGGCGGCGATGGTGGATACGTGCGATGCGGGCGTGGCCAAGCGACTCGCTCAGGTACCTACTTGGTTTGAAGAGTGGGACCGCGCGCTCAGCCGCTTTCGCCCGGACAGCGAACTGAGCCGATTGAATCGCTCTCAGGGAGGCGCGGTGCGCGTGGGTCAAGTGCTCTGGCAAGTTCTCGGACAAGCGCGCGCGGCCGCGCGGCAGAGCGACGGCCTGGTGACGCCCGCGCTGCTGGATCACGTTGAAGCGGCCGGCTATGACCAGAGCTTTGAGCGGCTCGCCCCTTGGATGGGGCCGACCGAATTTGCCACTCCTCCCGTTCGCGATTGGCGCGCGATCGAACTGGACTCGTCGGCCCATACCGTGCGCCTGCCGCCAGCGATGCGTTTAGATTTGGGGGGCATTGCCAAGGGCTGGGCCGCCGATCAGGCCGTCGCGCGCCTGAGCCGTTATGGGCCGGCGCTCGTAGATGCCGGCGGCGACATTGCGATTAGTGGCCCGATGGAAGGTGGCGAACGCTGGCCTGTTGCGGTCGCGGATCCAATGGCGCCGGAACGCGACATTGCCCGGCTATGGTTGGACCGTGAAGCCGTCGCAACGTCGGGCAGGGACTATCGCTGTTGGCCGCGCGATGGCAAGTGGCAGCACCATATCATTGATCCGCGTACCGGTCGGCCCGCCGAAACCGACGTGCTGAGCGCGACGGTTATCGCGCCGACAGCCACCGAAGCGGAGATGGCCGCGAAAGTGACGTTGATTTTGGGCAGCGCGGCGGGACTTGCCTGGATCGAGGCGCGCGAGCAACTGGCCGCGCTGCTCGTGCTCGAGAATGGCCGAGTGCTCCGCAGCCGTCAAATGGGAGACTATGAGCAAGACCCCAGCGCCGGAGCTCTTTATGCCGTTTGACGATACCGATCATGACGAATACGCCTCCGTCGAACCGGTCGTACCGCTAGCGGCTTTTCTGCTTGGTTTACTGGCCATCTTGGTCGGCGCGCTCGCGGCGATTTTTCTGCTGCCCGAGTTTCTGCCCGGCGTGACGCTCTCGCTGCTCGGTCCCAAGCCGCAAGCGTGTTGGCTGCTCGCGCGTTCCTCAGGCATCGTCGCCTACTTGCTGCTGTTCATGTCGGTCGCGCTGGGCTTGCTCATCACGAACAAGATGGCGCGCGTTTGGCCCGGGGGCCCGACGGCAGTTGACTTGCACCAGTTCACGAGTCTACTCGGCTTTGCGTTCGCGTTCTTTCACGCGCTCGTCCTTTTGGGCGATCGGTACATCAGCTTTACCTTTCTTCAAATCCTCGTTCCGTTTGCAAGCGTGAACTACCGACCCTTCTGGGTTGGGCTAGGCCAAATTGCTTTTTATCTGGCGATCCCCGTACTGTTTAGCTTCTACGTCCGCAAGCAGCTCGGCTTTAAGTTATGGCGCGGGCTGCACTATGGCGCTTTTGTCGTGTATTCCTTGCTCACGATTCACGCGCTGTTGGCCGGCACGGACACGACGGCGCCCATCCTGCTCGGAATCTACGTGGTGACGGGCGCGCTCGTCTGTTTTCTTACGCTCGTGCGAATCTTGTCGCAAGTCTCAGGTCGCAAGTCACATGTCCCAGGTCACAGGTCGAAAGCTGAAGTGTCCGAGCACTAGAGACCTGCGACTTGTGACCTGCGACCTGAGACGCGTGACCTGGGACCTGCGACCTGGGACCAAGGAACTTGCGACCAGTGACCGGTGGTAGTATACTCTGCATTGATGAAGTCACCTATTGCTGCCGTGCCCCCACGGATTTTGCTCGTGGAAGACGATGAAGCAATTGCCGAGCCGCTAAGCTTTGGCTTGCAGAACGAGGGTTTTTGTATTTTGCGCGCCGGGAATGGCGCACAAGCCCTGGCGCTCGCTCGCGACGAACGACCCGACGTGGTCCTGCTCGACGTGATGCTCCCGGATGTGGATGGCTTTACGGTTTGCCGCACTCTGCGCCGCGCGTCCACCGCGCCCATTCTGATGTTGACCGCGCGCGGGCAGGAGTTGGATCGGGTGATGGGCTTGGAGTTGGGCGCGGACGATTACATCGTCAAGCCGTTTAGTTTCCGCGAGCTATTGGCGCGCATCCGCGCGATTCTGCGGCGGCGGCAATTGGATCGCGCGGAGTCGCCTCTGCCGCTCGACCGCTTGGTGGTCGGCGAGATTGTTTTGGATCGCACGGCGCGGCAGGTGTGGCGACGCGGCCAGTTGATCGAACTCTCCCCGCGCGAGTTCGGATTGCTCGGCGCGTTGATGGAACGTCTCGGCCAGGCGCTCTCGCGTTCCGAGTTGCTGGACCGGGCGTGGGGCGAGGAATGGATTGGCAACCCGCGCACGTTGGATGTTCACATTCGCTGGTTGCGAGAAAAGATCGAGGATGATGCAGCGGCTCCGGCGTATATTGAAACCGTTCGCGGACACGGCTATCGCTTTGTGGACCCGACCACGCGAGGGCATTAACTGGCTGCCGCGCAACCTCCAAGCGCGGCTGCTCCTCACCTACGTGACGCTGATGCTCTTGGGCGTTGGCAGTTTGATCGCGTGGACCGGCGAACGGCTCGCCGTGCAAACCATCGAGCAGGCCGAACACGATCTAGAGCTCCATGCCCAGATCATCGCAAATGCTCTTCGCGAGCCGCTCGACTATTCGGACGAGGAGAGGGGCTTGGGTCGTTCGCTCGCCGCGCTAATCGGTTCCTACGCGCAGAACATCGGCGGACGCGTGACGGTGGTGGACACGCAGCTCAAACTCGTCGAGACTTCGGATGCGCGCGTGCCCGTGCATGTCGAAGACGATCATCCCGAATTTGTCGCGGCGCGCGCCGGCTCGGAACAACACAATATTCGCTGGGACGAGTGGGTGCAAGAGGAGCGGCTTTTCGTCGCCGCGCCCGTATTGGGCGAACGCGGGCAGCCGATGGGCTACGTCCAGCTCTCGATTTCGATGCTGCCCCTGTACGCGGCGATGGCGCAGACGTGGATGACCATTATCGGGGTCGGCCTCGTGGTACTCGTCATCACGGTGTTCGCGAGCATCGTGCTCGCGCGGCACATCGCGGTTCCGGTGGAGTGGCTCACCGCGACAAGCGAGCAGATTGCGGCGGGCCACCTCGAGCGCCGCGTGGTGCCCGCGGGCCCGAACGAAATTCGGCGGCTGGGGCTGGCGTTTAATCGCATGGCCGAACGCGTGCAGGATATGCTGGCGCAACAACGCGAATTTGTGGACAACGCCGCGCACGAGTTGCGCTCGCCTCTCACCAGCATACGTCTGCGGATCGAGATGCTCCAGGAACACGGCGAGAACAACCACGAATTGACGCGGCGGTATCTCGGGCAGATGGGGCGTGAGGTTGACTATTTGCAACGTCTGGTAGACCATCTCCTCACGCTGGCCTCTGTCGAGGGACACGCCCCGGCGCTCCAATCGCTGGACTTGTCCGGCGTCCTCTTCGCGACGGCCGACGAAGTGGAATTGGTCGCGCAGCAGTCGGGCCTCGCATTCCACGCCGATTTGCCCGACCACTTGCCCAGGGTGCGCGCGAACCCGGAGCAGATCAGCATCGTGGTGCGCAACCTGCTCGACAACGCGTGCAAGTACACCCACCGAGGTGGCGCCGTCGCGCTCAGCGCGCGGGCGATAGGCACTTCCGTCGAAATCTGTGTGACGGACACGGGCATGGGCATTCCCGGCGCCGCGTTGCCGCGCATCTTTGAGCGGTTTTATCGGGTTGATCCTGCGCGGTCGCGGGTTTCCGCCCAGCCCTCGGGCGGCGGCGCGGGACTCGGTCTTTCGCTGGTGCGCGCCATCGTGGAACGACACGGCGGCCGGATTGACGTGCAGAGCCGTGAAGGGCAGGGGAGCGCGTTCATCGTTCGTTTGCCAATCGAATCCGTTTAGCCGGGGCCGCGAATTTGACTTTGCGCGAGACAACTGTATACTGGATTCCGCCTATGCGTAAGCCACGCACGCGCGAGCAATTGATTGCCGACAACAACGAACTACGCCGCCGGTTGGGCGAAGCGGAAGCCGTCTTGGCCGCGATCCGCCAGGGTCAGGTGGATGCGGTGATGGTCTCAACGCCCGCAGGCGCGCAGGTATTCACGCTCCAAGATGCCGCGCGCGCGGAGGAGTTAGCAGAGCGAATCGCGCAGCGCGAGCAAGCGGAGGAGCAAATCCACCTGCAGTTGACCGCGCTGGAATCCTCGGCCAATGCGATTGTGATCACGGACCGCGCGGGCACGATTGTCTGGGTCAATCCTGCTTTTACGCAACTGACCGGCTATTCCCGCGAAGAGGCGATCGGGCAAAATCCCCGCGTGCTCAAATCGGGACAGCACGGGGCCGCTTTATACAAAGAGCTATGGGATTGCATCCTGGCCGGGAAGGTTTGGCACGGAGAGATGGTCAATCGCCGCAAAGACGGCGCGCTCTACTATGAGGAGATGGTCATCGCGCCCGTGAAGCAAAAGAAAGGCGAGATCGCTCATTTTGTGGCGATCAAGCAAGATGTTTCGCAGCGCAAGCGGGCGGAAGACCAACTCGCGCGGCGGACCCATGAGCTAGAAAAGGCCAACCAGGAACTGGAGGCGTTTTCGTATTCGGTGTCGCATGACTTGCGCACGCCCCTATACTCGGCCGCCCAATTTGCGCGGCTCTTAAATGAGGAGTACGGCGCGCTTCTCCCGCCGGATGGTCAAAGGTGTCTGGCGTTAGTCAACGATAATGTGTGTTCTATGATCGAGCTGGTGAACGGGCTGTTGGATTTTTCGCGCACGAGCCGGGCGGAACTGCAGAAGCAATCGGTGGCGACCGCGCAGATCGCGCAGCAAGCCCTGCACGAGCTGTGCCAAGCGAAGCCAGAGCGCAAGATCGAGATCGTCATGGGCAACTTGCCAGAGTGCCAGGCGGACCCGCTGCTGCTCAAGCAAGTCTATATCAATCTATTGTCGAACGCGCTCAAATTTACGCGATCACGCGAAATCGTGCGGATCGAGATCGGATATGGCGCGGTCGCCGGCGAGCAGGCCTATTTCGTCAAAGACAACGGAGTGGGTTTTGATCCGGAATGTTCGGACAAGCTATTCGGCGTTTTTCAGCGGTTTCACGACGAGGAAGAATACGAGGGCACGGGGGTGGGCCTCGCCATCGTGCGCCGGATCATTCAGCGACACGGCGGCCGTATTTGGGCGCACGCCCAAGTGGATCACGGCGCGACATTTTACTTTACGCTGTAACAAGACCCGAAGGTAAGCCCTTCGGGTCTCTTCTTTTACGGCAGATGCTGTATAATGGAGCCGAAGCAGCCGCCGAAAGTGCCGGCTTGTTGGCTTGTCGTTGCGACGAAGAGTCGGAAATTGATCATCGGCTTGGTAGGTGAACGATAACCCTCGATAATCGTTTTGGGCGGCGGCGGCGTCCAATCAAATCGGTCATAGTCGGCCGCAATGTCAATCACTTGATAAGACCATTGATTCAGCGGCGCCGATAGCAAGCGAAAAGCATCTTGTCCGTCCTGCCAAGCCCTTTCAGTTTGGTCCGAAAATAGATACCACAGCCGATGTACATCGTCAAAGATCTCGATGCCGAAGGCGGTCTCGGGAGACGTGTTCCCTACGTATGCGCTTTCGGGGTAGACCCAAAGCCCCATCTGGCGGTTCGGCCACTCGGTCCATTGGTCGAGGTAGAATTTGGTTGAACCCATCGGCATGGCCGACCCTTGAACGAGGGACAGTCGCGCGCAAGAGCGGCCCTCCC
>JACQYF010000060.1 GCA_016208315.1 Chloroflexota bacterium | reverse complement strand
ACTATAGGAGGGTAAATGGACACATCGTAGCCAAAGGGCTGTTTCCCGCACCCGGAGTGCGGGAAACGTACCAAATTAGCACGCGTCCCGCACTCATGCGGGAAGCCACTAGTTTGCGGACACGCCTTTCAAATCGCAGGGCGCGCCCTTCCAAACAGAGTGACAACCGAATGGGAATCGTGTACAATAGTTTCAAATGCTCAATGAGGTGAAAAAGACAGATGGACAGAATCGAAGTGAATCCCAATATTCATTTTGGGAAACCCTGTGTCGCAGGGACACGCATTCCCGTGCAGAACGTGCTCGAATTGGTCAGGGACGGTATTGGGTTCGATAAAATCCTTCAGGACTATTACCCTGACCTGAAACTTGAGGATATTCGTGCCTGCGTGCAGTACGCCATTGAACTCTTGTTAGCGGAAGATATTCACGTCGCGGCGGTGGTAGCATGAAATTCCTTCTTGACCAGGATGTGTACGCCGCGACCGCGCGTTTTCTCAGTGCGTTAGGGCACGACGTTGTGCCCGTCGCCAAAATCGGTCTCTCGCGGGCAGAGGATACAGACTTGCTCAAAGTCGCCCGCGAGCAAGACCGAATTTTTGTTTCCAGAGACAGAGACTTTGGGGGACTGGTCTTCGTGCAAGACTTGGGAGCAGGCGTGATCTATCTCCGCATGTTGCCGTCTACACAGAATGTCGTCCATCAAGAATTGGAACGAGTGTTGAAGGAACATTCTGAAAACGAACTACGGCAAGCGTTCGTGGTAGTTGAACCAGGGAGACACAGGTTCCGCAAACTGAAGAAGAAATAGTCCACAGGTGCGCGTCAGCAAACACACGTCCCCCGACAACGGCACGCGCGCGCGTTTTGGCATTGTCGGTCAGTTAGCGTGAAGGTTGTTGCCACTTCAGGCGTGCCGCTGCGGCGTGCTAAACGTTTGGCGACATTCCGCTTCAAGCTGAGTGCGGCGTCAACCCAGCATCGAAAAACAAAACCGCCGCACGATGGCGACGGTTCGAGAATTGGATATGGCAAGGATGTTTATCGCACTGGCAAGTAGACCATCTTATCCGTGTATTCGTTTTCGCTGGACGCCGCCCATATCAGCAACACTTCTTCGATAGTTTCAAGGACAGTCATCTTGTCATTCAGAACAAGGATTCCTGGGATGTGTCGCCCATGCGCCGGATGGTCTTTCAAGTGTGGCGGCATGGACGCGCGGTTGTTCGTTACCAAGATGAACGCGTGTTTCTCGCACCAATCCAAAATATCTGGGTCAAGTGTACCTCTTGGCGGCACACCCACCATGCCCACACGCCAGACGACCAACGTTCGCTCTCGTTTCAACAGCTCGGTACGATAGAGCGGATGGACGTTTTCATCCAACAGAAAACGAATAGCACTCATGTTGCCTGCGCCATTGCCTTTTTTGCGCGTTCGGCTTTTAGCGCACGTAAGCGAATAACAACAGGCGGGGGATTACGGTCTTGTTCTTCGCGCATTCGGTCTCCCCAATCCAACCAAGCCGCAATGTACGCCTCAACCTTTTCGCGATTGTGGAGATAGTAAAGAATCGTGGCTTGTATTTCTTCAAGTGTCAATGTAGGAAAATGTTGTTGAATCTCTTGTGGTGTTTGCTCACGATAGATGTGGTCGTACAAAACGGATTCGATGCCAACGCGCGAACCCTTAATGCGAATATCGTCGGGCGCAAGAAAATCAAAATAATCTTCGAGTTGCATCGTCCTTACCTCCGAGACAGATTATATCACAATACGATGAACGCCGCCAAACACTCGCGCACCAACAACGGCGGGGCGGCTTGGCAAATGAAAGGTACTCTCGATTCGCCCGCCGTTGCGTGGTGCTATGACGTTTGCGTCATGCCTGCTACCGCCGCGCGAACATCTGCCAACGCAATGCTTCAATGTTCAGCGTCAAGCGATAGACGAGCGAATCGAGGAAACGCGCGAAGGAACGCAGAGGAGTTTGTTTTGGGCGCGGCTTGCTATCTGCCGCGAGCGAGTATGTCGTGAAAGTATGTTCGGGGCAAAAAGTATAGACCGTGCCCACATTATCAACGCGCAAAGTCGTTGCCGCAAAAATATGACGCACTGACGAACGCGCGTCGGGGCAATAGAAATGCGGCGCGAACGATTGTCCGCAAACCGCACAGGTCAGCGGAGCATCAATCACGTTTCCGTTGATGCGAAATGAAATTGTCGAACGACAATTCGGACAAGCAATTTGCGCGTTCATCTACAGACGGCCTCGGTCATGGTTTTGCCTTTTGGAGCGAACGTACCTTTTCAATCACAGTCAGGACATCGCGCGCCGCGAGTGGCGCGCCGTAAAACTCTGCCCACGCTTCGCGAAAGTCGCCGCTTCGCAACGCGTTTTCAAGTTTGCCAAGTTGCGCCGCGCAAAGCCGTGTACCGCTAAACCGCCGATGAGTCGCGGATGTACATCAAACTCACGGCACAGTTCTAAAATCTGTTGTAGCGCGTCTTTCAATTCGCGGTCAATGTCCACGCCTGAATTATGCACCAAAACTGCACGAACGCGAAACACGCGCACCACGACAACGGCGGGGCGGCGCGCGATTGGAAGGTACTTGCAAGTCGTCCGCCGTTGTCGGTGTGCTACAGCGTTTGCTGACATTCCTTTGAAATACGCAGGTGGTTGGCAGAGAGCGCGGAAAGTTGTATACTATCGGCAGAACACTCCGAACGAGGATAAACCATGAAAGAGCAAAAAATCTGGCGAGACTTTGACGCACTGCCACCCGAACTGCAACAACAGGTTGCCGATTTCATCTCTTTTTTGAGAACACGCTACGCGCCATCCCAACCCAGCAAAGCGGCCAAGCGCACTCGACTGGCAAAGGAACCATTCATCGGCATGTGGCGGAATCGCGACGACATGCGGGATAGCACCGCCTGGGTGCGAAATACCCGCGAACGCGAATGAACGAATCGGAATGCCTGATCTCGTCGTGGTAGACACCGATGTGTTGATTGATGCTGCCCGCAATGTGAATGAGGCAGTCACCTGCCTGGAACAGGTTGAGCTCTTGCGCCGCTATCGGTTGAGTCACGGTTTGTTAAATTGCTGATGCACTGATTGCCGCAACCGCCCTCTCATCGGGCATCCCCTTTGTAAGCAAGAACGAACGCGATTACCGTTTCATTGCGGGATTACGTTTGCTTTCATATCCACAGCCGTTCTGAAATTCAGCATGTAGAATTTGCCACAACCGGACCGAGAATGAACGTCAGCACACACACACACACCGGCAACGGCACGCGCGCGGCTTTTGGCATTGTCGGTTGGTTGCAGTGAATGTTGCTGCCATTTCGGCGTGCCGTTGTCGCGGTGCTACATGTCTGCTGACATTCCTTTTGACTGCAAAGTCGGCTGGCGAGCAGCGCGGAAAGTTGTATTCTGTGGATGAATCGGAATGCCTGACATCGTGTGCTGGACACGGATGTTCTGAAAATCAAAGGACGCACGTCAGAGAACACACACAGGGCGCAAAGGGTACGCCCTAAAGTTGCGCACGTACAAACACTGAAAGCACGAAAAAGACCTGCCAGACATGGCGCCGGGCAGGTCTTTTTCTCTGCTCACCTTAGGAGGAAGGATGCGGAGCTAACGTCAACTTTACCTGGATCTGCTTGCTATCCCTTAGCACCGTCAGCGTCACCGTATCACCCACTTTGTGCGTGAAGAGAATCGTTTGCAAAGGATGGTCTTGATCAATCTTGAACGAATCCAGCGCGAGGATCACATCGCTCTCTTTGAGTCCGGCCTGCGCCGCCGGGCTGCTCGGCTCCACCTGGGTAACCACCACGCCCTGGCTGTAGTTGAGGTTCAGCGCGCTCGCCACTTGCGGATCAACCTCTTGGTAATTGACCCCGATATATGGACGGTCTACCTTGCCCTTGGCAATCAACTGCGCCACAATCTCGCGCACGAGGTTGGACGGAATCGCAAAGCCCAAACCCTCCGCCACGTTCCCTTCGCTCGTGCTGCGGACGACCAGCGTATTTATCCCAATCACTTGGCCCATCGTATTGATAAGCGGCCCGCCCGAATTGCCATTGTTGATGGCCGCATCCGTCTGGATCAGCCCCTGCTGCCGGCCCACGCGCCGGTTCAGCGCGCTAATAATCCCCAGCGTGACTGTGCCGCGAAAATCGCCCAGCGGGCTGCCGATGGCAATCGCAATCTGCCCCGGCTCCAAGCTGTTCGAGTCGCCCAGTTCGGCGACCGCCGGCAATTTGCCCTCTACTTTCAGAACCGCGATATCCGCCACCGGATCGATCCCGACGACGGTCGCATCCGCTTTGCTGCCATCCGCGTAAATGACCTGCAAGGACTGTACGCCTTCGATGACGTGACCGTTGGTAATGATATGCCCTTTCGAGTCTACGATTACACCGGAGCCGGATGCCGTGGGCGGTGTGGAACCACCGAAAAATCCCCGGCGGGACTGCATCTGGTTGACCACGGTTACCACCGCGGGCTTGGCCTTGCGCACCGCATCAATAACCGCCGAGTCTTCTTTCAAGACGAGGTTTGTCGTGACGGGGGGAGCCGCCTGAAATGCGGGGGGATTGGGATTCGGATTCGCGGAGCCGGCGGGCGCTAGCTCCAAGGTCGGCATCGCCGACACGGCGACGTAATAACCGGCGAAACCGCCCATTACCCCGCCGCCAAGTATCCCAACCAAGATAGCCAAAACGACGGCGAAAGACAGTAACGGATAGTTTGGCTTCTCCATTGCCATTCTCCTATATCATGCGAACGCGAATCGCCACGTTCGCCAAGCCATGCTCAGTGCTATTCTCGTTTGATTGGTATAACGTACCCTCCCTTGCGTTTATTACGGCAACCTGCACGCGAATTCGTTTGCTCTATTTCGCAATATTCCAATCGGCGTAAAAGGTCGCCGCTAAGCCGTCCACCACGCGTTTGTTGGTCGTCAACAAGCCCAATTCTCGATTCAGGTCTAACGCGGCCGGCGAAAAACCTTGCGAGCCGATAAACCCGCGCGCGTTATCGGCGACGATCATCCGGGCGTGCATGTACGGCGTCTTGACGAGGCGCACCCCGACGCCGCCGCGCTTGATTTTCTCGCGTCCCGCGGCATTGGGATCGGGGCCGCTGAGCGAAGGCGACATGATCACGCGCACCGCCACCCCCCGTTGGACGGCGGCAATCAGGCGATCGGCGATTTCGTCGTCTTGCATCTGTTCGGCCTCAATGTCCAGCGTCCGGGTCGCGCTATCCATCAGCGCGAGAAGCCGCGCCCGCGAATTCACAGGACCCCAAACCAGGTTCGGATTCGTGACGGTCACGGGTTGGCGATTCCAATCGGCGTCCAGCACTGCGAGGATTTCGGCCACGTCGTCCGGATCGGAATCAATAATCCCAAATTCGCGATTCGTGCTGAACGCCGCGCGCGTCTGATCGAGCGTCATGATGAGCGCGGTCGTCTCGTCAATCACGATGACTTTGGAGTGCGTAAGCGGATACGCGGGGTTACCGGTCTTGACGCCGATGTTCGCTTGTTGCAGCTCGGCGATGGCCGGCTTGTTTCCCGCGCCTGCGCCGAGCGGCTGGCTCTCGACGATCACCCGCACGTCTACGCCGCGTCCGCGCGCGCGTTTCAACGCATCAATTACGTCCTTGTCGTTCAGCAGGTGCATTTCCATGCGAATAGATTTCTTCGCCGCCTTGATCGCCGAGAGCACCGGCTCGTGATTCGCGTCCGGCTGGAGGAAAGGTTGTAGATAGACGACCTGGCCGACCGGCGTGGCCGGCGCGCTTCCGAACGCGGGGCCGCAGCCAATCGCCAACATGCTCACCAGGAGCAGTAGACTCGAGCGACGAAACAGTTGCAGAAGCATGAGTGACCTTCCCGATTATCTTTTGCGGCAACACGGCGTGCTATGGTATAATGCGAGCATGGAGGCAGAATGACTCTACCGGAATCCCCCGCGCGAGCGCCGCGGCATATCGTACGCTCACTCGTCGCCGTGATCGCCGGCAGTCTCGTGCTGCGCGCGGCCGCGGGCGCAATGGGCGAGAACATCCAATTCTATTTCAACGAAATTCACCGGGCGGCGATGATGCCCGACCATCCTCTCCGCTTGATCGCGGGGGCGGCAAATGTCTACGAGATTTCCTACACGCTCGGCGGCATCATTATCGGGACGTTCTTCGCCGCCGAGTTGATCGCTTCGCCCCTCTTTGGCGCGTGGAGCGATAAATACGGTCGCAAGCTGTTCATTATCTTTGGACCGCTGTTCGGCGCGATCGCCGTGCAAATCACGGCCATGACGACCCTCGTATGGCTGCTGATCGTCACCCGCCTCCTTGAAGGACTCTCGACCGCGGCCAACGCGCCCTCGACGCTCGGCTATCTTGCCGAGGCGACCGCGCATTCGCCGAAACTACGCGCGCGCGTCGTCGGTCTTTTCGAAGTCGCCACGATTGGCGGCATGGCGGTTGGGCTGTCGCTGGGCGGATGGTTATGGCGGCATTATGGGACCGCCCAAGTCGTCCTCGGGATTCCGCTAACCAGCCCGGCGTTCGCGCTCAATGCGGTGGTCTACGCCATCAGTCTCTTCATCTTTTGGTTCGGCATGCACGAGATCCGCGAGCGCCAGCGTTCGGCGCAACCGGCGGCCGCCACGCACGGAACGTGGTCGCATTATTGGAAAATCATCTCCAGCCCGCGCGTCGCGAGTTTTGCGCCCGCGTGGATCGCGATCAATGCCGTGCTCGGCGTCTTTATCAATCTGACCGCGCGCATCTTGACCGACGAGGGCAATTTTCCCGGCCAGCTCCTCGTCGGCCGTTTCGACGCCTTCCAGGCGGGAAACATTCGCGCCGCCTATGCGGTCGTCTTTGTGATCGGCATTCTCCTCTGGAGTCTGATCTTTGCGCAAATGCGCAAGACGACGGTCATGCTGATCGGCACCGGCGGGCTGTTCCTCACCTGCGTGTTCCTGTATTTGCTCAACCATCAGCCGGCACTCGACGCCCCGCTCGTCACCCCGCTAGCCGCGCTGCTCTTTGCGAGCATCTTGATTCAGAGCGGCTTTACACCCGCCGCGCTGGCGCACCTCGCCGACATCACCGAAGACTATGCCGGCGACCGCGGCGCGATCATGGGGTTGTACTCGGTCTTTTTGGGATTGGGCCAATTCATCGGCGCGAGCATCGGCGGGCCGTTTGTGGACTGGGGCGGCGCGGATGGCATCGTCGTCGTAACGGCGCTGCTCGGGCTTTTCTCGGCGGCGATGCTGGGCCGGCTCCACGTGACGGAAGGCCGCCTCACGCCGGCTCCGCGCGCCCAAGCGATTTTATCAAAAGAATAGCGATCACGCAAACTATCGAACGACACCACGGATTGTGCCAAGGAGGTGCGTTGTGCCCGTTGAAAAAACGATTCCCGCGTTCGTCATCCGCATTTCCTACGACATCATCAAGGAGGAGACTCCCAATCGCGCCGCGCTCAACCGCGTGCTGGAAATGGCCGGGCTGGAACGCTACGCCGATAGCCCGCCGCCGATGGACGATTCGCCGGCCATCAGCCGCGCCGAATTCGAGCGCATGATCGGCGTCGTCTGGCAGGTCTTTGACGATGTGCAGGCCCGTTTGATTTTCCGGCGGACCGGGCAGCGCGGTTTCGAACATCTCACGCGCAGCGGCGTCCTGTCGTTTACCCAGTTTCTGCGCGCCTTTGATTCGCTGACCTCCAAGACCGAGCGCGTCGCGCTCGCCATGCAGCGCCTGACGGGCGAGATCTCGCGCGCGCTGGGCAATCGGCACGAGTTCCACCGCGACGGCGAGGATTTCATTCTCGACATTTACGATTGCCCGTACTGTTCCGACCTGGCTCGGCAGGGCGCACACACTTCGGACGCGCACATCTGCTACATTCCCGTGGCCTTTTACGAAGCCGCGGTCAATTGGGCCAGCGGCGACAAGAACACCGTGCGGGAAATCGCGTGCGCGGCGGGGATGCGCCAGAGCTATTGCCGTTTCAAGATCTTTTGGAATTTGGGCGTCAAAGACCTGGCGTGACGAATCGGCCACACCCCTTGCGGAATGTAGGCCCTTGTGCTACTATTTTTGCAGAACTCCAGGAGGCAAACAGGGATGGGCATTAACCTGCTAATTTCCGGGGCCGATGTGGTCTTGGGCTTGTTCTTTACCGCGCTCGTCACGCGTCAATACGCCGAGCGCAGAAAGAGGCATCAACTGATGTGGGCGATCGCGATCGCCATGTGGACGATTGCCGTCGCGGCCGAATTCGCCGCGACCTTGTCGGGCTGGACCGAGTTGACTTATCGCGCCTATTACGCCACCGGCGCGCTGCTGATTCCCGCGTGGCTAGGAATGGGAACGCTTTATTTGGTGATGCCGACCCGCAAGCAATTGGCGGACCGCATTTTGGGCGCGCTCGTCGTGCTTTCCATCCTGGGGATCATTCTCATTAGCGTCTGGACAATCAACCCCGCGCAATTGTCGAGCGCCGGCGCGGATTTTGTGCCGTTACGCGTATTCCCGTTTTTCCCGATCCAAATCCTCTTGATCATCCTGAACACCTTTGGCGCGCTGGCCTTTATCCTCGGCGCGCTGTCGTCGGCCCTGCATTTTATGCGCATGCAGGCGATGGGCGAACGCGCGCTGGCCACGGCGCTGATCGCGCTCGGCGGCATTATTGCCGCGGTCGCGCACAGTTTGGGAGTCCTGAGCGGCATCGAGCTTTTCCGGGTTAGCGAGCTTGTGGCGCTCATATTTATCTTCATCGGCTTTATCCTCAGTTCGCCCGCGCCGCGCCGCGCGGCAACTCCAGAGGCGCGCGCGGCGAGCTAAATGCGAAAGACCCGAAGGGTTTTTGGAAACCCTTCGGGTCTATAATTTACACCGGCAGTGTAAACCAGAATGTCGCTCCCCGGCCCGGCTCGCTTTCGACGCCCATCTTGCCGCCGTGCGCGACGACCAGTTGTTTCGCAATCGCTAGTCCCAATCCTGCGCCGCCTCCGTGTCGCGCCCGCGATTTGTCCCCGCGCCAAAATCGCTCAAAGACATGCGGCAGTTCGTCTGCCGGAATGCCCGGCCCCGTATCGCTCACCCGAACCATCACGGACGATGCTTGTTTACTGTACACTGAACACTGAATACTGACGACGCCCCCCTCCGGTGTGTACCGCAGGGCGTTTCCGATCAGGTTCCGCAACACTTGCTCGATGCGCTGCGCGTCAATATTCACGCGCGGCAGACTCGCCGGCGCATCGCCTTTCAGCGCGATATTTTTCTCCGCCGCTTGCGTGCCGAACGCGGCGATGGTCTTCTCGACCAGCGCGGTGAGATCGGTCGGCTGGCGCATGATGCGCAGTTGCCCCGCGTCGGCCAACGCCAAGTCGCGCAAGTCGGCGACGAGCCGGTTAAGGAGCAACGTTTCTTCGTGGATCGAGGCAATCTGCTCGGGGCTGGCCGGAAACACGCCATCCAACATCCCTTCCAGTTGACCCTGAATAATGCCGAGCGGATTCCGCAGTTCGTGCGCGATATCGGCGATCATGTTCCGCCGCGCGTCCTCGGACTGCGCCAGACTATCGGCCATCGCATTGAACGCTTGGCCGACCTGTCCGATCTCGTCGCCGCGCGGCTTGCGCACCCGCGCCGTCAAATCACCCGCCGCGATCTTGCGCGAGGCCGCCGCCAGCGCGTCGAGGGGCGCCGTAATCTGGTAGAACAGCCCGCCGCCCAAAAGCAGCGCGACCAGGCCCGCAATAATACCCGCCAGGAGGATAGAGAAATTCACGCGCTGTAAAAAATCTTGCTGCTGAGCGTCAAGCACCGATGGCATGGGCGAGCCGCCGACGAGTGTGCCAACCCGTTGCCCCTTGACCTGAATCGGCGTTCCGCCGGCAAGCGCCGCGCCGCTCAGTTTCTGTCCCACCCGCGCGCTATCGAGCGCGGCGATCACCGTTCCGCTCTGGTCCGCGACCAGGACCTCAGCCCCCAACATCATTCCGGGCCCCATGCCGGTCCGCCAGCCGCCGCCCATCATCGCCCCCATACCCGACTCGAATTGCTGAGCGAAATACCGGTCAACGCCTTGCCAGTTGCCGCGCGCCGCGTAATAGGCCGCCAAGTCATTCGCGATTTCGTCCGCGGCGGCCATTTGCCCGCGAAACATATAGCCCTGCAATTCATTCGACGTAGCGAGATTGGCGATCGCGTAAATGATCGCCACGCTGATCAGGATCACAAAGGCAAAGGCGGCCATCAAGCGCACGAGCAAACTCTTGGTCACGCCGCCTCCGTGAATTTATAGCCCACGCCGAATACCGTCAGGACATGCCGCGGGTTCTTTGGATCCGGCTCGATCTTTTGACGCAGGTTCTTGATGTGCGCGTCAACCGTCCGTTCATAGCCCTCGAACGCCTGCCCCTGGACTTGATCGAGCAGTTGGAGACGCGTGAACGCGCGTCCCGGGTTTTGCATCATCACCGCCAACAGGTCGAATTCAGTCGGCGTCAACTCGACCGCGCGATCATGGACTTGAACTGAATGCTTGCCTAAATCCACGGTCAAGTCGCCGGCGGTCAACACTTCCGGCTTGGCGCTTTCGCCCTCGGTGCGGCGCAACACGGCGCGCACGCGCGCCACCACCTCGCGCGGACTGAACGGCTTGACGATATAGTCATCCGCGCCGAGCTCGAGGCCCACCAGCCGGTCCGCTTCCTCGACGCGCGCGGTCAGCATGATGACCGGCACGTTCGATTCCTTGCGCAGCGCGCGGCACACGTCCAAGCCATCCATCTTGGGCAAATTGAGATCGAGCAAAACGAGCGCCGGTTTCTCATGCCGGAATACCGTCAGCGCTTCTTGCCCGTCGCTCGCGGTCACGACGGCAAAGCCCGCCTGCTCGAGATACCCGCGCACGATGGCGACCAGCTTCTTTTCGTCTTCGACAACCAGAATTTTCTTTGCCATGGTTTACTGATCTTAACGCAAGCATGTGAAGAATTGATGAAGATTAGGCGAGGAGTTTGTGAAGAGTCACTTGGCGGGCACCGCGCGGTCCTCGGCAGACGCATCGCGCACCGCCGCCGCGGGCGCCCGCGCTCCAATCCGGCCGCGCGGCGATAAGAACGTAACCACCCAAGCCAGTATCGAGGCGATAAAGGCCACCACGAAAACGGATTGGACCGCGCTCGCCAGCGAAACGCGAATGAGATCGAGATTGGCAATGGGCGCACTCCCTGGCGCGGCATCAATCAAACCGTTCAGCGAAATCGAATTCGGGTCTAGCCCCGCGCTCGCGAGGCCGGCCGCAAGCCGCACCGCAAGGATGACGCCCATCACGCTCACGCCCACCGTGCCGCCGATGCTGCGCGCGAATTGCACGGTCGCCGTCGCCGTCCCCAGCGATTGACGCGGCACCGTAGATTGCACGGCGATCAGAAACGACGGAATGGACAGCCCCATCCCCATGCCCATCAGCGCGACGTTCACTCCAAGCAGCCAATAGGGCGTGTGGACGCCTACTTGTGTCATCATGCTCGCGCCGATGACGAGCGAGGTCATGCCTACCATCGCCAACGAGCGATAACTGACGCGCAGCAGCAAGCGGCTGCCCACCATGCTCGCCAGGACCCAGGCGATGAGCTGGGGCGTGAGCGCGGCGCCGGCGGCCGTCGCGCTCGTGCCCAAGACCGTTTCGACGAAAAAGGGGATGAATGACGCGCTGCCAAACAGCGCAAAGCCCGACCAGAAACCATGCGCGGACGCGGTCGCGAACAAGCGTTCCCGAAATAGCGGCAGAGGCAAGATCGGATTAGGCGCGCGCGCCTCGAACCAAAGCAAGACCCCGAGCAAAACCATCGCGAGCGCCAGCTGCGACCAGAACGCCGCCGCGTTCCATCCCGCGGTCGAGTTCAATTCGAACATCGCCAAGAGGAGCGCGATCACACCCCCGCTCAGCAAACCCGCGCCGATAAGATCCACTTGGCCCGGCGCACGCGGACTGACATCGCGCCAGGCGAGAATCATCAGCGCGGCGGCGATTAACCCGAACGGAATGTTCAAGTAGAAAATCCAGTGCCAGCTCACTTGGTCAACTAGGAATCCCCCGATCAGCGGACCGATGACGGAGGACACGCCCCACACGCTCGAAAACACGCCCTGCATTTTGGCGCGCTGCTCAAAGGTGAAAATGTCGCCAATAATCGTAAAGGCGAGCGGCAGCAGACCCCCCGCGCCCAACCCCTGGATGCCGCGAAAGATCACCAATTGCGGCATCGTCTGCGCCTGGCCCGCCAGCGCTGAGCCGATCATAAAAACCGCGATCGCGGCGAGGTAGATGGGCCGGCGGCCGTAAATATCGGAGAGCTTGCCGAAAACGGGCACGGCCGTGGTCGAGGCCAGCATGTAGGCGGAAAATACCCACGCGTAAATCTCCAGGCCGCCCAACTGCGCGACAATCGTCGGCATCGCCGTCGCGACGACGGTGACCTCGATAGAAGCCAGGAACAGACTCAGCATCATCGCCGCGGTGATCACGTATAAACGGCGTCCAGTCATGAATTTTTCTTCCTCATCACATGCACCTCAAATCAAAAGCACCTGCCGCCGATTTCAAACACGTCGGCGCAAGGTGCTCTGAGAAACGTTGACGGTCCCGCGCATCGAATTTTCATTGCGGGACAAAGTATAGCATACGGATTCGAAAAGGCAAGTCCCTACTCGACCGTAATCGCCCGGAATGGGCACTGTTCGACGCACACGAGACAGCCGCGGCACATGGCTTGATCAACGTAAGGCAACTCGTGGGCTTCGAACTGGACGAGGGCCTTGAGGCGGCACGCCTGCCGCGCCACGCACTTGCGGCAACTGTGGCATTTCTCCGGATCAATGTTTGGCACGCGATAGTTGGCGCTGATCATGCGGTCCGATCTCTCGTCGTCGGCAACTTGGCGCGCCGCCACGCCATCATTCCACCCGCGAGACTGCGGACCTCACGAAAGCCCTTGCGCTTGAGCAGGCGATACGCGGGAATGCTGCGATGCCCGGAAAGACAGATCGCGACCACCGGACGCCGCGGATCCAACCTCAGCGCATCCAAGCGGCGCGGCAGATCGTGAATCGGCACATTCCGCGCGCCCGCAATGTGTCCGGCCTCATGCTCGAAATGCTCGCGCACGTCGAGCAACTGGAGATCGGCCCCGGCCCCGATCTTTAGCTGCAGCTCGCGCGGCTCGATTTCATCCACGCGGCCAAAGGGCCACCACCACGGAGCGTGCATCGTACTACTCCGGCAGAACCTCGTAACGCGACGTGATCCTGGCGGCCTTGCCAAGCATCGCGCTGGCGCTGCAATACTTGGTCTCGGAAAGCTGAATCGCGTCCTCGACCGCCTTTTGCGAAACGTTTTTGCCGCGCACGACGTAGGTCACTTGAATATCCGTATAAACCATTGGGTAGGTCTCGGCGCGCGTGCCTTCGACGCGCACCTCCAACCCAGTTACTTCTTGACGTTTCTTCTTCAAGACATCCACAATGTCCATCCCGGTGCATCCGGCCAACCCGACGAGCAAGAGTTCCATCGGGCTTGGGCCGTGATTCTGGCCGCCAGCTTTCACATTCGCATCCAGAGTCAAGCGATGCTCTGATCCGGTAATGGCCTCAAACTCCAATCCTTCAACCCAACGCACGGCTGCCGTCTTGATTTCTTTTCCCATCTCTCTACTCCAAATTACAAACGTTAAGAGAATAATCTAGTCGAGGAGTGAGCGCTCGCTAGCGCGGACGGCGTGAGAGAACGCCTGCTCCTCTACCGTGATGCACGCGCCGACAATCACTTCCAACCCCGCGTCCGATTCATTTCACTATCTTGCGATAAGGATCTTGGGCTTGGGCGGCGCCGCGTTCGCGGAATTGAGCACGTGCGGAACGAACATCTGCTCCGGCATGCCGCCCTCGACGCGTCCGACATTGTTGACGACCGTTAGCGGAACGCCGTAAACCTGAAACGCGTCGGAGAGTTCCGGATATTCAGAAGCGTCCACCATGTCCGCCGTGACGAGTTCGCTTTCCATGCACATTTTGTGGGCCAACCTGACCGCCGTGGGACAATGCGGTCAGGTCGGTGTGGTAAAGACCTGCAGATGGAGCGGGTCTCGCAAATCTTTGAGCGCGCCCTTGGTCTGCTCGCTCAACCCCGATTCGCCTCTCGAAACGTCGAAAATGTCGCCGAGCAGGGAAGCGAACTCATAGCCCGCCGGCACCCCGTAAAATCGGATGCCATAGTCCCGGTCCACCGTTTGCGTGGCCCCATTGTGCGAATGCGTCTCGACGCGCAAGACGGCGAGCGCAGGCACGCGTGCGATCTTGTATTCAAAAACCTGGTCTTTGTCAATCGCAAAGTTGAAAACCTGCAACTGAATCTTGTCGGAAAGCTCGGCTACTTCTTCCAACAATTGCTGGGTAATTGGACAATACTCGCAATCCAAGGCCTGTGTAAACAGGGCCAACTTGACCGGATTCTGCAACTGCTGGAATTCTTGCTTGAGCTGCTCGCGATCGCTTTCCTTCAACAATCCCATCACAACCTCCCAACGAACGATCAGCGCGGCACGCGCGCGATGGCGTCAATCATCGCGGCCACCGCTTCACGCGATTTGCCGCGTTTCGACGAAGACTGCATGCACTCGACGGCGTATTCTTCGGCCAGCATGAGACTGACGCTGCGGACCGCCTCGTTAATGGCCGTCAGTTGGGCCAAGATGTCGGCGCAGCCGCGGTCCTCTTCGACCATCTTTTGCACGCCGCGCGTCTGCCCCTCGATTCGTTTCAACCGCTTGATCATTTCGGCTTTTAGTTCTTGCGCCATACTATCACCCTCTTCTCGCGGATGAGGACGCCCGGTCCTCACGCGTAATCAGTCCTGCGACTGACTACCGGCGCGGCAGCCCTCAGCCGCTCGGCGCGCACGACGCGTCCGACGACGAAAAGCCCGACGAACTGCTGCCCAGCGTGCTCACCGCCGACACGCCCTTTTCGACGTGCTCGCTGCCGCATTGGGGGCAAACCGCAGTAGGCGGATTGCTCACCAACCGCACAAACAATTCGAATGGCTCTCGGCACTCTTCACAATGATATTCGTAAATCGGCATCTTCCATCACCTCGTTCCAAAGACCTCCCAGATTTCTACAGAGCCGCACGACCCGGAAGGTCTCAACCGTGGACTAGGCGGTCACCTTGGCGAGCACTGCGTCCAGTTTGCGCGTAATCATCGCCTTGGGGACCGCGCCGACGATGCGATCCGCTTCTCTGCCGTCCTTGAAGATGATCAAAGTGGGTATGCCCATGATCCCATACTTCATTGGCGTCTGCGGGTTGGCGTCCGTGTCCATTTTGGCGACGACGGCCCGGCCCGAGTAGTCGCGCGCGATCTCTTCGACGAACGGCGCAATCATGCGGCAGGGGCCGCACCACGCCGCCCAAAAATCTACCAGCACCGGCGACTTGCTTTCCAAAACCATTTTCCCGAACTCGGCATCGGTCACGTGCAAAGGAGCATTCTCGCTCATGATTCCTCCTGTAGTCGGTATACCCTAGGGGGGTATCGTATGACCCAAATATAGCGCGATTCCAACGATTTGTCAAATCGGGCACTGTTGCGCCCGCTTTGTCAAATCGGGCGCTATTCCCTTTGATGCAAAAACCCGACCGTTGGTTACACGGTCGGGTTTGAAGCGTGGGACAAGTTGTCAACCCTTCGGCTCCGCTCAGGGCAGGGCCGTCCTACTCGTCGGGCAAGGGGTCTTCCAGAATGTCCGTAAAATCACCCTCATACACTTGAAGGTATTCGTGGATCGCAATCACATCGTCGGCGGCGATCGGCGCGGCGTCCTTGAAGCGTTTCCATTCGTCGGGCGCCAGGTCGGTGTAAATCGGCTGCGTGCCGCGGTCGTTGACCACGGCCAACAACAAGGCTTGCGTCCGGCACTCGCGGCAGTGAATCCGCATCGCCCAAATATGCTCGCGCTGGCCCACCACCTGGATGTCGCTCGTCGCAAAATGGTGGCCGCACACCGCGCAGGTCACGTGCGCCACGATCTGTTGAATCAATGCTTTCGTGCTCGCGTTCATGCTCATTGCTCGGCTAGGATTCTTCCTTCTCCACGACGACCGTGATGGACGCCGTCACTTCAGGATGCACCTTGATCGCCACTTGATGCGCGCCCACTTGCTTGATTGGGCTAGACAACTCGATCTTGCGCTTGTCTACGTTGATATGTTTATCCCTGGCGAGCGCGTCGGCAATGTCGCCGGCCGTGATCGAGCCGAACAAGCGGTCGCCCTCGCCGGCTTTGGCGCGAAAGTTGAGCATCGTCTGCCGCAACACATCGCCGAGCAACTGCGCTTCCGCGAGCGTCTTGGCATCGCGCCGCGCGGCCGCTTCTTTGATGCCTTGCGCCTGCTTCACCGCGCTCTCCGTCGCGATGACGGCCAGTTTCTTGGGCAAGAGATAGTTCCGCGCGTATCCATCGGCGACCTTTTTCACTTGGCCCGGGCTACCCACGCCGGGCACATCCCGCAATAACAATACTTCCATCGGTGAATCTGCTCCATTGAGAAATCGCTTAGCTGTTCTTATTGTAGCACAAATTCGAGGAAAAATGAAACTTGCGAAATGTGTCAAGTCGAGTAGAATAGGTGAACAAGGAGTTCAGCATGAAAATCGCCCTCGACGCGATGGGGAGTGACACGCGGCCCGTGCCGGACGTGGATGGCGCGGTACAAGCCGCGCGCGAGTTTGGCATCACCGTGATACTGGTTGGCGATCAAGACAAGATCAAGACCGAGCTAGCCAAATACGACACTCGCGGACTGGACCTGCCCATCGTCCATGCCGCGGGCGAAATCGCCATGACCGAGCACGTGGATGCGGTCAAAGCCAAAAAAGACGCCTCGATGAATGTCGCCGTGCGCATGGTAAAGCAGAAAGAGGCGGACGCCATCGTCACAATGGGCAACTCGGGCGCGGCGATGGCCGCGGCGCTCTTTGGCTTGGGACGCATCCGCGGCATCGAACGCCCCGCCCTCGGCTCGGCCTACCCGACGGCTAAGGGCCGCTGCTTTTTGCTCGACATCGGCGTGAATACCGAAGTCAAGCCGGAATATCTCTACCAGTTTGCGATCATGGGCGCGGCGTACGCGCAGCGCGTCATGGGCCTCGCCAGCCCACGCGTCGCGCTGCTTTCGGTCGGCGAGGAAGAGGGCAAGGGGCCGCTCATCGTCCGCGAGGCCTACGCGCTCTTGAAACAGAACCGGCAAATCAATTTCGTCGGCAACGTCGAGGGCAAGGACGTCCCGCGCGGCGAGGCCGATGTCGTCGTCTCGGACGGCTACGCCGGCAATATCGTCATCAAGTTAAGCGAGGGGCTGGCAGAAACGCTCGTCGGCTTTATCAAAGCGGAAATCAAGAAACGACCGGTCGCCATTGCAGGGGCCGCGCTCGCCAAACCCGCCTTCGACGCGCTCAAGACCAAGCTCGATTATGCGGAATTCGGCGGCGGCATTCTGCTCGGCGTGGACGGCGTGACGATTATCGGGCACGGCCGCTCGAACGCCAAAGCGATCAAGAACGCGATCCGCGTCGGCAAGCAGGCCGTCGAGGGCAATATGCTCGACGCAATCCGCAAGGGATTGTAACAATCCACGGCGAAGTGGAGGGAGGAGAAATGACTGTAGAGAGTAACGCGCAAGTGCTCATCGCGCCGGAGGCGGTGAGCATTACCAACACCGTCCCGGTCGCGCCGATTGAGACGACGGCTGACCGGCGGCTTAGCCCCGCGGCGTTGGCCGAACTGCAAATGCAAGCGCGCGCGAAAAAACCACGTGTCGTCATCACCGGCATCGGCGCGATCACCCCGCTCGGCCACACGCCCGAAGAATTCTGGCGCAATCTATTGGCGGGCAAATCCGGCATCGGCCCGGTCACACGCTTTGATGCCAGCCCCTACAAGACGCGCATCGCCGGCGAACTCAAAGAGTTTGATGCGACCAAATACGTGGACGCCAAAGACGCTCGGCGCATGGGACGCGCGACGCTCTACGCGCTCGCGGCAGCACGCGACGCCATCGCCGACGCGGGATACAAGGACACCTTCGAGGAAGACGACCGCGTGGGCGTCCTGCTCGGCACGGCGCTCGGCGGTTTTGTCGAGGCGATTGAAGGGCATCATATATTTCTGCAAAAAGGCCCCGACCGCGTCAGCCCATTCCTCGCCTCTGTGATCTTGCCGAACATGCCTTCTTTTCACCTGGCCTCGCGGTTTCGCGCCCGCGGCTATAACTCGACCGTGGTGACTGCCTGCGCCGCGGGCACCCACGCGCTCGGCGAAGCCGCGGAGCTGGTTCGCAACGGGCACGCGGACGTGATGCTGGGCGGCGGCACCGACGCGATCATTTCCGATATCGTCTTTGCCGCGTTTGGCGTCATGCGCGCCATGTCCACCCGCAACGACGATCCCACGCACGCCAGCCGTCCGTTCGACAAGGACCGCGACGGCTTTATCGTGGGCGAAGGGTCGGCGGTGTTCGTCCTGGAACGCTTGGAGAACGCGCTCGCCCGCGGCGCGCGCATCTATGCCGAAATCCTGGGCTATGCGACCAATTCCGACGCGTACCATTTCGCCGCGCCCGACCCCCAGGCCATCGGCGCGACGCTCGTGATGAAACGGGCCATGCAGAACGCGGGAGTTTCCATCGAACAGATTGACTATATCAACGCGCACGGCACTTCGACGCCGCTGAATGACGCGGGCGAAACGCTCGCGGTCAAAAAGGTATTTGGCGAGCGCGCCTACCGGATTCCCATCAGTTCGACCAAGTCCATGGTTGGGCACTCGATGGGCGCGGCAGGCGCGTTTGAAGCCGTGGCCTGTACGATGACGCTGCGCGACCAAAAGATCCATCCGACCGCCAATTACGAAACGCCCGACCCGGCCTGCGATCTCGACTATGTTCCGAACATTGCCCGAGACGCTAAGGTAAACGTCGTCCTCTCGAACTCTTTCGGACTGGGCGGACAGAACGCATGCTTGGTGCTGGGAAAATACAAATAAGGGATTGGGGATTCCTATGCGCTTTACGACCAACGAAAAACTCATCGCACGCCAATCGAAAATTGCGCGCTATGCCACGTTCGCGGGGCTGGCCGTGCTGCTCGCTTCGCTCGTCACTTCGTTCGCCGGCAACTTTCCAATCCTGGTCGCGTACGCGCTGCTGATAGTCGGCTTTGCGCTCGCGTACGTCGGCGCGATCCTCGCGCAAAAATGGGTGAAAGAGCCGCGCGCCGATAATGCGCTCGCCCGGGCGCTCAAGGGCTTTGACAACAAGTTTCACCTATACAATTATCTCCTGCCCGTCAACCACGTTTTGCTCGCGCCGACCGGCCTGATCGTCTTCAAAGTGAAATCGAACGACGGCAAGATCACCGTTCAGGGCGACCGCTGGCTCTCGCCCTTTCGCTGGACGCGCATGTTCGGCGGGATGGGCCAAGAGCCGCTGGGCAATCCGGCTGCGGATGTGCGCGGCGACATCGAGAAAATGAAAAAACTGCTCGCGGACAAACTCGAAGGCGCGGGCGTGGTGCCGGTGGATGGCTATGTGGTTTTCACCGACCCCAAGGCGCAATTGGCGATTCAAGACGCGGGCGTTCCCGTCGTGCGCGTGGAAGACTTGAAGGATACGCTCCGCAAGAGCAAGCGCGGCCCCGTGCTCGCGCCCAAACTCCTCGAAGACCTGGCGCGCGTTCTGGATGCCGAGGCGAATGCAAAAGCAACCTAGCAGCCAGATGTGCTTTGTCTGCGGCCGCGACAATCCTATCGGCTTTCACATGCAATTTTTCGCGGACGCGGATGGCACCGTACATGCCGAGTACGTACCGCGCGCCGAGCATCAGGGGTATCCGGGTGTGATGCATGGCGGCCTCGTCACCGCGCTTTTGGATGAGCTGATCGGACGGACGGCGATTGCGAGCGATCTTTGGTGCATGACGGCCAAACTCGAGGTGCGCTTTCGCAACCCGGTGCCAATTGGCGTGCGGCTCAAGCTGAAAGGCACGATCACGAAAAACAGCGGTCGCCTGCTCGAAGGCCGCGGCGAGCTGCGCTCTGAAGACGGCGCGTTGCTCGCCGAAGCGCGCGGCACATACCTGCGGATTCCCGACGACCAACTCGCCGAATACAAACGCGCGCTCGACGGTTGGCGCGTAGACGAGATTTAGGAGGACTGAGGCCGATGGATTTGAAGGATTTCCCGCGACCACCGAGCGACAACGGTCGCGGCCTCCACGGCAACGCGACGGCCGACTGGACCGGTGGCGATGAAGGATATGACTATTGGATCGGCGAGCTGGTCGCGATGGGCATCAAATGGTTCAAGGTGCTCGACGACGCCGGCAGTAGTCTTGCGCTCTGCGAGCGATTGCTCGCGGCCGGAATCTTCCCGGTCGTCCGTATTCTGCGCCGCGACCCGCCGCCCAACGATCTGCCCGAACCCAATCCCGGCCACATCGGCGGCGCCGAAGAAGCGACGCTCAAACGCCTGATCGCGGCGGGCGTGCGCTATTTCGAAACCAACAACGAGCCAGACCGCGGAACCGCGTGGAAACACAACGCCATGCCGGGCGATCCCGTCGAAGCCGCGAAATTGGTCGCGCTCAACTGGCTGTTTGACGCGCGCTTGATTCTCGAAATGGGCGGCTTGCCCGGACTGCCCGCCATCGGCGTCGGCGGCGAAATGGATTTGATGGCCGCGCTCGTCTCGCTAGGTCGCCAGGATATTTTGCTCGAGGGATGCTGGATCGCCGTTCACAATTATGCGCTGAACCATCCGCTCGGTTATCCTGACGATCCCGTCAACCGCGCCGGACAGCCGCTCACCGCAGAACAATACGACCAGGGGCCTTTCACTCGGTGGGCGTGGTGGAACGACGATTACGGTCGCGTGGACACGCCGGATCAGATCAATGCCGAGCGCGCCGCGTGCAAGAATCCAACGCAGACCATCTTGCAAGACCATGCGTGCTTTCGCGAGTTCGAATACTACAACAATCTCGCCGTCAAGTACCTGGGCCGTTCCATTCCCATCCTCAGCACCGAAGGTGGCTTGCGCGTCGGACGCCGCGAGGATTCGCGTTACGCGCGCATTACGCCGGACGCGCACCGCGATCAAACCGTCGCGATGTTTGACTTTATGCAGCGCCAGGCGCCCGACTATTACTTTGCGATGACGCCGTGGCTGCTGCTCGAATCGCCCGGCGCAGAAAAGGACGCGTGGCATAGCGCGTTCTGGCAAGGCGCGCTCAGGGACGGATTGAACGGCGGCAAGGGCCTGGCCCAGATCACGGTTCCTCAAGCCAATCTCGGCCATCGTCTCTCCGTGATCCAAGCCGTCAAAGCGATGCCCAACCTCGCCAGACGATTGCCGGGCACGCAGCCCACGCCGCCAGTCCAACCGGCTATCGCCCCACCCATCGTCGTCGCTCCGCCGCCCGCCCCGGTCGAGATTCCCTTGCCACCGCCACCCACCATCGTCGAAAAGATTGTCGTCGAGGCACCGCCGCCGCCCCCTCCCGTGCCCATGCCGCGACCCGAACCGGAAGAGCGCAGAGAACCAATCATTATTCCTACACCCGCTCGACCCGTGGTCTCAGCCGCAATGATCTTTTCGAGTCTGCCCGTGCCGCCTGTGGACTGGGATCCGCGTTTGGATGCGCTGCGCGTTAGAATCGAACCTTGCCAATGTTCGGCCGGCGAAATGTACTGGAAGCTGATCAGCGCCGAATACCAGGGGCCGGACGAATCAGAGGGCAAGCACCACATCTTTTTTGTGACGCAAGACGAGCAGGGCAATCCCGTGGGCTATCAACGAGTTTGGCAGGGCTGGCCCGACGACAAAACCGATGCGACCACGAACGAGCTGGGCCAAGCCAACATTCCGCTGTGGGCCTCGTTCTCGCCGGATCGCGGCGAAACCGGTCCGTACTTTGCCTGGGTAGATGGATTGCCCAGCGAGCGCGTGACGGGCATGGGCTTGCCGCTCAAACGCCAAGTGTGCTTTATCCTCACCTGGCGCCGCGTGATCGCGTGATGATGACTTTATCCGCGAATCTGCGCGAATCTACACCAAAATGTCATTCTGAGAACCCCATGCCCCGGGGCATGCACGAGAACAGAAACGCGCGCAGGTTCGTAGTACGCGACGTAGCGGTGTTTGCGGAGTCGCGTTATGCGCGGGCCGGAACGGCACTCCGCAAACACCGCTGCGTGCCGGACTACGAACACGCACTCGTTTCTGTCCTTGCGCATACCACCGCGCGCGGAATGGAATTCTCGCAATGCCATGGGCGAAGATTCGCGTAGATTCGCGGATTATCAAAGGGAGTAGGAATGCCGGATTGGCGCGGGGTCTCGCGATTGTTTCTCGTGGTGGCCATCATTGGACTGTTGGGCGGAGTTGGATTGGGATTGTATGCCGCGTGGGTGGTGTGGCCGGTAGACGTTGCCAATGTGGATGTGACCGATCTCAAGGCAATGTCTCAAGACGAGTACATTATCTTGACCGCCAGCACGTTTGCATATGACCAGGATTTGGCGAAAGCGCAGGCGCGGCTTGCGCTGCTCAAGGATACCCAGATCAACCGGCGGCTCGCGATCTTGGCACAGGCCCTTGCTGCGGGCGACAAGCCGGAAGCGGCGTACGTTGCGGCACTGGCGATTGCGCTCGGCAACCAAGACCAATCTATCGCGCTCATCGCGACCACCGCGACCCCGACGATCACCTTGACGCCGACCTCAACCCTAACGCCTGCGCCGACGCAGACTCCTACCCGAACGCCGACACTCACACGCACTCCAACGCTGACCCCGACCGTTACCCTCACACCGCGACCGCGCGCAACCGCAACCCGCAGACCGCCAACCAGCGTGCCGGTGCCGCCAATCGTCTGGCTGCCCGGTTTTCCTGCCGAATGGCCTGGCGGCGTCAGGTACGAGCCGCTCAACATGGCGAGCATCGCGCCGGGGCAAAAATACTGGCGGCTCGTGCGCGCGTTGTATTGTGATCTGGGCGATGAGCGGAACGACTGCGGCACCTTGCCGGGAGGCAATCAAGGCATTGGAGTCTACATCTCCTTGATTGGCGGTGGAGGGCCGGTGATGCTGAATGACAAAGTTGCCAACCTGGAGGACAAGTCAGCCGATCCCCAGTGCCGCTGCAATTTCGAGACGTTCCCGGACGGCTCGACGATTCAAATGGCCAGCCATCCGAGCGACAAGATTGGCGGCCTGGCGTTGAGCAGCGTCAAGACCAAGATTCCACAGACGCACGTGCGCTATTTCCTCACGTTTCAGTTGTTGACGCGATAATAGTACGGGAGTTCGACTCCCGTACTATCACAACACCTCTACATCATGCGGCATGGACTCGCGCAACCCAGTCGGCGACATGCGCACGAATATCGCCGTCTCGCTCAACTCCTCAAGCGAATGCGCGCCCGAATAACTCATCCCGGACTGGACGCCGCCGACAAGCTGCGTCAGCACCTCCTTGGCGCGCCCGCGATACGGGACGGCGGCCTCGACCCCTTCTGACACGTATTCGTCAATCTCTTCCTGCGTAATCCACCCCTCGCCCTCACGCCCCTTGCGCGCCACGTTCGCCTGCGCCGAAGCCATTCCGCGCGCTACCTTGTAGCGATGTCCATTGCGCGTCATCATCAAACCGGGGCTTTCGTCCGTGCCCGCGAGCAGACTGCCGACCATGACCGCCGACGCGCCCGCGGCCAGCGCCTTGACGACATCGCCCGAATTCTTGATGCCGCCGTCGGCAATGATCGGAATCCCCGCCGCGCGCGCCGCCGCCGCGCACTCGATCACCGCCGACAGTTGCGGCACGCCTGCGCCGGCGACGATGCGCGTGATGCATATCGAACCGGGCCCCACGCCGACCTTGACCGCGTCCGCGCCCGCATCCATCAGACGGCGCGTGCCTTCTGCCGTCGCGACATTCCCGCCGATAATCTGCGCCGACGGAAAATGCCGCCGGATATTCCGGATCATCTCGATTTCCAACTCTGAATCGCCATGCGCGATGTCCACGACGAGACAATCGGCGCCCGCGGCGAGCACGCTTTCGACGCGCTCGAGTTCCTTTTCCCTCACGCCGACCGCCGCGCCCACCGCCAAGCGCCCGCGCGCGTCTTTTGTCGCGCTTGGGAATTGCTCCGTCTTCATAATATCTTTGAGCGTGATCAGGCCGACCACGTGCCGATCCGAATCAATCAACGGAACTTTTTCAATGCGATGGTCGTGCAGAATCTTCTCCGCCTCTTTCATCGTCGTGTCCGGCGGCGCGCTGACCACCTCACGCCGCATGATTTCCGTGACCGGTTTCTGCTCGTCGTTCTCGAAAAGCAGATCACGCGTCGTGACGATACCCACCAGCCGTTCGCGCGCATCCACGATCAGGATTCCGCCGCTGCCCGTCTCTTGGACAATGCGCTTGGCGTCGCCGATGGTGTGCGTCACGGTCAGTGTGATGGGATCGCGCACGACAAACGATTCGGCCTTTTTCACGCGCGCGATCTGCTGGCTCTGTTCGGCCACCGACATGAAACGATGAATAATGCCGATGCCGCCCTCGCGCGCCATCGCGATCGCCATCTCGCTCTCGGTCACCGTATCCATATTCGCCGAGACGATCGGAATCTGGAGCGCGATCTTGGCGGTGAGCTTGGTTTGCGTCGGCAGCTTCTTGCGCGAGGCGACATTCGAATACTGCGGCACGAGCAACACATCATCATACGTCAATGCGACATCGGGTAAAATTTTCATGCGGCCCCCTTTTGAAGGATGAAGGATGAAGGATGAGGGATGAAAACTATACTATCTTTCATCCATTGGGAATTATAAGTGACTTGACCGTTTCTGGCAACGCGCACAGGCGACCGAGGTCGCCGCAACTCATAGCCAAGTCCACCCTTCGGCAAGCTCAGGGCAGGCACTTCGTGGACTGATTCCGAGTCGGCGAAGGCCGACTTTGCGTTCGTGTTGCCGCGACCTCGGTCGCCCGACCGCCCGTTTGACAATTCCCCCAACGCCCCTATAATGCCCGCGTGATGGACGATCCGCTTTCACCACTCGACGGGCGCTATGCGCGCGAAACCGCGCCGCTCAGACGATATTTTTCCGAAGCCGCGTTCATCGGCCAGCGCGTGCGCGTCGAGATTGATTATTTGCTGGCGCTGTCCGGTGTCGCGCGCCTCGTGCGGCCGCTGACCACCGGCGAGGTCGAGTATCTCCGTGTGCTCGTCGCCGGCTTTGATTCGGAAGCGGCGCGCGAGATCAAAGAGATCGAGAGCAAGACGCGGCACGATGTCAAAGCCATCGAGTATTTCTTGCGCGCACGCCTCAACGCGACTTCGCTGCATGATGTGGTCGAGTGGCTGCACTTTGGGCTGACCTCGGAAGATGTCAACCTGATCGCGCAAGCCATCGCGCTGCGCGATGCCCGCGACGCCGTCATCCTGCCCGCGCTCGACACGATCCTTGCGGCCCTCGCCGATGTCGCGCGCCGGTACGCTCGCACGCCGATGCTGGCGCGCACGCACGGCCAGCCCGCCGTGCCGACGACGCTTGGCAAAGAATTCGCCGTGTTCCTCGTCCGGCTGAAAAAGCAGCGTGACATTTTGGCGGGTCATCGTTTTGAAACGAAACTCACGGGCGCGGTCGGCAATTTCAACGCCCTCGCCGCCGCCGCGCCGCACGTGAATTGGATCGCGTTCAGTTCGCATTTTGTCCGCAGTTACGATTTGGATCCGAATCTCTTTACGACCCAACTGCTGCCCTACGACAACTGGCTGCGCTATTTCGACACGCTCCGGCTGACCAATTCGATTCTGGCGGGTTTTTGCCAAGACATTTGGCGCTACATCAGCGACGATTATCTAAAGCAGCGCGTCGTCGCCGGCGAGGTCGGTTCCTCGACCATGCCGCAAAAAGTAAATCCGATTGATTTCGAGAACGCGGAAGGGAATTTGGGGTTGGCGAACGCGCTCTTTTCGCATTACGCGCAAAAACTCGCCGCCTCGCGCCTCCAACGCGACCTCTCCGATTCGACCGTGCGGCGCACGTTTGGCGTGGCGCTGGGGCATACGCTGCTGGCGTACGTCAACGTGACACGCGGATTGGGCAAGATCGAGGCGAACGAGGAAAAGTTCCGAGCGGATTTGGAGGCGCACTTGGACGTGATCGCCGAGGGCGCGCAGACCATCTTGCGCGCCGCCGGTGTGCCCGACGCGTACGACCAACTGAAAACGCTCACCCGCGGCAAATCTATCACGCGCGGGGAATATGAATCATGGATCATGGGCTTATCAGTGGATGACGATGTCAAGCGACGTTTGCAGGAATTGACTCCATTTACGTATATTGGATTGGCAGAGCAACTCGTGGAGCTAGCCCTGAATTACGAATGATGAATTACGAATTATCGGAGCGAAGCGGAGATCCCGCGTTCTTTGCGGGACGAATTACGAATTACGCCTTAGGAGGGTCAGGATGTCTGTCACCGTTGTAATCGGAACGCAGTGGGGCGATGAAGGCAAGGGCAAGGCAATTGATTTTCTGGCGCGTGACGCCGATTTTGTGGCGCGTTACAACGGCGGCAACAACGCGGGGCATACGGTCGTCAACCCAATAGGCACGTTTAAAATTCACTTGGTCCCGTCAGGCATTTTCTATCCGCACACGCGCTGCCTGATGGGCAGCGGGATGGTGATGGACCCGGCGGTGCTGATCGAAGAGCTAAAGACGCTGCGGGAGGCGGGCATCCGATTCGAAAAGCGCCTTTTCATTTCGCCGCGCGCCCACGTCATCATGCCCTATCACAAGATCCTCGACGGCTTGTACGAAGAAGCAAAAGGCGCGGGGGCCACCGGCACGACGCGGCGCGGAATCGGCCCGTGCTTTGCCGATAAGATCAGTTACAACGGCATCCGCTGGAGCGATTTCGGCGACCAGACACTGTTCAACCAAAAACTGCGCGTGCAGCTCGAGCTCAAAAACAAGATCATCGCCGCGCTCGGCGGCGCGTCACTCAACTTTAACAAGGTCTGCGCGCAATACCAGGAGTACTACGGCGTCCTCAAGCCCTATATCGCCGAGATCTTTCCCATCGTCCAAGGTGGTCTGCGCGCCCGAAAGCAATTCCTGCTCGAACAGGCGATGGGCAGCTTGCTCGATCCCGATTGGGGCACGTACCCGTTCGTGACCGCTTCAAGCCCGCTCGCCTCTGCGGTGACGGGTGGGCTAGGAATCCCCCCGCGCCAAATCACCCAAATCGTCGGCGTGGCGAAAGCGTACACTACGCGCGTGGGCGGTGGGCCTATGCCGACCGAGCTTGCGGGAGATTCGGATGCGGGGCGCGCGCTCCAGGAGGTCGCCGCGACGACCGGGCGCATCCGCCGCGGCGGTTGGTTCGACGCCGAGGTGGCGCGATTCGCGGCGGAACTCAACGGCGCGGACGCGTTGTTCCTGACCAAGCTCGACGTGTTGAGCCAATTCGACCAGATTCAAATTTGCACGGGGTATCAGTGGAAAGGCAAGCGCGCTCACTATTACGACTTGAACGCCTATCAACTCGGAGAGGTCAAGCCGGTCTATCGCACTTTGCGCGGCTGGCAGACGGATATTACGGGGATTCGCAAATTTTCCAAATTGCCGGAACCGGCGCGCCAGTACGTCGAGACAATAGAAAAACTCGTCGGCGTGCCCGTGCGCTGGATTTCGGTGGGCCCGGAACGGGAAGCAACCATCGTGAGGTAGCTCCTAATCTCCTTCGGCCAGCGCGGTCGCTACCGCTTTCGGCGCGGGCGCGCGTTGGCGGTTCACAAATCCGATGCCCACAATGATGAGCACCAGTCCCAATAGGGACTCCCATTCGATTCGTTCGTCGAGTATCGCTGCGCCCCAGAAGATGCCCGTGATGGGAATTAGATAGGTCACCAGCGCCGTGCGCGTCGCGCCCGTATGCTCGATCAGCCAGTAGTACAGAATGTAGGCGAAGGCCGTTCCCAAGAGCGCCAGAGTCAACAGCGCGCCGGCCGCCTGGAGCGATGGGCGCAGCGCCCAGGGATTATCGAAAACGAGACTAAGCGGAATCATCCACAGCGCGGTCGAACCCAACTGCACCGCCGGCGCCGCGATCGGCGATACGCCATTCAGATACTTGTGCGCGATCACCGTCGCCAACCCGTAACTCGCCGCCGCGACCACGACGGCAAACTCGCCCCAGAATTCCATCTGGACGCCTTGCCGCAATTCCGGCAGAAACAGGACCGCCACCCCGCAAAAGCCAACCACGATGCCAAAAACCTTAGCCGTCGTCAGCCGCTCATCCCGCGTCCAATAGTGCGCGATAAGGACGGTGAAGAGCGGCATCGCGGCCGTGAGGATTGCGGCCACCCCACTCGAAATGTGCAGCTCGCCCCATGTGATCGCCGTGTACGGGATCACGCCGTTGAAAATGCCCATCGCGATCAGAACCAGCCAAGTGCGCCGCGCGCGCGGCAGTCCCTCTCTGCGAATCGCCACGACGGCGAACAGCGCCAACGCCGCGATGAGCGTCCTTCCCAAGACAAATGTAAACGGCGGAATATCTGCCACGCCGACTTTGATGAACAAATAACTTGCGCCCCAAATTGCGCCCAACAACAAAAGCACGATCCACGCCATTTCTCCTCCAGCCAGTCAGGTTCCGGCGGTCAACGAACGCGCGGTATTGTACCACACTATTCATATCGTGCAACGAACCGAAATCTTACCGCAAACTGTTGGGGCCAAAGTTCGAATCGCGCCCGAAGCTTCGGTCCTTATTTTCGCTATCCATCTTTCGTCACCGTCGCTTCCAGGGTGGCGATGCGTGCGCGCCACACGTCCGGGAGTGGCGCTTTCCTGTTCTCGCGATAGTTGAACGAGACAATAACGCCTTCGCCCTGCGCGGCGAGCTTCTGGTGCTGGTGACTGACCACGAGATATTCCATCGTGAACCGGTCGGCGCTGATCTTGGAGATGCGCGTCCCGACCGACACTGTATCCGGATAGGTGAGCGGAATTTTGAACTGGCATTGCACCGAGCCAAGAATCGGACCTATCCCGGTTTGATCCATCAGGCCCATCAAGTCCAAACGTTGAAAGTAAGCGATACGGGCCGTTTCAAAGTAGCGGAAATAGACGACGTTGTTGACGTGCTGGAACGCATCCATTTCGCCCCACGCGACGGGAATCTCGACGACCACGGGACAATGGGCGATCAAGTCTTTCAATCCTTCCTCCATTTAGTTTCCGGGATCTTTGAGAATCATTTCCAATCGTTGCCAATCGCACGGTCCGCGGCGCGCGGAGCAAGTGGCGCACACGGCGCGTGAACAGCGTATCGCGCCAAACTGGCATTGCCAAAGCGAGAAGCTTCGCTACAAGTTGAGCGCCGCGCCCTCCAACTGCAACAATTTGGCTTTCATCGGCAATCCCCCGCCGTAACCGCCCAAGCTCCCATCGCTCGCGATCACCCGATGACATGGGATGATAATCGGAATCGGATTGGTATGCAGGGCTTGACCCACCGCGCGCGCGGCATTCGGCTGACCGATCTCGCGCGCGACCCACCCGTACGAGCGCGTCTCGCCGAAAGGAATCTTGCTGATTGCAATCAAGACCGCGCGCTGAAACGGTTTGAGCATCGCCAAATCGAGCGCGGCGCTGAACGCGCGGCAGCGTCCCTCGGCGTACTCGCGCAACTCGCGCTCAATTCCTTCGGGCACATCGGTTTGGATCGCGCCTTCGGGGAACTCGCGTTGCAGCTCGCGCAGCGCGGCAGACCGCGTGGCACGCGGCAATTGCAGGTACCGAACCCCCTGCTCAGAACGAGCGACCCCCAACCACCCAAGCCGGGTTTCAAAGGCGCAAAGATAAACGCCTGGCGCGACCACGAGTCGGGCGCGGATAACAGCGCGGCGCTCGGAAGCGGGAATCCGCTCTTGCGCCTTTAGTTCGTGCAATGTTTGAGTGAGCAGTTCTTCATTCCATTTCATCGTTGGCCCCTTGCAAAATGGCTCGCAGTTTCCTTAACGCCCGATGAAGCCGGACGTAAACGACGTTGGCCGTGCAATTCAACAGCGCGGCGATTTCCGCGGTTTCGCATTCGTCGAAATAGGCGAGCTGGATAATCTCGCGGTCGGTTGGATTCAACTTGCCAAGACCCGCGCGCACCGCCGCCTGCCGTTCCGCCTGCTCGAGCGCGCCGTCATCCGCTGCTCCGACGAGCTCCGCTTCCAAAGGCGCATCCTCTTTTGCCTGGCGGTAATAGTCCGCGACGCGTCGCGACGCAATCCGATAGAGCCACGCGATAATCGGCCTGCCGCGCCAGCGCACGCGCTGGATGCCGCGCAGCGCATCCTCGAACGTGCACGCCGCAATGTCTTCGGCGGCCGGGCGACTCCCTACGCGCCGGTACGCGTAAGCGTAGATGCGCTCGTAATGAGCGTCAAAAAGATCGCCGAAACCGTCTGGGCCGGCCTGCGCGCGGGCGAGCAGTTTCCGCTCCTCGGCAAGGTTCATTTCTCGTTCTTCTTCCGCACGTAGAGCCGCTTTTGGACGCGCGCGACCACCTTTCCATCTTTATCCACAACGTCTACTTGAAACACCGGCTCGATCTTTTCTCCGTGATCCGCGCGCGCCCGGAGGTCGGCCACAGTTTCGGGTGGAATGTGGAAATCGGCGGACACGGTGCCGCGTCCCGGGCGAACGAATTGGATCTCGGCCGCTTTGTCCCAGACGATATAATCCGCGCCCAACTGCTCCATGAGGATGAGCATGAAATACGGGTCGCACATCGCGTAGAGCGAGCCGCCGAAATGCGTCCCGACCGCGTTGCGATTGAACCAGCTCAAATTCATCCATACATGGAAATCGGGCGCGACGTATTTCACGTGTATGCCCGCGCCGATGTAGGGCGGGTAGAAAGTGAGGAACTTGTACAGGCGCTTGCGGATGGTTGGCTTGTACTCTTGAGTTGACGAGCGGTTCGCTTGCGCATTCTGCATGATGCTGAATCCTTTTCGTTGTGATGCTGCTATTATATCGCAGATTAGCGCGAAACCTTACGTAGGGCAATTTGCCAAACTGCCCTACGGTAGGATCAAATGTACGTCGCCGAACTCGTGCCAGAGATAGTGCTGCTCGAGCGCGCTCGCGTACGCGGCTTGCAGATGCTCGCGCCCGGCCAGCGCTTCCAGCATTGCCCAGTGCGTGGCGCGCGGCTCGTGAAAACCGGTGAGCAGCGCATTCACCGTACGCAGGCCGCGCTGCGGGGTAACGACGACTTGCGTCCATCCGTCACCCGCCCACGTTACACCCTCCATGTCGGTCACCGATTCCAGGGCGCGCACGACCGTCGTGCCCACCGCGACGACGCGCTTCCGCGCCGCGTGCGCCGCGTTTACCACGTTCGCCGTTTCTGGCCGGACGCGATAATACTCGTCGTAGGGCGGCTCGTGCGACTCGGGACTCGCGACACCCGTGTGAAGAATCAGCGGAACGATTTGGACGCCGCGCGCGATCAATTGCACGATCAGTTCGGGCGTGAACGGGCGTCCCGCCGAAGGCATCTCGGCGCTGCCGGTTTCGGTCGCGTAGACCGTTTGGTAATACGAAATCGGCCAGTTCTCGCGAACGTAGCCGTAACGAATCGGAAAACCATAACGCGCTAAATACTCTTCAAGCGGACAAGGCAACCGCAGACGCGCAGTCCACAGCCGCTTTGAACTTGCCGAGTACGGCCGTTGCAGCATCACCGTCGCGCCGCCTGGCAATCCAAATGTCTCGCCGTCGTGCGCTTCGTAGAACGGCGCCGTTCCCTGCTCGGTCAGACGACGCAACTCGACCATCCACTCGTCGCCGGGCAAATGCGTCGAGAGGTGGAGTTCGAGCGGCGTCCCGTCCGAGCGCATCGCGTTGAGCGCCGCGTTCAGCGTGCCGCTCGTGTTAATGACGAGGACGTCACCCGCGGCCAGAAAGCTTGGCAAATCGCGAAAGGTCGCGTGGAGGACGCGGTTATCCGAACGATACGAAACCAGCAAGCGCACCTCATCGCGTGCCAGGCCGCGCGCTTCGGGCGGCTCGTGCGCTTCGAGGTCGGGCGGCAATTCGAACTTGAGGCCGGCTACGACCGGTTCGAGCAGAGGGGATAGCGTATTCACAGAATACCCGCCTCGGCCGGTTTGAGTTTGCGCGCCTGATAACGACCGCTTTTCAAATTGCCCTCAAGAAGCGCGAGCAAGCCCGGTACGCTTTCTTCCGGCAGAGGGCGGTCGCCGATGTCTTCGCCGGGATACGCCTCTTGCTGCATCTGCGTCCGCATGTCGCCGGGATCAACCCAATAGACGCGCAGCGCGGGGTTTTCCGCCGCGAGGATCGCGGAGAGCTGTTCGAGCGCGGCTTTGCTCGCGCCGTAGCCGCCCCAACCGGGATACGGCTCGACCCCCGCGTCGCTGGTGATGTTGACGATACGCGCGCCGTCTCGCAGCTCGCCCCGCAAATCCTGAACAAGGGCGAGCGGCGCGACGATATTGACCCGCAAAACCTGCTCGAGCACGTCAAGCGGATAGTCGAGCAGATTGGGTTGAGGGCTTGGACCGAGAATACTGGCGTTATTGACGACCGCGTCCAAGCCGCCCAGCGTCCGCGCCGCGCGGCGCAGTGCGGCGCGATGCTCCGCGTCGGCAATATCGCCCGCCACCGCGGCGACCTGGGTCAGTCGCGCCAGTTCTGCGCGCGCGCGTTCGAGCGCATCGGAGCCGCGCGCGTCAATGATCAGCTGCCAGCCGCGCCGTGCCAGTTCACGCGCCAGCGCCAGCCCCAGCCCGCGCGACGCGCCGGTTATTAGAGCAGCTTTGTTTGCGGAATTGCTTGATACCATATTGATTCCTCTCTCGCACCGGGCGACCGAGGTCGCTGCAACCCATGGCCAAGTCGGCCTGCGCCGAATGACTACCAGCCGACGAAGGTCGGCTTCGCCATGCGTTGCCGCGACCTCGGTCGCCCGTCAAGACGACGCGCTGCTATAGTGCCGCAGCGCGAAATTCCAAAACCGATTCGAGATAAAGAAAAAGAGCGCGGCCAAGAAAACTCCCAACAGCATCGTCTCCGGCTCGAGCCGGCCCAGTAGCGCACTCGCCGGAAACGTGGTCACGAACGCGACCGGCACGACAAACGTGAGTATCGCCCGAATCAAGCCGGGGTAAATCGTGACCGGGTAGCGGCCGGCTTCGTAGAACGCCGAGAACACCTCGGTGATATTCTCGATCTTGACGAACCAGAACGCGAGCGACACCATCAACAGCCAGATCGAATAGATGATGATCGTGCCCGCGGCGAGCATGACGACGAACGCGCCGATTTGCGGCAGGGTCGGCGTGACATGCAGCAGCCCGAGCGCGTAGACGATCAAGCCCATTCCGATCAGCACATCGGCAAAACGCCAGACGACGATGTTTCGCAACGACGAAATGAACTGCGCGTTCACCGGCTTGGTCAAGACGAAATCGAACGAGCCGTCGCGGATTTGACCGATCACCGCGCCGACGTTGGGCCGCCAGAGCGCATTCATCAGACCGTTGAAGAGCGTAAACAGCGCGGCGACCATCAGCACTTGCGGATAACTCCAATCGCCGAGCGTGTCGCGGTGCAGAAACAAAATCGAAATTCCGACCACGGCCCACACCATCCAAAACGCGCTCATGAACATATTGGCGAAAAAATAGACGCGGTATTCCAATTCCTGCATCAACGAGTAGCGGTAGAAAATACCGAGCAATTTCAAGTAACGCATTTCAACTACGCGCCGAACGCGCCGAATTGTTTCAAGCCCAAGTGCCACAGCCCGCGGTAGAGCACGACAAATACGACGATCCAAAACGCACTGACGACGTAACCGGCGAGCAGGTCTTCCGGCGTCACGCGTCCCAAGAGAATCTCCACGGGAAAAGAGAGCATGTATCGGAAAGGCAGCCCGCGGGCGACTTGAGCGACTTGCGGCGGAAAAAGGTCGAGCGGAGCGAGCATGCCGCCGAACAGCATCGCAAACGCATACCAAACCTCGTGCAGCGTCATCGCCGACGAGACCCAAAAGCTCAATAGCCCAAAAACGCATTGCGAGAAAAAGAGCATCACCCACGCGGCGACCACAGCCGCAATCGTCAGCAAGATGTTTTGCGCGGTGAGGTCGTAATGGATCATCGGAAAGAGCGCCAGCGCGAGCAGGATGAACGGAGCCAAAAAGATCGCGCGCACTACCTTATCGGCGAGATTTTCGGCGACGTATTCGTGCAGTGGGTTGAGCGGGTGCAGCAACTTGGTCGCCAGCCCGCCATAGCGGATCTCGGCGTCCAGTTCCCACGCGACCCAGACGTTCGTCATTTGGCGCACCAGGGCGAGCAGCAAGAAATACGACGCAAAATCCGCTTGCGAATATCCGGCCACGGGCCCGCTTTCTGCGAGTGAGGACCATACAGCCAACATCACCAGCGGCGTCACCGACGAGAGAATCCAAATCAGCGTGCTCGCGCGGTATTCAAGGATCGCACCGATATTGCGTCGAATCAGCGCGAGGTACTTGTTACTCACTGCCCCTCCGATCACTCCACACTTTGCGGCGTTTGCCTGTCGGGGCCTCGGGAGCGCCGCGCCGGTCGCCTTTGCGCCGGTCGTAGGTCCCGGGAAAGAGTCGCGCCCGCGCGCGCCGCGCCTCGGCCGCTTGCTCAAACACGTTCGTAATCACGTCTTCAATCGGCGGGTCCTCAATCGTCACGTCGGCGATGGGCAATTCGGCGAGCATCCGCGCCGCAATGCCGGAGGTCTCGTCGCGCAGAACGAGGAGTTTTGCCCATTGCGGGCGCGACTTGACGACCCGGCCGTAGCGCTCGAGCTGCTGGCTGCCCAAAGGGTGTGCGAATTCGACGCTGATGAGCTTGTGCGGCGCGATCTTGTCGGACAACGCTTTGAGTCCACCGTCGTACAGCAGCTTGCCGTGATCAATCAGGATCACGCGCTTGCACAGCGCCGTAACGTCTGCCATATAATGGCTCGTCAAGATGACAGTTGCGCCATAGCGCGCGTTGTAATCGGCAATGAACTGGCGGATGTTCGTCTGCATCGTGACGTCCAAACCGATCGTCGGCTCGTCGAGAAAGAGCGCCTGCGGGCGATGCAAGAGCGCCGCGGCGAGTTCGCACTTCATGCGCTCGCCCAGCGAGAGCTTGCGAACTTGCTTCTTGAGCAACGGCTCCAAATCGAGCAACTCGGCGAACTCGCCCAGCGTGCGCTTGAACTGGTCGTCGGGGATTTCGTAGATCGCGGCGTTGACGACGAAGGTTTCAATGGCCGGCAAATCCCAACTCAACTGCTGCTTGTTTCCCATGACCAGCGTGATGTTACGCAGGAATTCGTTGCGGCGTTCGCTCGGCTTGAAACCGAGCACGTTCGCGCCGCCGCTCGTCGGGTACAAGAGACCGGCGAGCATTTTGAGCGTCGTCGTCTTGCCCGCGCCATTCGATCCGAGAAAACCCACGACTTCACCCGCGCCGATCTGGAATGAAAGATCGTCCACCGCGGTCAGCGTGCGATAACGGCGGTGGACGAAGGAGCGCAGCGAACCGGCCAGGCCCGGCTCTTTCTCGTGAATTTGATATTCCTTGCAAAGGCGGTCGAGCACGATCTGGTACACGAAACCAATCCTGTAGGGGCGGGGTCACCCCGCCCTTTCTTCGCGCAATGGGCGACCAAACAGGGCGGGGCGACCCCGCCCCTACGGCAACGCGCGTCGCAACAGGCGAATCCAATTCCCGCCGAGAATGTTGGCGATGTCGTCGTCGCCGAATTTGGGCGCGAGCGCATCGGCGAGGTTTTGCAGGTCGGCTACGGTGTCAATCTCTTTCGGCGTGGATTCCATGCCGAAACCCCCGTCGAAATCCGAGCCTAGGCCGACGTGCCGCGCATCGCCCGCAACGTCGCAGATGTGCTGGATGTGCCTGACGACATCCGCAAAAGAGACGGCATCTTTCAAGGCGCCTTTGTCCCAGCCGGCTTTCAGAAAGCGATTGTACATCACCGCGCCGATGACGGCGTCACGCGAAACGAGCGCGCGAATCATCTCATCGCTCAAATGACGGTCGGGGTCCGAGTCCACGAAGACGCGGCAATTCGAATGGCTAGCGATCACGGGACCGTGGAACAGTTCGAGCGCTTGGAAGAAACTTTGCTCTGCCATGTGCGACGTATCGAGGATCATGCCGGCGCGTTCCAACTGCGGCATCAATTCGCGCCCTATTGCCGTCAAGCCGCCCGGCGCGCGCGTCCCACCCGAATACCGCGTCTGGCTCCACGCCGGGCCGACAATACGTACCCCGGCCTCGAACCATACCCGCGTCTCGCTCGGCGTGATGATAGGGTCGGCGCCTTCCATCAACATCACCAGCCCAACGCGCGGCTCGTTCGCGTCGAGTACGCGCTCCAGATCCACGCGCGTGGTGATGAGTGTCACACGCGGGTCCGCGGCGAGCAGCGCGTAATAGGCGATCTGCTCCATCGCCTGATCGTGCGCTTGTTGCGGTGAAGAATAGGTCTTGCCCCACGCGGTTCGATCCGGTCGCTGCTTTGCGACGTAGAGGGTCGCAAAGATAATTCGTACATTGCCGTGGATCAGCTCGGAAAAACCGATTACGGCGCTCCCCTCACCGTGGGCCGGCGCAGGGCCTTCGCGCTCCCGCTTGTCCGCGACGCTTTCAAAGAAATCTCGGTTGAGCGCGAACTTGCACCAAGCAATGTCCTCGTGGGCATCTACGACGATCGGTTTCGGCATTTGACTCCTTCTCGACGATTTGAATTGTACCATATCAAGCCCAAGACCTTTTCCCCAAAAACTATCACACCCTCGCGACCCAACTCCTCGACGCGGCTCGCGCGACGAACGGCGATAGCGCAATCTCGGCGCTGTTCGCCGCGCGCATGGAGCAATTGATGCGCCAGTATCGCCCGCGGATGGAAGGCAAAAATCTCGCCGAACGCGTGAAAGAATTGGCCAAGATTCAGGACGAGGCGGGTTATATGGCCGTGTGGGAAAAGACGGCCGACGGTTTTATCCTGAAAGAACAAAACTGTGCGATCTACCGCGTCGCGTGCCGGTTCCAAGAGGCCTGCCAGTTCGAGATCGAACTCTTCCGCCGTTTGCTCGACGCCGATATTACACGCGTCGAGCATCAGGTGAAAGGCGAGCGGTACTGCACGTATCAAGTCCGACCGCGTCGCTAGCGTGACCCTTCGCATCTTACACCACTTGAAACAAGAGGGCAATCCCTATTTGCTAAAACGCGTCGAGTCGCATAAAATGGATTGGCCTCAGGAGGGCCCCATGCCACAGTCCAATGCGTCAACCCTGACCGCAAAACCTCTCCAGCAATTCCTTGACGAGCTTGCGTCTGCCGAACCCGTTCCCGGAGGCGGCAGCGTCGCGGCGTTGAGCGGCGTGCTCGCGGCCGCGCTCTTGGCGATGGTTTGCCGCCTCACCATCGGCAAAAAGGGTTACGAATCGGTCAACGCCGATATGCAAGAATTATTGGCGCGCGCCGAGCCGGTGCAGATCGAACTGCGCGAGCTGATGCAGGCCGACATCGCCGCCTACACGCGCGTGATGGACGCGTACAAACTGCCGAAAGCAACCGATGCGGGCAAGCAGGCCCGCGCCAACACGATCCAGGACGCGCTCAAACACGCGTCAGATGTTCCGCTCCGCGTCGCGGAACTTTGCTCCGAACTGATCGAACTGGCGCGACCGATCGCATCCCACGGCAACAAGAACGCGGCGAGCGATGCGGGCGTCGGCGCGCTGATGGCCGAAGCCGGGCTGCGCGGCGCGGCGCTGAATGTCACGACGAATCTGGTCTCGATCAACGATCAAGCATTCGTTTCCACGCGCCGCGCCCGCGTGGCACAACTGGTCGCATCCGCGGGCAAAGCACAAGAGGAGATTTTGAGCATTGTCGAAGGACGCATGTGATGGCTTCCGACCTTGAAATCGCCCAAGCGGCAGAAATAAAACCGATCGCCGAAATCGCGCAGCGCATGTTGCTGTCCGAGTGTGACTATGATTTCTATGGACGATACAAAGCCAAGGTCTCGCTCGACGCCCTCGACAAGTTCGCGGCAAAACCAAACGGCAAGTACGTCGTCGTCACGGCCATCACGCCGACGCCTTTGGGCGAAGGGAAAACCACCACGACCATCGGCCTGGGCATGGCATTGAACCGCGTGGGACATCGCACGGCGGTTTGCTTGCGGCAGCCCTCGCTCGGGCCGGTATTTGGGATCAAGGGCGGCGCGGCGGGCGGCGGCTATTCCCAAGTGCTCCCGATGGAGGACATCAATCTTCACCTCACCGGCGATACGCACGCCGTGGCGCTCGCCCACAACCTGCTGGCCGCGTTTGTGGACAACAGTTTACACCACGGCAACCCACTCGATATTGATCCTACTTCCATCACGTGGCCGCGTGTCGTAGACGTGAACGACCGCGCGCTCCGCCGAATCGTCATTGGCTTGGGCGGACCGGAAGGCGGCGTTCCCCGCGAAAGTTCTTTCGACATCGCGGTGGCGAGCGAAGTCATGGCGATCCTGGGCCTTACCACCTCTTTGCGCGATCTGCGCGCGCGCCTCGGGCGCATCGTCGTCGCGATGAACCGCGCGGGCCAAGCCGTTACCGCCGAGGATTTGGGCTGCGCGGGCGCGATGACTGTGCTCCTCAAAGAGGCGCTCAGGCCGAATCTGCTCCAAACGCTCGAGCACACGCCCGCCTTTATCCACACCGGCCCGTTCGGCTATATCGCGCAGGGGAACAGCTCGATCCTCGCCGACCAGATCGCCTTGAAACTGAACGATTATGTGGTGACCGAATCCGGCTTTGGCTCCGACCTGGGTATGGAAAAATTCTTTGACATCAAGTGCCGTTACTCGGGCTTGATCCCGAACGCCGTGGTTCTCGTGGCGACGATTCGCGCGCTGAAAATCCACGGCGGGCTGGGCCGCGTGGTCGCGGGGAAACCTCTGCCGCCCGAACTCGTTCAGGAAAATCTCCCGGCGCTCGAAAAAGGCAGCGCCAATCTGATCAAGCACATCGAGAACGCGCAGCAGTTTGGCGTGCCGGTCGTCGTGGCCGTCAATTGCTTTGAAAGCGATACCGACCGCGAGATTGCCTACGTCGAGAAAATCGCGCGGGATGCCGGCGCGGAAGGCGCGTTCGTCTCGGACGTGTGGGCGCGCGGGGGCGCAGGCGCGATCTCGCTCGCCGAAGCGGTCGTCCACGCGTGCAAGAAACCGTCGGCGTTCCGATTCCTGTACGCGCTCGACCTGCCCATCAAAGAAAAAATCGAGCGGATCGCGGAAAAGATGTATGGCGCGGCGGGCGTGGACTATGCGCCGCTGGCTGAACAAAAAATCAAATTGTATGGCGACCTGGGTTTGGGCAAACTGCCCATTTGCATGGCCAAGACGCACCTCTCGCTTTCGCACGACGAGAAACTGAAAGGACGGCCGCGCCGCTTTCGTGTCCCGGTTCGTGATGTGCGCGCGTCCGCCGGCGCGGGCTTTCTCTATCCCTTGTGCGGCGAGATGCGGACGATGCCCGGCCTGCCGCGCACGCCGGCCGGCACGCGCGTGGACGTGGACGAGAACGGCAAGATCGTAGGACTATTCTAGACTGCGAAGCGTCCCTTTGGGATTTCAGATTGCAGATTTCACATTTATTGATTATAATCGCACAAGTTCAATCTGAAATCCCAAAGGGACTTTTAGTCTGAAATCTAAAATCCGCAGTTCCATTGAGGCCGCCTTGTTCTTTGATCTTTTACATTTCGGATCGGGACAGCAAGCGATTAACTATTTTGTTCTGTGTTTTGGCGCGATCCTCGGCACCATTCAGGCCGCCGCTATTCGGTACAACCGTCGCGATCTGATCTGGATCGAAGAGCGCGGGGGTTACTTGTTCGGCGTTGTGCTCGTAGCGGCGAGTTTCATCTGGTTCTTTCTCGCCGACGAAGAAATCTTTATTCCCGGCCTCGCGGGCGGCGAGTTATTTGTCATTTTTGTGGCCGCGCTGCTCGCCGCGGTTCCCACGACGCGGGTCGTCAATGCGGCGCTGATTCGCGCCCGCTTGCTGGCCGCCGCGCCGGAACCCGCCGCGCGTGAGAAAGAACCGCTGATATGACCGAGGTCATCTTTAGATGAATCCCGACGTCGCGGTCTTTCACCTCATCAACGATTTTGCCGGCACGATCCCACTCCTCGACTGGCTCTCGCGCGCGCTCGTCAACGATTTCGCCGTGCCGACGGCGATGTCGCTCATGGCCGTGTGGCTCTGGTTCGCGGGCGCGACGCCGGCGGAACGGCTCAGAAATCAGCGGGCCGTGATCTTTATCGCGCTCGGTCTGCTTTTTGCGAACGCGCTGATCAAAGACCTGTCCTACTTTTACTTCCGCCCGCGGCCGTTCGCCACCGAAACGGTCAAGCTGCTGTTCTATCGTCCGTCGGTTTCTTCATTTCCCAGCGTGCCCATTGCCATGGCATTCTGCTTCGTCGCCGGCGCGTGGCTCACGAACCGCCGGCTCGGCAAAGTCATGCTCGTCCTGGCGATGCTGTACGCGCTGGCGCGCGTCTACGCGGGCGTGCATTATCCGCTCGACGTGCTCGCCGGCGCGGCGATTGGCGCGGGCGCGGTTTACGTGGTGGCGCGCCTCGCGTGCGTGTTCGAGCCGCTGGCCGATTGGGCGATTCGCCTGGCGCGGCGCTTGTATTTTGTTTAGAGAGGATTCCAATGACTAGAACCACGCGAATCATTACGACACCCCCGGGCCCTAAAGCGCAAGCGATTCTCGAGCGCGACAGCCGGGTGCTCTCGCCTTCGTACGCGCGGGATTACGGCTTTGTGATGGACCACGGCAAGGGCGCGCAAGTGTGGGACGTGGACGGCAATCGCTATATTGATTTTGCCGCGGGCATCGCGGTCAATTCGACTGGACACTCGCATCCGGAAATCGTCAAGGCCATTCAGGAGCAAGCGGAAAAGTTCATTCACATCTCGTCCGACTATTATCACGAGGTGATGGTCCGCGTCGCCGAGCGCATTGACGAGATCGCGCCGATGAAAGAGGACGTGACGGTTTTCCTCGCAAACTCGGGGACGGAATCCGTCGAAGCCGCGATCAAATTGGCGCGCTATGCGACCGGGCGGCAGCGCTTTATCGGCTTTCTCGGCGGTTTCCACGGCCGCTCGATGGGTTCGCTTTCGTTCACCGCCAGCAAGTTCACGCAGCAAGAGCGCTTTTTCCCCACGATGCCCGGCGTTTGGCACGTCCCGTTCCCCGATCCCTATCGGCCCGTCTTTCCCATCCCTCAAGATGGCGATGCGGGCGACGCGGTCGTGGACTATATGGAAAACGTTCTGTTTCCCGAAGCGCTGCCCCCGGAAGAAGTCGCCGCGGTCCTGGTCGAGCCGATTCAGGGCGAGGGTGGCTACATCGTCCCCGCGCCGAACTTTTTCCCGCGGCTGAGAAGAATGTGCGACCAGCACGGCATCCTGCTGATCGCCGACGAGGTTCAATCGGGCGTGGGGCGCACCGGCAAATGGTGGGCGATTCAGCATTGGAACGTCGAGCCGGACATCGTCTGTATCGCCAAGGGCATTGCCAGCGGGGTGCCGATGGGCGCGATGGCCGCGCGCAAATCGGTCGGCCAAAAATGGAAGGCGGGCGCGCACGGCAATACCTACGGCGGCAACCCGCTCGCCTGCGTCTCGGCGCTCAAAACGATTGAACTCGTCAAAAATGGGTATATGCAAAATGCCGCGGCAATGGGCGAGTACATGCTCGACGCGCTGGACGAGATGCAGACGCGCCACCCTTCGATCGGGCAAGTGCGCGGCCGCGGGCTAATGGTCGCGACCGAGTTTGTTACGGACTGCGCGACCAAAGGCCCGGTGCCGCAATTGCGCAACGCGGTCATCCACCGCTGCTTCGAGAAGGGGCTGCTCACGCTCGGCTGTGGGCGCTGCGCGATTCGGTTCATGCCGCCGTTGATGATCGAGAAGGAATTGGTGGAAGAGGGGTTGGAGATCTTTGAGAGCGCGTTGAGCGAGGTGGAGGGGCGGTGAGGGGAGAGAGGGAGAGAGGGAGAGGGGGAGACAGGGAGACAAAGTCAAGCGCAAGCTTTCTCCTTTTCATTTTCTTGGACGCATAATGTATGGTAAAATGCTGCCGATGGAACGAAATCTGTCGCGCCTCTTGAAACGCAGAATACCTGCTTTGAAAAAGCTGTTCGCCGGCGACCCGCGCGTGCTCGGCGTGTTTCTGTTCGGCTCGCAGGCCGACGGGACCGCGACGGCGCACAGCGATATTGATCTCGCGATGCTGTTTGACCGCGACATCATGTATGACCAAGAACTTGGATTCGAAATAGCGGTTAGCCAAACTTTGGGCACGCACGCTGTTAACGTGACCAATCTGACACGAGCTGACTTACCCATTCGTTTCCGCGCGATTGGCGGCGAAGTGTTGTACGAAAGCGACTATGTCCGCGTGTCTGATTTCATCGAACGGACATTGCAAGACCAGCGACGTCATGTAGATTTCTTGAAACGCGACGAATATTGGGAAGGAACACTGCGGAACCGTTAGAAGTCAGTACCGCAACACTTGCTTTTGCGCCGTTGCGTAAAAAGGAATCCAAGAGGAGAATAACGGTTTTGTCATTGGCAGAAACGCATCCATGTCTTCAATAACGATCCTCGACGTCCACATTGACGATGTTACGTATGACGACGCCCTCGCGCGGGTGGAGACCTACTTGCGCGAGGGCGGTTTTCATCAGGTGGCTACGGTCAACCCCGAATTCGTGGTTATCGCGCAGAAGAATGCGCGATTCCGCCGCGTGTTGAACGCGACCGCGTTGAATGTGCCCGATGGCGTCGGCGTGCTGTGGGCGGCGCGACGGTTAGGCCATCCGTTGCAAGAGCGCGTCGCAGGGCAAGAAATGGTGGATGGCATCGCTGCGCTGGCGGCGCGGCGCGGCGAGCGCATTTTCATGCTGGGCGCGCGGCAAGGCGTTGCCGAAATGGCGGCGGCAGAGTTGATACGCAGGCATCCGGGCTTGGCTATTGCCGGCTGCTACGCGGGATCGCCCGCGGCGGAAGAGGATCAACGAATTGGGGAACGAATCAACGAATCAAACGCTCAGATTGTTTTCGTCGCGTACGGGCCGCCGAAGCAGGAGCTGTGGATCGCGCGGAATGCCGCGCGGCTGCGGGTCGCGCTGGCGATGGGTGTAGGTGGGACGTTTGACACGATCGCGGGGTTGGCGCCGCGTGCGCCGGAGTGGATGCGGCGCGCCGGATTCGAGTGGACGTACCGTTTGCTGCGCGAGCCGCGCCGCTTTCGACGCCAGCTCGCGATTCCGTACTTTATGTGGCTCGTCGTGAAAAGTCAAATAGTTAGATAGTTGTATAGTTTGATAGTTCAATTGCCAACGAAGATGGTAACAATGTAACCACATAACTATTCAACTATTCAACTACAAAGCGATACCCCTGCCCGCGCATCGTGATGAGGCGTTGCGGCTTGCTCGGATTGTCCTCGACTTTTTCGCGCACCCAGCGGATGTGGACGTCGAGCGTGCGCGTATCCCCCATGAAATCCGTTTCCCATACTTCCTTCATCAGCGTCTTGCGCGTGATGGTTTGGCCGGCGCGCCCCATCAGGTACTTGAGGAGAAAGAATTCCTTTGGGGTCAGGGGAAACGATTTGCCGCCTCGGACGACGCGCTGTTTCTCAAAATCGAGGGCCACGTTACTGACGACCAATTGCCGCGGCGGTTTGGAATCAATCGCGGCCTTGACACGCGCCACGAGTTTTCTGCCGACGACCGGCGTGTACACCACCGTCGCCGCCGAATACGCGCCGTCCACTTTGGCGTTCGGTGGCGCGATCAATACCAGCGGCGCCCGGGACTCGCCGGCGAGTTTGCGACAAACGTTTTTGCAATTGAGTCGAGCAGAAGTGATGTCCACGATCATCGCGTCGAGACGGTGTGACCGCGCGTGAGCGATGGCCTGGCGGCCACTGTGCGCGGCCAGAACGGTATAGTCTTTCTTGAGGTAACTCGCGTAGGTTGTGGCGGCTGCTTTGTCCGTTCCAACAATCAAGACCGTCGCGGCCATTCCCATCACTCCGCAGAAGAAATCACTGAGGCAATTCCATTATACTCGAAACCTCCAAGACTTGCAATTGACGGCCAAGTAAAATTGACCTTTCAGAATGACGATGCTATAATCCGCGCGATTGTGATGAAGACATTCGTGATCCTCCCGACCTACAACGAGGCGCAGAACCTGGCCCCCATGGTCGAGCAACTCTTGGCGCTCGAACTCGAAAACCCCAACATCCTGATCATTGACGACAATTCCCCGGACGGCACTGGGCCCATCGCCGATCGCTTGTGCGCGCGTCACCCGACGCGCGTGTTCGTCATTCATCGTCCAGGCAAAATGGGTTTGGGCACCGCGTACATCACCGGATTTCAATGGGCGCTCGACAACGGCGCGGACTGTGTGATCCAGATGGACTCGGACTTTTCCCACTCGCCCAATTATCTGCCCGCGTTCGTCGCGCACTTGGACGCGTATGATGTCGTCGTCGGCTCGCGCTATGTGCCGGGTGGTCAGCTCGATCCGCGCTGGAGCGGTTGGCGGTATTTTCTGAGCAAATGGGCGAACAGCGTGTGGGTCCGTCTTATCCTGGGTGTCCAAGTACGGGACGCGACCGCGGGATTCAAATGTTGGAGCCGGCACGCACTCGAACTCATTCCTCTCGACCACGTTCGTTCGAACGGCTATGTCTTTCAAGTCGAGATGGCCTATCTGGCGGAAAAGAAGGGCTTGCGAATTCTGGAATGGCCGATCTATTTTGAGGACCGTCGCATTGGTAAATCCAAAATGACGGTCCCGGTCAAGCTCGAAGCGGCCCTACGCGTGTTCGAAATCCGTTGGCGCTACGGTGGGCTCAATCGAGCATTGGCGCGCGTCGAGTATCTTCGTGAATCGGCGTGACCTGCTGACCGTCGCGGGGCTGGCCGCACTGGCCGCCGTGTTTTTTGCGCCCGTGCTGTTCGGCGGCCAGGTTCTCATCCCGTTCGACAACCTCTTTCGTTTTCCGCCCTGGAGCGCGTTCGCCGCGCAATTCGGCGTAAGCGCGCCGCATAACGAACTCGTACTCGACCTCGTGCTCGAGAATTACGCGTGGAAGCAATTCGTCGCCGAATCGCTCCGCGCGCGTGAACTGCCCCTTTGGAACCCATACCTCTTTGCCGGCGTTCCGTTCTTAGCCGCCGGCCAACATTCCGCGCTCTATCCTTTTAGCATTCTGTTCTACGTTCTGCCGGTTGACCGCGCCTATGGATATTTCGTCGCCCTGCAACTCGCGCTGGCGGCGATCACGATGTACGCGTTTACGCGTGTGCTCCGGCTCGGCCGCTTTGCGGCGACGATCAGTGCGATCGTCTACGCGTTCAGCAGCTTTATGGTCGTCAGCACGACGTTCCCGATGGTCATTAGCGCGGCCGCGTGGCTGCCTGCGATCCTGGCGTGTGCGGAACTCATTCTCCGTTCGAAAGATTCCGCGCGTCGAATCTTGTACGTGCTGCTCGGCGCGATCTTCTTGGGAATTCAGTTTCTCGCCGGCCACATTGAGATTTCGCTGTACGTTTTGATGGTCACCGCTTTCTATGTGCTGTGGCGCGGCGTGCAGACCTTCGAGGTCTTGGAGACCTCGAAGGTCTGGGCATCGGTCGCCATGATGACCGGCATCGGCATTACGCTCGCGGCCGTGCAGCTTGTGCCACTTTACGAACTCGTGCAGGGCAATTTCCGCAGCGGCTCGGTCACGCTTCAAGACGTAATCGGTTGGGCCTACCCCAGCCGCCAAATTCTCACGTTCCTCATGCCTGACTTTTTCGGCAATCCCACGCATCACTCGTATTCCGATATTTTCGATTTCACACTCCGCGCCGCGCCGACCGGCACGATCTTCTGGGGCATCAAAAACTATGTCGAAGCGGGGTCCTACGTCGGCATCCTGCCGCTCGTCCTCGCGCTGATGGCGATTGTCACAGGTTTCAAGTCGCAGGTCGCAGGTCGCAAGTCGCAGGTCGCACTCTTCGCCACGCTTGCGCTCGTGTCACTCGTCTTCGTCTTTGGCACGCCGCTCTATGGGATTCTGTTCTACCTCGTGCCCGGGTTTAATCAACTCCACACGCCGTTCCGCTGGGTCTTTCCGTATACGCTGAGCATGGCCGTGCTGGCGGGCTTTGGCGCGCAACTGCTTGCATCACGACGAGAAGGGGAGAAGGGGAGAGGGGGAGAGAGGGAGAGAGGGAGAGAGGGAGAGAGGGAGAGAGGGAGGGGGGTTGGGCGCCGCGCTCCTCGCCGCGCTCGCGCTCGCCTGGGTGTTTCGCGGGCCTGCGCTCGCTTTCGCAGACGGCATTGTGCAATCGTCTGACCTCGCGGCTGCGGCATTTGACAGTGGGCGGATGTTTTTCTCGTATGAATTTCGCAACGTGCTTCTTTTTGCGATCTTTTTGATCGGCGCGGGCGCGGTCGTTGGGCTTGCCCGCCGCGCGATATTTCTGCCGGCGCGCTGGGGCGGCTATCCGCTCTGGCAGCCGCTGGCGACCGGCGTCCTTGTGCTCGACCTCTTTATCGTCGGCATCGGGTTCTATCCCAAGACAGACCCTCGGCTGGGTCAGTTCACGCCGCCCGCCGTCGAGTTCCTAAGGCAAGATCAGTCGTATTACCGCATTACGAGCTACGACAAGCCGGACGAAAAGGTCTTTAACCCCAATGCCGGGATGCTCTATGGCCTCTCGGACATTCGCGGCTATGACTCGATCATTCCGAAACAATACGCGGAGCTAATGGGCTTGCTCGCGCCGCAAGACGAGTTGCTCTACAACCGCATCGCGCCGTTCTACAGTCCCGATCCGCTCAGCTCCCCGCTCATCAACCTGCTCAACGTCAAATACGTTCTGACGACGCGGCCGCTGCCGAACGCGGGCTATACGCTCGTCTACGACAAAGAGATTCAGATTTACCAAAACGACCGCGTGCTGCCGCGCGCGTTCATGGTCCCGCAAGCGCGCGTGATTGCCGACCGCGCCGCGCTCCTCGCCGAGATGAAACAATTCGACCCCGCGCGCGAGGTGCTCCTGGAGCAAGACCCGGGTATCGCCGCGCAAGAGATCGCTTCAGCGTGCGCGCTCAATCCGGTCGAGATTGTAAAATATTCCGGCAGCGAAGTCGTCGTCAAGAGCGCTCAAGTGTGCGCCGGCTGGCTCGTGCTTTCCGATTCATACTTTCCCGGCTGGATCGCGCAGATTGACGGCGAGGACGCCCCGCTGTACAGAGCCGACTATAACTTCCGCGGCGTCCACGTTCCCGCGGGCGAGCACCTCGTGCGATTCAAATACAGCCCGGTCTCGTTCCGCGCGGGCCTGATCGGCTCGTTCCTCGGCGCGATGCTCGTTCTGCTCGGCTTTGCCTATCTCGCGTGGCAGCGCTTTTATCGCGTGAACGAAGGGTCCGAAGTGCAGGTCGTCGCCAAGAACTCGCTGCTGCCGATGGCGACTTCACTGCTGATGAAGGCGATGGACCTCGCGTTCGCGCTCTTTTCGCTCCGCGTGCTCGGGCCGACCGGGACCGGGCGGTATGCCTGGGCCGTGGGCATCTGGCTCTTCGCCAACACGATCACGGATTTCGGCCTAGGCATCTTGCTGACACGCGAGGTCTCGCGCGACCGGTCGCAAGCCAATCGTTATCTCACGAATTCCCTCATCCTGCGCGTCGTGCTCTGGGCGTTGTCGCTGATTCCATTCGGCATCATCGCGGCCATCTACGTGTCATTTTTCAACGTGACTCTCGATACCGCTTTTGCGCTCGGGCTGTTGTTGATCGGCATCCTGCCCAGCACGCTCTCGGCCTCCCTCGCCTTTTTGTTCAATGCCTACGAGCGGTTTGAATACCGCGTCGCCGTGGACGTGGTGACGCGCATCGTTTCGATCACGCTCGGCGTCATCGCGCTGCTGCTTGGCTACGGATATGTCGGGCTGGCCGCGGTCTCGATCCTCACCAATCTTTTCACGCTCGCCGTCTTTTACTGGCTCGTCCGCGCGACGCTCTTTGCTCCGCGTCTGCAAGTGGACCGCGGGCTAATTCGTTGGATGGCTTTTGAATCGTATCCGTTGATGCTCAACAATCTCTTATCGTCGCTGTTCTTCCGCATTGACGCAATGATCCTCTTGCCGCTCAAGGGTGATACCGTGCTCGGCTATTACAGCACCGCGTACAAATTCATCGAGGCGCTGAATTTCATCCCGTCGAATTTTACGCTCGCCATCTTCCCCGCGCTCTCGCGCTTGGCTTCTTCGGCGAAAGATGCGATGCTGCGCGCATACACGCTCTCGCTCAAAATCTTGCTGTGGGTTTCGCTGCCGCTCACGGTCGGCACGATTTTCGTCTCGCGCGAGCTGATCCAGATTTTCGGCGGCGACGCGTATTTGCCGCATTCGGCGATCGCGCTCCAAGCGCTCATCTGGTTCCTGCCGTTTAGTTTCATCAACAGCGTGACGCATTACGTTTTGATCGCGCTGGGCCAACAGCGTTTTCTCACCAAGGCGTTCGTCGTGGGCGTGGTATTCAATATCGTCGCCAACCTGATCGCCATCGGACCGCTGAGCTACGTCGGCGCCGCGCTGGTCACGATTCTCTCGGAAATCGTGTTGCTGATTCCGTTCTACTACAGCGTGCGGAAAAATCTCGCCTCGATTCCGTTCTGGTCCATTACATGGCGGCCTGCGCTCGCCGCGGGTCTGATGGGACTTGCGCTCTGGTGGCTGGTCGAGCGCGCGGGTGTGGTGGTTGCCGTGCCGATCGCGGGGCTGGTCTACGGGGTGTTACTCATCGCGCTGGGCGCGCTGGGGGAAGACGAGCGCGCGCTGCTGCGCCGGTTGCGGAAAAAAACGTAGGATAAACAACGCCCTCCCCGCGATGGGGAGGGCGTTTTCTTTCATGCACTATACAGTCTCGAGGCGTCTAGTACCGTTCGCGCCGCGGTTCGCGGGGCCGGTCGCCGCCGCCGCGTCCGCCGCGGAAACCACCGCCACCGCCGCCGCCGCCGCGGTCCTCGCGCGGCCGCGCCAGATCCACGCGAATGGTGCGGTCGTGCAAACTCTGCCCGTTCAATTCGCCAATAGCTTTCTGGGCGTCTTCCGGCGACGCCATTTCGACGAAAGCGAACCCTTTCGAGCGACCCGAATCGCGCTCGGTCACTACCGTCACCGAAGCGACGTTAGCGACGCCGGCGAAGAGTTGGCGCAAATCCTCTTCTGTCGTCTGATACGACAGGTTGCCAACAAACAATCTCGTGCTCATCGAATCAATCTCCTGATAAATGGAGCGAACCTTGAAATGTTCCGCTGAAGGACGCGCGCCACTCGCGCTGGAATCGGGTCTCTAGTCTTCTCCTTGGTTCTCACGCAAACGCTGAATGCGAGCGCGGCGCCGCCCCTTGCGCTCGTCCATTCGGCGCTGTTCGCCCTTGGGGACGAACCAACGGCGGCGGCGCAGGTCTTTCAGAACACCGCCGTCCATGACTTCCTTGTTGAATCGGCGCAACAAACTATCAAACGACTCTCCATCGCGCAATCTGACTGTCACGGCTCATTCCCTTTCTAGTGGTATGATATTTTGCCTGCTAACAAGAGAAACGCCAAGCCCACGCGGCTTGGCGGTAATGCATCCAGACCTGTGATGCTACGGGCGCTATAATACCATCGCATGTATGAAATGTCAAATGCGCCACGAACGTTTCCATATTTACACGAACTGAGCGCCTAGTCAATGGGGACTTGCCCTACTTTTGGCCGGGAAAACACCCTACGCGACCGTAACCCGCTCTAGCGCCAGCTCAGAAACAGCCCCGCGATGCTCCGATCCAGAGCCGCCGGCGGCGACCAGCCCACGTTCCCCTGCATGTTATTGCCGTCACCATTGCCCTGCACGATCACCGTCCGCCCGTTGCCCTGAAACGTGTTGTTGGTCACTTGGTTGTTGGTCGAGTCTTTGAGACGAATGCCGACGGTGCTGTTGTTCTGAAGCGTATTCCCACAAAGGCAATTATCGTGGGAGCGATAGTCGCCGGGCGGCAGCCACGCGAAAAATTCGCGGTCATAGTCCTCAGTCAAGAAATAAATGCCTTCGTTGCTATTGACGACGAGATTGCCCGAAACGACGTTGTTGTAGCTGTTGGACGAAATGATCCCGTGGTTACGCATGTTGCTGATCGTGTTGTTCTTGATCTCGGTATCGTGTGCGAACCCGAGCCAGATGCCGTCCAAACCATCCCGAATCAGGTTGCCGTTGATTCGATTGCCCGTGCAAAAGCCCAGTTCGACCGCGTTGTAAAGGACCGAGGTGATCGTGTTTCCGGTTATCGTGTTGTTGTGTCCACACGGCTGGCTGTGCGCTTTGATAAAGATGCCGTTCCCATTCCGCCCGCTGACCGTATTGTTCGCGATCAGATTATTGCTCGAGCCGCCCTGAATCACGATCCCGCCCGCGTCGCAGCCAAAACCCACCGTCCCCGCGCCCCAGACGCACTTGCGAATATTGTCCGCCGTCACATTGCTCGAGGCCTCGCTGTGCTGGGTCGCGATGAAATTGATTCCCCAAGCCGAGTTGTCCGAGGACGTGTTGGCGCGTACCGCGACGTTGCTCGAGTTGCGCACGTCAATCCCGATCGCTTGGTGAACCGTCGTGTTGCCAAACACGTAGGAATCGGTCGTGTTGTTCAACCGAATCCCGCCGCCATCGGTCATGCCCAGAAAAATGCCATAGCGCGTCGCGGGGTCGGTATCGTCATAATTGTTAGAACTGTTGTTATCGTGAATGACCAGGTTCTTGCCGCTCTCGACAAAGATACCGTATTTGAAATTGAAAACGCGACAATTGCGGATTTCGATATACGCCGGAACTTTGCTGGCGAGCAGCCCGTACTTGCGGACCGCAATGCCCGATCCGCCAAAGTTGGTGCCGCGAATGGCATGGCCTTCGCAGTCAAAGATGGCGTAACTGGTCTGAATCTTGATGCAATCGCCATTCGCCGTGAGGTCGCTGCCCAGGCGATAGTTGCCCGGCTCGTCAATCGTATCGCAGCCCGCGAGCGTCGTAAAACTGGCTTGGACCGGAGTGCGTGTCGGACGCGGTGTGGGCGGCACTGCCGGCGTTGGCAAGAGGACCGCGGCCGGGGGTGAGGTCGGCGGAGCAGGCGACGTGCGCGTCGGCGAACTAGACGGCGCGCTAGGGACCACCGCAAGGGGTGTCGCCGATGGCACGCGGGTACGGGTTTGTGTCGCCGGACGCGAAGCTGTCCGGGTGGACGAGGGAGTTACGGAGCGCGTCGGCGTCGCCATGGGCGTGGCCGGCTCGGCGTAGGTGGGCGTACTGGTCGCGGTCGGCGTGACCATCAATACGGCCACGACAACTTCGGTCGGTTGAGCCGCTACACTCTGCTCTTCGGCCATCGCGCGCGCCCGGTCGTACTGATCCATGAGAAAGCCAAAGATCGCCATCGCCACGAGGCCGAGGATGGTGGTTTCGACGATAATGAGAACGGAGAGACCTTTGTTTCGCATCAAGCGTGGACCGGCGCAAGCAGCATGGCTCGGATTCTAACACAGGGCGCGCGCGCTGTCAAAGCAAGTCGCAAGTCTCAAGTCGCAGGTCACAAGCCGCAAGTTACGAACTGGCCTGTGACCTGCGACCTGTGACCTGCGACTTGAGACCTGCGACTAGTTGGCGTTTCCCTGCACGTTGTTGTCGCGCGTATTGCCCTGCAGCAAGAGACCGCGCGCATTGCCGCGGAAATCGTTATCCGTGACTTGGTTGTTGGTCGAATCTTTCAATTGGATCGCGATTGCGTTCGATTGGAAGATATTGCCGCACAAACAGTTGGTGTGCGAACGATAGTCGCCGGGGGGCAGCCACGAAAAGAAGTTGCGGTCGTAATTCTCCGAGTAGAAATAGATGCCGACGTTGCTCTCGACGATCCGGTTGCCGGAAATCACATTGTCGTGGCTGTTCGACGAGACGATGCCGTGATTCTTCATGTTGACGATGGTATTGTTCTTGATCTCGGTGTGGTGGGCAAAGCCGAGCCAAATCGCATCCAGCCCATCCCGAAACGTATTATCGTTGATCTTGTTGCCCGCGCAAAAGCCCAATTCCACCGAATTGTAGAGCGCGCCCGTGACGGTATTGCCGACGATCGAATTGTCGTTGCCGCACGGATAGGCGTGGGCCTTGATAAAGATGCCGTTGCCATTCCGGCCCGTCACCCGGTTGCGCGCGATCACGTTGTTGCTCGAGCCGTCTTGCAGGACAATGCCGCCCGCATCGCAGCCGAAACCGATGTCGCCTTCGCCCCATTTGCACTGCCGCACATTGTCCGCAGTCGTGTTGTTCGAGACCTCGCTCTGCTGCGTCCGCATGAGGTTGATGCCCCACGCCGAATTGTCGGACGAGACATTACCGGAGACGACGACGCGGGCCGAATCGCGCACGTCAATGCCGATGGCTTGACGGCGCGTGGTGTTGTTCAAGACTTGCGAGTCCGCGGCATAGTTCAAGCGAATGCCGCCGCCTTCGGTCATGCCGAGAAAGATGCCGTACCGCGACCCGCGCTCGACATCGTCGTAATTGTCCGAGCTGTCGTTGTTGCGGATCACCAGATTCTTGCCGCTCTCGACGTAGATGCCGTACTTAAATTTGGAAATGCGGCAGCCAGTAACGAGCACGTCGGAGGGGATTTGATCGTTGAGCAGCCCGAATTTCTGGATCGCGATGCCGGTCCCGTTGTACGCGGTGCCTTGCAACGAGTGTTGGGCGCAATCGAGCGTCACGCGGCTGGAGCGAATCCGGATGCAAGCGCCCGTGGTCGCGATCGCCAAATTGACGCTGAGCTGGTAAAGGCCAGGCGCGTCAATGGTCCCACATTCTGAGATCAACTTTCGGGGATCGGGCGTTGCCGTCGCGGTAGGCGTGGCCGTAGCGGTTGCCGGCGGCAAGGTTGGCGTTGCAGTGAGAGGCACACTCGTCGCGGTGCGGGCCATCGTGCTCGTCGCGGCGAAGAACGCCAAGCGCGGAATAATCGGCGGACGAACGACCTGCCAAATCAACAATCCCAGCGAACCCAAGACCAAAACGCCGATGGCTACGATCTCAATGGCAATAATCGCAAACGGCGCGTCATCCCGTGTCATTGGCATCCGTCGTGAAGAGCATGGCCGGATGATAACACATGCTACTCGGAATTGTCAACGCGCGGACGCAAGGCCGCCATCAGACTAGTCCGACTCCACCGCCTGGTATATGCTGTTGAACTGCTCCAGCGCCGCTTGCAGGTTCTCCGCGATGTCTTGCGCCAATACATCGGGATTGGGCAGGTTTTCCGAATCTTCAAGCGATTCGTCTTTCAGCCAGAAAATGTCGGGCGATGCTTTGTCGCGCTGGACGAGGTCGCCGTAATCGAACGCGCGGAAGCGATCCGTCTCTTGGCGCTCAAAGCGGTTGTCGGGATGGTAGCACGCGACGAAATCTTTCAGGTCATCGTACTTGAGCGTGTTCGTCTTGAGAGTAAAGTGCGTGTTCGTCCGCAGATCGTAAATCCAGAGTTTCTGCGTCCAGGGCGTTTCGCTCGCGGGTTTGCGGTCGAAGAACAGGACGTTGGCTTTGACGCCTTGCGCGTAAAAGATGCCCGTTGGCAAGCGCAACAGCGTATGCACGTCGCATTCCGCCAGCAACTTGCGCCGCACGGTCTCGCCCGCGCCGCCTTCAAAGAGCACGTTATCGGGAACGACTAACGCGGCGTGCCCGTTGATCTTCAAGAGCGTCTTGACGTGCTGGAGAAAATTGAGTTGCTTGTTTGAAGTCGTCGCCCAGAAATCCTGCCGCTCGTAGGTGATGGATTCGCGGTCGGCTTTGCCTTCGCCGTTCACAATCGTGATGCTGCTCTTTTTGCCGAACGGTGGATTCGTCCCGATGTAATCGAATCGGTCGCCTGGGTCGGACGCGAGCGAATCCCCGACGACAATCGGGCTTGCCTCGCCGCCGATGCCGTGCAGGTACAGGTTCATCACGCACAGCCGCGCCGCGCTGTCCACGATCTCCCAGCCCTTGAAGGTGCTGAATTTCAGGAATTGCTTTTGCTCCTTGTCGAGCGCGTGGCGATGCGAGATGTAATCGTGCGCGACGAGGAAAAAGCCGCCCGTGCCGCTCGCGGGGTCGCCAAAGGTCTTGCCTGGTTCGGGACGCAGACACTCGACCATTGCCTGAATCAGCGGACGCGGCGTAAAGTATTGACCCGCGCCGCTCTTGATGTCTTCAGCGTTCTTCTGAAGCAGTCCTTCGTAAATATCCCCTTTGACATCAATATCCAAGCCCATCCACACTTCGCCGTTGATGAGTTCGATCAGGCGTCGCAGTTTGGCAGGGTCTTGGATTTTGTTCTGCGACTTGCGGAAGATGACGCCGAGCATTCCGCTTTGCTTGCCAAGCGATTCGAGGATATGGCGGTAATGCACTTCGAGCGCGTCTCCGTCTTGCGCGAGCAGACTTGACCAATCCAGGTCTGACGGAATGCTGGACGGCTTGTTGAACGGCGGTTTGGTTTGCTCGTCCGCCATTTTGAGGAACAGCAGATACGTCAACTGTTCGACGTAATCGCCGTAACTGACGCCATCATCACGTAGGACGTTGCAATAGTTCCAAAGGCGCTGGACGATTGCCGAAGATTCGTTTGCCATTCACCGTTACCTTGTTTCATTTGTAGGGGCAACGCCTTGTGCTTGCCCTGTGCGGGCGACCACGTAGGGGCAATGCCTTGTGCTTGCCCGCGTTGTGGGCGACCACGACCGGGCGACCACGTAGGGGCAATGCCTTGTGCTTGCCCGCGTTGTGGGCGACCACGACCGGGCGACCACAAAAGGGTACGCCCCTACCACTCTATGACCGCGTGGCGACAAAAAGGGCGACCACAAGGGATCGCCCCTACGGATGCGGTGCGTTTTTCGGGTTGTGTTCGTCTGAGTCCCAATTCGCCGGATTATTGATAATGTATTCGCGGATACGGTTCAAATCTGGTTCGTCCCGAACGATATGTTCCCAATAATTGCGTTGCCACAATTTGCGATAGAACGGTTCCCAATTTAATTCATGGACGCCCCGAATGTATTCATCGGTGACGATTGATTTCCACGCGCCCACAATGCTGCCCAACGTCGGGTCGTGTTCCGTAGGGGCAATCCCTTGTGGTTGCCCCCCTGGTGGTTGCCCCCCTTGTGGTCGCCCTTTGTTCGGTTGCGGGACCACTGGGCGGGCACAAGGCACCGCCCCTACGGTCTTATCCATGATCAAGAGAGCGCCATGAAAATGGTTTGGCATTACGATGAATTCGTCCGTTTCCACGTTGGGGAATCGCTGCGGTAGACATTCCCATTGCGATTGAACCATTCGTCCCGCGTCGTTCAATTGCATTTCGGCACGTACGACCTCGCCGAACAAACACGCGCGGTTTTGGGCGACGATAGTCACGTAATACACACCCGCTTGCGAATAGTCGTAACCCTTGAGGCGAATCGAACGGCGATGGTGTTTCTGCGGATCGTATGTCATTTTTCACCTCAATGTGAGACCCGTAGGGGCAATGCCTTGTGCTTGCCCCCGTTGCCGCGCGCCCGCGAACGGGGCGACCACAAGGGTACGCCCCTACGGATGGCGCACGCGTTTGGATTGCGTAGGGGCAATGCCTTGTGCTTGCCCTGATTTGCTTGCCCCGTTCTTGTGCATTTACCCGTTGCCGCGCGTCCGCGCGGTCCGGGGGCGACCACAAGGGTACGCCCCTACGTTTGCCACGCGCGTTTCCGTTGGGGTTCTCGTTGGGGCACGCCTTGTGCGTGTCCTTTTTCCCGCGCCGCGCGAGTCCGCTCCAACAATTTCTCCGCTGGCTCGTCGTTGGGGTCTTGCGGTACTAACCTGCCCGCGAACGCGCGCTTCAAGATGCTCTGCCGCAACCGCTCCGCCTGCATGAGCGACTGGTCAACGGTCTTTTCTATTGCATCCGCGACCGAGAGGCGGCGTTCAACCTCTGCGACAATCTGTTGCTGCTCGTCTAAAGGCGGGAGCGGAATCACGATCTGCTCAATTCTAAAAAGTGCCAACTTGGGTTGGTTCGATGAAATCGTCAAACGCACAATTTGCTCTTGGCAAAAATTTGAATTCAAGACAAAACACAAATATCTCTTATCGTAGCCCAATATCCCCGTAATCTTGGCTGCATTCTCAGTCAGGTTTGCGCCATCCAATTTTTCAGCGATCAGACCAACCTTGCCAATTGTGCCTGCAATCGAAATATATAAGTCATCTTTCGAGATTGTATATCGGCTGATGTATGCTTGAGTCTCTGGTCTTAGATACTCAATTCTATCAGTCTGCACCGTCATATTCTCACAATCTGTTACCCTGATATATGGATGCTTGGTCGGAGTTTCGGAATACCCATGTCCCTTTGGCAAACGCTTCCCACCCAGAACGCGAGATACATTGCCAACGCGTGTCCAGCACGATTCCTCTGGCAATGTGGGAAAATCCGCCACGTCTACCGGCGGCAATGGTTTCGCCTTGCCGTTTGCGTTCTTCGCGCGTTCGTCTCGTATCCGCTCCAACAACACCGACGCTGGCTCAATCCTGCCCGTGTTCGCGGCGCGCCAATCTGCCGTGAGTTTGCCTTCCACCGCCGCTTTGAGCACCGCTTGGCGGTAGCGTTTCAACTGCGCCTTGACCTTCTGCAACGCGGCAACGCCTGCATCCAGGTCGGAGAAGAGTTCCTCTATTTTGGCAAAAATGCGGTGTTGCTCCGCGAGAGGGGGAACGGGAAGTTGCAACTTTGCCAGATTACTTCTTGATATACGCTTGCGCGTTGAACCGCTTTGAAGTGCCGCAATTGCCCCTCGGAAATCAGGAGCGTTGATTGCACAAACAAGCCAGCGGTGATTCGCCCCATTCGACCCAGCCCGAACTATGCACACATCAACTACTGTCACACTTGGTTTTGAATCTCCTGGAAAGATACACGCTCTACCCAAAGGATCGGGCATCCGCGCTACAAGGACATCGCCTGGTTTCAAGAAAGTACAGCCGAGGTCACGCGCTTTGACGCGTGTCAAGAAACGATTCGATCTATCGCGGTAGACGCCATCGCCTACATCCGCGAGTTGTATTAACCGTACGTCACCGTTAAGGTCTTGGTCTTTACTCTCAACCCAATCGCCATCAACGAAGATTCCATCACGGTCAACAAGATCAGGAATGGTTGCCAACGCCCAGCCGCGTGGCAGTTCCCCCAAGTTTCCGCCGTTGCCGTTTCGGTCAGTCACCATCAAACGCCCTCATTCGTCGTTGCATCCGTAGGGGCAATGCCTTGTGCTTGCCCCTTTTGCCGCGTGCTTGCCCCGTTGACACGCGCGTCGCGGGCGACCACAAGGGATCGCCCCTACACGCCTCGCGCGCATTGGTTTTCCGTAGGGGCAATGCCTTGTGCTTGCCCCGGCACCGTATGCTTGCCCCCGCACCATGTGCTTGCCCCTTTTGCCGCGTGCTTGCCCCGTTGACACGCGCGTCGCGGGCGACCACAAGGGATCGCCCCTACGCAACCAACACCGCGTTCAATTCTTCCATCACGCGATCCGTTTCCTGCCCAAAGAGATTGTACACCTTGACGCGCCCACCTTTATCGCTGAACGGCACATTGTCGAAATCTTCCCAGCCAATCGCGAGCGATGTGGCGATATGGTCTTTAATCATCGTCAGCCATTCGCGTTGTTCGGGCGTGAACGCGTGTCCCGCGTGCTCCTGCTCCGCCAACCATCGCTCGAATTGCCGATCTACCGTCACCGAGAACGGCTCTAGCGCATCGCACTCGCCCAGCGCAAAGCGCACGAGCGAGACCAGGTTCGTCAAGAGTTTCTGAGCGCCCGCGCCGCGTACTTTGGATTTTTCCAATTGCTCGTATGCCTGCCACAATCCTTCGGGCGTCAGACGATACGGCGGTTTCTGAATCGCATCCGCGAGTTGCTTGATCTCGGCATAGGTCAACTGCCGCCGCGCATAGGGCATGTTGTAGAGAATTTGCAGCGCGGTCAGTTCGTCCTTGTGTTCCGCGATGAATTGCTTGAACGTCTCAATCGTCCGCTGAGCGCGTTCCTTCGCCGCCGCATCAAAGCCCGCCGCGATCACGCGATCCTGGCTCACGGTGTCAATCGTCTGCTCGTTCCGCTGCCTGACCTCAATCACCGTCTGCCGAAACTGCGGATTGCCGAACACCGCGCACGCGACTTGCGTCAATTCCTCTGCAGCTTGGTGTACCTGCTCATCGGTCGGCGTCGCGGTCGCAAACATCTCCCGCGCCTTTTCGATTTGCCGATCCGCGTCCACCGCGTCCAACAGACCATTTACGATTGCACGTAGGGGCGATCCCTTGTGGTCGCCCTCCTTGTGGTCGCCCATTGGCGGGCAGGCACAAGGCGCTGCCCCTACCTGATCGCCACAACCCATCGCATTCGCAATCTCCTGCCGATCTTTGTCGTCAACTTCGCGATCCAACCGCGCGAGTCGTCCCGCGAGCGACGTGAGTGTATCCTCATCCCGAATGCCGAGCGCGACCGATTGCACGAGTTTATCGAAGGGCACACTGCGTTTGCGTTCCAATGGGCGCGAGTCGGTCTTGTCGTTTTCGCAGACGCCAATCGCATCCACGATGACGAAATGCGTCTTGGCAGGAGCATCGCCCGTCACCGCTTGCAGGTCGGTCGGCGAAATCGTGCGCGTGCCGCGTCCCTTCATCTGCTCGAAATAGACCGATGATTTGATGTCGCGCATAAACACGAGACATTCAAGCGGCTTGATGTCCGTGCCCGTCGAGATCATGTCCACCGTCACCGCGATGCGCGGATTGTACGAATTGCGGAAACTAGCAATCAGTGCATCGGTACTCTCGCCCGACCGATAAGTTATCTTCTTGCAGAACTCATTGCCCTTGCCGAATTCCTCGCGCACAATGCCGACAATATCCTCGGCGTGCGAATCGTCTTTGGCGAAGATGAGCGTCTTGGGAACTGTGGTGCGCCCAGGGAAGATTTCGGTAAACAGTTTGTCGCGGAAGGTGCGAATGATCGTGCGGATTTGGTCAGTGGCAACTACGTCGCGGTCGAGTTGGTTCGGCGCGTATTCCAACTCTTCGTCCAACTGCTCCCAGCGCGTCCGCCGCGTCAAGCGGTCGCGTTTGTCCACGAAAAAGCCCGCATCTACCTGGCTGCCGCGTTCGGTAATCTCCGTCTTGATGCGGTAAACATCATAACCGACGTTCACCGCGTCCGCGACGGCGCGCTCGTGGCTGTACTCCATGACGAGATTCTGATTGAAAAAGCCGATGGTCTGCTTGGATGGGGTCGCGGTCAAGCCGATGAGAAAGCCGTCAAAGTAATCGAGCACCTGTCGCCAGAGGTTGTAAATCGAGCGATGGCATTCGTCGGTGATGATGACATCGAACGTCTCGATGGGGATTTTGGGATTGTACGCGACATCCTTCGGTTTCTGGTCTTTCGGCGCAAGTTCCGGAAGCGAGACTTCTTCCGCTTCGGGGTCGAATTCCGCTTCGCCCCTGAGCATCGAATAGAGCCGCTGGATGGTGGTGATGACGACGCGGTTCACGGGATCGAGCGCATTCGAGGCGAGGTGCTGGACGTTGTAGAGTTCCGTGAACTTGCGACCGTCGTCGGGCGTAATGTATTGCTGAAACTCGGTGAAGGTCTGCTTGCCCAGCGTGCGGCGATCCACGAGGAACAGGACGCGTTTCGCGCCCCCAAACTTGATGAGGCGATAGACCGAACTGACGGCGGTATAGTCTTGCCGCTGCCCGTCGCCATTTGAATGAGCGCCCGCGGGCGCGCTTCGGCAAGCGAGACTTCGAGGTTCGTAATCGCCTCGATTTGGCAATCGCGCAGGCCCGTTGTCATCAGCGGGGGCAAATAGCGCAATCGTCCCCGTAGGGTCAACCCTTGTGGTTGACCTATCCAGTCGCGGAGCGTTTCGGGGCGATGGAACGAAAAGACACGGCGCGAGCGGGGATCGGGGTCGCGCAAATCTCGGAAGAAGGTTTCGACGCCCGTGCTCTCATAGCCAAAGGGCAGCGGCTCTTGAACGTGGGGCAGTTTCGCGGGGACGCCTGCAAGGTACTTGCCCGATTGCTCGGCAACGCCGCTGAGGGTTGTGCCTTCGGGTTTGGCTTCGACCACGCCAACCGCTTGGCGACCAACGAACAGCAAATAGTCCGCCTCACCCGATTGCAGCGGAAATTCGCGGATGGCAACGCCCAATCCCGCACCGAGATTAAAGGCATCGCGGTGTTGCACGTTCCATCCTGCCGCGTCGAGCATCTTGTCAATCTGCTGGCGTGCTCTTTCTTCGGGAGTCATGGATTTGCGTAGGTTTCCCCGGGGATAGCGATTCGGCTCGTGCTCTGCTAGTCATTCTACTACACAAGCCCACGATTGCCAAACGAGCGTACGCCGGAAATGTCCAAGCGCGTAAAATGCAGAAGTCCTCCCTTCACGATTCGTTTATTCGTTCCCAACTCGTTGAGCCGGCCTTTTCCTTCAAACCAAAAAGACCTGTGGGGTCTCGGAGACCCCACAGGTCTTGGCTCGTTCTACCGTATGAACAGCGGCGCCAGCACTAACGTGATCGTCGAGAGCAACTTGATCAATACGTGCAATGACGGACCCGCCGTATCCTTGAATGGATCGCCAACCGTGTCGCCGACGACCGCGGCTTTGTGCGCGTCGCTCCGCTTGGCCTGCACGCGACCTTGGTCGTCGCAGAAGCGGCCCGACTCGATATATTTTTTCGCATTGTCCCACGCGCCGCCGCCATTGTTCATCACGGTGGCGAGCATGATACCGGAAATGGTGCCAACCATCAACAACGCCGCTTCCGCTTCCGACTTCAAGATGATGCCGACGACAATCGGCACGCCGACGGCCAGCAAGCCCGGCAGAACCATGGCGCGCTGCGCGCCTTGCGCCGTGATGTCCACCGCGCGCGCGTAATCGGGCTTGTTCTTCTTTTCCATGATGCCCGGAATTTCACGGAACTGACGGCGTACTTCGTCAACGATTTTCTCGGCGACTTGGCTCACCGCACGCATCGCGAGCGACGAGAAAAGAAAGATCAACGCCGCACCCAACAACGCGCCGACGAAAACTTCGACTTTGCCGAGATTGACCGTGTGCGCGGCTTCCCAGATCGCTTTGCCCGCCGCCGAATTCTCCGGCACATTGGCGATTGCCAGTTTCACCGCGGCGACCTTGTCCAGATACGCGCTGAACAATAGGAACGCCGCCAGCGCCGCCGAACCAATCGCATAACCCTTGGTCAACGCTTTCGTCGTATTGCCCGCCGCATCCAACGCATCCGTGCCTTGGCGAATGGATTCCGGCGCGCCGGACATTTCCACAATGCCACCGGCGTTGTCTACGATTGGACCAAACGTGTCCATCGCCAGAATAAACGCGGCCGGCATCAACATGCCCATCGTCGCCACCGCGGTACCGAACACGCCCGCGACATACGGATCCACCTTGAGCGCATCGGCGGCTTGCGAGCCGAGATAATAGGACGCGATCAGCGCAATGCCAACGGCGATGGCCGGCGCCGCCGTATTTTCCAAACCGACCGCGAGACCGGTGATGATGTTTGGACCCGCCCCGCGCAATGATGACCTGGCGATGCTTTGCACCGGACGCCAGCGCGACTCGGTGTAATACATCGTAATCAGAAAGAACGCGACACTGGTCAGCAAGCCGACCACGCCGGTCCAGAAGAATACCACGTTACCGAGCAATTGCATCACGACGAAATACATTGCCGCCGCCGCAAGCACGACGGTTAGCGCAAAGCCGCGAAACATCGGATTCATCGGTTCTTCGCCGGCGTTCAGCTTGAAGAACGGCACGGCCGTCGTCGCAAAAACGCCGACAATCGAGGCGATCAAACCGAACGCGCGCACGACGAGCGGGAAGAAAATCCAATCGGGATTTTTCGTCACAACGAAGATCGCCACGCCGAGAATCATCGCGCCGATATTTTCCGCGACGGTGGACTCGAACAAGTCCGCGCCACGACCGGCGCAATCGCCCACGTTATCGCCCACCAGGTCGGCGATCACACCGGCATTGCGTGGATCGTCCTCTGGAATTCCGGCTTCCACTTTACCGACCAAATCGGAGCCGACATCTGCCGCTTTGGTGTAGATACCGCCGCCGAGTTGCGCGAACAAGGCGACGAAGCTTGCGCCAAAACCCATACCGACGATGAGGAACGGCGCGTTCTGCGGCGCACTAAAGCCGCCGTACAGCGAGAACATCGCATATACGCCGATGAGCGAAAGACCGACGACGAGGAAACCACTCACCGCGCCGCCGCGCAATGCCACCGCCAGGGCCGGCTCGACGCCTTTGCGCGCCGCGCCCGCCACGCGCACATTCGACTGCACGGCAACATACATGCCGATGATGCCGCTCAACGCGCTCGCCGCCGCGCCGACGAGAAATGCAACCGCGGTCATAGTCCCCAACGCCGCACCTTTGACATCGGTCTCGGTAAATGTCTCAAGCGAAACCAAGACGCCGATAATCACGGCGGCGACAATTGCCAAAATCGCAATCGTCATGTACTGGCGCTTGATGAACGCCACGGCTCCCTCGTAGATCGTCGCGGCAACTTCTTGCATTTCCTTCGTCCCTTTGTCGCGGCGAAGCACGTCCCACGCCAAATAGCCAACAAAGAGCAAAGCCAGCAGCCCAGATACAGGCACGACCCAAACCAGATTCATAATGCGCCCCCTCCCCAGTAGTTGTTGATATCATAAACACAAACACGGTCGGACATCCTTGTCCGGCCGAGCAGAGGCCTCATTGCTTTCAATATTTGACGAACATTATGAACGTATGCCAGCTCCATTGAGCTACAAACAGCGCGGATTTTATCATAGGTTTCATCGAAATGCAAACCTGTGGGGCAAATTGTCCAAGATCCCCGAAATTCGTAGACCCTGAGCGAAGCGAATGGGGAAATGGAGGCGAGCAATTTGCCCTACTTGGGCGGGGTGACCCCGCCCCTACATGGCAGCCAACTTCTCCGTCAACTTGGGCACGATTTGATAAAGGTCGCCGACAATCCCATAATCCGCGATCTTGAAAATCGGCGCCGACTTGTCCTTGTTGATAGCGACAATCAGTTTCGAGCCGAGAATACCAACCGTGTGCTGAATCTGCCCCGAAACGCCCACCGAAACCATCAGGCGCGGCTTGCACTTTTTGCCGCTGATTCCCACCATGCGTTCTTCGGCCAACCAATGGTAATCCGCGGCGAGCGCGCGCGTGCAGCCCACTTCGCCTTTGAGCGATTTCGCCAACGCGTCGGCCATCGCGAGGTCGTCCTGTTTCCCAAACCCCTTGCCGACGACGACGAGGGTTTCGGCGCTTTCGATATTCGCGGTCGCGGCGGGCTTGGGCTTGCGCTCGATCACCTTGACGCGCGGCTCGGCAAGTTTCAATGCCACGCGAACCGATTGCCCGGTTACTGGCTGCTTGACCGCCTCAAACGTCCTCGGCATCACGGCGATGACTTGGCGGTCGCTCGTAATGACATCTGTCGCCACCGTGTTTCCGCCGAGCGCGTACCGCTCGACGGCGACTTGCCCATCCTGCATCGTCACGCCGATCGCGTCCGTCACTGCGCCGCAGCCCAACTTTTGCGCCAACCGCCCTGCCAACTCCTTACCGCGCTTGGTCGAGCCAAGCATGACCGTCGTCGCGCCGCTCGCATTCACAATCTGCGCCAGCGCCTCGGCATACACCTCCGCGCCAAAGTCGGCCAGCTGCGGCGCATCGCCCACATAAACCTTCTCCGCGCCATACGCGAAATAATCATCCGGATTGGCATTCCCCAATACCGCCGCACTCGCCGAACTCAGTTCCCGCGCCTTACTCAACAACTCGTACGCAACCGCATCCTGCTCCGAGAAAACCAGTATCTCCGCCATATCCCTCGCCCCCATTCGTTTCCTATCCGTGACCAATCCGTTTGTTTCCGATTATCCGTTTCGCGACAGCAATCCGTTCACAATTCCCTCCGCAGTACCTTCACCAATTCCTCCACCGCCTTATCCGCGTCGCCCTCGAACAGCACTTGCTTCCGTTCCTGCTGCGGCGCGAGATTGCTCAACGTCTTGACCACCGGCGCGCTCGCGGCGATGCCGAGGTCGCCGGGCGTCAGCGTCTTGAGCGGCTTTTTCGATGCTCTCAAAATCGCGGTGAGCGGCGGCAGGCGCGGCGTGTTCAATTCGCTCGTCGCGGAAAGGACGACGGGCAATTCGGCTTCCACGACCTCGAGCGCATCTTCCAGATCGCGCGTGGCGCGGATGCGATTGCCCTCGACCTTCACTTCGCGGACGTAGGTTATTTGCGGCACGTCGAGCAGTTCGGCCAACCGCGACGTGACCTGCCCCGAATAATTGTCCGCCGACCCCTCGCCCATCAAAATCAGATCGAATTTGCCGATCTTGCGAATGGCCGCGGCGAGAATTTGCGCGGTGCTCGCCGAGCCGCCGCCCGCGAACGCGGCATCGGTCATGATCACGCCTTCATCCGCGCCCATCGCCAACGCTTCGATAATCAAGTCCTTGAGTTTGGCATTGCCGAGCGCGAGCGCGATCACCTTGCCGCCGTGCTTTTCTTTGAGCCGCACGGCTTCTTCGAGCGCGTTTTTCTCAAACTGTCCGAAAATGAACGGCGCGCCCTCCAAGACCGGCTCGCGCGTCTCGCGCTTGATGCGAATCTGCTGCAGATCAACAACCTGTTTGAGACAGACGATGATGTCCATTCTCACTCCAATTTAAGATTTAGGATTTCAGATTTATGATTTGAAAAACCACATCGCCGAACTCCTCCTAAATCCTAAATCATAAATCCTAAATCCTAAATTCATCCAAACCTGTACTGCACTCCCTGGCCCGCGCGCGGATAGCGCCAGGTCAGCGCGTCGCTGCGGCACGCGACCACGCACGTTCCGCATTCCAGGCAGCCGTCGTGCTCCACGTGAATTCGCCCGTCGGCTTCCAGCGTGTAAACCCGCGCCGGACAGACAAACGTGCAGAACTTTGCCGTACACCTGCTCATGCAGATTTCGTGGTTGATCGAAATATGGCTTTCGGGATCAATCTTGAAGACGTTGTTCCCGAGCTTTTGCTTGACGTTGACGGACATCACAACCCCTGAAACGTAAAGCGTAAAACGTGAGGCATTTGACCTGGGACCTGTGACGCGTGACTTGCTACACTTTCATCAACCCCAGCGCGTCGCGCACCGCGTCGAGATTGCCAAACCCCTTGAGCGCCTCGCGAATCGCGGTTGCCGAGAGTTTCTGTTTCGGCTGGTCGCCGATCCAGAACATCTGCTCAAAAATGCCCGTGATCGCTTCCGGGTATTTTGTGAACATGCGCGGATTGTCGAGCACGTCGAGCATGCCGCGGAACGTTTGCAGGTCTTGCATCACAAAACTGTCGCGCAGCGACTGTTCGTAGACGCTGAGCGACAGCGCGGAGAAATCGTTCTTGGCTTTCGCATCCTTGATCGCCCGCGCGGCCAGCGCGCCCGAGGCGAGCGCGAAATCCATCCCGCGCACCGTGATGCCCATGTTCAGGCCGAATCCCGCCGCGTCGCCCGCCAGCAGGATGCCGTCGCCGACCAATTTGGGCAGCGCGCGGACGCCGCCTTCCGGGATCACGTGCGCCGAGTATTCGACCGTGCTGCCGCCGTCAATCAGCGGCGCGACCTCGGGCCGCGCCTTGAGCATTTCCATCAATTCCGGCGCTTCGATGCGCGGCTCGTGATGCATCAGCGCTTCGATCCCGACGACCATGCCGAGCGAAACGCTCTCGCGATTGGTGTACAGGAATCCGCCGCCCACCATGCCTTGCGTGATCGAACCGAAGAACAACTGCGCGGCGCCCTCGCCAGCCGCGACGCCAAAGCGATCCTCAATCGTCTTGGCCGGCAGTTCGATAATCTCTTTCACACCCAGCGCGTGATAGTGCGGGTTGAGCGCGCCGCGCATCTTGGCTTTTTCGGCAGTGAACGAGAGGACTCCGTCCGCCGCGACGACGACATCGCACAGCAACTCGGAATCGGTGGCCTTGACGCCGACGACGCGCGCGCCGTCGTAGATCAAGTCGTCCACCTTGTTCTTGGCGATGATGAACGCGCCTTTTTCGCTCACCTTATCGGCCAGCCATTGATCGAATTTGGCGCGGAGTACGGTGTAACTGGAGCGCGGCTCGGCGCGGAGTTTCTCACTGGAAAACTCGACGGTCGTCGCCGCGCGTACGGAGAGCACCGAGAGTTTCTCTTTGACGACGGGACGTTCAAAGGGCGCGTCGTTCCAGAAATCGGCGGGGAAAAATGGGCGCACGGGGTTGAGGTAGAGGCGGCCGCCCGTGACGTTCTTGCTGCCGGAATAGTCGCCGCGCTCGACGACGATAGTTTCGATTCCCGCCTCGGCGAGGAAATACGCGGCGGCGAGGCCTGCCAGTCCACCGCCGATGACGACGACGTCAACTTTATCTGCCATGGGAATTGGAGATTAGGGATTGGAGATTAGAGAATCTCTAATCTCCAATCCCTAATTACTTTTTACTTGTACGGAATTGAGACGTCGCCGATGAACTCGCGGCCGATGATGATGCGCATGATGTTCGCGCCGCCTTCGGCCCCGACGACGTAGGACATGACACCGCGCATCAGCATTTCGAGCGGCGTCTCTTTGCTGTAGCCGAGCGCGCCGTGGTACATCATCGCGTGCTTGGCAATATCGAGCGTCAGCAGCGGCGCCGTCAGCTTGCAGATCGCCACGTTCGCGTTGATCTCTTTACGTGTGAAAGAGGTCGGGTCCTGGTAATACTGGTCAATCATCCAGGCCGATTTCGTCAGTTGGTTCATCAGCATTTGCAACTTGGCATAGTCGTCGGCGATCTCGAACGAGATGCCTTCGAACTTGGCGAGCGGCTGGCCGAACAGTACGCGCTGCTTGGTGTACTCGGCGCTGATTTCGAGCGCGCGCTCGGCCCCGCCCGTACACGCCGCGCACACGAGAATGCGCGCCGCGTTGAACCCTTCCATGTTGATGTAAAAGCCGCGACCCTCTTTGTCGAGCACATAGCGCTCGGGAATCTCGACGTTCTTGTACGCCATACCGCCCGTGGACAAGCCCATGCGGCCCATATCGTCAAAGAGCGTCGTCGTAATGCCCGCCGATTGGGTCGGCACGTACGCGAAGGTCATGCCCTTGTTGCCCAATTCGGGCGCGGTCTTGAACAGGGTCAGATGCCCGCCGCCGCGTTTTGTGGCTTCGCTCACGCCGCTGACGAAAATCTTTTCGCCGTTAATGACGTACTTACCATCCTTTTTCGTCGCGGTCGTCTTGAGGTTCGCGAGGTCGGAACCGCCGCTCGGCTCGGTCGTGGCGATGCCGAGGAACCACTCGCCCTTGGCGACGTGAGGCAGCACTTCGCGCTTGGTTTCTTCGGTGCCGTAGCGTGCGAGAAGATAACTCCAACCCAGATTGAGCAAATAATAAACGGGGAGCGACATGGACAATTCGGCGCGGCCGATCTCGTGTACGGCGATCATCGCGTAGACCAGTTCCTCGCCGGGGTTGGCGGTTCCACCGTACTCCTCGGGAATGGTCACGCCAAACAAACCGAGATCAACCATGCCCTGCATAATTTCTTCAGGAATACCCTGGGCCTTCTGGTCAATCTCGCGTGAACGTGGCGCGATATTCTTTTCGGCAAACTCTCGGACCGTGCGCTTGAATAACTCTTGCTGGGGCGTTAAACGGAAATCCACTGTGTCAATTCCTCCTTCGGAAAATTGAGCGCGGTCACCCGCGTGCGTCGCGTCGCTTTACCCATTATACCAATCCAGCACGATAGTGTCAAAAACGTCACAAATTTCCATCGTCTGGTCATGGCTTATGCGCTTGAGCATAGATCACGGGCGCGGGCAGGTGCAGCCCGTCGGTTCGGAATAGCGAACGCAATTGCGCGAGATATTCTGCTTTGAAGGTAGCGCGCTTTTCATCCGACATGCGATAGATCGCCGCGCGCGAGCCCATCGTCAGTTGAAAGGCCCACCAGTCTTCCGCGTCCTTGTAAACGAGGTCGGTCGTCTCGGTCAGTATTTCCACTCCGCCAAATCCCGCGGCGGCCAGCAATCTTTGAATGTCCTCCGGCGAGTACGCAATCTTTTGCGGCATTCGCACTTCGATCTCGTACTTGCGCGCCTGCTCGGCAAAAATCTTCCACGCGGGATCGAACGGCGCTTTGCCCCACATCGTCAGTCCAATGTGCCCACCGGGTTTGCAGACGCGCGCCATCTCGCGCAAAGCCGCGTCCATCGAAGGGAAAAAGAGCAAGCCAAAGCCGCACGTCACCGCGTCAAACACGTTGTCGCCGAACTGCAAGTGCTCCGCATCCATGCGTCCCAATTCAATGTTCGATAGCCCCAACGCCCGCGCCGCGCGATTCGCCTCCGCCAAAATCTCGTTGGACAAGTCAATGCCCATCACCTGCCCACTTGGTCCGACGCGCTGCGTGGCGGGAATCAACACCGCGCCGGTCCCGGTCGCGACATCCAAGACGCGCGCGCCCGCGGCAATCGCCATCCATTCGACGAGGCGCGCGCCGAATTGTCGAAACAGACTCGGGCCGGCGCGATCATAACCCGCGGCCGCGCCGTCAAAGATCTCCTCGACCAGTTGTCTGGTCGCGACGATTGGTTCTGCCATTATCGAATCTCCACCGTTCCAATCTCCACCGGCTCGCCCAACTGCCCTGCGTCGCGCGGCCCGTACATTCCAACCACAAAGCGATAACTTCCCGGCGCGATGTTCGGCGGCAACCCGATCGTTTGCTCATCCCGCAGCATCTCGCCGATGTCCCACATCGAGGTCGGATAGAAATCGCCGCCGACTTTGTGATCATTGCCTTGCGCAACCTTGTTCCCGCGCGCGTCCAACAAATGGACGAACGTCGTGTAATCGTTCTCCAGCTTGACGCGCGGCTGCCAATATGTCGCCACGCGCAAAACACCGGTTTCCTGCGCCACATCGTAACCGGCGATCCGAACTTGACCGGCGAGTACGGCATCGGTCGCAAATTGCGGCGGTGCATCCGCCGCGCGCCCCAACACGCGCACCAGCGGCGATGCGAAAGGCGCGAGGCGGTATTTGATCTCCATCCCCGGCATTGGCTTGACGAAGAACACCGGACGCCCCGCATCGAGAACGCTGTCAGTCAGCCGCGCGAAGTTCGCGTGCTCCGGCGCGGGAGTGAGCAGCGGAAAGAGGCCGAGCAGATCGCGCCGCGTGTTTTCGACGTACTGAATATACCACAAAGGCATCATTTCGTCTCGGTCGTTCGAAAGCAGAATGGCATCCTGCGGAATGGGCGCGGCGAGGATATGCGTCCAGCGCTCGCGGTGCAGAGTCTCGCGGCTGCGGTCGGCGAAGGAAACGTTGGCGAGGAGTTGAGGCGCAATCAAAAGGGCAGTCAGCAGAAGCAAGAATACGGATGACGTGATGCGGAATGCGTGATACGGGATACGGGATACGGTGCTGAACAACCCGGCCAGCGCAACGCCAATCCAGATCGCCCACACCAAATACGCTGGAATGTAATAGTGGGCAATGTCGCCGATGTGATACAACGACGCGAACGAAATCACCGCCAAAAATGCGCTGAGCAGCAGCGCAAGCCGCGCCCACTCGCGCCGCCACGCCATCACCACCAGCCCAATTCCGCCCAGCAACAGGCCGGCCGCGCCGAATTCCTCGAACAGCAACTGCGGGACGGCGACAAGCCGCGTCGCGGCGACCGCATCCCATCCGAGTTCAGATTCGAATACGCGGCCCAGAACATAGTTCAGAAATCCAGCGGGCGAGTTGTCGTACAAAGCGATGGCGCGATTCGCCGCGAGCGCGAGCGTAGCATAGGGCGACGCCGGCGCGCGGAGGGGGATGTAGAGGTAGAGGAGGAGGGGAAGGAGCAAGTAAAACGTAAAACGTAAGGCGTAAGGCGTAAAACGTAAAACGTAAAACCTTGCCCTGAGCGAAGTCGAAGGGGTAAAACGTGATGCGTAATGTGTGTGACCTGTGACCTGTGACCTGTGACCTGAGACTTGAGACCTGTGACTTGCGACCCGTGGCCTGAGACCTGTAAGAAAAAACAGCGCAAACGCCGGAAGCCAGAGAATGATCGTGCGGTGATGCGTGAGCGCAAGTCCGTGGGCGAAACAAAAGAGAGCGAAGCGTTTTGCGTCCGGTTGCGCCTGCCAACGCAAAGCGAGGAAAACGAGCAGCGCGACGAAGAAGGCGTTGAGCGCGTAGGTCTCGGCTGCCCCGGCGTCGAACCAGAAGGTACGCGACACGGCGAACAAGGCGGCGGCGATGACGGCGGCTGCGCGGCGGCGCGTGAATTCGTTGACGACCAGGTACACCATGCCGACCGCAAGCGCGGCAGTTATCGCGGTGAAGAGGTTGAGCCGGTAAGCGGGATTGCCAACGGGGACGAGATGTTGGAACAGTCCGCCAAGAATGAGAAACAACGGGTAACCGGTTGGATGAACAAAGGAGAAATTCCAGGCCGCGAATTGAAACTCGCCACCATCGGCGTCCACCACATCCGGCGCAAGCGTTCGCACGTAGACAAGCAAGCAGGCAAACGCCAGCGCGAGTGCGAGAACGGGGTCAATTCGCTTCATGTCTTCACCACCGCCCGCGCGCCAATGCCCGCAAAGAGCGCAAGCCCGGCTAGCGCGAGCGCATCAATTATCCGCGAATCTCGCGAATCTCCGCTAACGTCATTGCAAGCGGTCTTTGCGAAGCAATCCTCTACTCGCGAGTTGGAGATCGCTTCGTCGGCAGAAAGCGCCTCCTCGCAATGACAATTAGCGACGATTCGCGAGATTCGCGGATAAGAATTCTTACCGATCGCGGAAGCCATACGCCTGGCGATAACCGAGGTCGGTGCTGAAACTGGAGAAGGCCTTGGCGCGCGCCAGATGCCATGGATAGCGCCGGAGCGCGCGCAAGCCGCGCGTCGCGACCTGGCGCGGCGCGTACACCTGCCGGCACATCCAGTCGTATCCCGCGCGCAATTGCTCGGGCGTCATCAGCGCAGGGCGAAACGTGACGTGCGCGGTATCGTAATGGCTCCACGGTATATTCGGGAGCAATCGCCCCTCCTCGATGAGCGATTGCCTTTGCGGCGTCTCGGGAAACGGGGTCAGCACCGTCACGCTCACGCTGTCGAATTCGGTCTCGCGAACAAATCGCCATGTGGTCTCAAATACGTCTACCGTGTCGTGATCGAAACCGAAAACGAACAAGCCGACGACGTTCATGCCGTGGTCGTGCAGCGTGCGAACGATACGCTTGTAATCCTCGAGTTGGCCCTTGGTCTTGCCGCCCAGGTCGCGCCGGTTGTCGGGGTTGATAGATTCAAAGCCGATAAAGAACTTGTCCATGTGCGCCCGCCGCGCCAGGTCGAGCAGATCGGGATATTGCGCGACGATCAGTTCGGATTGCGCGGTCCAGCTCCGCAGCGGCAGCGGTTCGAGCGCGCGAAACACCTTTTCCATATAGTCGGGGCTCGTGCGAAAGTTCAAGCCGAAATTGTCGTCGGTGAGGAAAAAGCGTTTGATGTTACGGCGCTCGATCTCTTCGACGATCTGCTCGACCGGGCGATGGCGCATGATCTTGCCGCTCACGCGCACTGCGGTGCAAAACGTGCAATTGCGCGGACAGCCGCGGGTAATTTCGAGCGAGGGTGTCCAATAGTGGCGATGCTCATCCGTGTGCTGGATGACGCGGTCGCTGATGGGCGTGAGACCGTCGAGCGTCGTCCACTCTTGGTCCACGTATCGCGCCCGCAGTTTGTCGCCCGCGCAATCCTGAATGATCTGCGGCCAGGTGCGGTACGCCTCGCCCACCACGACCGCATCCGCCCACGGCGCAACCTCATCCGGCACAAGTGTCGAGTGAACTCCGCCGACGACGACGCTGCTCCCGCGCCGGCGCGCTTGCAGCGCAATCGCCTTGGCGCGATCAATCGTCAGCGTCATGCTGCTGATGCCGACCAGCGTGCGCGCGTCGAGCCGTTCGTAATTGAGTGGGCCGAGATTCTCGTCCCAGATTTCGACCGGAATATCCGCGGGCGCCATCGAGGCCAGGCGCATAAGCGTGTACGGCGAACCTGCGGCTTTGCCCCAAATGCGCCCGGCGTGCGCGGGCTGAACGAGCACGATTTTTTGAATATCCATCCTGGTTTGCTCCCCACCCTGTCATTGCGAGGGCCGCTTTTGCCCGAAGCAATCTCCAACGTGCATGAGGAAGATTGCGTCGGGCATAGACCGCCCTCGCAATGACAAGCGGTGATTATTTCTTATGAAACGTGATCGCGCCCACCGCCGCGGCGAGGGTGCGGTCGTCCGGGCTGCGCCCTACCGAGAGGAACGACGTGCCCTCATTCGCTTGTTCGAGCGCCGTGCCGGGCCGAGCGCCCTTGACGCCGATAATCGCGTGAGAACGATTCCCGTTCGTGCGAACGTCAATCTGCCCGCCGAGCGACTGGAGTCCGGCAACCGTCCTATCGCCGAGATTCGCGGCGATCTCTTCTTGCGCGGCGACCGCGACGATCATGCCATCGGGAATCTCGGCGATAAAATCCGTCAGCGCGCGCGATTGCGACCGTTCGTCCGCGGTGTTGAAGACCTTGGCGCTGACGACCGCGCCGCTCTTGGGATCAACGACGACGACATTGTAGCCGCGTCCCAAGCGCGATTGCTCGCGCCCCGCGATCTTGATCGAGCCGAGCGCGCCGCTGTTCACGATAATGTCTACGGGGCTGGTGATCTCGGTCGCGCCAATCGCATAATTCGCGGGCAGCACGTCGCGCGGGCGAACCGCGTAGGCGAACCGGAATACAACGTCGTTGATACCGGCGCGCAGCGCGCGTGCGGGAATCGTCGCCGAGTAATCCTGCCAGTCCGCCCCTAAATCGAATTTGGCGATCGCTTGACCGTTAACGGAAATTTCCATCGTCTGTGCGGGCGATTGCGGATACGTGAACGGCAGCGCACGCACGGTCAACGCGTAATCGGCGATGTCCCGGACCGGCAAAAGAAACCGCGCGCTCGAACGGTTCGCCCAATTCGCAGGCGCGCCGGCGATGGTTTCGTCCCGATCCCATCCCTCTGCCTGGTAGATGCGCGCGCGCGCGCCGCCGAAAAGAACTTGCGCCTGAGTGGGCAGCGGCGCTTGGTTCACGCGATACGCGATCACACCGTCACGGTCGTACACCTTTTCGCCCAGCGGCAAGACTTGTTCGACGTAATCCGCGACCGCGCCGCGCGTATCGCTGTAAGGCAAGCGGCCCGGCGTCGCGGCATTGAGCACGACGTACCGAATATCGAAAAAGGACATGAGCGCGCCGGCTTGCGCCTTGTCGCGCGCGAGAATCTCGTCGTCAACCGGCTGATAAAGCTCGATTTGACTGATCGAGTGGAAGAGCGAGATGCGATCAAAGTATTCAAAGAGAAACGGCGGATTGCGCGAGGCATTGCCCGACAACAAATACTTGCCATGTACCGATTGGTAGTACTGCGTGCGCGTGTCCTCCGCGCCCTGTGTCCCGAAACTGTTCCGCCAACCGAGCGGCAGACTGAGAATCGCGAAATCGCCCGGCTCTTGCGCGATCCGGCGATACACCTCCGGCACACGCGCGTCGGAGAGAGGGAGCGGGAGAGCGAGATGCTCGAACAAGAGGACAGTAAACAGTAAAACGTAAAACGTAAAACGTAAACTAGATGTGGCCTGAGACTTGAGACTAGAGACTTGAGACCAGATCCACGCCACCGCATAGCCAATCAGCACCGCGAGGGCCAGGACAACGAGAATCGAGTACCGGTTAGGGACGCGGTTTTCTTTCAGGAACGGGATATAGTGCAAGAGCAAAAAGGGCATCGGAAAAGTAACCGAGAGGCCGTCGAGATCGAAAACGGATTTGCCGTTGATGCTCAAGAGCGGCCCGAGGGCGAGTACGGCAAAGACGAGCGCGCCGGCGATCCACACGCGCAGTTGGTTTCGAAAGACGAGCGCGCCCACCAGCGCGAGCGCCGCGGTCGCGTAGCCGACGAAAAAGGTGTTGACGTCGCGGAATCGCGAAATCTGCTGGCGCACCAAGTCCAGTTCTTCGGTCCAGCGGCGGTTCAGCGGATGCAAACTTGTGGGCGTGAAAAAGCCGAACAAATCCACTAGCAAGTTTTCGGCATGGCCCCAGCCGGGCAATTGATAACCGCTCGAATAGATTTCGTTGACCAGCGGCACGAGCAGCGGCGCAAATAACACGACGACGGATGCTCCCAGCAACGCGAGCCGCGCCAATGTTTCCCGTCGCAATACTGCGCGCCACTTGAAAGCCAGATAGAGCAGCGTGAACAGCACGAGCAGCGGCGCATGTCCCGAATCGCTGTACAACGTGAACGCGGCAAAGAGCGCGGCGAGGAGCCAATCTCGCCCCCAACCCCTCTCTTTAGAAACTGTCTTTATCAAAAACAACACGTAGAACGGCAGCCATTGCGTCGCGAGGATGTTATAGTGGCCGAGCGCGGCGTAGACCATGCGCGACGAGGTGAACACAAACGCCGCGCCCGCAACCAGCGCGGCGAGGTGTGTGGACAGATCGGCGAATCCGGAATTCCGCATGAGATGGCGCGCGAGCAGGTACATCCCGAACGCGCCGAGGACAAAGGTCGCGAGCACTGCGGCATTCGTCGCCGGGACGACGCCGAACGCGAGCTGCACGGGCAAGCCGATAACGGCATGCGCCCACAGCATGGTGAATGCCGCCAGATCGAGTCCAAGCGGGTAAAAAACCAAGCGCGTCGCGAGAAGATTTGTGTCCAAATCGAACAGCGCGTGCTTGAACCACCACTGGCTCCAAACAAAAGTATACTCGTCCAAGGCCCACGTTTCGCTGCCCGGCACGTGATCGCCGAATTGCAGGACGAGCGGATACGTCAGCCCTAGCGCGAGCGCGAGATAGAAGACGAGAGCGAACAGGTTGCGTCTAGTCACGAAAAGCTCCGCAAGGGAGAGGGGGCGAGGGGGAGAGAGGGAGAGGGGGAGAATTTCTCCCCTGCTCCCCTGCGCCTCGGCCCCCTGCTCCCCTGCTATTTCAGAATCAATGCTGGCGATTGCCACCAGAGCGCGCCACGCTTCAATTCGATGGAAAACTGCGTCGCGGTCTCTGGCAAATCCAGCGCGTACCATTCTACAATCGTATCGCCGATGGCCCATTCCAGCGGCGGCACTCCGAACTTGTGCTTGTCTTGTGTAACTAATGCGCCGCGCGCATCGGCTAGCGAAAGCGCCGCCTGAAGGTCCTCGCGATCGGGCGGCAATTCGTTCACCTGCCAATACAATGCAATCCCGCGCGGCTCGTCCGAGTAGCGCGAATAGCCGACCAGCTTTAAGAGCGGATTGAAGGCAAGATCCACGCGCTGCTGCGGGGACGCGAGCGCGCCGAGTCGGATCGTCGCGAAATATGTGCCTTCATCGCGGGGAACAGCGTGCGGCGCGAGCCGCGCAAGCCACACGGCAGGCGGCGTTTGCTCGCGGACCCAAACGTACAACGCATCCGAATGGCGCGCGCTGGAGACAAGCGCCGAGGTCGCGTCGAATTCCTTGATACGCGTCGCGCGTTCCAGATAGCGCGTGGTCGGCACGTGCCTGCCTAGCAGCATCAGCGTTGGCGGACGGTAGACCTGGCTGGAAATGTAGATCGGCTGGTCTGACGGCTGGCGCTGGATCAATTCGGCTACCTCGGTCATATCGGCATCAAACGCGAGCGGTAATTCGGGCATATTCGCCCACGTGACGAAGTAATCGTACGCCGTCCAAACCGCGCTGCCGGCGAAGGAGAGCGCGATCAAACTGACCGTTGCCATTCTCAGAAATCGAAATCTGAAATCTGAAATCTGAAATCTGAAATCTGCCGCCCAATCCATCGCGAGCGCGGGGAAAATGAATACGCCGGGAACCACGCCCAACGCGCGCACGGCTTTCGGAATCATATCGGCCGTGAGAAACGCGGGGACCAGCATCACAGCAAACCACAAAAGCAGAAAACGATACTCGGGCCGTTTCCAGCGCGTGATGGCGACGACGAGACCGGCCAAGAACCACGGCGCAATGAACAGATCGAAAACGGGCTTGCCGGGCAAATTATAGTGCTTGCTCTGGTAGCCCGCGTCCGGCACGACGAATTGTGCGAGATTTCCTGCGACGCTCGCGGCCAGCGCGGCGGGCGGCGATTCGGCATCGAGAATCGAGACGCTCTCAAAGCGGCGGCTGAACTGCACCGGGTTCTGCGCGAAATAGATGCCGAGCGGCAGCATGACGACGATAGCGGCGAGCGCGGCGATGGCGAGTTTGGACAGAGGCTGATTTCGGACAAGCAACTCGACGGCGAAGAACAGCACGACGAACACCGGGACGAAACGCCCTGGCGAATACGTGTAGATCGCGAGTCCCAATACCGCGCCCGCGCTGGCGTACGTCTTCCAACTCCCCGTCCGAAGCGCCCGCCACAGCAGCCAATAACCAAGCGCCTCGACCAACGGCAACAGCGTGTCGCGATGCGCGTCGCGTGTCATTTGAACGTGCCAGAACGAAATCGCCAAGAGCGCGGTCGCCAACAGAGCAAGCCGCGTGGCGCGCTCGCGCGAGTAATGCTGCATCGCCCACTCGCGCGTCAAGAAAAACGCGGCGGGAATCGTCAGCAGCCCCGCGATGATCGCGGGCAAACGCGTGGCGAGCGGCGTGATGCCAAAGGCCGCATACGCGAGCGCGACGAGGTAAACGTAAATCGGCTCGCGTCCCAAATGCGCGTGAAACCAAATGGCGAAATTGCCCGCGAGCACGTCGAGCGCGTCCAACCCTTCGACCGCCTCGTCGCCGAAAAGACCGGGAGGCAGGCGATCAAGCGCGTAGACACGCAAAAGAATCGCGGCAAGCGCGATGAGGAGAACGGGTATCCAGTTGATCGCGCGCTGGGTTGATTGATTACTCACCGCACTTGTAACTTCGCCAGCGCGAGATTGTCCGCGTTGCCGAATAGGAGGCGCTTCCCGGTCGAAGGGAGATACATGCCGATTTCAATCGCATAGTCGCCGGGAGCAAGATCGGATGGCACTTGCAACGTGTGGCGATCGCGCACGACCTCACCAACCGTCCAGCGATCCGTGGGAAACAAGCCGCTTGAAGGTGGGCTATCGGCGTCGGCGATGACGCGTCCGTTCGTATCAACCAAATGCACAAAGACCGTGTATTGCCCCCGCAATTCGCGGTCGGAGCGCCAATACAAATCCAGCGCAATTTGCGAGCCGCGGGCTGCCGTAATTGTATCGCTATTGGATGCGGGCGCGCTGTCCCAACCGAGAAACGAGATGGCTTGGCCGGCCTGCGCAAGTTTAGGATTTCCGATCGTATTTGTAGTCAGATTGCCTACGCGAATCACGCCCAGCGCGAGTTTGTTTTCGTGATCGAAATCGGATTTGCGCGTGTCCAAATCGTACACGTACCAACTCAAATCGAAATTGTACAATCCGCTCGGCGCATCCGCCGGCCAGATGAATTGCCACTGCTCTCGATATACGTCGCCCGCTTGCCACCGATAGGTCGGTTGATATTGCGAGCCGGGAAAACCGTAATAGTCACTCCATAGTTTTCCGGTAATGTCGTTGATCGTGAGCGCGCTCGAATACATCGGATACATCCGGTCGAGGGCGCGATAATAGATCAGCACGCGCGCGAGCGTCCCCGGCTGCGGCGGATCGGGATCGAGGTCGTACCCAATCACTTGCGCGCCATCTACAATGCGCGCGTCGGGCATCGTGTAGCGCGGCTGCGGCTCTTGCATCAGCGGCAGCGGAATCGCCTGGGCAAAACGCGGGCCGGGCGCGGTCGGCAGTTCGGGGTTGAACTCGACGTTGTAAAAGGGCCGGCGAAGTTCGCGGGCGCTCGCGAGCAATTTTTGGAATTGGGGCCAAATCGGAGAAACGTTCGTCACGAGCAAATCGGGGCGCTGATTCTCGACGAATTGGAAATAGCGAAGCGGCTGCGAGACTTCCCACGGCGCGACGACGACGGCGTTCGGCGGTAGGTTCTCGCGCAAAATGGCTTGCGCGTAATCGCGTGGCGCATAGTTGTTGCTCTTGTCCAAGCGCGGGAAATTGGCGATCAGCGCGCTCAGCGGGAGGAGCAGCAGAACAAGCGTCACGACCCGCAGGGAGACGAACGGCACTCTCGCACGCACGGCCCACTGCATCAACGCGTCGAGCCCAAATGCAATCCAGAGCGCGAGCACAAAATAGGTCATCGAAAAATAAAAGACCGTCGAAGTGCCGCGTAGATAAAACGCCACCAGCCCGGTACCCGCCGCGGCGGCGAACAGCAGCCAGAACGCCTGCCGCTCGCGCCGGAACGCCAACCACGCGCCGGCCATCGCCAAGCCGAGACCGGCCCAGCCGAACTGCTGGAGCAAAAGGGTCGCGGAAAGCTCAAGGCGATTGGCCGAGTCCAGCGGCGACTTGACGTCCATCTTGTAAATATTGTCCAAGCCAGTGACCAGTTTGAAAAAACCCTCGGGGCTGTTGTTGTAAAACGCGGTCACCGTCCCCTTGACCATCGCATCTTCACGACCATACAGCGCTTTGTTCGCCGGGTCCTGCTGAGCGATCAACTGGTTCGCCCGAATCGGAATATAGGCATACAGAAGCAGGGGCACGAGTCCAAGCAGAACGCCGCGCGCCAGCATAGCACGCGTCAGACGCGCGCGGTTGAACCAGAGGAGCAAAGCCGCCGCGGGCGCGATAAAGCGATACATGACGTGGTGGGTCAGCCCCAACCCGCACACGAAGGCAAACCAGTAGAAATCGCGCGCTTGGCCCTCCTGATGCCAACGGAGCATTAGCAAAATCGTCAATACGCCGAGAAACAAGTGGAGGGCATACGTCTCCGCTTGAACCGCACTGCCCCATACGGACGGAGTGACGGCAAAGATAAGAGTCGCGATCAATGCCGGAATTCGGCGGGGGACGAGCCGGCGCGCTGTCCAGTACACGACGGTGACAGCCAACGCGGCAAAAATCGCGGAAAAGAGGTTGATACGGTACGCAACATCGCCAAAGGGGAGGAAGGTAAAGAGCTTGCCCAGCAGAATGTAAAGGGGATAGCCGGTCGAATGCGGCACACCCAGGATGTACGCCATGTACTGATATTCGCCGCTGTCGCCGTCGAGAACGGTTGGCGAGATCGTCAACAGATACAGCGCGAGGGCGGCCACAAAAAGCCAGACGCCAATCCGGAAATCCGACTTGTAACTTGAGACCCTTCGACTCCGCTCAGGGCAGGCTTTGGACTTGATACTTCCGGACAGTACCCTTGTGCGATTGACAAGCGAGTTCACGCAATCTATTATAAACGGGTCACAGTAAAACGCCAAATTGTGAGCGATATGCTTTGATCTCCGGCCATTTGGGGGGAACCATGGACCTGGAAGAGCGGCGGCGGGTCTTGTCGGCCGCTTTTAATTTGCGCTGGCGTTGGGCCGCGTTTGCGCTCGCGCTCGTCTTTGGACTAGTCAACTATATCTACTTTCATCTCGGCTCAGGGCTACTCGTCGCGCTGGCCGGAATTGCGGCCGCCGGGGCCAGTCTGGTCGCGATCTTTGCCGCGCGCGTGATGGCCCAAGTGGACGATCTTTCGAAACTCGCCGCTATGCCGCGCTGGATGCGGCTCCTCTACTTACGCGTTTCCATAGACTTGTGCTTGTTTGTCGTCGCCATATATGTGAGTGGCGGGCTGGAAAGCCCCGTCCTCCTTCTCCTTGTTTCCTACTTGATCGTCACTGCGTTGCACACTGCCCCGCGCGTGGGAAACGTGTTTACGTGGGGCACGTTGGCAGCCATCGCCATCATGGCCGTCCTGGAATTTAGCGGTGTCTTGCCGCACATGCCCTTTGACGAACGCTTTGAAACCAATCTGTACCTCAACCCCGTGTTCGACCTGTTCGTCTTTGCATTTCTCGCCGGCGCGCTACACCTGGGCGTCTTTCACTCCCGGCGCATCACCGCGCGCTTGCGGTCGCGCGAGGCAATGCTCGCGCAATCCGCGACGCAACTCTCGCAACGGGTGAGCGAACTGAGCGCTCAGCGCGAGATCGGTCAGCAACTCGCCGGCTCGCTGCAACTCGACCGCGTGCTCGACACGATCGGGTTGGCGGCGCTGCAACTGGTCCAAGCCAATAACGTCCACATTTTTCTGTACGACGAGTCCACCGGGAAATTTGGGCTAGGCGTCGGCGTCTGGGCCGACGGCCAGAGGCGGCTGGCGGTTTCGACGCCGCGCGAGAACGGACTGAGCCGTGCGGTCGTCCGCGCCCGGCGTCCCATTCTGATTGATGCCGTCGAACATCATCCCCTCTATACCAGTCCCGAATCCAGGAGTTTCAACCTCCAGTCCATTGCCGGCTTTCCGATCCGAAAAGGCGAGCGCGTCGTCGGCATCCTGAACGCCGCCTTTGCTACGCCGCATCACTTTACCGACGACGAGCGCGATGCCTTGCTCGCCCTGGCCGACCAAGCGGCGTTGGCGATTGACAATGCTTCCTTGTATACTCAGATCGAGCAGCGCGCCCGTGAGTTGAGCGCGCTGTACCGCGTAAACCTCGGAATCTCGCAATCCCTCGAACCGAAGCAGTTGATGCAGGAAGCGCTCGCGGCGGTCCAGGAGGTGATGGAGATTTCGTTCTGCCGGATCACACTCGCAGACGAGTTCGCCGCCGCCGAGCAGGATCGCGCCTCAGGTCTGCCGGATCGGGCCGCCACCGCTTGGCGAATAGACCCCGGTTACGCCAAGCGGGTCATCGCGTCGGGCGAGCCGCTCGTGGTTAGGGACGCGGCTGGCAATCCGAGCGAGAGCCGCGCCAACCCGTACGGCGAAACCATCCACGCGCTGGCGACTGTCCCGCTCAAAGCGCAAGATCGCGTGCTCGGCGTTTTGCAGATCGGCCGGCGCGATCAGATTGAATTCACGCCGGGGGACGTCAGCTTGATCAGCGCGATCGCCCAACAAATCGCCATCGCACTGGAGAATGCGCGCTTGTACAGCGAAGCCAGACGGCGCGCCGAGGAACTCGCCTCGCTGCGCGAGATCGGCCTGGCGACGACTTCCACCCTGCAACTGCGCGAACAGTTGCGCCTGTTGCAGGCCCAAGTCCAACAACTCTTGCATCCCGATACCTTCTTCGTCGGGCTGTACGACCAAGCGCGTCAAGAGATCAATATTCAGTTCGTCGTCGAAGAGGGCTGGGAACTGCGCGGGCCGATCGTCGCGCTGGATGCGGCCGGGCTTTCGTCGTGGGTCGTTCGGATGCGGCGTCCGCTGCGGGTGAACGACATGGAAGAGGAACGCGGGCGATTGCCGGTTGTGCCGCGCCATGAGTTGCGCCCGGCGCGCAGTTGGCTCGGCGTGCCCTTGGTGACGCGCGACCGCGTGGTGGGCATTCTCTCGGTCCAAAGTTTTCGGCCGCGGGCCTTTACCGCCGCCGACGAGCGCTTTTTGGTTTCGGTCGCGCAGCACGCCGCTCTCACGATTGAAAACGCGCACTTGTACGAAAACGCCCAACGACGGACGCGCGAATTAGAACTGATCGGCGAGATCAGCCGCGCCATTACCGGTTCACTCCACTTGCCCGATATTTTTCAGCGAACGGTGCGCGGGCTGGCCGACACGTTTGGGTATCAATTCGTCAGTATTCATTTGCTCAAGGGAAATGAATTTCATTTGCAGGCCCAAGTCGGATTTGATCAAGCCGCGCCGATTTTTCCCTTGCAAGGCGTGATCGGGCGCGTGGCGCGCACGGGTCAGGTGGCTTTTGTACGGGACGTGCAGCACGACCCGGACTATGTCCAAGTCGTGCCAGGGGTCAATTCGGAAATTGTCGTGCCCATCCGCCGCGAGAAACGCGTGGTCGGGGTGCTGGATGTGGAGGACCGGCGGAGCGATGCCTTGACCGAAGAGGATGTGCGGATCCTCTCCAGCTTTTGCGAACAGCTCGGGATCGCAGTTGCCAACGCGGAACTCTACCAATCCGCGCTCGAACGCGAGCGGCTGGCCTCGTCGCTGCACCGTGTAGCCCTCTCGCTGACTTCGACCTTGGACTCGGTCAAGATTCTCGATACGCTCTGCCGGGAGAGTCTCGAGTTTTTTAGAGCGCATGGCGCGCACGTCTGGCTCGTTCAAGGCGACGAGATGGCGGGCATTGCCGCGTGCGGTGAGCATCACCGCCAATTCCTGAATCTGCGTGTGGGATTGAATCAGGACACGATGATGCCCGTCCGCGCCGTTCGGGAGCGCCGGGCTATTTACCTGAACGACGTGCAACATCATGCGGACCGAAACCCCGTGCTGTGGGAGCTGTTCAAACCGCAATCGCTGATCGGCGTGCCGCTCATTATCGAGAACGAGGTGGTCGGCATACTGGTTCTAACCGATTCGCAAAACCCGCAGCGCTTTAGCGCCGCCGATGTTGAGCCGGTGACGCTCTTCGCCAGCCAGGCCACGATCGCGCTCGCCAACGCGCGCTTGTTCGCGCGGGCAACAACCACGTAGGGGCAGTGCCTTGTGCCTGCCCTCCCTTGTGCCTGCCCGTCCGGGGCAACCACAAGGGATTGCCCCTACGGCATGTCAATTCGGTAGGGGCAGTGCCTTGTGCCTGCCCTCCCTTGTGCCTGCCCGTCCGCTTTGTCTGCCGCGCCGATGTATGTTACAATGAATCCACTCTGGTCCGCGGAGCCGCTATGTTAGAGTGGATTTTGTTTTTGCCGATTCTCTTCCTACCGATCGGCGCACTGGTTTTTGCGCTCGCCGCGCCGCGGTTATCGCCTCACAGTCGAACGTGGCTTGCCCTCCTCCTTGTCGCCATCGTCATCGGCGCGATCCTGGTCAATATCGCGCCGATCAATCATTACATCGTCCTCTCCGAATGGCAGCTCGCCTCTTTCTCCCTCGCGCTGCAGATAGACGGCGTCGTGTTGTTGCTGCTGCTCATGATTTTCGTGACTCTTGCCGCGCTGTGGCTCGTGGCGCCGCCGAATGCGCCCTTTGATCTGTTCTCCGTTCTCGTGCTGACAGCCGCGATGCTCTTGACGCTCGCGGCAAATCTCGTTACAGTCTATTTCACTTGGGTGCTGTTCGATCTGAGTCTGTTCGGCTGGCGGCTGGCACGCGACATCGAACGCGACGCCGCCGTGCGCGCGCTCGCGCTAAGCCAAATTGCGGGCTTGGCGTTTTTCGCGGGCGCGGCGTTCGCCACGAGCGGCTATCCGGACCAAGGCGTTCTCGTCATCGCCATCGCGTTATGGGCGCGACTGGGGCTTTTCCCGTTCCACTGGGTCTATCCGCTGCGCGGCGCCGATTCGCGTGATCTTTGGCTCGCGCGCGGCGTTCCATTGCTCGCCGCGGCGAGTCTGTGGATTCGATGGCCCCTGTTGTCGCTTGGCGCTCCGGGGCAGTTGATCGCCATTCTCGCTGCGCTCGCCCTTATCGCCAGTATGATCTGGGTGTGGCGCGAGGAACAGCCGGCGCGAGTCGTGGGCGTAAGCGCCTGGCACGCCGTCGCGCTCGTTCCACTCGCGCTGGCCTACGGCGGCGATGCGGGCATGGCCTTTGCGCTCTGGCTGGCTTTGGGCGCGGCGTTCGCCATCGCGCTGTTCGAAATGGCGCTGCGCTGGCGCGGCGAGAATCGCAATCGCTGGTCCCGCTTGATTTGGCTAGTCGGACTATTCGCGCTGGCTGGCTTGCCGCTCACCCCCGCGTATCTCGGCCGAGTCGGTCTGTACGTTTCGATTTGGCAGAGTGGGAATGGCTGGTTGATCGTCGTCGCGGCATTTGTGACGACGCTGGCGCTCGCGCCGCTGTGGGGCTTTGGGCTGGCGCTCGGCGGCGCGGAACCGCGCGATCCCAAGCGGAGCGAGTACACGGGGCTGGGAATCCTGCTCGCGGCTTTTGCCGCGCTCAGTTTGGCGCCAATGCCGTTGGCCCAGACCCTCTTGCCCGAACTCGGCAATTCGGCGCAAGGCGCGATGCTGCGCGTGATCTGGACGGATGACGGGCTTGGCGTCATCGTCGGCTTGGTCGCCGCGATCGTCCCTCTCGTCGCTTCGTTTTTCTTGCGCCAGCCGGCGCGCCGTTATCAACCGCAGCCCGGCGCGTTCGTGCCGCGCCTCGCCCGGGCGGTGGACCTGAGTTGGCTTGAGCGCGCGTTAGCGGGCGTGGGGTATGAAATGGGCGCGGCGGCGCGCAATATTTCGACGATCGCCGAAGAAAACCCTGCCGTCTGGATTCTGCTCGTCGCGTTGTGGATTGCGATCCTGCTGGTGTACCCGCGCTAACTTGGAACTTTGACGGCAAAGCGTGCGTCTATTAGCCAAGTAGGGAACGTTCACCGTAACGTTCCTGGAGAACGTTCGCTGAAACGTTCCAGGAAACGCACAAGGAGAAAGAATTATGCCCAATCGAATGATTATTGGGATCGCCGCGCTGCTACTCACCGTCGCCGCCGCGTTAGGGACGCTCTTCGCCGTAACGCCGCAACTCACGCCGAGCATCGCGGAAGCAAATCAACCGGCTAACGCGAACGCGCAAGTCGCCGCAGATGTCAACACGGGGATTATGGTTTCCGGCGAGGGCAAAGTGAACGTCAAGCCGAACATCGCGATCGCGAATATCGGCGTGGATATTACGACCGCCTCACTGTCCGACGCAACCAACCAGGCCAATACAAAGATGGCGGCGGTGATCGAAAAACTAAAGTCGTTAGGCATTGCGGAGAAAGACATCCAAACGACGAGCTACAATCTCTATCCGATCACGCAGCAACCCCGCACACCGGACGGATCGGGCACACCCACGATTACCGGCTATCGCGTGAGCAACCAAGTTCGGGTAACGATTCGCAAAATTGACGACCTCGGCAAGATTCTCGAGCAGGCGGTGAGCGCGGGCGCAAACAGCATCTATGGCGTTTCGTTCGGCGTGGACGACCTCGCGCCGTACCAGCAGCAAGCGCGTGCGGCGGCGATAAAGGACGCGCAAGACAAGGCCGCGCAACTCGCCAAGTCGGCCAATATTCAGCTTGGGCCAGTGCTCGCCATCAGCGAAGGCACGCAGGGGCCAGGCCCCGTGTTCGCCACGAACGCCCGACTTTCACTGGCGCAGGGAGGCGAAGTTCCTGTGCAGACCGGCGAAACGCAAATCATCGTGAACGTCAGCGTGCGATTTGGCATCAAGTAGATTATCAAGACCCGAAGGGTTTTTGGAAACCCTTCGGGTCTTGACGTTAGGGGCACGAATCCTGGATCACGGTGAGCGTCCCATCGGCATTGTTGGCGATGTAAGCGCGCCCATTCAGGATCGCGATCCCATCTCCTCCATCGTTCCCCTGCGCGCCCGTCGCCACCAGTCCGGCGCGATTCAGCGTCGTGCCGTCGCGCACGTCCACCTGATTGGCATCGGCCAGGACGACGAAGACGTGATTGGTCGCGGCATTGAATGCGAGCGCATATGGCGTTTGCGCGAGCGTCGTGCTGTTGACGACAGTCCCCGTATTCGCGTCCAACGCGAAAAGCATGTTGCTGTCGCGATTAGAGACGTAAAGCCGATTGGTCGTCGCGTTGAACGCCACGCCGAATGAGCCGCCGCCGGTCGCCGTGAAATCGTGCAGGCGTACGCCGTCTGACCCAATCGCCGCAACACCTCCATCCCAATACGAAACAAAAGCGCGATCGCTGGTCGCGGCGACAAGGGAAGGATTTAGCCCAACGATAGGCGTGGCAATTACATTTGTCGTCGTGGCATCCATTACGCTGGCCGTGCCGGACGAGAAATTCGCCACCCACACTTTGCCGTTTGCCGCGCCGACTGCATACGGCGCAGACCCAACGCCACGATTCGCGATGACCGCGCCCGTCGTCGCATCGAGCGCCGCGACGCTCGCCGAATCGCGCAGCGCGACAAATACGCGGCCGCTCGTTACCCCCACGCCGTTGGCATGCCCCGTGCTGTTTGTGCTCCACGTTGTCAGTTTCTGGTTCGTTCCCGCATCCACCACCGCGACACTTGACGAGTCAAACAAAGCCGCGTACACGCGATTCGACGCGGGGTCCGCGGCTACACCTTTCGGATGCGCGCCCACGTTGATGGTGGCAATGCCTTGCAGCACGCAAACTACCGGTGGCGAAAGGTCGCGCATCACCATCGGCAGAAATAGCTTGGCCGGCGCAGGAGGCGGTGGGTTAGGTGGCGGCGTGTTGGTGCGCTCCATGCAAACGGCGTCGAACCACACGCGGTTCTCGCCGCCCGAGCCATCCGTGGCCATCGCCCGCAGAAAAATGGTTGCTTGGGACGATTGCGCGGTAAAGATCATGGTCATTTCGGGAATGTTCAGCGCGGCAATTCCATTGAAATAATCGGGACCCCAGATGACGCTGGGCGATCGCGGATCCGTTCCGCCGTAGGGATCAACCCCGACCTTGCGGCCAATCGTGTTCACGCGCACATTGGGCCCGTCGTACGATTTGGCCGCTAGACTGTAACCGAGGCGAAACCAGTAATAGTTGCCCGGCGTCAAATTCGTGACGGTCTGCCGAATGCCGACATCGAACGTATCTACCGAATAGATCTGCTGCGAGCCATACGGATCAATCTGCTCGTTGTCCACGTGTTGAAAAGTGGGCGCGCCGCCGAGGACGAACGAATCCCAATTCATAGCGAGCGAGTCCCAGGGATTGGCCGCGGCCATCGCGCCGTTGGCGATGAGATTGTTCGGGTCGAGCGCGCAGGGATCGGTCAGCGCGGCGGCGCGCCGGATGGGGAAAAGAATGGGGAGCGAAAAAAAGATCGCAGCGACACACGCCACTGCGATCTTTCGGATTCGGTCGGACAGCCGGGCCATTGTCATCGGCAACAGTCTAGCACGCCGGCTGTGGCACGGTCAATGGAGCGCGAGTACCAGCATCTTATTCTTCGAGTTGCCGCGGGGCCGCGGCTGGAACCTCGATCGCATTCAGAATGTCCAGCACGCGGCGGCTGCTTTCCCGAATGACGAGAAGCCGCTCGGCTTGCGGTTCGGGCAGCGCGCCGTGCGCGCCGCGCAAGAGCAGATCGCTCGACCGGACGATCATCGTCAAGAGGCCGCGGATATCGCTCATCACGTCCGCATTGAAACGCAGCCGCATCGGCGACATCAGCGACTGGCTTTGCAATTCGTCGAGGCGCGACTTGGCGCGGCGCAACTGGCGATTCAGCTCCTCGCGTTCACCTTTCAGCCATTCGGCGCGCGCTTGCGCCACCTCGCTGTGCGTTTGCTCGGATTGCTGTTCGGCGCGCTCGATTTCCGTCGTCCGATCGCGGATCTGCTGGCGCAGCCGCGCCAGATAGCCGCGCAAATAATCGGATTCGTTCTGCACCGCGAGGGGGAGCACCTTGGAGCGCAGCGTGAGCCGGCCGACCAGCGCAAGCAGAATGTCGTTGGCGACCGGTTTGACCAAATAGTGCTCGGCGCCCACAGTGAGGGCAAAGGCCTCATCCTCGCGGGTGGGATGATTGCGAGCAAGGAGGATAACCGGAATAGAGGCCGTGACGGGGTCGGTCTTGAGTTGCCGGCAGAGCGTAAAGCCATCCACACGCGGCATCAAGACTTCGGTCATGACGAGGTCGGGCCGCTCGCGCGCCACCATCTGCAACGCCTCGAGTCCATCGCCCGATTCCAGAACTTGATAGCCGCCTTCGACCAACTGATTGGCAATCAAAAGACGGGATGCGCCATTGTCGTCCACGATCAAGATCTTGGTCATGCGAGTTCTCCTAACGCTCGAACAGATGATCGCAAAAAAATAAACGCCTTACAACGCGAAGATGCTTCGCGTTAAGACGTTACCAGTTTTGCCGAACTTTTGCTTACCGGGCGACACGACTGCATCGTGCACCTCTTCTTGAACTCAAAGATTCGCCACGTCGTTCTAGTCTCAATTTAGCACAAATTGGCAATGCCGTCAAACTGCCCGTCGCCGATAGCAGGACTCAGGTCCCAGGTCGCAAGTTCCAAGTCACAACTCGATGGTTAGTCCCTCGCATCCCATGGTGGCTCCAGGGAAAATCTGCTGGGCTTCTTGTTCTATCTTGGCCAGCAAGTCATCGCTATGGGCCGGGTCATGGTGATAGAATACGAGGCGCTCGACGCCAGCACGCTGCGCGACCTCGACGGCCATCTGCCAGGTGCTGTGCCCCCAACCTTGCTTCGGCATGCCCGCATTGCCGTATTCCTCGTTCGAGTACTGCGCGTCGTGAACCAACAGTTGAGCGCCGCGCGCAAAGCGAATCAACCTTTGATCGCCGCTCAGGTATCCTTCCGTGTCGGTGGCAAGAACCAGGGCTTTTTCGGCATATTCGATCCGATAGATAAACACGCCTTGGGGATGGGCGTAGGAGCGCATCACGTGAATGCGGACCTGTTCGGGCGAGGGTGGCGACGCATCGCGTTGGCTGCGCACCACGCGCGGCGCGGGCGAATCCGCATCGAGGAGGATCACTTCTGCTTCGTGCAAGTTGCGCGTTTCGCGTTCGCACGGCAGCTCTTCGAGGGTGATCGGGAACACGGGCGGCATCATGGTCCGCGAGAGCACTTCTTCCAAATCTTGGTGGAGCGTCTTGGGGCCAAAGATATAGAATGTACTGCTCTGAAAAAACGCGGGGACGAAGAATGGAAACCCTTGAGTGTGATCGTGATGCGTGTGAGTAAAGAGCAAGATGGCAGTGATCGGTTTCTGGTCGCCGCGCGATTGTGCGACGAGTTTGCGGCCCAATTCGATAATGCCGGTGCCCGCGTCGAGAATAATCAGGTGATTGCCGGCGCGCACCTCGACGCTGGCCGTGTTGCCGCCATAGCGCACGGTACGCGGACCGGGCGCCGGATGGCTGCCCCGTACGCCCCAAAAGGTTACCGAAAACGATCCATTCATTCCAACGCCTCTTCGCCCATTTGGGCCAGTCGGTTATTCCCCTGTATCAGGGGCTACAAGCGGCAGAGTAAAACGGAAGACACTGCCCTGGCCCGCTTTACTTTCCGCCCAAATCCGCCCGCCGTGCGCTTCGACGATGCCGCGCGAGATGGACAATCCCAAGCCGCTGCCGCCGACGCGGCGGGTAGATGCGCCGTCAATCTGGAAGAACCGCTCAAAAACTTGGTCGAGGAATTGGGCCGGGATACCCTCTCCTTGGTCCGCGACTCCCACGATCACCTGCTCCTTTTCGAGCTGGCAGGCAACCGTAATCTGCCCGCCCTTTGAGTACTTGATGGCATTCTCGACGAGGTTATGGAGCACCTGGCGAATCCGGCGGGCGTCGGCGAGGACGAGGGGCAATTCCGCGGGCAGGTCCACGACGAACCAGTGCGCCTCCGTGCTCATTCGCATCTCGTCCACGACTTCGCGAATCAAGGTCCTAAGTTGGATCGGCTCTTTCTCGACGCGCAGCGCGCCAGCTTCGAGCTGCGACATATCGAGCAAATTATCAATGATCTCGGTCAGCCGGTCGGCCTCTTCTTCGATAATGCGGAGGAAATCGCGCTGCGTCGTCTCGTCCCATTTCACGTCCTGCCGCAAGAGCGTCGTCGCGAAACCTTTGACCGACGCGAGCGGCGTCCGCAGTTCGTGCGAGACGGTCGAAAGCAGTTGGGACTTCATCGCGTCCGCCTCGCGCTCGCGCGTCACATCGTGCAACAAGATGCCAACGCCGATATGCTTTTCGTCCGCATCGCGGACCGGAAACAGGCGCGCCGAGACATAGCGCGTCCGATCGTGCCGGCCGGCGCGCGCCGGCGTCGCGGCGTTCAACTCCGCGTTCAGGGCCGGCGGCAACGGGATCAGCTCGATCTCAATGGTCGTATCGGACTCTGGCAAAGCCAGCGCGTCCTGGAGTTTGGCGCGAACCGGCTCCGGCGCCGTGACGCGGGCTACTATGCGATCCAGCAACTCGTCCACGCGGCGGCCAACCATCTCCACGGCCGGCCAGCCGAGGACCTCTTCGGCGCGCGGGTTCCAAAATGCAACGTGCGCGGTTTCGTCCATCAAGACCAGCCCATCGGTCAGACTATAAAGGGCGCGATCCATCCAGCGCGGGGCCAACGGGTCTGGGCTTTTATTCTTCAACATCCCCTCCGTTTCCGATAACAGCCCACCATTAGCTTCGGCGGGTATTATACCACAAGGGGGGCAAATTGGTAACTTTCGGAAAACCCCCGCCTGGCTCAAAAAGCAGTGGCGACCTCGCGGTCGCCACGTGACAAGGATTCAAAGTTAGCAACTTGAATGCCTGCCTAATCCAGCCAGGACACTTTTCGGTAGATCCGCCCGAGCTGGATTTCAAGTTCTACCGATGTAAGTTTGACCGATGCTTCGAGATCATCGTACATTTCCGCTAGCCAGTTGTCGCCCACCGTGCGCCGATAGGACTCGACGTAAGCGCGCTCCGATTCTACCAACACGTATTCCCGCAAGGTAGGTATCTTTTTGTAAAAGTTGAATTTGGCCCCGCGATCATATTCGCGGGTGGATTCGGACAAGACCTCGACGATCAAGACCGGATTCGTCACAGTATCCTTGCGCCCTTTGGCTAATTGGATCTTGCCGCAAATCACCATCGCGTCGGGATACGTGTAAAGGCCGTTGAGTTCGACGAGTAGGCGCATGTCGCTGTTAAATACACCACAGGGTTTCGCGCCAAGTAGTTGATCCAGCGTCGCAGTGACGTTGACCGCGATGATACTATGGTCAGGAGTGCCTCCCGACATGGCATAGATTTCGCCGTTGTGGTATTCACTCTTGTACTCGGCGACTTGTTCCATCGCCAAATACTCATCGGGCGAGAAAGTCGTTTTGATGGGTCGCAACATCGCCGCCTCCTCATGTCTGAGGCGAGGTTAGCACACAATTTCGGGGATGTCAACCTGAAAGCACACGACGCACCATGTCGGTGCGTCGCAATTTCGTCAGATCAGCGGCTTGCTTTCCTCGCCCGAGCGAGGGCGGAGCGCATTTGGATTGAGATAGCCCACCAGCCGCGCGGCCCGCGCCTCGGAGCGCAATTTCTCCATCGCCTCTTTCTCGATCTGGCGAATGCGTTCGCGCGTCAACCCGAATTTTTCGCCCACCTCTTCGAGCGTCTGCGCGTATCCATCGCGCAGCCCAAAGCGGAGAGTGAGCACACGCGCTTCGCGCGGCGTCAGCGAATCGAGCGCCTGCTCCATATCCTGGCGCATCGCGGCTTGGAGCGCGCAGGCCCACGGAGTGGGGGTCTGCCCATCCTCGAGAAAATCACCCAACGTGCTTTCCTGGTCTTCGCCAATATCCATTTCGAGCGAAAGCGTGCCCGCGCTCGCCTCCAGCAGGCGACGCACCTTTTGAACGGGCAAGCTCATACGCTTGGCGATTTCACCCTCGGTTGGCTCGCGGCTCAATTCTTGCGTCAGATCGTGCGAGACCTGGTCTAGCCGCCGCAGCCATTGCCCGGTGTGCGCCGGCAGGCGCGGGGCGTTGCCGAAGTTGCCGATCGCGCGCGTGATGGCCTGGCGAATCCACCAGGTGGCGTGCGTGGAAAACTTGTGCCCGCGGCGATGATCGAACTTGTCCACCGCGCGCATCAAGCCGATATTGCCTTCCTGAATCAAATCCAACAGCGTAAGCCCACGGCCCACGTAGCGTTTGGCGAGATTGACGACGAGCCGCAAATTGGATTGGACCAATCGCCGCCGCGCGGCGGCGCCGATGCGAATCTCATTTTCCAGCCGGACCTTGCGGGCGCCGTCGTGCCCATTATTGCCTAGCGCGCGCTCGGCGTCGCGGCCGCGCCACATTTCTTTGGTGAGTTGGACTTCTTGACGCGAATTGAGCAAAGGGGTACGACTGATTTCTCGGAGATACAAATAGATAAGGTCGCTCACCCCACCGCCGTTGGGTTCACCCCGCGGCGGCGTCACGTAATGCGGGGATGCGCCATTGCCATTCAATTTTTTCTTGACCGCAGCGGCGCTCGAGTGCCGCGACGAGGCGCCATTGCCACGCACGCAACTCCTACTCATACCCTTCAATCCTCGACCGTGCTCAGGATGCTGACTCGACTAATCAGAATGCTAACAAACCCAAGTTCAAATACGGTCAAAATCGCGTCTTGATAATGTTCCAATGTACCCGGCCGGCAGATACTGGTGCGGACATCGGACAGTAACTCCGATGGCGGCAAACAGGCCCGTAGGACTGAGCGTGCCCTCGAGGATGACTTCTGCTCCATCGCGAAAGGCATCGGGAACGGCACCGCGATACGCCACGTCGAATTTTTTTCGCTCACCCGCGATCTGGAAATTCATCGTCCGCGTCAGATTGTTCCACTGAATCGAGCCAGGCGCCACAACCCCGCCGATGCGCACCGGCCCGGCAATGGGATGCGCCGCATACTCGTCCACGGTGACATAGTAATTCGTCAGCGGCGAGTTCGCAACCGCATAGCCCAGGTGCAATATGACAGGCAGCAGGATGATGGCGGCGATAACGATCTTGATATTCATGCTAACTTTCTAGAGTGATCGGGGCTAGTTCCGTCGCGCGGCCTTCCGGAGATCATCGCCGTGCGGCTGGCAGATATCGAATGCTTCATCCGGCAAGGTGCTGAATTTGCGCCAGCCCTCCCGGATAACGGCTTCGCGATTCTCCGGCCGGACGATGAGCGTACCGACAAAACGCCCGGAATGGATTACGGCGCTCAAGATGTCCGAGCCGTCGTCCAGCACTTCGGTAATACACGCGCGGTCGGGCGCATAGTTGCGTGCGAGAAAGACCCCAAAGCACTCTTCACACGCGGGCGCCCACGATCCGCAGAGATTTCGATCAATCGTGACACGCATAGGTCGGCCCTCCTTTAGCCCAGATTAGCAGTGTCCAGTCAAAACCCAGTGTGCGCCGAGTCAAAATCCAGTCAAAAACGCCGTGCGGAACATTTGGCCTTGCCGAACGTCATTATTATTGACGCTGAGAGTATCATTCGGAATTGAGGAGACAGTATGGATATGATCTGGCGCGTCCTGTTTTCGCTTGGGCTTGTACTTCTGGCCGTCTCGTGCAGCAGCCAGTTGCCCGCAACGCCGACTGACATCCCGACTCCAATCCCATTTACTCCGACGGCTTCCCCGACTCACGCGCCTACCAACATTCCCATCGTACCAACCCGACTGCCAGCCGCAACGACGGTCGCCAGGACGCCTGCGTCCGCCGCCACCTCTTTGCCGACCGAATCACCCCGCGCGTCCCAACTTACAATCACATTCGCGGATAACGGCAAGACGATCGCGCTCCCAATGGGTAGCAGGTTTCTCCTGGACTTGGGCGCCGAATTCGTGTGGGAGGCAGCTGTGGACAACGCGAGCGTTCTGAGCGCCGTGCCGAACACAGCCCGCAATGGAAACCAAGGATTGTACGAGGCACGTCAACGGGGGAACGCGGAACTCACCGCGATAGGAAATCCGAAATGCTACTATGCCGTGCCGCGTTGTCTTATGCCGTCACTGCTCTTCCAGGTTCGGGTTGTCGTTGCCAGCGGGGCGCCGGCGGCCGGAACGAGCGTGACTCCCGCCGATAACGGCAAGACCATCACGCTGCAAACCGGGCAGACCTTTGTGCTTAATTTGGGGAGGGAATTCAAGTGGATGGTAGATGTCGCCGATGCAGGCATTCTCAGCCGCGTGGCGAGCGCTTCGGCGCCCGAAGGCGCACAGGGCATTTACAAGGCAAACAAACCGGGAAGAACGACTCTGAGCGCGACCGGGCCGTTCAATTGCCCGCCGGACAAAGCTTGCATCATGATCGTCGGGGAGTTTCAGGTTGAGGTGGTGGTGCGATAATCAAAGACCCTTCGGGTTTTCAGAAACCCGAAGGGTCTTGTAATTCAATCGCCCTGGAACAAATAGCCAAAGCCGCGTTCCGTCAGGATGTGTTCCGGCTTGCGCGGGTCTTGCTCGATCTTGCGGCGGAGGTACCAGATGTAACGTTTGACGTAGCCGGTGTCTTCGCCGTACTCATAGCCCCACACTTTGTTCAACAACTGCTCGTGGGACAAAACGCGTCCGCCATTCTCGGCCAGGGTAGCCAACAAGCGATATTCCGTCGGCGTCAGTTCGATCACCTTGCCGGCTTTGGTCACGCGGCGCGCGTCGGTATCAATTACTAAATTACCACTTACATACCGTTTCGGTTTGTGATCGGACGGAATCAGTCGCGCGCGGCCCAGCACCGCGCCGACGCGCGCGACGATTTCGGCAAAACTGAAGGGCTTGGTAACGTAATCGTCAACGCCGGCTTCAAAGCCCTTGAGTTTATCGCTCTCCTCGTCCTTGGCCGTCAGCATGATAATCGGCACGCGGCTGACCTGGCGGATGCGGTTCGCCGTTTCCCAGCCGTCCATCCGGGGCATCATCACGTCGAGCATGACCAGATCCGGCTGTTTCGCGTACAACTCTTGCAAACCGTCAATCCCGTTCGATGCGGTGACCACTTCATATTCGGCTTTGGTCAGCGCTTCGCGCATCAGCCGCAGCAACGTCTTGTCGTCATCCACCAGTAGAATTTTTCCCTTACTCATCGGCGTCCTCCGACCGTTTGCCGCCGGCCGCTGCCCGTTCGTTCCGCTTCGCCGCGTCCAGCCATCGGCAGTGAGAACCGAAACGTAGAACCTTCGCCAAGTACGCTATCCACCCAAATGCGCCCACCCTGCGCTTCGACGAGACGGCGGCAAATGTATAACCCTAACCCATGCCCATAGGATTCACTCGCATCGCGCCGATCCACACGATGGAATTTGTCAAAGATTTTGGGCAATTCCTCGTCCGGGATGCCGATCCCTTTGTCGGAAACGGAGACGATCACCTGCTGCCCGTTCGCTTCCGCATCTACCCGAATGGTCGCCGCATCCGGCGAATACTTGATCCCATTGTCTATGAGATTGAACAATATCTCTTCCGTCCGATCGCGGTCGGCCCACACCGAGGGCAGATTCATCCCACGCGGGCGCTCAAAGCGATTCGACACGCCGCGCGACTCCCAGACTCCGATCACGCGCTCGATCAACGAAAGCATGTTAAAGGCCTGGGGCTGGAGCACCAATTGTCCGGCCTCGATGCGGCTGACATTTAGAATGCCCTGCACCAAGCGCGTGAGCCGCTGGCTCTGCTCCGAGACGATTTGCAGCATCTCGCGGTGTTCCGGTTGCATGCAGCCGGAATCGCCGTCGAGCAGCAATTCGATTGAGCCGTTGATGTTCGTGAGCGGCGCGCGCAGTTCGTGCGAGACCATCGAGACAAAGTCGGATTTGAGTTCGTCGAGTTGCTGCAATTCCTGGTTGGCGCGTTCCAGTTCGGAATTGCGGCGGCGCAACTCTTCCGTGGCCGCGCCCAGTTGCGAGGTGCGCTCGGCGACCTTGGTCTCCAGTTCCAGATTCAACTGCTGAATCGCGTGCTCGGTCCGCACACGCTCGGTAATATCGCGCAGGATGGCCGAGCTGCCGACAATCTCGCCGCGCGCGTTCTGCACCGCAGTCCGCGTCAAGTCCACAATGACCCGCCGACCGTCCTTGGCAATCCGCTCAGTCTCGTAATTGCGGACAAAGCCCGCCTCGCGCATCTGCTCCGAGAGCCATTCCATCTCGCCGCGCGCCTCGATCTCCGGCGGGACAATCATTTTGAAATGCTTGCCGAGGACATCTTCACCTGCATAGCCAAACATCATCTCCGCGCCGCGATTCCAAGCCGTGATGTGGCCCTGATTGTCCAGTCCGATGATCGCGTCCGCCGAATTGGCGCAGACCGCGGCGAGCAAGCGTTCTTGCTCACGCGCGGCTTCTTCGGCCCGCTGCTGTTCGGCTTCGGCACGCGCCTTGGCCGCGAGCGCGCGCTCGCGTTCTTCGATCTGCTGGGTGATCCAATCGAATGCAAGCCAGGCGGCGAGAGGACCAATGATGCCGTAGGCGATCAGATCGGCCAAATAGTGGATGACGGCGGAGGACTCGCGGAGAAAGAAAACACTGATAGCTTGATAGACTAGAACGGCCCCAAACACGGCGAACGGCAAAACGCGACGTATCACCGAGAAACGGGCGCGCAATTCTTTTGAACCTAGAAACGACGTCGTCATCGCAACCATCCCTTACAACGGGACGAAGTAACTATGTTTGACAGTGCGTCTTTACCTGGTAAACAAGAAACCATTTGAACAGACGCAAAGAGTATAGCACAAATCGCGTTACGCGCAAATACAAAGGGCGGGGTGACCCCGCCCCTACAGGGGTGACCTCGCCCATACGTTTGGCTCGTCGCGGCAACCGGCGGCTCGGATGGGCCGGCAGAGAAAGGGCGGGGTGACCCCGCCCTTACTTACGGGAACGCGATCCGGCTAGAAAGGGCGGGGTGACCCCGCCCCTACTTACGGGAACGCGATCCGGCTAGTCCAACGCCGAGGAGGACCACGAGTCCTAAGACGACAATCGCTCCGAAGACTAACGCGAGCGGACTCGCCAGTACGCCACCATCTGGAGTTGCGGGGGCCGGCGAGGCCGCGGCTCCAGGTTGTTTGAGGGTTCGGATATACGCGGCAGCGTCCGCGATCTCTTGATCGGTCAACGGGCCGCCATAGGTCTTGGCCCAGCCAGGCATTTTGCTCCCGGGCACGCCGCGCGCGGTTGTCGCGTCAATCAGCGCTTCGGGCTTGATGCCCGGCCAATCTTTGGCGAGCGTTGCGCCAATCCGGCCCTCACCCCGCTCTCCATGACACACCACGCAGTTCTGCGCAAAGACCGTCGCGCCCCGAGTCGCATTGCCTGGCGGAAAAGTCGCAACCGGAGAGGCCGCTGGCGCTAGTGTGATCGCCGTGGCGGGCCCGGTGGGCACGGGCGGCGCCACGTGGCCCAGCGACCGGATGAACGCGACGAGGTCGTCAACTTGGGCATCCGTCAACGGCCCGCCTTTCGCGGTCGCCCAAGCGGGCATTACACTGCCCGGCACGCCATCCGAAATGGTTTGCTTGATTGTCGCTTCCACTCGAATGCCGGGAAAATCTTTGGCCAATCGCGCGCCGATGCGTCCTTCGGCATTATCTCCATGACAGACCGCGCAATTCTGCGCGTAAAGCTGTTTGCCGCGCGAAATATCGCCACCTTGTTGCGCATAGGCCGTCGCGAAGATGCCAACCGTCGTCAGCACCATCGTCAGCCCCAACACAAATAATTTGACGAGTTTTACGACGAGCTGCTTTGGCATAGGGCTGGCTCCTCTTGTGTGATGAGATTTGCGCCCACTATACCACAGATGAGAGAGGGAGACAAGGAGAGGGGGAAAATCGCTCATCGCAAGAACTCGCTGTTCACGAATTCGCTGCCCGGCCGCTCGAAGAGCAGACCTTTGAATGCAGCCAAGAGCTGGGGCGAAACGCGCGCGCCGACGCGCGCCACGAGCGCATTGTCAGGGTACCAGGCAATATTCGGCTCGTCGGTTTCATACGATTGAAAACCGAATTCTCCAAACAGCCGGATCAGCATGGCGCGATATTCCCGAACCGTCAAGCCGCTGGACTCGACATCCCAGCACCAGCGATAACCGGTCGCGAGCACAATTTCGTGGGTGTACGAATCCGGCGGAAAGACCGCGGCCAGGATCGCCCGGCCGACTCCTGCGCCGCGCCACGCGCGGCTGACCTCGATGCCGCCCATCTCCTTGAGGCCGTGAATCTGATTCCGGCCCCAGCGCGTGTCCGCTTCCGGCAGCGTGATCGTGACGTAGCCGATAATCTTGCCATCGTCGGTATGGGCGAGCGCGACGCGACCCTCCGGCTGGTCGGCAATCTTGATCAGCGCCTGGCATTGTAGATCGGGCCGATTGTGCCAAAAGAATCCCAGCCCCGGGTCAATCCGCAGCTCTTCGATTTCGGTCGCGGTGCAGCGCGAGATCAGCGTAACGGGACCGCGCGGAGTGTTCAACTGCTCCATCAGTTCCTATCGCATAAAAAATACACGAGGAGCATGCGCCCCTCGTGTATGCAAGACACGCAGTTAGCGTAGGGCAAATTGTCGAAGATCCCCGAAATGAAATGGAGGGGAGCAATTTGCCCTACAAGCTCCTCAGGTACTTGTCCATCGCAATTGCCGCGCGGCGGCCGGCGGCCATGGCGGTCACGACCAGATCGGCGCCGGTTACCGCGTCGCCGCCCGCGTATACACCCGGTAGTGCTGTCGCTCCGGTCTCTTTATCTATAATAAAGCAGCCCCACTTGTCTACCTTGAGTCCAGGCGTTGTCTTTTCAATCAAACGATCCTGATTATAGCCGAGGGCGCAAATGACCACATCCGCGTCCACCACAAAATTCGAACCTTTGAGTTCGACCGGGCGGCGGCGTCCCGAAGCATCCGGCTCGCCGAGCGTCATGCGGATGCATTCCATCTGCCGAACGTGCCCGTTCCCATCGCCCATGAATTTCACGGGCGCAACGAGGAATTCAAAGCCGATGCCTTCTTCGGTGGCGTTCGTGCGTTCCTCTGGCTTGCCGGGCATTTCCTTTTCCGTGCGGCGATAGTAATCAATGACGGTCCCGTCCTTGATCCCTGTTTGGATTTGCAGACGCCGCGCCGTGCGTACGCAGTCCATCGCCGTATCGCCGCCGCCAATGATGGCGATATGTTTGCCAACTTCGGGCTTGGTCTTGATGCCTTCGGGCAAATAGTCCGCGGGCAGGTTGCCGCGAATCAAATATTCGGTCGCCATATAAATGCCCTTGAGGTCTTCGCCGGGATTGCCGAGTTTGGTCGGCACCCACGCGCCAGTCCCAAGGAACAAGGCGCTATAGCCCTCGTTCCGCAAATCGTCGAGCGTCCTGTCTTTCCCGATCGTCGTGTTGAATGCAAACTGCGCGCCGATCTCTTGGAGGTATTTGGCCTTCTCGGCAATAATCGCTTTGTTCAGCTTGAAGCTCGGAATTCCATAGACCATGACGCCGCCGGCTTCGGGCAGGATCTCGAACACCGTCACGGCGTGCCCAAGCTTGATCAATTCTTCAGCCACCGCCAAGCCCGCCGGCCCCGCGCCGATGACCGCTGCGCGCTGGCCGGTGGCCGGCGCGATTTCCGGCTTGCTAAAGCCCACGGTGCGCCGTTCATAGTCCGCAACAAAACTTTCGAGTTTTCCCAAGTAGACCGGGTAATCGCGTTTGCCGACGGCGCACGAACCCTGGCACAATTTTTCCTGCGGACACACGCGGCCGCAAATCTCGGGCAGATTACTGGTCTGCCGATAGACCCGGGCCGCCTCGACAAACTCGCCCTTGTAGATATGCCACATCGCGAGCGGTATATCATTGTGCAGCGGGCACGCTTTCGTGCACGGCGCAGGATCGGGACATTGGAGACAGCGCTCCGCTTCGATTTTCGCGTGCTCTTCGTCAAAACCCAAATAGACTTCATCGAAATTGAGCACGCGCGTTTCCGCCGGCTGCTTGGCAACCTTTTGCCGCGGAATCCGCAGGCGCGCCTTACGGTTTATATCAATATCGCCCTTGCGATCAATCGCTCCCATTAATTCCTCTCCTCCCTCAGAGAGAGTTACACACCCAAATGACACTTGAAAACAAGGGCAGAGAAGGGGCGGGGTGACCCCGCCCCTACCTGCCCTCAGTCCTATCGCTCAAGCGAACGTTGGCCGTGGTTCGCCTTCCATGACGAGTAATCTAAAAATATCCGACTCGGTTATGATGCCGACCAAGCGCCCATCGGCGACGACCGGTAGGCCCCCAATCTTGTGTTCGAGCATCAGCCGCGCCGCCGCTTCAATCGAGGTATCCGGCGAGACGGTGAGCGGATCGCGCGACATGATCGCGCCCACGGACAATCGTGCGAGGAGATAATTCAGTTCATAGATGCTCAGGGCCGTCGCGTTCGAAGGCGACGCCTCGCGAATATCGCCGAGCGTGACGATGCCCACCATTTTGCCCTTTTCGATCACCGGCAAGCGCCGGACATTGCACTCTTTCATCAGGCGATTCGCCTCGGGCAGAGTGGTCTGCGGGTCAATCGTGACCGGATCGGGGGTCATCCAGTCTTTGACCCAGTGTCTTCTCATTGCCATTTTGTAAGATCCTCCTCGCAACGGTTGCGAGGCGTGCGCCCTGTTGCCGCCACGCCCGGGATTGCTTCGATACACCTTGTCGGACGGGCGGACGGAAGCAGGCGTCAAGTACGCACCATCACGCGAAACGGGTCCCATCGAATGTTGCCATCCATGCTGCAAGCGCCGCAATCGCGAGGAACTCACGGCGCTGTGAGCTTCGCGTCACACCTGCAATTATAGGCAAATCAAGTCAAAAGACTGTCCCCTCACGGTCAAAATGCGGTCAAAAAGCAGAGAACAGTAGACAGTAAACAGTGAACAGTAACCGAATGGTTGGTTACTGTTCACTGTTCACTGTTCACTGTTTACTGCTTACTGGCTTGCGCCGCGCCCACCCGCAGCGCCCGCTTGTTTGCCTCGAGCTTGTCGCGGTGGCGGGCACTCACATGCTCATCCAGTACCTGGTCGAGCGTTTCCAGTCGGACGACACCTGTGGCCGCGACCAGCGCTCCCAAAAGGATGACGTTCGCCATCTGCGCCGTTCCCAAATCAGTAGCCAATTCGTTGGCTTGGACGTCAATTCGCCGGATGTCAGACCGCTGGGGAGGACTGGAAATGAGAGAGGTATTGACCAGCAAGACGCCGTCTTTCTGGATCAGCGGCTCGTAGCGGTCAAAAGAGGGCGGATTGAGCACGATTGCGGCTGTTGGATGGCGCACCAAAGGCGAGCCGATCTCCTCGTCCGATACGATCACGGTGCAATTCGCGGTGCCGCCCCGCATCTCAGGTCCGTACGAGGGAATCCACGTCACGTGCCGCTCCTCGGCCAACGCGCCGTAGGCGAGCAATTGTCCCGCAAACAACGCTCCTTGTCCCCCAAAACCGGAGATGATGATTTCGTGATGCATGTTTTCCTCAAACTAGATTCTTTACAGATTCGGCAACTTTGTAATCGCCCAGCGGGTAGTACGGGATCATGTGCTCCTTGACGAACTTGAGCGCATCAGTCGCCGTCATGTTCCAGTTCGTCGGGCAAGTGGAGAGAATCTCGACAAGGGAGAAACCCGCCTGGTTGAGCTGTATGTTGAACGCGTTCCGAATCGCTTTTTTTGTTTTGTTGATATTACCCGGATCGTGCACCGAGCGCCGAACGATATAGGACGCGCCGGACAGTTGACTCCGCAACTCCGAGACACGCACCGGAAAGCCCATGATTTCCACGTCGCGCCCGCGCGGCGATGAAGTCGTGGACATACAGGGCAATGTCGTCGGCGCCATCTGGCCGCCGGTCATACCGTACACCGCGTTATTCACGAAAATGACGGTGATGTTCTCGCCGCGCGCGGCCGCGTGGATAATTTCCGCCGTGCCAATCGCCGCGAGGTCGCCGTCGCCTTGATAGGCGAACACGACGCGGTCGGGATGGACGCGCTTCAAGCCGGTGGCCATGGCGGGCGCGCGGCCATGCGCGGCTTGGGCAAAATCGGTGTTGAAATAGTTGTACGCAAATACCGCGCAGCCCACCGGCGCGACGCCAATCGTTTTCTCGCGGGCATTTAGCTCGTCGAGCACCTCGGCGATCAGGCGATGGATCGTGCCATGCGTGCAGCCGGGGCAGTAATGCGTAACAACGGACGCGAGCGATTCAGGAATCTGGTAGACAACCTGCATGTTCTCTGTGACCATAGTTTCGCCTCTACTCCACCCACCCCACATAGTTCCTCGGCCTCACGCAATCGGTGGCCTGGATCATCTTTTCAATCTCGGGCATTAAGTCGTCGGGAAAGGGCACGACACCGCCCATCGTGCCATAAAACGAAATCGGCACAATATTGTTGGTCGCCAATTGCACATCCTCGAGCATCTGCCCGGCGCTCATTTCGACGACCAGGATCGCGCGGACGCGTTTGGCAATTGCCCCCAGGCGCGCCAGCGGGAATGGATAGAGACTGATGGGCCTGAACAGGCCGACTCGAATCCCCTGCGCTCGCGCCCATCTCACGGCGGACTGCGCGACCCGCGCGGCGGTGCCAAAGGCCACGATGGCAAACTCGGCGTCGTCTAGCAGGTATTCCTGATAGCGCACCTCGTTCTTTTCCATCTCACGCTGTTTGGCTTGGATTTTCTCGTTGTGACGATGGAGCACCTCGGGCTGCAAATAGATCGAGACAATGATCCGCCGTTCGCGTCCAGCCGCGCCGTTCAATTCCCAGCCGCGGTCCCGTTTCTCGATTTGGCGCGGCGGCGGCAGGATGACGGGTTCCATCATCTGTCCGATATTCCCGTCTGCCGCGACGATCACCACATGCCGGTATCGTTCCGCCAGATCGAACGAGCCATAGACGAGATCAACCGCTTCTTGCACGGACGCCGGCGCCAGGACGATAGGCCGATAGTCGCCATGTCCGCCGCCTTTGGTCAGTTGAAAATAGTCGCTTTGGGTCGGAGCGATATTGCCCAGGCCCGGCCCGCCCCGCATAATGTCCACCAAAACCGCCGGCACCTCTGATCCGACGATGTACGAGACGCCTTCCTGCATCAACGACATTCCAGGGCTGGACGAAGAACTCATGACGCGCGCGCCGCCGCTCGCCGCGCCGTACACCATGTTGATCGCGGCAACTTCGCTCTCCGCCTGAATGAACGCCCGGCCCATTTCCGGCATTTTCTTGGCCAAGTACTCGAGCAGTTCGGTTTGCGGAGTGATGGGGTAGCCAAAGTATGCTTCCATCCCGGCCCGCAAAGCCGATTCGGCAATCGCCTCGTTACCCTTCCACAGTTCTTTTGTCATGTACGATCAACCTCAACCGCCTGCCGCGCTTCGCGATACACCGTGATCGCCACATCCGGGCAAATCGTCGAGCAGAGCAAACAGCCCGTACACTGCCCGCCGGGGTCAACCAAGATTGCAGGACGATAGCCGCGCGCGCTGTAGGTGCTTGCCATCTGGATCAAATTCTTGGGGCAAACGCTCGTACACAATTCGCATCCCTTGCAGCGATTCTCGTCAATCGTGATCGTGCCGCGTGCCATGAATCCTCCTGGGGCCGGTACACAGGTACACAAGTAAACAGGTAAACAAGTGAGCACGTGTCTACCTGTATACTTGTCTACCTGTGTACCTAATAGATGAACTCGCGCACGTCGTAATAGCTAATCTTTGGCGTGTGCTCTTTATCGTTGAATCGGAACCCCGCGCGCAGTTGTTTGATCTGCTGCTCGATCTCGTCAATCGCGAGCGGCTGGATGTCCGCCTCCCGCGCCAACGCCGAGTATTGCGAGCCGGGATAATCCACCAGTTCGGAAAAATAGATGAGGTCGCCGGAATCGAGCGGCAGCGTGTTGACGAGTTCGGTCGTGCGCTGAACGTGCTGCGCCGCAAACGTGTCGCCGCCCGCGCCCGCGAGGATGACCAGACCCACGGCCACGCCGCCCGCCTTGACTTGGCCGACGAGTTGCGCGACATCTTGCGGCGAATTGGGTTTGCCCATAAATTTGAGCAATTCGCCGTCGCCACTCTCGAGGCCGATGTAGACACGGCGCAAACCCCGCTGGGCCATCTCGTGAAAATCCTGCGCCGTCTTGCGCCGAGACGTGAACGCGTCTATAAACGAATAAACACCTTCGAAGAAGTTTGGATGCTCGGCCCGCCATGCGCGGAGTGCAGTTCGGTCAAGCCCGCGCGGCTCGATCGCAAATTCGGCGTTGATCACGTCGAGGATCGCGAGCAGTTGCGCTTGGGGTATGACCAGCGCGTTCGCGTCGGCGAGGAAAATGGCTTTACGCACGCGGAGCGCTTGGCCGAAAAAGGCGCGGACGTCGCGAATGTGCTGCTTGAATTCGTCGAGCGATTTGATGCGGAACGCGCGGTCGCGGTAAAAGCCGCAGAACGCGCACTGATTGTACGAGCATCCTTCGGTGGCTTGGAGGACGAGCGCGAGATACTGATCGGGCGGGAGGATATTGATGGGTTTGTAGATATTGTGAAATGCTTCCGCTTCGCGTTCGAGCTGCGGCAAATCGCATTCCAAGATGCGATCCAGCGCGTCATACACCGCCTGCCACTCCGCGGCCGAGGCGCGGCCCGTGGTCAGCGCGCAAGACCGCCGCGCCTCCTCGCGATATTCGGCGACCCGCCCATACGCCCGCGCGAGGAATTGGCGTGCCTCTTCCGGCTCCAATTCCCGCCTAACGCGATAAGAGAGTCCCCGCCGAGGACCCTCTTGTTTGACCATGATATGATTATCGAGACTCCGACGATAGTTGCGGCCCTCAACCCATGCGCCCGTCATGCGTCCTTCTGGATCATAATTAAGCACCAAGTCATCGTTGACCATAATCGAGGTGGCTTGACTGCGCGTGTTGATCAGCAGGCGATGGCCATCCAGAGTCTTTAGCTCTACAATCGGCATAGTGTCTCGCCAACAAAACGAGAGCGGAGCCGACAATCGCTCCGCTCGTCATTATATCGCGCTCAAGTGTTCGTTGCGTCGAAATCCGGTCAAAATGCGGTCAAAAGGAAACCCGTGAACGGTCTTCAGTGTTCAGTGAACCGTGGAACGCCTTCGGTTAGGCGCCAGTCGCCATGCGGCGATTACTTGCCCAAGCGCAGCCAGTACAGACAACACGGGCGCAATCGGAAGAATCGTGAGATTCGACCAGATCAGCGAATCGGTGTGCAGATCGCCTGGAGCGCGGAAATCTACTTTCATGGAAAGCGAGGAAGGCAACGCGAGCAGGACCGTCAATGCGACAAGTGCGACGGCATTCACCAAAACGACGAGCGCGATTTCTACGGCAACACGCCCACGCGGCACGTCCGCACGCAAGCGCAGCCGCGCGCCGGACGCCAGCAGAATGACCAACGCGATTCCATGCCAGACGCCGAGCGCGGTTCCAATCGCAAAGAGGTTCTGCGCCGTGGATTGCATTGCAGTGGTCGCGTACTCGACGGGCACTTGATACCCCGGCGCGACGATGTCTGCGAGTTGAAAGGCGCCATCGCCTCGCCAAAAGGTGCGCCACTCGACGATGCGCCACGACTGAAACGTGCCCTGCGACTCCATCCACGGCGCGGCGAACGTGGCGACGAGGCCGATGGCGGTGGAGAGAACCAAGACCTCCAAGGAGGCAAATTTAGAACCTATGGGTTTCCGAAAACCCAAAGGGTCTGCACGGCCCGCACGCCTCATCCTGATTTTTTCCTATGGCTTCTGTCAACCGTCACTCGCTTGCCTCCAACTGCTAATTTCCACAGCTATATTTGCCTCCCAGTTCAGCCGACGTTCTACTACTTACAACGCCAACGCGTTTCGGAGACACCCATCCACAGTTGTCATCGCCGTTCCGGAAAGGCGGCCTAATGTCCGGATGACCATAGACTTGGGAATCGTCAAAAGAGCTTCGCATCGAACGACAGATGGCACGCGAATTCCGGCAGTGCCAATCTCTCCACCTTCAATCAGATACTGAGTCGGTTCTTGACTGCGTGAGATATTCGACGTACATGGCGCTACCATCAAATCGTCCAATCGGCTTGCTCCTGGTTTCAGTATATCACGCACCAAGTTGAGCGTCAACGTTGTCTCCACATTCGCGGTCCAACTCGGCAAGGAAACCCTCCACAAACGCCCGCCTGCGCTCGGCGTTTGCGCGTCCTGCGCGCGTCAACATGCGCGGGACGAGCGTCTCAGCATGCCGCCAATCGTGCGGCACGATGCGCGCCCGAGCGTCCGCGTAGGATGGATTCTCGATTACTTTTTGGCGGCTTTCTTCTTGACCGCCTTTTTGGCAGGTTTCTTGGCAGTCTTTTTCGCCGCTTTCTTGACCGGCTTTTTCGCGGTCCTCTTCGCGGGCGCCTTTTTGGGCGCAGGCGCCACCTCTATCTTTACGATGGGCACGGCAACCTCGGCGCGAATCTCCTCCGGCGGCTGGGTGAAAAAAGTCTCCATCGGCGAGCCGGAATCGTGATAGCCCAGAGCGCGCAGCCAGTCATAGACCTCATTGTACGCCGGCTCGATGTTCTGGTGGCCCTGGTACATAGTTGTCGCTACCTGGACTCCGCCAATGTCCTTGGTCTGCACCTCGCCTGCGCCTTGCACGTCCGAGGCAACCGGCACGCACAACTCGCAGCGCATCTGCTCGGGCGGGACCTTGGCCGGATCGTCGTGGAAAATGCCGATGGGCGCGCCCATCGGTTGGATCCGGTTCGCGCCCAGCCACGCGAACACCTTGCCCAAACTGGCCGGAACCGTCTCGCCGTAGGGTCCCACGGCCGTGACATAGGCGACGTGCATTTTGGGGAACTGCTTGATCTCTGGCATGATACCCTCCTCGGAATGTTATCCGCGAATCCCAAAGGGACTTTCAGTCTCCGCGAATCTACACGAATGTCATGAAGTGGTCTATGTCTTTTTCGCGCTCGCCGTTTTCGCGCGAGTTTTTCGTGTTGTCTTTTTCGCGGGCGCGCGTTTGATTTTCTGCCTGCCCGGCATCAACTCCTTCTTGATGACTGGCACGGCGATTTCGGCGCGCAGTTCCTCGCCCAACGCGCTGAGATACTTTTCCACAGGCGCGTCGGCTTCGTGGTAGCCCTGCGCGTGCAACCAATCATAGACCTCATCGTACGCGCGCCTGACGTTTTCCTCGCCCTGGTACACGACGGTCGCGACTTGCCAGCCGCCAATCTCTTTCGTCTGAATATCGCCCGAGCCGGTCACGTGCGGCCCCACCGGCGCGCAGAGGTCACAGCGCAAATTCTTCTTCGCCACCTTGGCCGGGTCATCGTAAAATTTCGCTAGCGATGGGCCGGATGTTGTTGGCCGCGAACAAGTCGAACAGCCGACTGAAACCACGGTGAACCGACTCAGCGTAAGACCCCACCTCCGAGACAAACGCCACATGCGTTTCGGGAAAGAGTTTCATCTCAGGCATCGTCCCTCCGTTCTACGCAACACCCACTACGCAATACGCAATACGCAATACGCAATACGCAATACGCAATACGCATCATTCCTCGTCGTCCCGCGACTCGGTCCCGGTCAACCGGTCAACCAAGCCGCTCCCCACGCCGGCGAGCGCGTCGGTAGGCAAATAGTGACTGGCCGCGCCATCGAAAAGCACGTTGGCCGTCGCGGGGAAATCTTCGTCGCCGGCGTAGTAGATCGCCGCGACCCGGACACGCGGCAGCGCGTCGAACGCGAAAGCGGCATCGCCGAGTGAGAGCCGAGTGCCTCCCAGGTTCGTCGCCGCGCGCTCGAACACGGCAATCCGATTGTCAATCGCTTTGGCGAGCCGGTCGCCGCTATAGCCCTGATACGCTTGATGATAGAACATGCCGCCGGGCAAATCGCGAAACGCAACCCACTTGCCCGCCAGCGGTGTGCCATCGGCGGTTTGCATATAGTACAGGAACATGCTTGTCCGATTCAGTCCACAAACCTTGTTGGTCTTTTCGAGTCGCACCTCGAGGTCAGGAAACGTGATCACATACGGCTCGCCATAGAACTTGGGCCGGAGCACGCCGTTGTCAAACTCTGCGCCGCATTTCATCGCAATCTGCCGCGGGTCTCGCTCGCGCAGCGCCGCGCGCAAATCCGCCACCTTGGCGATCATTTTTTCTCGCATCGGGCTAGTCACTAATCACCTCGTCTCAAGTCTCAGGTCACAGGTCACAAGTCTCAGGTCTCACGTTTTACGCATTGCGTTTTACTCGTACACCTTTTCGCCTTCCGTCTCGGCATTCACAGCATCCAACTCTACATCTCGCGCACTGACACTAGTTCCCTCCAGTTCCTTGTAGTATTCGTGCTGGATCACCAAGTCCATGATCTCGTTCGTTCCCGTCCAAATCATCATCAGGCGCGCGTCGCGCAGCAATCGCTCGATGGGGTAAACGTTGGTGTACCCGATGCCGCCCATGACCTGCATCGCCGCGTTGACCACGTCCCAGGCCATCTGCGTCGCAAACTTTTTCGATTCCGACACGAGGCGGCGCACGCGCCGCGCCTCATCGCCCACGTCAATCGCCCGCGCGGTCGCGTGGACAAGCGCGCGCGCGGCGTCGAGCTGCGTGATACTGTCGGCGATCTGGAAATTGACACCCTCGAACTCGCGAATCTTTTGCCCGAACGCGCGCCGCCGGTCGGCGTAGCGCGCCGCGATCTCGATGGCCGCCCGCGCCAAGCCCAGCGCGCCCGCCGCGCTTGTCATCCGTTCGGGAATCATCATCTGATTGAAAATCTCGCCCGCGCCGTTCTCGTCCCCTACGAGGTTCTCGATTGGCACACGCGCGTCGCGGAAATAGACGCGCCCGGTGCCGCCGCCGCGCGTGCCCATCAGCCCGTAGACGTGCTGCACCTCAACACCGGGGCCGCGTTCGACGACAAAGCAACTGATCGCGCGTGGCGCATCGCCGGTACGTGCGTAAACGAGGAAATAGTCCGCACCCTCCGCACCGACGATAAAACGCTTTTGGCCGTTGAGGATAAACGAATCGCCGTCGCGAGTTGCGCGAGTCGTCGCGCCGAAAAAGTCCGAGCCGCCGCGCGGTTCGGTGAGCGCCTCGGCCACGGTCAGCTTGCCTTCGAGCACGGGCAGCAGATACTTGGACTTTTGGCTGCGCGTCCCAAAGACGTTGATGGCCTCGCCGACGATCGTCGGCAGCGAATAGAGACAGGCCAGACTCGCGCCCAACACGCCAATCTCCTCGATGGCGAGCACCTCGAACGACCAATCGAGGGCGCGTCCGCCGAACTCCTTCGGAAAGCGCAGGCCGAGCAAGCGGCGCGCGGCCAGTTTTTCCAGGTACTCGCGGGGATAGCGAACCTTGTCGGCGTCCATGTCGAGCAAGAGCTGCCGGGGCACCTCATTGCGCACGAACGCGCGCGTTTCATCGCGCAAGTTCCGTTGGTCTTGGGTCAATAGAATGTCCAGCATGGTAGCCTCCGTGGTCGGTAGAGACGTTGCATGCAACGTCTCTACCGACCTATTTTATCACGATTCTCGGCTCGCGGGAGTATGCGTTTCGTGGACGAAGAAAATGAGAATGCCGACGACAATAACGCTGCCGATTAGGTTCGCCATCAGTGGGAGCCGCATCCCGCCCCAAGCGTAGAGCAGGCCGCCAATGGTTGGCGCGGGGAACGCGACAAGGCCGCGAAACATGTTCAGCCGGCCGAAGGCCTCGGCACGTTCCTCGGTGGTCACCTGACGCGTCAGAAAAGTAGAAACGACCGGAACCCAAGTCGCGGCGGTAATCGCAAAAAGGATTTGCGACAGCACAAAGATTTCGAAACGCGATTGGGTCATCCAGATGAGCATCAAGGGGATGCCCAGCGACTCGGAGAAAATCATCATCCCTTTGGCGCCGCGCCGGTCAATATAGCGGCCAATCGGCATCTGCGTGACGGCCCACGTCAGCGACATGACCGACGACATTAGTCCCAGTTGCTCGGCGGAGAAATGATAGGTCTCGCTGATCATCCCGTAGAGCAAGCCCCAGCCCATCCCCCAGGCGAACGAATCGCCCGCGCACGCGATAAAAAAGCCCGCGAGTCCCTTCGGCGGAATGATCGAGCGCCGCAATACGGCGAGCGAATCACGCCACGTGATCCCGTCGCCGTTGGGCGCGCGCGTCTCGCGCAAATAGCGCCAGACGAGAAACAGGGCCACGCCTTCGAGCGCGATGGCAATCGGGAAAAAGCTGACGAAGCCGAAACGGTCCGCGACCCAGCCGCCCACCGTCGGCGCGACAATTCCCGGCACCATCGCGGCGACCATGATGAGACTGAACGCGCTGCCGTGCTGATCCACACGCACCGACTCGGCGGTCATCGAGCTGCGCGCCGGATTGGCGAGCGCCGTGGCGCCGAGGAAGATGACGCCGAGCGTGAGCATCGTCCAAAGGTTCAACTGGCCCGCGATAGCGAAGAGCGCATAGCCAATAATCGTCGCGGCGCTTGCGGCGAGCATAAACGGCCGGCGTCCCAGGCGGTCCGCAAACCAGCCGCCGAGCGGTTGAACGAGCGTCGTAATAATCCCGTTCATGCCGCCGAGACTGTTGAGCAAGCCAAGCGTCGGCATCGAAGCGCCGAGACTGAGGACGAACGGCTGCCAGATCACGTTGTAGATGCTTGTGTGCGCGCCGCGCAGAAACGACGAACCGGCCAGCACGCCCAAGTTCTCGCGCATCTGGCGGGGCGTTACTTGGGCGACCGGGACTTGGACCGGAATCAGCTTCTCAGTTCGAGTTTGCTCGAGGGTGTCCATTGGGTTTGCATTATATACTAACGGCGACGATCACCAAATCCCCGGACTGCGCGGGATCGAATGCTTCACCTTGCAAACTGCCGTAGAACTCGAGTTTGCGAAAGCCCGCCGCGCGAAGGAGATTCTCCAGCTCTTGATGTTGATACGGTCGCTGCGGCGTACTTTGCACCTGGACCGACCACGCGCCCTTGTCGCTTTTCGCGAACAGGGCGACGTTGAACGTTATGAGCGATTCGCCATAATCCGCAAATCGCCAGACGAGGGTCTCCCTGCCGTCGAGCGTGCCCGAATTGACCGCGAACCAGCGCGGCTTGTCGCGCCAACGCTTGTCATAGTTCAAGTTGTGCAGCACCAAGACACCGCCCGCGCGCAGGACATCGCGCACGTTTGCGAGACTAGCGCGCGCGGCATCGTCGGTTAACACGTGAGGAAAGGAATTGCCGAGGCACAGTACCGAATCGAAACGTTCGGCGAAGGTTGCGCGCAAGTTTTGAAAGGTTGCGACGTGGAACGGAATCGCGACACTCTCGCGCTGGGCGTTCTGCCGCGCGCGGGCGATCATCTCCGCGCTGGCATCGCTCCCCGCAACTCGATAGCCGCGCTGCGCCAGAGCGATAGCGTGCCATCCCGTCCCGCTGGCGCAATCGAGCACCGAACGAACCTGATGCTGCGCGAGGATTTGCAGCAGGAAGGGCATCTCGAACGCGAGCCGGCTCCGCCAATCGGTCATCACGTCGAAAAATTCGGCGAGGCGGTCATAGAATTCGATCTCGGTTAGGTTACTCATCGGAACGCGCGCGCCCGCGCCACCTCGTCTTGATACGCCCGCAGTTCTTGTTCGATTTTGCTCTTGTCCCAATCAAGGGACTCGCCCAGACGAGCGGCAACTTCGGGCGCAGCGCCCAACCCATTGTCGGTCGCCTCCGTGAGAATGTGCGTGCGACGACTGAGAACATCGGCGACGGTCAGCGCCATTTCGTTTTCAATCGCGTACGGTATTTCGGCCCAAATGTACGGTAGTCCTTCGATGATGGGCAGCTTGAGCCGGGGATCGCGGTTAGCGACCTGAAGCACGCGCCCGTACTGCGGCCCGTGGACGTGACGCAGATGCGTGATCACTTCGTCACTCAGGCCGTCGGGTGACACTGCGCCGTACCCTTCGATCAACCCGGTGCGCGCGGTCAGGCAAGTGCGCGCCGGCGCGATATCAAAGCCCTCGCGCAGTATTTTCGCGGCCGCGTCCACCAACTCTTGCGCCATGGCGCGATAGGTCGTCAGCTTACCGCCGGCGATGTTGAGCAGACCCGATTCGGTCGTCCAGATCTCGTGCTCACGCGAGGTCTTGGTGGCGCTCTTGCCCTCTTGCAATACAAGGGGCCGTAAGCCCGCATAGGCGCTAATCACATCCGATTTTTGGATGGCGGATTGCGGGAATGCATGATTCACCGCCGCGATCACATAATCCACGTCTGCCGCATTCGCGTACACGCGATCATAGTCGCCTTGAAAATCGGTGTCGGTCGTACCGACAATCGAAAACTGGGCCCAGGGAATCACGAACATCAAGCGTCCATCGCTCTGGGCCGGAAACGTCACCGCGCTCTCGCCGCCGACCTTGTCGCGCGGCACCAAAATGTGAACGCCCTTGGTCGGGCGCAAGCGGCGCGGCGAATGGGGATCGTCGAGCTGTGTGAGCGAATCCGTCCACGGCCCGGTCGCGTTCACGACGACGCGCGCGTGAAGCTGAAACCGCTGTCCGCACAACACATCGTGCCCTTGAACGCCGACGACGCGGCCCTGGTCTTTGAGCAGCGCATCCACTTGCGCGTAGTTGGCGACGACCGCGCCGTGACGATGCGCGGCGCGAATGGACTCGAGCGTGAGGCGCGCGTCGTCTACCTGCGCGTCGTAGTAATGCGCGCCGCCCGCCGTATTCCGCGTATCAAAGCCGCGCATCACCCGGCTGATCTGCGCGTTGGAATACATGCGATGGCGCTTGAAATTGCGGAACAGCGATAGCCCATCGTACATCCACAGGCCCATATCAATCATCCAAGCGGGCCAGCGCGCGTCGCGATAGACCGGAAAAAGAAACGGCAGCGGGCGAACGAGGTCCGGCGCGATTTCCCAAAGGATGCGGCGCTCGCGGCTCGCTTCAAAAACCAAGCCGAACTCGAACAATTCCAAATAGCGAATGCCGCCATGCACCAGCTTGGACGACTTGGACGATGCGCCGCTCGCGAAATCGCCCTTGTCAACCAGCGCAACCTTGTAACCGCGCAGCGCGGCATCCCGCGCGATGCCCGCGCCCGTGATGCCGCCGCCGACGACCAAAATGTCGAACCATTCGTCTTTGCTTTTTGCCAAATTAGCCAAACGCGTCTTTGCCGAAAAATCAATTGCCATCATTGCAGCCACGTTGCCCTCAACCCGATGGATTACGTTCCCAGGGTCTGGATAAGATAGTTTAACAGGTCGGTCTCGGTCACAATCCCCACCAGTTGCTCGTCTTCGATCACCGGCAGCCCGCCGATTTTGCGATCGCGCATTAATTGCGCTGCTTGTATGATCGGCGTGCGCGGCGTCACCGTCGCCGGGTTAGGTGTCATGCACGCGCGGACGGTGATGTGATCGAGCACGAATTCGTCGTACCAACGGTCGCGCAGCACAAAAGGTGAATTGGTCGCGCGCCGCAAGTCCCGGTCGCTGACAATGCCCACGAGCTTGCCGCGTTCGACGACGGGGAGGCGGCGGCATTGCCGCGCGCGCATCCCGTCTATCGCCGTGCGAATGGTGTCCTCGGGCTCGACCGTGACCGGCTCACGCGACATGACTTGTTGGACGATAGGCGTCTGTGACATGGTGTCCTCCAGTAAAACGTAAGGCGAAAAACGTAATGCTTCAATTCGGATCGTGCCGATTACGTTTTACGTTTTACGTTTCACGTTTCACGTTTCACGTTTCACGTTTTACTATTGTGCGGCTCCGCGTGAATGACCACGCGCCCCAGCTGGGGAAATTCGCGGCGCAGCCGGTTTTCCATTTCTTCGGCCAAGCTGTGGACCTCGCCGATCGGCACATCCGGATCGAGGATCAAATGAAAGGAAAGATAGACTTTGCCGTTTAGATTTTGCAGTTGGATGTCTTGAACGGCGTGCGTTCGCGGCAGCCCGCTCCGTACCTGCTCGATCTGCCGGACATATTTGTGCGCGTCTTTGGGCCGCAGCTCGGAACCCTGGATCAATTCTTCGGGCCGCGGCTCGATGTGGACGTTTATGTCGGCAATGCGGCTTGGCGCGGTCGAATTGGCGTTGACGAACTCGGCGCGCAGCTGCATCTCCAAATCGGTGGCCTGCGCGTGCGCGCGCTCGAGCGACAAATGTGGGTCTACCTCCAGGTCGAGGTCAATCCACATGCCGCGCCGCGTCCAGTGCGTCGTCACATTGTGAATGGCAAAATGACCGTGCGCGGCAATCGCCTGGATGCGCTCCAAAACGCCTTCGTTCTCCGAAATCGGAAAGGCGTTAACCACCACGTCCGCGTTGGGCGCAACCGTGCGCACGGCCGCTTGCGCTTGCACGGCGACCGCGTGGCTCTCTTCGAACGAAAGATGCCGCGGCACGGCCACACTCAAATCCACAAAGGTTTGGCTGCCCACGTCGCGTACGCGGACGCGGTTAACGCGACGGACGTTCGTGACCTTTGCGACCACCGCGGAAATGTGGTCGGCAAGGCCGTGCGGCGCCCGGTCGAGCAGCCCATCAATCGTGCGCCGGCCCAACCGCAAGCTCACCAGGACGACGATGCCCGCTACGACAAGGGCGGCCAGCGCGTCCGCGCGCACAAAGATGGAGGTCTGACCGGTCGCTTCGCCGAACCAGACCAGCGCCAGACCGATAATGACGACGGTCGAACTCCAAATGTCCGTCCGAAAGTGCAGGGCATCGGCTTCCAGCGCCTGGCTGTGATATTTCTGCGCGGCGCGCGCGAGCATCTTCGATCGCGAGTAATCCACCAAGATGGAGATACCCATCGTCATAAAGGCCCAAATGCTTGGGTCCACTTCCTTGAATTCGAACACGAGGCGATTGATGGCCTCGTAAATGATCCACGCGCACGTCAGGAGCAGCAAAAATGTCTCGGCGAGCGCGCTCAGGTTTTCGACTTTGCCGTGGCCGTAGGGGTGGCTTTCGTCGGCCGGGCGGTCGCTGACGCGGACCGCGAACAAGGTGATCAGTGCGGCGATCAGGTCAAGCCCGGAATGCGCGGCTTCGGCGAGAATGCCGAGACTACCCGTCATCAATGCGACGACGAGTTTCATGGACGTCAAGAATATCGCCGCGACCACGGAAGTGATCGCCGCCCATCCTTTCTCCCGGACCTGCGCTTGCATGGTCGCCTCAGTCACCCAACCTCCCCACAATGAAAACAGGTACATTCACCAAACAAGAGTGCCGGCTTCGGCTCTTGCCTACGTGTGTACCTGTCTTTGCCTTGTTTGTCAAATCGGTCAAAATCATTCGCCCGCCGCGTTGCGCATCCGTCGCATCGCGATCGCGTTTCTAATTCGCGCCGACAGCTTTTGCCAGGGCTTGGGGACCGGTATGGGCTGGGGCGGATTCGCCAGTCGTTGAATTTCCGGTAGCAACTCGCGCGCCGCGTGCTCGCCATTCGCCATGCACGTTTCGACGAGATGAAAATCGAGCAGCCCAATCTCGCGCACCTTGGGATAAATGATCAGGTCCGGCGGCGATTCTTTGAACTTTTGGTCGCGAATCTGCCGCAGCATGATTTCCAGCGAGCGCTCGATGACGCGAAACATCTTTTGATGCGACAGGGTGTAAAAGAGCTGCCACAACGGATTGCCCAGGCGCAACTCGGCCGAGTCGAGCGTCGCGAAGAACGGCTCGTGCGCGCCCAGGTCCACCGCGATCACGCAGTCCGCGCCATAGCGTCGCGCGACGTCAAAGGGCACGGGGTTGAGCACACCGCCATCGAAGAGCATCCGGCCGTCGTTGCGGACCGGGGCGAACAGCCCGGGATAGGCCGCGCTCGCGCACACCGCATCGGCGAGCGGCCCCGAACTGAACACCACTTCTTGCTGCGCGTCAAGGTCTACGGCCACGCACACAAAGCGGCGCGGCAAATCCTCGATATTCACATCCTCGCCGACCGCCGACTCGATCAACCGGTGCATACCGTCGGTGCTGAACAATCCCAGGCCGGAGCTGTCGCGCGCGAACCACTTGCGAAAGGTCATTTGGCGCATGAGCAGTTGGATTTCGTCCGCCGTCTTGCCGGCGGCAAACAGCGCGCCGGCGATGGCGCCCGCGCTTGAGCCGGCGATGACATCTACCGGGATGTGCTCGGCTTCCAGCACGCGCAGCACGCCGATATGCGCCACCCCTTTCACGCCGCCGCCGCCCAGCGCCAAACCGATTTTCAAGTTAGCTCTCCGCAACGAATCCGGTAAACGAAAGGGCTTGCTCCGCGCCACTCACCGCAGACCAAGCCCTCGTCCAGAGCCGGTATCGAATACGCCTTCGTCAACCGCGCCACCTCAACGCGCCTTTCCTCCACGCGACGAGTTCGCGATGATGATAGCACACAACGAAGGGTGTGTCAACGCAAACGACAACAGCGCATTGAGGAATTACGAATTGTTCCCGGCCCATTCGCTATTTCCAAAATTCGTTATTGTGTTCTTTGACAGGGACAGAAATCAGGACTATACTCGCCGCATGGCAAAATACACGATCAGTCTCACCTCGGCGCAATCTTTCTACGTTGGCGATAGCGCCGATTTCGAGGAGGAAATCAAGACAACGCGTGCGAACAAGAAACTCATGAGGTTTTTGGAAAAACGGTGTGAACACGCCAAAAAGCAGAAACTGATTCCAATCGAAGAAGTAGAGAAAAGATTGGGGCTACGCCATAACCGAAGATGAATGAATCCAACGCACTCAACAAACCCAAGCTCGACAACCTGGCTGGCGACATCTGGAAATCCGCCGAGCGGCTGCGCGGCAAGTTCAAGGCCTACGAATATCAGAGCGTCATTCTGCCCATCATCGTCATCCGGCGATTAGAGTGCGTGTTGATCGCTTGGCGCGAAGACAAGCGCGCAGAGATTCGCGCCAGGAAACCAAAAATCACCGACAAGGAACTTGGCGCGCTGGTCAAAAAGTTGGAGCAAAACCCCCAGCAGTCGCCGTTCTCCAATACAACCGACTGGACGCTCCGCAAGGTCTACGAAGAAGATCACACGCTCCTTGAGGCGAACTTTCGCGCCTATATCAACGGCTTTTCCAAGAACGTTGACGACATCATCGAGCATTTCAATTACCGCGCCACCATCGGACAGATGGTGAAGAACAATCGCCTCGCCCCGATTCTGAGCCAGTACAAGGAATTGGAGTTGGGCACTGACAAGCTCTCTGGCTTGGAGATGGGCTATATCTACGAAGAGTTGCTGCGGCGTTTTTCGGAACAAAGCGGCGAGGAAGCCGGAGAGCACTTTACCCCGCGCGAAGTCATCCGGCTCATGGTCGAGTTGCTCGAAATCCCCATTCCCGATCACCACATTTCGATTTACGATCCCGCGTGCGGCACCGGCGGCATGTTGTCCGTCGCCAAGGAACACCTGCTCGACCGCGCGACCACACCGGAACAGAAAGCCAGCGTCGAGAACTTTGTCACCGTTCACGGTCAAGAACTGTCCCCGACCAACTATGCCATCTGCCAAGCTGACTTGCTCATCAAGAACGACAAGCAAGCAAAAGTGTATCTGGGAAACTCGCTCATTCCGCACGACCCGCACAGCAAAGAGCCGGGCGACCAACTTGCCCAGCCACTCGACCGTTTCGACTTTATGCTCTCCAATCCGCCCTTTGGCGTGACGTGGGGCGGCAAGGACGGCTACGAGACCGAGGCGCGCAAGCTGGAAAAGACGCGCTACCAAGCCGGGATGCCGCGCACCAACGACGGCGCTCTGCTCTTTTTGCAGACCATGCTCGCCAAGATGCGCCCGGCGGATAAAGGCGGCAGTCGCATTGCCATCATCTTCAACGGCTCGCCGCTCTCCAACGGCGACTGTGGCTCCGGCGAGAGCGAAATCCGCCGCTGGATTCTGGAGAACGATTGGCTCGACGCTATCGTGATGCTGCCCGACCAGCTCTTTTACAACACCGGCATTTTCACGTACATCTGGCTGCTGCGCAGCGACAAGCCCGCCGACCATTGCGGCAAGGTGATGCTGATTGATGCGCGCCAGCAGTACGAGAAAGAACCGAAATCCTTTGGCAACAAACGCAACCGCCTCACCGACGCGCACCGCGCCTGGATTGAGCAGCAGTACCGCGAGGGTTGGCCGCGTGGCTCTAGCGATAAACAGGTGAAAATTTTCCGGCGCGAGGATTTCGCCTATCACAAGGTTAAGGTGGTGTTCTGGCAGACCGACGAGCACGACCAGCCCGCGATCATCACCGAACCTTACGCCAAAACTTTTAGTGCGGCGAACCTGAAAAAGGAGCAAGAGTTTTACGAGAGCGAGCTGACATTCCGCATCACATTCAGACCTGGCAATCTGTCATTTCGAGCGGAGCGAGAAATCTCGTCCCCGCGCGCGGATGGAGATTTCTCTTCGCAAACCCCGCTCGTCGAAATGACAACTGACACAAAGACCAAGACACTGGTTCTCACTCCCGCAGACAATGCCACCGACAAGTTCAAAGCGTTGATGGCGAGCAAGCCGGAAATTCTCTCCGTCGAATGGACGCACCGCCACTATATCGAGGATGACGAGTACATCCCTTATGGCGAGGACATTGAAGCGTTCCTGAAACGGGAAATTGCCAAGCCCATCATTCGCTGGCAAGACAGCCGCCAACTTGGCTACGAAATTCTGCCAAACAAATACTTTTACCGCTACGAGCCGCCCACGCCTGCCGAAGATTTGCTGGATGAGTTCTGGCGATTAGAGAAGGAAGCGGAGAAAATGTTGGCGGGGTTAGCGAACTCATGAACTGTTTACCGTTGGATTGGAATGCTGACCGGCTGAAGGATGTCGCCGTCATAAACGTTTCCGCGCTATCAGCGGACACCGATCCCGACTACGAGTTCGATTACCTCGAAATCTCGAACGTGAATTATTACGGCATCATTGATCCGGCGGCTATCGGGCGGTTACGCTATGAGGACGCACCCTCACGCGCTCGGCGGCGTGTTGAAAAGAACAGCAGCATCATTTCTTCTGTCAGACCAAACCTGCAAGCCGTAGCTGTCCATAATCACGACATCGTGTGCGATTTACCTTAAATTTCTAGTCGGGGAAGTAATCACGACATCGTGTGCGATTTCGGCGAAATACCGGTAGCACTGCGCACACCGATTCGTTCAAACGAAACTGCCGCGTTTTTAGCAGACGCCAGTCTGCGTCAGCATCCCGCTGATGCCAAATCGTTAGCGTCTGCTTGGCGGTGTGGATCGTGGCACGCACGTATTCGCCCATCCATTTTCGAACCACGTCCCAGGTTTCGTTTAACAACTCGATGTGTCCCGCCGGTTTGACTTTCCGCATGAAATATAAGCGTCCGGCGGTAATGGGTAAGCGTCCCTCCGGAATCTGTCGTGCAAGCGGCAGCGTCAAGCGCACGATGGGCACACCGCGGCGCATCTCCGCAGGGGTCTGTCCACCCAACGCGGGCGGTTCGTAGACGGTGTGAT
>JACQYF010000198.1 GCA_016208315.1 Chloroflexota bacterium | reverse complement strand
GAGTTGGGCCAGTACCCGCCGTCCTTCGATAAGATAGGTGCGGCGAACCCAGAACATCACCAACGCCGAAGCCAAGCGCGTCGCCGCCGCAACATCGTTTGCCATGGCGTACTCAAAAACCGCGCGGATGTTGTCGTACTCGCCCTCCAAACGATCCATCCATTCTTTGGCGTCGGGACCTTTGAGTTTTGGTTCCGCGTCTTGAGCCAGTTTGACAAAGAAGTCGAGATGGCGCGCTTGAAGCATTTGCAGTTCATCTGCCGCGATCAATTTCCCGCGCGCGTATTGGCGGATCATTTCCAACATTCGATAGCGCGCCGCGCCGCCGTGCATTTCAACCAGCACGAGTGATTTGTCCAGCAAGCGAGCCAGCAGATCGAGAACATCAATTGCCTTCACGCGTTCGTCCACACACACTGACTCTGCCGCCTCGATCGTCCATCCTCCAGCGAATACCGACAGTCGTCGCAACAACGTGCGCTCGGTGTCCGACAGCAGATCGTAACTCCACTCTACGGTCGCGCGCAGCGTCTGTTGGCGTGGGAGTGCCGCTCGACTACCGGTGGTGAGCAAATTGAAACGATCGTCGAGCCGGGCGGCGATCTGCTCCACAGACAACACCTTGAGCCGCGCGACCGCCAGTTCAATCGCCAGCGGCATTCCGTCCAGCCGCGCGCACACACGCGCGACGAAGGGGGCGTCGCCATTCAGTTTCCAATTCGGCATCACGGCGGCAGCACGCTGGACGAAAAGTTGAATTGCGTCGTAATTGATCAGTTGCTCTAGAGGTGGCAAATGCTCAATATCGGGCACGGCAAACGACGGGACGCGCCATGCGATTTCACCTGAAATACCAGCCGCCTCGCGGCTCGTCGTGAGAATTGTCAACTCCGCACACGCGCTCAGTAACTTGGCCGCGAGGCGCGCACATGCCTCGATCAGATGCTCGCAGTTGTCCAGCACCAGGAGCAGCCGCTTGCCACGCAAATAGTTGACGAGCGTTTCCTCCAGCGACTGGTTCGGCGCTTCGCGCACGCCCAACGCTTGCGCTGCTGCCTGCGGTACGAGCGCGGCATCGGACAGCGGCGCGAGGTCTACCCACCACACGCCCTGCGGAAAAGACTCGACAAGCTGGCTCGCGACCTCAATCGCGAGCCGCGTTTTGCCACAGCCGCCCGAGCCGGTGAGCGTCAGCAATCGCGTGCCCAGACCCTTCGGGTTTGCCAAACCCGAAGGGTCTAACAACCCTTTCACCTCGGCGATTTCCCTTTCGCGCCCGATGAAGCTCGTCAACGGATGCGGCAAATTGGTCAGCAGGGCTTCACGCGATTTGGACCCGGTTGACTCCTGTGCGATGCGATCCCGCAGCGCCACCGTTTCTTTGGACGGTTCGACGCCGAGTTCATCGCACAATCTTTTCGCGCACTCGTCGTACTGATTCAGCGCGCCGATGCGGTCGCCCAGGGCGGCAGAGCAAAAGATGAGATGCTGATACGCCTTTTCGTTCGCGGGGTCGCTGGCGAGTACCTTTTGCGCCCACTCGATCGCTTGCGCGTACTCGCTGCGGGAACGCGCATTCTGGGCGAGGCGCAGCAGCGTGTCGAGATAGAGCGAGCGGAGGCGCTCGCGCTTGGGCAGAATCCAGTCGTCGTAGAAATCACTCAGCAGATCACCGTGGTAATTTTCGATTTTGGATTTTAGACTGTCCAGCGTCCCGTAGGGATTTTCGATTGGAATGGCACTAGAATCGCGATTCGGCATTCGAAAATCGAATATTTCGAGCGCGTCTACCCACAGCGGAAAACTAGAGTTGAGTTGCACCGTGTCGCGGTCGGCCAGCAACAGGTCTTCGCCCAGCGCTTTGCGGAGTGTGGTCAGCCCAGTCCGAAGGGAACGGCGGGCCAGTTCGTCGCTCGAATCATTCCAGAGGAGCGCGGCGAGTTTTTCGCGCGGGTGAGGTTCAGGGTGCAGGACAAGGAATGCGAGCAGGGATTCAACCTTGCGCGTGGGGAGACGGATCGTTTGCGTGTCGCGTTCGATCCGCAAGGCGCCCAGCAGATAGACGCGGAGCATGGGAGTGGCTGCCATAGCCAGAGGGACAGGGACCATCATCACTCCATGAGGCAGCACCGGGAGGCGAACCCGGGACTAGCAGGGTGCAGAACGCACTACGAACCCCGTTCTGCAAGTCGCAGTGTACCTGAATTATTTGCAGTTGTCCAGACCCCCAGTGACGAAAGTAGTTCTTGGCGATGGAAAACGAAAAGCCGTTTGACGTACATTGTCATACGGCTTGCTGGCTATGAAACAGTCACGGTCTTGCCAGTGTCTACTTTTGATTCCGCGGGTCGTCCGCCGGGTTGACGTAGGTGATGCCCCACGGTCCCGTCCCGTTCAGTTGCACGATGGTTTCCTCGTTCGTCCACACAAAGTGATTGGTCTTGGGCGGCATGATAATGACGCTGCCCGCGCTCAAGGCGGTGGTCTTTTGGGTGTCGAGCGTATCGCCCATGCCGACGTTGAACGTGCCCGACAGCACGGTGACGCGCTCGATCGCCGGATGCCAATGGGCGGGAACCTTAAAGTCCGCCGGGAGTCTGATGCGGACGGTAAAGGGTACCGCTTCTGTTAGCGGACCTTCGATGACGGCGATCTTGGCCCCTTTCGGCAGGGACGGCACATCCGCCCACTTCAAGTCTTTTGGAGTGGCTATGATGTGCGTGACCATCGGCGCATTGGCGGGGGCGGCTGCCGCGGACAGCGGGGGCGGGACGGGCGTTGGCGTCGGTTCGCACGCGAAAGCAAGTATTCCCACCGAATCACTAGCGCACAGTAACCAATTCGAGCCACCAGTTGGCGCCGGCGCGCACGCCGCGAGTAGTGTGCTCGCGAGCACGAGCAGCACGGAAATGATTGAGATGCCTTTCGTAAGCATGAGTGTTCCTCCTTCTGGAAATCTGACGACCGATCCTCAGTCGTCTTGGGTATTGTGATCGAATATTACCAAGCCATCGTTAAATTACCGCCAAATCCACGCACGACCTTGTCTTTCGCCGAAACAAAAATAGACCTGCGGGTGCAGGTCTACATCAACACAATTCGCTCGCGGAAGGCGAGTCCTAATCAAGTTTCAGTGCGAGTTCGATTGCTTGCTCAAAACTCATCGCTAGCCCTTCTTGCCAAGCGGCGTTGAATGTGGCATCATCCATTTGGGCGCGAGTGATGGCGAGATTATGTTGGTGCTGTGCCTCATCGGCAGGATTCATGCCGCGAGAATCGCCAGCTTCTAAGAAAGTTGTATAAACCGCCAACAGTTGAGCGGCTCGCCGCCCTTTTTTCTCCGCCGCCATAACTCCTGCAAATCCGAGCAAACTGAAAATAATGAGCGGCTTGGCATTCAATTCCCGCGCCAGCGCCAAGCTCTCACTCAGACGCGATTTTGCCAAGCCGAGATCGCCAAGGTGAAGCGCTATGTCGGCAAGGTTGTTCAAGAATATCGTTACCACTTGCATCTGACCAAGTTCGCGCGCGATCTCCAGACCTTCCAGTTGACATCTCTTTGCAAAGTCGTAGTCGCCTTCGGCGCGCGCAATTTCCCCCAGCCCCAACAAATCGTCCGCGATAGTTTCGCGGTCTCTTACCTGTCGAGCAAACAGCAAACTCTGTTCCGTGTACTGACGCGCGGTTAGAAAGTCCTTGTTTCTAAAATACATTCTCCCAACATAAATCATCAAGTAGGCGGAATTGCGCTTGTCACCGATAGACTGCCAAAGCGCTAATGCCTCTGCATACGATTCTCGCCCACCCCCAAAATCATTCTTACCGCACAAAAACCTCCCTTTCAACCAGAGCAACCGCGCAATGACCCATTGAGTGCCAAGCGACCTGGCGATTGTCAATCCTTCCTCAAGCATGGATTCTGCCATGGGGAGCGTATCGCCAAAAGTAGTGCTACTCAGGTAACCAAGAGCCAACGCCAGCGGCTGTTTGCCCGCCTCTCCCAGTTCACGCGCGAGTGGGACGAGTTCCTCAAGATAGCGACGACTCGCTTTGTAATCGCCCACGACCGAGTTCAGGAGGCCTGCAACCATCAATCCATTCGCGCGGCTGAGGTTTCTTGCGGCGGCTTGGGGATGGTCAAGCAGATGGGCGACCCATTCGCGTCCTTCATTCCAGTACCCACCTAAATGCCAGAACTTGAACAATGCAACCGCAAGTTCCAAACCTTGGTCGGCTTGTCCTTTGGTCAGCGACCATTCGAGCGCCGAACGCAAATTGTTGTGCTCCAGATCCAGGCGGTGAAGCCATTCGAATTGTTCGGGCCCGTATAATTTGGTATCTGCCCTTTGGGCGAGGGTTAGATAATAGTTAAAGTGCCGCTGGCGCACTGTCAGTTCCGGGTCCGATTCGAGCAACTTGTCGTGTGCGAACTGGCGTACCGTCTCCAACATGCGATAGCGCGCCACGCTCTCGCGCTCTTCGACAATCACGAGAGACTTGTCCACTAAGCGCGCCAGCAGATCGAGAACATCAATTGCCTTCACGCGTTCGTCCACACACACTGACTCTGCCGCTTCGATCGTCGATCCTCCAGCGAATACCGACAGCCGTCGCAACAAGGCGCGCTCGGCGTCCGACAGCAGATCGTAACTCCATTCTACGGTCGCGCGCAACGTTTGCTGGCGCGGCGGAGCAGTGCGACTGCCCCCCGTGAGTAAACTGAAACGATCGTCGAGGCGCGCGGCGATCTGCTCCACGGACAAGACCTTTAGCCGCGCGACCGCCAGTTCGATGGCGAGCGGAATGCCATCTAACCGTCGGCAAACGTGCGCGACGGCTAATGTGTGATCACTCAGTTTCCAGGTCGCGGCGATCGTTCCTGCGCGTTCGGCAAACAAGCGAACAGCATCGTACTGCGTGAGTTGTTCGATTGGCAACAAGATCTCGGCATCAGGCAGGGCGAGGGACGGGACACGCCACGCCGCTTCGCCGGTGATGCCCAGCGCCTCGCGACTCGTGGCGAGAATTGTCAACTCGGCGCACGCGCTCAGCAACTTGTCCGCGAGAATCGCACATGCCTCGATCAGATGCTCGCAGTTGTCCAGTACCAGGAGCAATCGCTTGCCGCGTAGATAGTTGACGAGTGTTTCCTCCAGCGACTGATTCGGCGCTTCGCGCACGCCCAACGCTTGCGCCACCGCGTGCGGCACCAGAGATGCATCGGCCAGCGGCGCGAGGTCTACCCACCATACCCCGTGTTTGAAACGATTCGCGTTCGCAAGCTCGGTCGCGACTTGGATCGCGAGTCGGGTTTTGCCACACCCGCCCGACCCCGTGAGGGTCACGAGGCGCGTTGTTTCCAGCAGTCGCATGATCTCTGGAATCTCGACTTGCCGGCCGATAAAACTCGTCAGCGGCACCGGCACGTTCGTGAACAACGCCTCGTGCGCTTGCCCGCCCGTCAACGCCTGCTCGATTTGATCGCGCAGCGCAACTGTTTCTTTGGACGGTTCGACGCCGAGTTCGTCGCGCAGTTTCCGTTCGCACTCGTCGAATTGCTTGAGCGCGCCGATGCGGTCGCCCAGCGCGGCGGAGCAGAAGATGAGGTGTTGATATGCCTTCTCGTTCGCGGGGTCGCTGGCGAGTACCTTCTGTGCCCAGTCCATCGCTTGCGCGTATTCGCTGCGGGAACGCGCATGCTGGGCAAGGCGCAAGAGCGTGTCGAGGTAGAGTGCGCGCAAACGCTCGCGCTCGACGAGAATCCAATCGTCGTAGAAATCCGGCAACAGGTCGCCTTGGTATAGTGCGATGGCAGACTGTGGATCATCCGCGGCGGCTTGCGCCAAGTGGAGCGCGTCAAACCAGACCGAGCGATCTGGGTTTACCTGAACCGTCTCGCGGTCGGCAAGGAGAATGTCATCGCCCAATGCTTTGCGAAGTGTCGTAAGCGCAGTTCGGAGGGAGCGGCGCGCGAGTTCGTCGCTGGAATCGCCCCAGAGGAGCGCGGCGAGTTTTTCGCGTGGATGGGGTTCAGGGTGTAGGATGAGGTATACCAGCAGGGATTCCACTTTGCGCGTGGGCAGGCGGATCGGCTGCGCGTTGCGTTCGATCCGCAACGCGCCCAACAGATAGACGCGGAGCATGGGAGTGGCTGCCGTAGCCAGAGGGACAGGGGCCATCATCACTCCTTGAGGCAGCGCCAGAGGCACTTCTCGCCGGAATTGGCCAAGCAGCGTGTCGGCACAATACACACCGAATCAGGAAGGAACCGACCAACATCGTTCCGGCACGAGCCAGTTTAGTTAAATTGTGTTCAGTTGTCTAGACCCCAGACCATGGGCGATCATCCGAATAATTGACGCGCGCGGCGCGTGGTGCTACAATCGCGCCGGCTACTCCCGCGTCGAGTTTCAGCATGTGATTTGCACGATGATCCCGCTTTCGCAGAGAACGGCCGGCGGCGTCATGTCTCCTTGAAGGAGAGCTAACGATGGATACGACCATTGAATGGCTGCTCGAAGGTCCGCCGTGGGTGCAGTATCGCACCCGCGTGGACCTCCTCAATCAGCCGGAGAAGAATGCCGATGTCCGCGCCGCGCGCGCGGCGATGCTCGCGCATCCACAAGTGCGAGCGTTGGTCAAGGGGCTGGCGGACTGGCCCGTGCAGCCGATTGCGAGCCACAAGAGCGCCGGGCATCCGCTGCACCAACTCACCTTCCTCGCGGACCTGGGTTTAAGGGCCGGCGATCCCGGCATGGACCGGATCATCGCGCGCGTCCTCAAGCATCAATCGGCGCAGGGGCCGTTTCAGGTGCTGATGAACATCCCCGTCCATTTCGGCGGGACCGGCAAAGAGCAATTCGCGTGGGCGCTGTGCGATGCGCCGCTCGTCACGTATGCGCTGATCAAATTGGGGCTGCACGAGGATCAGGTCCGCGCCGCCGTTCAGCATCTAGCGAGTCTTGTTCGCGACAACGGCTTTCCCTGCGCGGTCTCACCCGAACTCGGCAAATTTCGCGGTCCCGGACGCAAAGATGACCCCTGCCCGTACGCGAACCTCGTCATGCTCAAGGTACTGGCCCAAGTGCCGCAATGGCGGAGTAGCAAAGCGAGTCACGCGGCCGTCGAGACTCTGCTCTCGTGTTGGGCGACGCGCCGCGAGCAACATCCATACATGTTCTTCATGGGCACTGATTTCACCAAGCTGAAAGCGCCCCTCGTCTGGTACGACGTCCTTCACGTGCTCGACGTGCTCTCGCAGTTTCCCTTCGCGCGGCGCGATTCGCGTTTTCAGGCGATGGTCGAGATCATCGTCCCGAAAGCGGACGCGCAAGGCCGCTTTACGCCCGAATCGGTGTGGAAGGCATGGCAAGAGTGGGATTGCGGAGAAAAGAAAACGCCCTCGCGCTGGCTCACGCTTCTCGCGCAGCGCGTGCTCCAACGCGCACGCGATTGAGTCAGGCGGCTGCAATTAATCCAAGGAGATGAAACCACGGCCAATCTACTTACCCCCTTGACGAGAGTTGCTGGTGTGAGTAAGATTGGCGCGAGTGACGGTGGCGGCGCCGCCGCGTGTGCGGTAATAAAAATACAGCACGCAAAAGGGTGAAACCAGGGGATTAAGCCGACAGAACTGTTCGTGTCGCATCTAGGGCGTCGGCGTCATAGGTGCAGTTTGACCCCCATGATGAGTGTGGGGATGTACGCAATGTGGTATCCAACGTTCTCAAATCACTGTCCAGAATTATCGAGCAGTGAGCGCGACGGGGTGCGCGGCATTTTTCAGTTGGCGCGCGTCCGCGATTTTTCGGATCAAAAAGAGCAGACCCAGGGATAGGTCTGCTCTTTTCTATCTCCCTTTAGACTTGTTCTTGGGAGAATCTGCGGCCGTATCGTTTTGTCGAACCTCTTTGCGGAACTCGGAGAACATGCTCTTGAGTCCGCGCACCATTTGAGGCAGGCGCATCGGCGCAAAAATAATCACGGCGACCAGAATGATGATGAGGATATCGGTCAGTTGTACGCCTAGCATTTCGTTCTCCTTTGTTTTGAGTATACACTGGGAGATTAGCGGCGTCAAGTTGCCAGGCATGTGATTGGTCTCTTTCAAGGGATGTTTGAGAGGAATTTGATAACCTTCAACCCCGGCTGGGACAGTAATGCCCAAAAGTTGGCTGCTTTCACGGATATCCGGCAACTACAGAAGCAGTTGAAGGCGCAAGGTGTGGAATTGATGAGCGAGGCAGATGAGAGTACGACGGGCCCTGCAAGTTTCATGCTGATGGACCCCGATGGCAACCCAATGCTCGTTGATCAACACGTCTGATCTATCAATATCGCAAACGACGAAGGAGCACGCCATATGGCAAATACAGGTCAGATGATCGAAAACCCGGTCACCGGCCAGCGGATACTCTTCCTGACTTGCGCCAAAGAAAATGGCGGAACCCGTTGGGAAGTCGAGTGGTTCATCAAGCCGCATCAAGGGAAATTCCCGCCAGAGCACTTTCATCCGGTCTTCTCGGAACGGTTTGAGATCCTTTCAGGCGCGGCTCGCTACAAGTTGAACGGCCAAGAGCATTCCGCCCGACCCGGAGATACGATCCACATCCCAAAAGGCAGCACGCACATGCATCCGTGGAGCGTAAGCGACGAGGAACTGCATATGCGGCAGAACTTCGAGCTTGATGAGCCGAACGTGAAGCTGATCAGCGGCAGCGAAGAGTTCTTCGAGTCACTCTTCGCCCTCGCGCGAGATGGCAAGGTCGGCAAGGATGGCCTGCCCAATCTCCTGCAATTCGCCGTCCTGGCAAAAGCCGCCAGCCCGCTGGCCTATCCGGCTGGCATTCCGATGAGCGCGGTAGACATCTTGTTTGGCGCCTTGGCACGCCTCGGCAGTTGGCTTGGGTATCAAGCGCGTTACCCGCAGTACAGCGGAGTGGAGCGATGACGAAAGAGGCGATATGAGAACAAAGCGAACAGCGCCAAAAAATGTTGACGCCTATATCGCGGGCTTCCCAAACGATGTTCAAGCGATTCTACAAAAGATACGGACGACGATTAGAAAGGCCGCGCCCGGCGCGGCAGAAACCATTAGCTATCAAATCCCGACCTTCACTCTGAACGGTAAATATCTGATCTATTTTGCCGGATTCGAGAAACATGTCTCGGTGTATCCTGCGCCCAGAGGCGCCGAGAAATTCAAAGCAGAGCTGGCGAAATATAAAGGGGGAAAGGGAACGGTCCAGTTTCCACTGGACAAACCCATTCCGTTCGGGCTAATAACGAGAATCGTCAAGTTCAGGGTGAAGGAAACTCTACCAAAGCCGGAAGAAAAAGGGAAGAAGAAAACGACAGTTCGTGTGGCAGGCCGCAAATGAGGGCCAAGCGTCCCCACGGCAGAAACTGAGCATAAAGTGGATACTTTTCGGACTGGCATTCACGAGCATTCGGCGTAAGATACGATTAAGGAGGAACAAGCCATGTCAACTGAACAGAACAAAGCCATCGCACGCCGGTATATTGAGGAACTCTGGAACCAAAATAACCTCGCGGTGATTGACGAGATCATCGCGCCCGATTTGGTCGGGCACGCCGGGGCACAAACGTTCCGCGGCGCTGACACACTGCGTCAGCGCGCCAAAAATCTGCGCGCGATCTACTCCGACGTGCGTTTCACCCTCGAAGACCAGATCGCCGAAGCGGACAAGGCGCTCCTGCGCTGGACGTTTCGCGCGCGCCATACGGGCGAATACATGGGCGCCAAGCCGACCGGCAAAGAGGTAGTTGCCACGGGGATGAATCTCTTTCGTCTTGCCAATGGCAAGATCGCAGAGATCTGGGTCGAATCGGACGACCTCGGCGAACTGCAACAATTGGGCATCGTCACGCTGCCCAAGTAAAGAGACGTTATGGCTTTGGCTCGCCTTGCGCTGGCAGCGTGCGCGTTCGCCGCGCTCTTCGCCTTGCTCGTCATTCCAGTGACTAGAGCAACCGCTCCGCGCCGCGGCAACTATGACATCTACATGATTCATTTGAACGCGCCGGGCGGCATGGACGCGCTGCAAGGGAAACCCGTCCCCAGCGGCCAAATCCCCACGCCTACCCCAACGAAGGCGCCGAATCCCGCGCCGCCCGCGAGCGCGTCCGACAATGCGGCCGACTTGGGCTGGGCGATCCCCATCGGGGCGACGCTGTTATTGGCGATCGGAATCCTCGTTTGGAGTTTCCGCCGGCGCACGTGAGAGTACCTTACCGCACCGGCATCGCGATAATCGCCAACAGTACTCTTTGATTACTCGTCCCGACGGCTCATCATCAGGAACCCATAGTACAGCAAGGTCGAAATCGCCTGCGCGGCCGCCGCGACGTAGGTTAGCGCTGCCGCGTTCAGCACGCTATTGATCCCCGACAACTCCATCGGCGAAAGAACGCCGTGCGAGACCAGCAACTGCCTGGCGCGACTGCTGGCATTAAACTCGACGGGCAAGGTCACCAGCGCAAACACGGCCGTCGCGCCAAAAAGAATCAGCCCCGCCCACGCGATAGTTTGACCGACAAACCCCGACATGAAAAAGCCGACAAGAAAGATGATCGGCCCCAGCCAACTGCCGATCTGTACACTGGGTACCATCGCGCTCCGCAACTTGAGCATCGCAAAGCCATCACGATCTTGAAGAGCGTGTCCGGCTTCGTGGGCCGCGACGCCGACTGAGGCAAGACTGCTCCCCTCGTACACTTGTGGGCTGAGCCGCAAGACCTTGTGGGCCGGATCGTAGTGATCGCTCAAAAATCCTTCCACGCGCTCGACGGCAACGTGACGCATTCCGTTCATGTCCAGGATGCGCCGCGCGGCTTGCGCGCCATTTACGCCTGTCGCCGTCCGTACCCGTGAGAATTTGTTATACGCCGACTGGACTTGCCACTGCGCCCAGAGGCCGAGCAAGAGCGCCGGGATACTGAACAGCAAATAGAGTGGATCAAAGAAAAACATGGTTCACCTCGTTGAAGTTGATGTCCGTCGCCGGTGGCCAAACGAAAAGCGAGACGCACACGGCAACAGGTGTCGTGTTGGTCTCGCCGATTGTGCGTAAGCACTAGCGAACAACCGACCCCTAAGGGTGTCCTGACGATTGTTCGCAACCACTTGGGCTGGCTACTCCCCAACTTACGAGACGTATTGTATCTAAAAGCGCGCGTTTCGTCAAGCCGCGCCAGTCAGAATTCGGTATTGACACGCGGCGAAAATCGCTGTAAAATGTATACACTTTGGTATACATTCTGAATGGAGATGGCATACAGGATGGCACAGGACACTCGTAAACATCTCGCCTACCATTTTCTCAAAGATGCGATTCTCGAGCAAAAGTATTCGCCGGGCCAAGCGCTGCTCGAGGAAACCATCGCGACGGAACTGGGAATCTCGCGTACCCCCGTGCGCGAAGCGATTCGCGAATTGAGCCGCGAAGGTCTCGTCGAAACCAGTCCCAACCGCCGGGCGGTCGTGCGTGCGCTCACCACGCTGGAATTGCTCGACATTTTCGAGATCAAGATTCGATTGGAAGGTCTCTGCGCCGCGCACGCGGCGGAACGCAGCGCCAAGGCAACCGCGCAGGAATTGGCGAAAACCGTCAAAGCGATGGCCGCGGCCGCCAAGGCGCACGACAAGCAGGCCTATCTGCGCGCGGATGAAGCGTTCCACGCGGCGATCTACCTGGGCGCGAAAAATGATCGCGTCCAAGAGATCATCAACGACCTGAACGCGCAATGGCATCGCATGCGCCAAGGGATGGCCGCCATCGAATCCCGCATGGAAACCGCAGTGGATGAGCACCAGCGCATCGCGCAAGCCATCGGCGCGGGAGACCCCCAAGCGGCGGAGTCGGCGATGCGGGTACATTTGGAAAATTTGCGCGACCAGATCCGCAGCATGTTGGAGGATTTTGTCAGACCGCTCGGCGGTGTGGCATGAATCTACACCTCAGCTCACAAGCAGCGGCGCGCCTTGAGGAGATGGCCTATCAAATCCGACGCCTGTCCGTCGAGATGATTACTTTCGGACAATGGGGCCACTTAGGCGGCTCGCTTTCGATGGCGGAGATTCTGGCCTTGCTTTATTTCCACGAATTGCGAATTGATCCCGGCAATCCAGGTTGGGATGAGCGCGATCGCCTCGTTCTCTCCAAAGCTCACGGCTCCCCCGCCCTCTATGCCGCCCTGGCGCTCCGCGGCTTTTTCCCCGTGAAAGAAATTTACAGTTACTGCGAACTCGACGGCATGCTCGAAGGCCACACCGACATGACGCGCACGCCGGGATTGGAAACGTCGGGCGGGCCGCTCGGCATGGGCCTCTCCATCGCCGTCGGGCTGGCGCTCGGCCTGCGATTCAAGGAAAAGCCGCGCGCACGGATTTTTTGCATTCTCGGCGACGGCGAAACCAACGAGGGGAATATCTGGGAGGCCGCGATGTCCGCCGCCCAATATCATCTCGACAATCTGATCGCCATTCTCGATTACAACAAAGTCATGGCGAAAGGATTCGTCTGGGATTTGATGAATATCGAGCCGCTGGCGGACAAATGGCGTGCCTTTGGTTGGGAGGTGATCGAAAGCGACGGGCATGACCTGCAAGCGCTCGCGGCCGCGATCTATCAAGCGCGCTGGATCAAGCCGCGCGGCAAGCCCATCATTCTCATCGCGCATACCGTCAAAGGCCGCGGCGTAGCAACCGCCGAGTTTAACTACAAATGGCACACGCACGCGCCCGATCCCTTGACCGCCGACCGCATGTTGCGCGAGATGGCGCGTAATCATGGCAAGGCGGAGGAGGGCTACAGCCGACTGAATGCGCCGGTCAAGAAGGAGACCTTTTATGGCGGAGAATGAGCCGGAGCACGCGCCGGAGATGCGCGATGCTTTTGCGAGCGCGCTCGTAGAACTTGGGCACGAATACAAGAACTTGATCGTGCTCGACGCGGACTTGAACACTTCTTCCAAGACGGTCGCGTTCAAGAAAGCATTCCCCGACCGCTTTATTCAAGTCGGGATCGCGGAACAGAATCTATTCGGCATCGCGGCCGGGCTGGCGCTCAGCGGGTTCATCCCATTTCCTTCGACGTTTTCGGCTTTCGTCGCGCGTCGCGCGCTGGATCAGATTGGAATTTCGATTTGCTACCCAAAGCTCGACGTCAAGATTCCCGGTTCCTATCCGGGAGTCCCGACCAGCCGCGCGGGCGCGTCCCACAATTCTATCGAGGATCTGGCCGTGATGCGCGCGATGCCGAACATGCGCGTGGCCGACCCCGGCGATAATAACGATCTGCGCGCGATCATGCGCGCCGCCGTCGTCACACCCGGCCCCGTCTATTTCCGCGTCACGCGCCTCACCCTGCCGGACATCTTCGGCGCCGACCATCGTTTCGAATGGGGTCAAGGCGTGGTCCTTCGACCGGGGCGCGATGTGACGTTGTTTGGGACCGGCATGATGACGTCGCTCTGCTTGCGCGCCGCGGACCTGCTCGCCGCCGAATCCATCCGCGCGGAGGTCGTCCATCTTGCTTCGATCAAACCGATTGACTGCGATCTGATCGTCCGCTCCGTGACCAAAACGGGTTGCGCGATCACCGCGGAAAACGCGACTGTTATCGGCGGCTTTGGATCGGCGGTCGCGCAAGTGCTCGGGGAGCATTGCCCCGCGCCACTCAAAAGCATTGGCGTGCGCGACCGCTGGGTGAATAGCGGCGGGATTGACGAGTTGTTTACTCATCACGGTATGCAGCCAGAGGACATTGCCGCAGCCGCGCGGGATGTCATTCGGGCCAAAGGAGGTGGTTGACAACAGAAATCGAGCATCGCATAGCGTCTTATCGCTCACTCGTCCTTTTGCGCTTTAACTCAAAGGAGAAAAGAAAATGGTTCGCAAAGAAGCCCGTTTTCTAGGCATCGCGCTTTTACTGGTGCTTCTGGCTGCCTGCGCCGCTCCGCCAACTCCTGTTCCTCCTACACCCGTTCCTCCGACGGCCGCACCACCTGCGCCAACCCAAGCCCCCGCGGCGACCTCGGCCCCGGCGGCTACCCAGCCGCCCGCGCCAACGGCAACGCCGCCTCAGCCGCCGCCGACTACGGCTCCAACTCAGCCACCCCCCACGGCTGCGCCTACCAAAGCCGCCGTGGCTACTGCCGTGCCTCCAACGCCGACTAACCCGATCCCCGCGACTCCTGTACCGGGCAAAAAAGTCATTACCTGGTGGAGTCACTGGGCGAACGAGCCGCTCAAGCGCCAAGTGATCGAGACCATCGTCGCCGACTATGAAGCCACGCATCCCGACGTGGACATCATCCTCACCTGGTGGGATGCGCCCCCGCTTCAAACCGCGGTGAAAGCCGCGTTGACCGCCGGTCAAGGCGCGCCCGACATCTCGACTGACGTTGACCTCGACAACAACGTAAAAGCGGGATGGGTCTTGGATTTGGAGAGTACACTACCCTACGACAAATTCGTAGACGGGGTTAAGATCGCCGGGACATTCCCGCACACCAAAGGCGTCTACAATTTCGAAATTGGCGTCCAGGCGCTGATGATCCTGTACAACCGCGAGATCTTTAGCAAGCTCGGCATCCAAGTTCCGGCAAACAACCAATTCACCAAAGACCAGTTTGTGGACGTGGTGAAAAAGTGCAACGCCGCGGGCTATGCCGGCGTCGCCGACGCGGTCGGCAATCGAAACTATCCGGCGCTCTTCCCCATCTGGGCCGCCATGACCCAACTGGTGGGCCGGGAAAAGCAAGCCGATTACGACAACGGTATGACCTCCTGGAACACGCCCGAGATACGCCAAGTCCTGAACTGGCTCGAGCAGTTGCGCGTCGCGGGCATGTGGCCCAAAAGCGTCGCCACGATGACGATTGACGAGTTCCACGTTTACTTCCACACGCAGCAAAAGGCGTGCATGCTCTACGTGCCGAGCTGGTACAGCGGCCGCGCCTTCAAGCCGGTCGCCGAAGGTGGGCAATCGCCTGAGTTCAAGTTCGGCATGATGAAGTATCCGCTGAAGGACGGCGCCAAGTTCAACAACACCCTCTGGGCCGCGTTCGAGTCGGGGTACATGGCGCTCAAGACCTCCAAGAACCCCGACATCGCCAAAGACATCCTCAAGTTCGCGGCGCAGCCCAAGTACGGCGCGCTCTGGACGGCCCTCACCCAAATCCCCAGCGCCATCAAGTATGATCCGGTCAAAGATTGGCCGAAGGATCTCAAGGGTGTAGACCAGTGGAAGTGGTACTGGGAGGAAATGGACAGGGTCTACGCTGGCATGGAACGTGCCGTCGGACCCGGGGTCAGTTGCGGCGATTTTGTTGATGCGCGCACCGCGGCGATCAACGAAGGCCTGCCGCAGGGTCTGATCACCGTAGACGAAGCCATCAAGAAAGTAGATGCCAAGCTGTGCGTCAAAAAGTAG
>JACQYF010000197.1 GCA_016208315.1 Chloroflexota bacterium | reverse complement strand
CATTCCCGGCTGTGGCCGACCAGCGGCGGGGCGGGATGCGCCGCGGGCTTGGCGGCCGACGGGAGCTCGAGCAGGCGTTGGTAGGCCTGGTGGGTGGCGGGGCTGGGTTCGACGTCCAGTTCTTTCTGCAACACGGCTCGGCAGGTCTGGTAGGTGCGCAGCGCCGCGGCGCGATCCTCGCCGAGGGCGTAGAGGCGCATGAGGGTGCGGTAGACATCTTCGTGCAGCGGGTCGTGGTGCAGCAAGAGTTGGGCGTATTGGATCGCCCCGCGATAGTCGCCCTGGTTCTCCAGCATTTCCACCAGACGACCCAGCGCGGCGAGATACATTTGCTGCAAGCGTTCGCGTTCCGGGAGCACCCAATCGTCGTAGCAGCTTTGGAACAAGGGACCCTTGTAGAGCGCGATCGCTTGGCGCAGCTCAGCCGCGCTGCCCGCGTGCTCAACCTTTTCCTGGAATTCGGAAACGTCCAACGTGTAGGGCGCATCCGCGCGCCAAACGAGAGACGACCCTTCCAGGTTCACATAGCGATCCACATCGGGGAAAGAATGGCGCAGGTCGTGGAAGAGTTTGCGTAGATTGCTGCGCGATTGTCAATTAGTCAATCAGTCAGTTAGGAATCAGTTACGAGTTGACTAATTGACTGGTTGACTGATTGGTTTCGATTGCGGCGGGTGAGACGGCTCGCGGTTAAGGCCGGGCCGCGAAATGGACGGTACGACCGGCGGAAAGGGCGGGAACGGTAACGGGGGCGCGGGTGTATCCGCCGGCTCAGGTGTGTTCGTTGGAGTAGGTGTTGGGGTCGCCGTGACGGTCGGCGTCGGGGTCGCAGTCCGGGTTAGCGATGCGGTGGGCGTTGCGGTCCGCGTGGGTGACGCGGTGGGTGTTGCCGTGCGCGTGGGTGTGTTTGCCGCGGTGGGCGTAGTCGTCACCTGCGGTGACGCCGTAACCGTAAGTGTCGCCGTTGGGGTCACAAGCGACGTAGTCGTCACCGTTGGTGACGCCGTCACCGCGAGTGTTGCCGTCACCGCGAGTGTTGCCGTCACCTGCGGCGTTGCCGTCACCTGCGGTGACGACGTTACTTCGGGCGTGAATAAGGTCGGCGTAAGACTCGCGGCGGATTGCGGCGTCTGTATAGCGGTGAGTGTAATGCCGACTGTTGGCGCATTCGTCGCAGCGGGTGACGCCGTGACGGTTAACGTCGGCGTACGGGTGGGAAGCAATGGCGCTTGGATGGTTTCCAACTCACGCTGCACAGCAGAATGCGCGGCACTCGAGATGCTTGCCGCGCGCCCGATTTGCTCCTGGACGGTCGCGGGGCCGGATTGGCGCAAAGCGGCAAGGGTTTCGGTCTGCTTGGATAAATCCGTCGCGACCTTTTGCGCCAATTGCGCGTTGCCCGTCGGATTCTGGGTGACCACTTGCTTGAGGGTTGTCGTCGCGACTTCTACATGTTCCTCGTATTCTTGGGTCGTCTGCGGAATTTCACCATAGCGTCCCCGGGCGACCAGCCCCTGCAATTCCGAAACCCGCGTGCGCGCAATCGCCATTTCCACCAGAATCTTGCCGGGCGTATCAATCGCGGCCGCGAGCTGCAACCCTTCGAACGACCTTTTGACCGGATAGAGCGTATCGCCCGGCAGAGTGCTTGGGAGCGTGACCCGCAAAAGTGCCACGCCGCCCAACAAGAGCGCCGTCGCGACGAACCCGGCCGTCAGCGTGGACATTGCGGTGAAACGCTGCGGCGGGCGAAACCATCCTGAAAGCGCGTGCCAAAAACCGCCCATGCGCTGGGCCGGAACTTGCGGCGCGCGCGACGCAAAGAGTTGCTCGGCGCGCGCCACCGCGTCTGCCGTTGGCGCTATGCTGTCATCGGTTCGCAACACGGCGCCAACCGCGCGCAGGAGCGCGACGGACGCCGAACACTCGGCGCAATCTACGACGTGCGCGGCCACCACGGACCAGTCCGCATCATTCAATTCGCCCGCCGCAAACGCGACCAGTTGATCGTCAGAAACCGAATGCGTGCTCATTCGCTCCATCCTGATAATAAGAGGGGGCGAGCGGCCCGAAAAATACATCAAACCGTTTTTCCGCGAATCTCGCTAATCTTCACTACTATGTTTTTGTTCTTCGCGAGGATTGGCGAAGATTCGCGGAGGGAAATAGAAAGAGCATCTCGGGTTGCGAGCCGAGATGCTCTTTTGATCTTGTCACCCTGAGCACGTTCGCTTCGCTCAGTGTAAACTCCGCGAAGGGTCTCTCCTTCAAATCGCGAGATGCTTCGCCGCGCTACCCAGAAACTTGGGCGTTCGTTCGTAGTCCGGCACGCAGCGGTGTTTGCGGAGTGCCGTTCCGGCCCGCGCATAACGCGACTCCGCAAAGGGCGCTTTCCTCGTTGCCTCGGAACCGCGTACTACGAACCTGCGCGCGTTTCTGTTCTCGTGCATGCCCCGGGGCATTGGGTTCTCAGCATGACGAGCGAAAGTCGTGGTTACTTGCGCTTGGGCGGTTTCAAGCGGGCGATCACATCGTCCACCTGCTCTAGCAAATCTTGGAGGATGGGCGCCTCCCTGCCATTGACAACAGACAGGGCCGGCAGCGGCAGCGGATCGGGCAGAGGCCCATCTGCCAGTTCCACGTATCGCTCGCGATACAGGCGCTTGGGCATCTGGCTGTGCATTTTGCGATACAGTTTGGCCGCCGCTTTGCGCCAGTTTGTCTGCGCCTTGTTCAGCTGCCAGAGGGCATAATCCAACTCGGCTTGCTCGTTTTCGTCCGTGGTCTCGGCTAGCCGCGCTTGCAACTTGACGATGCCGCTTGCTTTGGCAGCCGGCGAGGTCGCGGCGCGTAAACGCGTCGCCAGGACCTGTGCCCTGAATCGGATGTCGTTGCGGCCGATCCCGTCCGCGATCTTAGCCGCTTCGGCGGCCAACGCTTGCGCTTTGGCGGCATGGCCTTCGGCGAACAACGCGTCCGCCATAGAGCATAGCCGCTCGCACAGAAAATAGGGAATGTTCAGCTCGCGCAACAACGTAGCCGCGCGCGCGTCCAGCGGCTCGGCCTCGCGGCGCCGGCCATCCGCGCGATATACGTCGGCGAGGTCGCCGACCGTGTAGCCCACCATGCGCCGGTCGCCGATCTGGAGGGCGATCTGCAGACTGGTCGTGAAAGCCACGTTCGCGCGCGCGCAATCGCCGTGGTCGAGATAAAGCAGGCCCATATTCCGCAGGCCCTGGCTGATGCCGCGCTGCGCGCCGAATTGCTGTGCGAGCTCGAGTTGGCGCGTCAAGTGCGCGAGGGCGCGCGCCAGCTCGCCCTGCGCGTAATAGACCAGGCCGATGTCACCCAGGGCGTAGCTGACGCCAAGTTGATCGCCGATCTCTTCGCTCAACTTGAGACGCTCTTGAAACGTCGCGAGCGCGCGACCCAGGTCGCCTTGTTCGCGATAGCAGACGCCTTTGCGTCCCAGCGCGCGGCTCATGCCCAAGGGGTCGCCAATCTGCTTGGCAATCTCATACTGCCGCTGGTAAAAACCCATCGCGCGCTCATAATTTCCTTGCTGCCAGTACACCACGCCGAGATTGCCAAACGCTTGACTCATCTCGTAGGGATTGTTCAGTTTGGCCGCGATGCCCAAATGTTGTTGATGCGCTTCGAGCGCGCGCGGATAATCGCCCTGCCAATTATGGATCAAACCCACATTTTCGAGGACATTACCGGTGCCCTCCAAATCTTCCGCGGCTTCAAAGTCACTTTTGGCGTACTTGAGCCAACTTAGCGCCTCGCCGTCTTCACCCTTGTGATGCAATAGAACGCCGAGCGTCAACTCGCAGCGCGCCCGCGAGTGCGCATTCTCCAAACAATCCGACAATTCCAATGCTTGCCGATAAAGCGCTTCGGCCTCGTCCCACTTGCCGACGAACTCTAGTACCTGACCGAGATTGAGCATGACCTGGACGCGTTCGGATTCGGGGAGATGAGGCAACGCCCGCCGATAATACCCGATCGCCGTCTCGTTCGCATACCGCTGCCGCGCCGCATCCCCCGCCCGCACCTGGTACGGCACCGCTTCACTCACCAGCCCCGCTCGCTCATA
>JACQYF010000196.1 GCA_016208315.1 Chloroflexota bacterium | reverse complement strand
TTGTCATTGCGAGCGTTTTTTGCGAAGCAATCTTCCTCAATGTCCTGGAGCGCCGATGCAAAGAGGAAGATTGCTTCGCAAAAAACGCTCGCAATGACGCGCGACCGCACTTCTCCACTTGGCAACAACGCCTAACCGTGTTAAAATTCCACTCAAGAGTGAACGCGCTTGAGGAGTAAGTGCGTTTGAGGAGTGAGCGCTCTCTAGCGCGAAATAGAGCGGAAGAAAATGCCGGAGCGCTGGGCGGACGAAGAGGGGGGCGTTTCCACGCAGCAGGAAACGCAGCAAAAAATTGATGTCCCCCGAATGTACAAAGTGTTGCTGCATAACGACAATTACACGACGATGGATTTCGTCGTCATGGTCTTGGTCCGCGTGTTCCGTAAGTCCGAAGCGGAAGCGATTCGCATCATGCTCGACGTGCATCAAAAGGGCATCGGCCGCGTCGGCGTTTACCCGCGCGAGATCGCCGAAACGCACGTCGAACGCGTGCGACAGCTCGCGCAAGAGCACGAATTTCCACTGATGTGTACCATGGAGCCGGAATGATTGAGGATGTTGCATAGATGAGCGAACCGACCCTACCCCAATCGCTGCGCCAGTGCATGCACGACGCCTGGGTGGATGCCCGCGCGCGGCGGCACGAGTTTATCACCCTCGAGCATCTTTTGCTCGCGTTGTTGCGCGAGGAAAGGGCGCACGATATTTTGCGGGCGTGCGGCGCAGACCTGGACAAGTTGCAAAAAGAACTGAAAAAGTATCTCGACAAGAATCTCCAACCGCTGCCCGGTAGAACGCCGGTCGAGCCGGAGCAAACGGTGGGGTTGGGGCGCGTCCTCTCGCGCGCCTTTTGGCACGCGCAGAATTCGGGCCAGGAGCAGATCGAGAGTGGCGACGTGTTGGCGGCTTTGTTGGAAGAAAAGGATTCGCACGCGCGTTATTTGTTGGAACAGCAGGGCGTGACGCGCCTCGACGTGTTGAACTATGTCTCGCACGGTATTGGCAAAGACGCGCCGCAGGTCGGGGCAGAGGAACCCGAGCAAGCGCCGGCGCGTGACCCGCTCGCCGCGTATACGACCGAACTCGTCGCGCTCGCCGCGGCGGGCAAGCTCGATCCCGTCATCGGGCGCGACGCCGAGTTGGAACGGACCGTCCAAGTGCTCTGCCGCCGCCTCAAGAACAACCCGCTCTTTGTCGGCGATCCGGGCGTGGGCAAAACCGCAATGGCGCAAGGTCTCGCGCAGCGCATTCACTCCGGCGATGTGCCCGACTTGCTGAAGGACGCGCGCATCTACGCGCTCGATATGGGCCTCGTCCTGGCGGGCACCAAGTTTCGCGGCCAGTTCGAAGAGCGCGTCAAGGGCGTGCTCAAGCAACTGGAAAAGAAACCCGACGCGATCTTGTTCATTGACGAGATTCACACGCTGGTCGGCGCGGGCGCAGTGAGCGGCGGTTCGGTGGACGCGTCGAGTCTGCTCAAGCCCGCGCTCGCGAACGGCGAGCTGCGTTGCATCGGCTCGACCACGCACGAGGAATTCAAAACGCTCGAGCGCGACCGCGGTTTGGCGCGGCGCTTTCAAAAGATTGACATTCTCGAGCCGTCGGTAGAAGAAACCGTGCAAATCCTCACGGGACTCAAGGCCCATTTCGAAGCCCATCACGGGGTAACGTACACGGACGAGGCGCTGCGCGCCGCGGCGGAATTATCGGCCAAGCACATCAACGAGCGTTTTTTGCCCGATAAGGCGATTGACGTTTTGGACGAGGCAGGGGCGCGGCAGCGCATTCGCCCGGAGAAGGAACGCAAGCAAATTCTGACACGCGCGGACATCGAGGTTGTCGTCGCCGCGATGGCCAAAGTGCCCGCGGAGACGGTTTCGGGCAACGAGCGCCAGCGGCTCGAAAGTCTCGACGCCGCGCTGCGGCAGCACATTTTCGGCCAAGACCGCGCGATCGAGGCCATCGTCTCGGCGATTCGCCTGTCGCGCGCGGGCTTGCGCCTGCCGAACAAGCCGGTCGGCTCATTCCTGTTTTTCGGCCCGACCGGCGTGGGCAAGACCGAGCTAGCGCGCGTGCTCAGCCACGCGCTGGGCGTCGAATTGCTGCGCTACGATATGAGCGAGTATTCCGAAAAGCACACGGTCAGCCGTCTTATCGGCGCGCCGCCCGGCTATGTGGGATTCGATCAGGGCGGCTTGATGACCGATGCCGTGCGCCGCCAGCCGTACTCGGTCGTGCTGCTCGACGAAATCGAAAAGGCGCACCCGGACTTGTTCAATATTCTGCTGCAAGTGATGGACCACGCGACTTTGACGGACAACACCGGCCGCAAAGCCGACTTTCGTAACGTCGTCCTCATCATGACGACGAACGCGGGCGCGCGCGAACTGACGATGCAGCCCATCGGTTTTCGCGCGCAGCAAAGCGGCGACCCCGCGAAAAAGCCGATCGAGCGCTTGTTCAACCCGGAATTTCGCAACCGGTTGGATGCTGTCGTGCGTTTCGATACGTTGTCGTCGGAGACGATCAAGCAGATCGTGGACAAACAAATCGGCGAATTGCAGACCGCGCTCCATCCGAAACGCGTGACACTGGAATTGACGGCCGCGGCGCGCGACTGGCTCGCCGAGCACGGTTACGACAAGGATTTCGGCGCGCGGCCGATGACGCGGCTGATTGACGACAAGTTGCGGAAACCACTCGCGGAGGCCATGCTGTTCGGCGCGCTTGCGGATAACGGCGGGACCGCCGTTGTGGATGCATCGGACGAGGAAATTCGGCTGACCTACAAGAAATGAGTTATCCGCGAATCTACGCGAATCACGCCAATAAAGAAGAGAATTGGCGGAGATTCGCGTAGATTCGCGGATAAAACCCCTCATTTGCCGTTGGCGTGATAGCTTCGCAGCAGCAAGGCCACGTTCTGTCCCCCAAAACCAAACGCGTTGACCATCGCCGCGCTCACCTTTCGTTGCCGCGCGACATTCGGCACATAATCCAAGTCGCATTCGGTGTCTGGATTCTCCAAGTTGATGGTCGGGGGAACCACTCCATCCCGGATCGCGAGCGTCGCCGCGAGCGCCGATACTGCGCCCGCCGCGCCAATCTGGTGTCCGACCATGGATTTGATTCCGCTGACCGCCAGACGATAGGCATGTTCGCCGAAGACGGCTTTGATCGCCTTCGTCTCGGTCGTATCGTTGAGCGGCGTGCTCGTCCCGTGCGCGAAGACGACGTCAACATCCTCGGGTTTGGCGTGTGCGCTCTGCAACGCGCGCGCCATCGCGCGGCGCGCGCCGTCGCCGTTCGTGTCCGGCGCGGTGATGTGATACGCATCGCTCGTCAGCGCGCCGCCCGCGACCTCGGCGTAAATGCGCGCGTCGCGCGCGCGCGCGTGCGCCTCGGTTTCCAGTATCATCACCGCCGCGCCCTCGCCATAAACAAAACCATCGCGATCGCGGTCGAAAGGCCGGCTGGCGCGCGCCGGGTCGTCGTTGCGCTTGGAGAGCGCGCCGATGTTGCCGAACGCGGCGATAAAGAGCTTGACGATTCCCGATTCGCTGCCCCCCGCGACGATCACGTCGGCCTCGCCGCGCTGCAACATGCGCATCGCTTCGATCAGCGCATAGTTCCCGCTGGCGCAGGCGAGAGTCGAAGTGAGGAGCGGACCTTTCGCGCCAATCGCGATCGAGACCTGGCACGCGACCGCATTGGGCATCACCATAGGCAGAAAGAAAGGCCCGATCTTGCGAGGACCTCCAGACACCAGCGCTTGCACGCCTTCCTCAAGGTAACTCATGCCGCCGCCGCCAGTGTTGATTACCACGCCGACGTTTTCGGCATTCGATGAGTCAATCGTTAGCTTGGCATCGTTGAGCGCCTGACGCGTGGCGGCCAACGCGAAATGCGTGGAACGGTGGGAGCGCCGGGCATCTTTTTGATCCATGTACTCTTTGGGGTCGAAACCCTTGACCTCGGTCGCAATGCGCGTCGGCAGGTCGGAAGCATCGAACAAGGTGATCGGCCCCGCGCCGGAAACGCCGGCGGTCACGTTCTTCCAAAAATCGTCCACGTTCAATCCGATGGGCGTAATCGCGCCCAACCCCGTGATCACTACTTTTTCCACTAACCCCTCCTCCCGAAAAAAACGAAAGAATTGTCGAAAAAAAAGGACCTACTCTTTGCCGAGTCGAGCGATCATCCGGCTGTCTTGCGATTCCGATGTCGCCACGTTGGGCAGTTGGTCGAGCACTTGACGGACAAATTCGGCGAGGGCTTTTTCTTTGGCCTCGTCGAGTTGCTGCAAATAATCCTGGCACACTTGAGAATACTCGATCAGTTTTTGCGAGACTTGGCGCGCTTGATCGGGCAGGGCGAGTCCGAGTGCGAGACCGGGCAAGAGGTCGAGCAAATTCCGCACCGGCGATCCCGACACGAGTCCCTGGAGGCGTCCGCGTGTTTCGCGACCGATGTTTAGAAACAACGCGGTGAGCGTTTCCGCGCAATAGAGCAGCGGTTCTTCCACGTTGGGCAAGCGCGCGAGCAGTTCGTCGAACAGCGCCTGTTCTCCCGATTCGCCCTGCCCCAACTGGGCGAGAATCTGCTTCTTCGTCATCTCCCATTTGGCGGCCTGGTTGGTCGGCGTCACGGATTGGACTGCAAGAAACGCGCGCTGCGTCGGCGCAAAGACCACAGTCGAGCGGCCAGGGCCGACATTGCCGGACAGGACATAGTCAGAGGACACGTATCCGGCTTGCGCCAAGACTTGAAGCATCTCGTACGCGGCGGTGTTGCCGATGCCCAACTCCTGCGCGAGGGTTGGATAGTGGACCGGTTTTTGCTCTTGACGATAGAGTTTGACGAGCATGGCGAGCATCCGGTGCTGCCGGGGAGTGAGTGTGGTGAAGAGTGTCATTTGCGGGACATTCTAGCCGATTTGGATGGGCTGTCAAGTTGGGCGACGCGTTGGGCGAATGAATTCGCGGCAACGCTTGGCGAAATCGGCCTGCGCCGATTTGTTTTAGCCCGCGGCGGGCTTTGCTTTGCGTTGCCGCGGTCTCGACCGCCCGTCAACCGATTTGCGCGCCCGCGGCTTTTTTGGCGATTCAATCGCGCGCGGCTGATCGGCGGCGCGCGCGAGCAATTCGGCGCGAATCACGCGCGCGGCCTCGAACACCTGGTCAACATCGCGGTCGAAAATTTGCAGCATCAAGCGCAGCGGTATTTCCTTGCGGACCGTGTAATGGAGGACGAGGTCGAGCGCGCGGTTCAGATCCATTTCGCCGGCTTCGGCGTAGACGCCGGCGCTTTCGCGAAGTTTCATTTCGTACCGGAAGGGGTCTTGCTGCGGATGCAGGCCCGGGACGGCGTGCGTTTCGGATTCCCAGCATCCGCCCAAATGGAACAGGTAAATATCGTTCCACGTTTGCTCGAGCGCGTATTCAAGCGTATCGAGAAAACCGACCGGTCGTCCGTCGCGCGACTCCCAACGGCCCGCGGCCATCATCCGTCGTCGCGAGCTCCAGAGGTGCGAGACGTCGAATATCAGTCGCGTCTCAGGCCAGATTTCGCGACAGCGGAGCAAGATTTCCAGCGCCTCGCCGCCGGTCGCCGGAAACTTGGGGTATTCCAACAACTCGATGCACGGCACAAAACTGAAACTCGACGCGTGGTAAAAGGCCTCAAAGGCGCGAAAAATCTTGAGGGCTTTGGCAAGTTGATCGCGGCGATCCCAATCCCAAGCATCGGCCATCGCCAGATGAAAGACGAAATAGCTTGCGCCGATAAACTCGGCTAGAGCCATCGCCTGATGCGTTTCGGCGATCGCCTCGTATTTCAGGAAATAATTGCTCGACAGCACATTGCGTCCCTGAATCGGTTGGTGCACACCGACCGGCGCGGAGCTGCTTCGAAAGAGATCCAGCTGGGCCGTGTTTTGGCGAAAGGCCCGCCACCAGCGATTCGTCTTGCGTTCCACGAATCGGTCCGGGAACGCGGCGGGCAGCGTCCAGGCATCTTCCGGTTGAAGCTCGAAACAAAAATCGGCCGCGCCGACCCGCTCCCGAAATCGCCGGGCATAATCGGCCAAACGTTCCGGCACACGTAATCCGGTTGGCACATCCGCGCGATTGACATCGGAAAGCGCGCAGCCGACAAAAATATCGTTCATACAAACCTCGCTCGATGCAGCTACGTAGGGTGGGTAATGATTTGCGGAAAAGCAAACAGTCCCGGAATGCCACCGGTGTGCAAAAAGATCACATCGCCTTCCAAGTTTCCCTCGGCGACGAGATCGAGCAGCCCAGCCATCGCCTTGCCCGTGTAAATCGGGTCGAGAAAAACACCCGCGCATTGGGCGATTTGGCGGAGCGCGGCGTTACCTTCGGGCGATGGTATCCCATAGCCGGGCCCCACGTAGCACTCTTCAATCAACGGAACGTCCGCCGGCGCGAAGGTTTGCGGCTCGCCGAGGAGCGCGCAGACCTCGCCGGCCACGTGCGCAATGGAAGCCGGGCAACCTTTCCACAGCTTTCCGACGTCAATGCCCAAAACGCGAATGGGCGAATGAAGCAGTGTGAAACCGGCCAGCAACCCCGCTAGCGTGCCGCCGGTCCCCATCGCCGTCACGACCGTGACATTCCGCAATTCGCGTTGCTCGACCTGGGAATGGATTTCCGCCGCGGCGGCCACATAGCCCAGGCAACCCAACGCCGTATGTCCGCCGACGGGGATAAAGTACGCGCGGCCGACAAACAGCCACGCAAGCAGTCGCACCAGACGATTTGTCGCCTCAAGCGTCATGCCGCCGCCGCGACCGAGTGGGACAAAGTGCATTTTCGCGTCGAGCATCGAAGCCAGGAGCAGATTGCCGGCCAACTCGCGCGGCCGCGGCTCGAAATAGAACAGGTGCGGCTCCATGCCCAGGTTTCGCGCGACCGCCGCGGTCAGGCGCGCGTGATTCGATTGCAGGCCGCCGAACGTCACCACCTTACGCGCGCGGCGCTGCTGCGCGTCGGCCATCAGGAATTCGAGTTTGCGCGCCTTGTTGCCGCCCATCGCCGGACCGATACAGTCGTCGCGTTTGATCCACAGCGCTGTTTGCGCCGGCGCGGAGAGACGCTCGAGTGGTTCGAGCGGGGTAGGGCACGCACCGAGTGGAATGCGCGGAAAACGACCGAGGCGCGCGCGCAGACTGGGGACGTTCATCAAACGTATCCTCGCTCACGAAACCACGTTATCTCGCGCCGAATACTTGACCGAATCGGGGTTTGCGGCAGTCCCAATTCGCGAATCGCTCGCGATGAATCCCAGAACGAATAGTGGCTGCCGATCTTGACCCAACTGACCGAAGTGATCGGCGGCTTGTTCGTTATGCGGGCGATGGCCTCGTACACGTAGGCGGTCGCCACCGCCATCGGCAGTGGAATCTTGAGCGCGGGCGCGCGCCCGCCGCCGATTTCTGCGATGAGGTCAAAGTATTGTTTGATGGAAAGATTCGAGTTACCCAAGATGTACTTTTCGCCCGGCCTGCCTTTTTCCATCGCGGCCATGTGGCCCACCGCGACGTCGTCTACGTCCACGAAATTCAAGCCGCCGTCCACGTATCCGGGCAACTTGCCTTTGAGGACGCTCAGAATCAGCGCGCCGGTCGGCGTCGGCTTGATGTCACGCGGTCCCAGCGGATTAGTCGGGTGCACGATGACGACCGGTAGCCCCTTGCCCGCAAATTCCAGCGCGACTTGCTCGGCCTGATATTTGGACATGTAATAATGGTCGAAGGTGTGCGCCAGGTTGAACTGGGCGCTCTCGTTCGCGGGGGTCTTGCCGTGCGCGCCCAATGCCGCGACCGAACTAGTGTAGACTACGCGCGGCCCCCCGTGGTCGAGACACGCCTGCAGCAAATTCCGCGTCCCGTCAACATTGACGCGGTAGAACACGCGTGGATCGGGCAGCCAGTTAGCATACACGGCGGCGAGATGGTACACCGCATTGCAGCCGTCCACCGCGCGCGCAAGCGAATCGCGATCCGTGAGATCGCCTTCGCACAACTCGACATCCCACTCGCCCAGATTGCCCGGC
>JACQYF010000200.1 GCA_016208315.1 Chloroflexota bacterium | reverse complement strand
CGGCACGGAATCTTCGACTGCGCCCATCCAGCCACTGGTTTGGGGGTTGTCGCAAGGTCGAGAACGGATGCCGGTGCTCTCATTTGCGGCAGATGAGGTCGCAGCGATCCGCGGCGTATTCGATGGACGAGTCCAAGTTCTCTGGGGCGACCAAGCCACACGCCAAAAACTATTCGACCTAAATACATCCAATGAACTACAGAAATACGATGTGCTGCATTTTACGACGCATGCGGTGCTCGACCGCGCCGCGCCCCATCAATCGCGCGTGCTCTTGCATGACCACGCATTGACGACGCTGGACATCTTGGATTTGACGTTGAATGCGCGGGTGGTCACACTCTCTGCCTGTCAGACCGCACTCGGCCAAGGCGGGCGCGGCGATGAGCTTGTCGGCTTGGCGCGCGCATTTTTCTACGCGGGCACCCGCGCGCTGCTCGCCACGTTATGGAGTGTCGAAGATCAATCCATGGTCGAATTGACGGGACGGTTCTATCGCCACTTGGCGGGTGGGGAAAATATCGCGGCGGCGCTCCAGCAGGCGCAGATCGAAATGATGCGCGAGGGACGTACACCCTATCAATGGGCGCCGCTGGCGCTAATGGGGCGACCATAAAAACTAGAGAGACGAGAAGCAGTCGGTGCCTCTCGTCTCAGTGTGCTCTAGCTCTTAAACCCAATCTAGCGCGCGTATGATTAGACGAGCATCACGGATAATCCAAGAAATGCGCCATACCGCCGAGCGGCTACGGCGAGAGCGTGTTGGTCCGATTTCTTTGGCGCGGTAAACCAATTGGAGGTGATGACGACGGAACTTTTTGGCAGCTTGCGTTTCCAAGTTCCCACGACCTGACCGTTGATGACAATCGTCGGGTTCAACATGCCGCCGCCGGCATTCGTTTGCTTCACATACAGCGGATCGAGTACAGCACTGCGATCCTTGTAGCCAACGAGGTACTCGTCAAAACCTGGCAATAGATACGCCGTTCGCGTTTTTGCTTTTGCGATGGGAGTAGAAGAAGCAAGCCAATAGATCTGATCGGCGACCACTTCTGGCATGAGGTACGGTTTCACTAAATCGAGTCCCGCGCGCGCGTCGGCAGTGGACAATCCTGACCACCACGCGAAATCTTGTAGCGTCGCCGGCCCATGACCGGTAAAGTATCGTTTGGCGAGTTCCGCCAAGGCGGCATCGCGTTCCATGTGCTTGGATTGGGGCGCCCATTCATCGAGCAAGACGAAGGTCTGTTGTTTACCCGCGCGTGCGCCAAAACAAATCACTCCCTCTTGCGCGAGCCGCCCCAAGATGTGAATGCCCCGTTGGCCTGCGGTAGAAACATGCGCCGATTCCAAGACCTGATACATTTCCTCGCGCTCTAGTTGCTTGCCACCTTGCAACGCATGCACGATGGCTTTCCGGCTGCGCAAGAAAGTAGGTTGGTCCAACTCAAGTTGTTTGTAGCGCGAGGCACTCGCCGCAATGACTCGCGGCGTCAACAGGTCGAGCATCCAGCGCACATCGTCTGCCGCCACAAAATGCAATGTGCCGCGCATCGGCCAGGTGCGGACGATGGTTCGGTTCGCGAGCGCCAGTTCGATTTCTTTTTCGGTTGCCCCTCGAGTGCGCAATCCGACCGCCCACAACGCGCCGAGATAGTCCTGCGCTTGAACCGCGACCAGCCACTGCACCACTTGGGCAGGGTGGTCGAACACAGAGTTGGCGATGAGTTGATTAGCGAGTCGTTGTCGCGCGATATTCAAGCCAGGCATCCCGAATCCCTCGGTTTTGAACGCGGTTTCCATTGTTCCCAAAGGCAAGTTATTGGGTCATGAGATTTCCAAAACCGCCGGTCGTGCAATCGTCTCGCCGCCGAAATCCACTTGGAGCATGGGCCATCCATTAATCGTCGTGAGCACCTCGTTCCCGTCCGCGCCCACCAGAATCGTGTCTTCCGATTTCGTTCCGGTGATAGATGGATTCCACGCGTACGCTTGCCCTAGCAAGATCACCTCCGTCGAGTCCGGCGTGGCGAGGAATTCGCGCGGCTCGTAACCGGCAGGTCCACCTTGGTGGTGTAACTGCCATTCGTCCGCGAAACCGGTCTCGGCATACGCGGCGACCGCACGCGCGAAAACAGCGCCGACTGTCCGACCGGGCTGCGTTGCGCGGATGAAGGTCGCGTCTACGCGCGCGGTTGCTTCCGCCTTGCGGCGCAATTCATCGGGCAGGCGACCCAAGTACACGAGCCGCGTAATGGAGCTTACCAAACCCCACTTGCGTCCACACAGGATGAGCATCGCATATTTGTCGAGTCGTTTGCTTGTCGGCAAGGGATGGCGAAACTCGAAAATGCGCTCGTCAGTCGCAATGAGATTCACGGTGGGCTGCGCGGCGCGGCTCTGCGCCTCACGTGAGAGGAGCGCGGCGATCTCGTATTCGGTCATGCCGGGGCGCACCGCGCGAATCGCGCGGTCCATCGCCTCGGCGCTGAGACGACCAAGGGCGCGCAAGCGTTCGCCCTCTTCGGGCGTCAGGTTGGCGCGCCAGTGCGCGATTTCGGGCGCGAGGTTCGTCGCGCCGGGATAATCAACATCCGCGGCGAGTTTCAAGCCGCGCGTCAATTCGGCAATCGCATGGTTCGTTCCATACCACGGCGCGACGCGGAATTCCCACCCTTGCGCCGCGAGTTGTTCTTCCAGCTCCAAACGCGGCGCTTCGATATTGTTCGTGATGATATAGCGTCCGGTCGGCGTGATGAGGATTGAGGCCTCGCCGACCGAGCTTGCCGTGTTAATGTACGACGATGCGCCGCAGGTTGCCCACGCGAAACTGCTCGCGCGCTGCAACAACAGCGCGTCGAGATGATGCGCCGCGAGCAGCGACTGGAGGCGCGCGTGCTTGGATTCAAATTCTTTTCCCAATGCCAATGTTCTATCCTTTCGCGCCGCGCGCTTCGGCTTTGATTGCCTTTAAGCGCTTCATCACATCATTCTCGCCGCGCCCGAAATAATCGTGCAAGGTGACATACTCGGCGTACAGACGATCATAGACCGCCGTGTGTTCGGGGATGGGCGAATAGCATTCGTCGCGCAAGCGCGCCATGTGACGCGCGGCCTCGACAATCGAATTGTACCCGCCCGCCGCGGCGCCCGCCGCGACCGCGCCGTGCATCGCCGAGCCGAGCGCGCCCGCTTGATGCGTTTCGGGGATGCGGAACGTCAGCCCGGTCGCGTCGGCGTAGATTTGCATCAACAGCTTGTTCCGATCCGGCAGACCGCCGGTCGCGACGATCTCGTTCACCGCCACTCCGTTCGCGCGGAACGTCTCGACGATCAGGCGCGTGCCGAACGCCGTGGCTTCGATCAGCGCGCGGTAAATCTCTTCGGGCTTGGTTAGCAGAGTTGCTCCAATTAGCAAGCCGGTCAAGTCCACGTCTACTAACACGCTGCGATTCCCATTCCACCAATCGAGCGCCAGCAGCCCGCTCTCGCCCGGCTTGAGTTGCTCCGCCTTTTCTTCCAGCAGTTGATGCACGCCGACGCCGCGCTGCGCCGCTTCGCGTTCATACGCGGCGGGCACACAGTTCTCCGTGAACCACGCAAAGTGATCGCCAACGCACGACTGCCCGGCTTCAAAGCCGATCAAGCCGGGGACGATGCCATCTTCGGTGTAGCCGCACATACCGGGGACGATACGTTCTTCGTTGCCGATGACCATGTGGCAATTCGACGTGCCCATGATGATGACCATGCGCCCCGGCTCGGTCACCGTGGACGCGGGCGCGGCGACGTGCGCGTCCACGTTGGCGACCGCGACCGGCGTTCCCGGTAGCAGACCCGTCCAGTGCGCCGCTTCCCCAGTCAGCCCACCCGCTTTTTGTCCGAGAGGTATCAACGTACGCGACATCTTCTCGTCCACGATTTTTTCCAGCCGCGGATCGAGCGCCTTGAAGAACTCGTTGGGCGGAAAGCCCTCGCGCTTGGACCAGATCGCTTTGTAGCCGGCAGTGCAAGTGTTGCGCGTCTCGACGCCCGTGAGCTGCCACACCACCCAGTCCGCCGCTTCGAGCAGGCGGTCGGCAGCGGCGTAAATCTCCGGGTCTTGGTCCAGAATCTGCCACGCCTTGGGGATGAACCATTCGGAACTGATCTTGCCGCCGTAGCGGTCGAGAAAACGATATCCGCGGCGGCGCGCGGTTTCGTTCAGTTTGTTCGCCTCGGGCTGCGCGGCGTGATGCTTCCACAGCTTGACCCACGCGTGCGGGCGATTGCGGAATTGCGGCAGGAAGCAGAGCGGTGTGCCATCCCTCTTGACCGGCAGCATCGTGCACGCCGTAAAATCAACGCCCAGCCCAATCACGTCGGCAGGCGCGACGCCGCTCTGCTTGAGCGCCGCGGGAATCGCGTTCTTGAAAACCTCCAGGTAATCGTTTGGGTCCTGCAATGCCCAATCCGGCTCTAGCCGCACACCGCTTTCGGGCAACTTTTCGTCAATCACTCCGTTCGCATACGAATGGACTACCGTGGCAATCTCCTGCCCGGTGGCAACATCCACCACGAGCGCCCGTCCCGACTCCGTTCCAAAGTCCACGCCGATCGCGTACTTGCGATTGCTCATACTAACCCCTCTTTATCCTCGAATAACGCGAATCACGCGAATAGGGAATCAATTCATTCGCGGAAGAGTTCTTTTACGCGTGCCGCAACGGCTTGGCCCAGTTTGCGATGCTCGCTCGCTTCCCAGTGAATCCCGTCGAGATCGCTGGAGACGACGATTTGCGCCGTGTCGAGGAAATGGCAGCCGTACTGCCGGGCAACCTGCGCGTAGTACTTGGCGAACATGGCTGATTTCGCTTGCGCGTCGTCGAACATTTCGGCATAATCGCTCAGCTTGCCCACAACCGGCGGCGACATGAGGAGCACTTGTGGCGCGCGGTTGTTCGGTCCTGTCGCGCTTTTCTGCGCGATCTCCACGAGCACGCCTGCGCTCATCGCGATATCGTATGCCGAAACGGAGAACCGCGTCTTCAAGTCGTTGGTCCCGAGCAGGATCGTAACGAGGTCAATCGGCTTGTGCGATTCGAGGCAAGGGATAAGGTATTCCTTCCCGTTCTTGTGCCCTTCAATCGGATCGTCCCAAACGGTGGTTCTGCCGTTCAGCCCCTCCTCGACGACGCGGTACGCCGCGCCGAGTTCTTGCGCGAGCACCCCCGTCCACCGCTCCGCAATCGAAAATCGTTCCATCGTCGCAGGGTTATAGCCCCATGTGTTCGAGTCGCCGTAGCAAAGGATTGTTTTCATTTGATTGCATTGACCATCTCTATCGAACCCCAGACCATCGCGCGGTCGCCTTTCTTCAGACCCGAATGATACCCTGTTTTTCGGCATCGTCAATTAAGGGATCGAAACTTAACACGAGATAACGTCCCCAAAGTTATTCTACCTGTACGCGATTCCTTGCGCCGCGCGCCGCAACTCGCTCACGTTCACATTGTACGTCGGACGCTCGCGCACCGTGCCGCAAGCGTACATGATGCCGCGCGCCCGCGCCACATCCACGTCACTATTCGCGTCGAGCAGCGCCTCTTCGACGTGCACTTGCTGCACCAACCCGATGAACAACGTGTGCGAATCTAAATCCAGCTCATACTACCCGTTTGAGTTGCGCGGTCGCTTGCCTGCGCATATCCCGCATCGCGTCTTCGATGATGGGGAACACGAACCACACCGTCGTCAGCCCGAACAGAATGCCTGTAACCCAACGCATGTCCGAGTTGAACGAACCGAGCGCATCGCCGACGTAAAACCACTGCGGGAAAAGACTCCCCGTCAGAACTTGGAGCCACGCGTTCGTGTCGCGAAACCCCGTGCCGCTCGTCCCCGCGAGCACGTCATTGATCATATGCGTCACCCCGTCAATCCCCACGGGCAGTATCCCGACGAAGAACCACACCAGGGGCGGCAGCGTGCGAATTCGCTGTCGCACGAGCGCAAAGAGGAGCGCACCAAGCCAGATGCTGCCGTAGAATGAAATCATGCGGTCGCTCCACGCCACCTTATAGCCCATCGCGGGATTGCCGATAAACTCGCGCAAACCCATGAATCCATCGTAAGGCCAGACCGCTTTGATTTCGGCGAGCGCATACATGGGCTGAGGTCCGAAGAGGAACAGCGAGCGCTGCGGCAGTTGGTGGCAGAAGAAACTGTAGAAAAAGTAAATCGCATCGGCGCCGTCTTTCGCGCCGGCGCGGAGCAGTATCGGCGCGATAAAGGGCGCGAGCACCCATGCGCCGTAGACGACGATGAACGTTGCCAGCCAATGCCGGCTCATCCAAAGGGCGAACCGATTCACGGCGAAGATTAGCTCTCGTGTTCGTCCCGTTACAGTAGCGTGTTCCATAACCCCCTCCCGAGAGCGGAATTTGCTCAAAGCATAGAACCGAAACGCTGCGTCGTCAAGGGGTGCAGCGGACACACCGGCGTGGACACTCTGGTCAAGGCAAATACTCTACGAAACGCGGAAGGCGTACAAAAACACGACGAGAGTAGCGATCTCGCCGTGTTTGCCGATTTGACAGCGTGAGAACTAGATCGTACGCAACGCCTGATCCAAATCGGCGATCAAGTCCTCTGCATCTTCCAGTCCCACGGCCAGCCGAACCAGGTTGTCCGGGATTCCCAATTGCCAGCGTTCTTCGGGCGGAACATCGTAGTTGGCCATCGTCGCCACGTGCAGCACGAGACTTTCGACGCCGCCCAGCGAAGGCGAGATGTACGGAATCTGGAGCGCATCCATGAATCGGAACGTGGCTGGTCCATCACCGCGAACCGTGAAGGAGACCACCCCGCCGAAACCGTTCATCTGCCGCACGGCGATTTCGTGACCCGGATGCGTTTTCAACCCGGGATACCAAACTTGTTCGACGCTCGGATGCGCGGCGAGAAATTCGGCTATCTGCTGTGCGGCGCGATTTTGCTGTCGCACGCGCACGCTCAACGTTTTCATTCCACGCAAAACAAGATACGCGGTATTCGGATCGGAAATCCCGCCCAGGATGCCCATGGCTTGACGCAGCGGCGCGAGGAGTTGATCCCGTCCGGCGATGAAGCCGGCAAGCAAGTCGTTGTGCCCACCCAAGTATTTCGTCGCCGAGTGGATGACCAGATCAATTCCCCAGTCGAGGGGACGCAAATTGATCGGCGTGGAAAAGGTCGCGTCAACGACGGTCTTGACGCCCCGACGACGACCGATGTCCGCAAAGCGTTCTACGTCGAGCACCCGCAGGTAAGGATTGCTCGGCGTTTCCGAAAACAGAATCCGGGTTTCCGGGCGAATCGCGGCTTCGAGCGCATCGTAATCGCCCAAGGGCACGACCGTCACGGCGACGTTGTAGCGCGGGAGAAATTCCTCGCACAACTGATGCGTGCGCCGATAACTGTCGTCCGTGATGACGATGTGTTTGCCGGACGAGAGCAGATTCAGGAAGGTGTGCGTGATCGCCGCCATCCCCGAAGCGACCTGGATCGCGCTGTCGGCATGTTCCAACGCGGCGAGTCGCGCCTCGGCCGCGGCCACCGTTGGATTGCCGTAGCGCCCATATTCAAAGCGGTCGTCTGCGCGACCCTGCGCGTGCGCTTCCTGATAGGCGCAGACATCCGCCATGTTGTCGAAGGTGTAGGTCGAGGTTTGAAACAGCGGCTCGACCAGCGCGCGATGCGGTTTACGGCGCGTCTCGCCGGCATGGACCGCGCGCGTGGAATCGCCTTGTTCAGCGCCATCCTTCGTCACTGTGTCCCCTCCTGCACTTATTTGATGTCCGGCACGGGAAAGAGCACGCCGCCGAACAGCAGATACGCGATCAAGAGCGTCCACACGATGTTGAACGCCTGCGCGCCTACGAAGGCCAGCGCGGGACGTCCGTTGTCCAGTTTGACCAAGTTCGCGAACCGCGCTTCCAACCCAATGGCGACGAACGCCAGCGCAAACCAAAGCGTCCGGAGACCATTCAACAGCGGGCTGACTTGTTTGACTGTCGCGGGCGGGATGAAGAACGAAAAGATGAGCGACGCGACGATAAAGCCGAGCACGAACTTGGGGAAGCGTTCCCAGATGACGCGCGCGCTCGGTCGCTTGGACTGGTCGGGGTTATTGCGGATCGTCCACCAGATCGCCAGCAGAAACGCCGCGACGCCGATCAAGACATTCTGTGAGAACTTGACGATCACGCCCGTCTTCGTCGCGATGGGACCGATCAATTGCGCGGCGGCTGTAACCGTGGGCGTCGTATCGAGCGTGCCGCCCAGCCACGCGCCGCCGACGATTTCGCCAATCCCGGCGTTCTTGATGATCCAGGGCATCACGATGAGCATGGGCACGGCGAGCAGCACGACGATTGTGGTGACGTAGGACAATTTCTTGCGGTCGCCTTGGATCGCGCCGCCGGCGGCGATTGCCGCCGAGACGCCGCAGATGGACACGGCAGTCGAGAGGATCACCGCAAACTCGTCGTCTACCTTGAGCCGCCGCGCGAGCCAGAAACTAAAGAACCACACGACCGTTACCACCACGAGCGCCTGGAGAATGCCCAGCGGGCCGGCTTGGAGGATGTCGCTAAAGAGCACGCCCGTCCCCAGCACCACCAACCCCGTTTTGATGTAGAACTCGGAGCGGACGGCCTCGCGCAGCCAAGTCGGCAGAACGGTGAGATTGCCAATCAGCAGGCCAAATCCGAGGGCAAAGATGACGTACTCTATGCCGTACAGCGCGGCCGTCGAGTTGCCCGCGCCGATGAGCGCCAAGATCGCCAACAGGTACACGACGACAAAGCCCGCGGCGAACTTGCGGACTTGCCCGCCCAACACGAACACCGCCAGCGCGGCGAGCGCGAACAGGACCAGCCCCACCGCCGCGATCAGGAGCAGGTTACTCGTCGCCAGAACTTTGCCCAGCAGGTCCGGCGCGCTCGCCCAGCCATAGGTTGGGATTTTGAAACCGATGCTATTCAACCACGGCGCCAGGTTCAGCACCGCGGCGATAATAATCACGCCAATCCAAACCGCCAGCCAATCTTCGCTCAGGAACCACGACCGCGTCGCGTGGCTCGCGGCCTGGTCCGCGCTGGGTTTCGCCGCGAAGGACGCGGCCTTCGATTCACTCACGTCGAGTTGTGACACGATAATTCCTCCGGGATAATTTTTGCTAGACCTGTGAGGTCTCCGAGACCTCACCGGTCTCGATTTCAATATATCGGCAAGCTAGGGTCAACTTCATCCGCCCATGCCAGAATACCCCCCTTTAGATTTTTCAACTTGCGAAAACCGGCGCCGCGCAGCAACTCGACCGCGCGCGCCGAACGCGCGCCGCTCTTGCAGTGCAGCACGATGTCTTCCGCCGAGTCCAGTTCGTTCATGCGCGCGGCGAGCGTTTGCAATGGAATCAATTGCGCCCCTTCGATGCGGACGATCTCCCACTCGTGCGGCTCGCGCACGTCAATCACGCGCAGACCCGGGTTCGCATCCCAGCGCTGCTTGAGTTCGTGCGGTGTAATATCCCATTCGTCCCCCGCGCTGCCCCCATTCTGGTGATCGTGCATCGGCATTCCGCAGAATTGCTCATAATCAATCAACTCGGTCAGCGCCGGATGATCGGAGCAGATGAGGCAGTCCGGGTTCTTGCGGAGTTTGATCTGATCGAACGTCATCGTCAACGCGTCGTACAACATCATGCGCCCGATCAGCGCATCGCCGACGCCCGTGATCAGCTTGATCGCCTCGGTGGCTTGCAGCGTGCCGATGGTGCCGGGCAGGACGCCCAGGACGCCGCCTTCCGCGCACGACGGCACGAGGCCCGGCGGCGGCGGTTCTGGAAACAGGCAGCGATAACACGGGCCGTGCTGCGCCCAAAAGACCGCGACCTGCCCCTCGAATCGAAAGATCGAGCCGTACACATTCGGCTTGCCCAGCAAGACGCACACGTCGTTCACGAGATAGCGCGTCGGAAAATTGTCGGTGCCGTCAATGATCACGTCGTAGGGACGGGCGACGTCGAGCGCGTTGTCCGAAGTGAACAGCTCGTTGTATACGTCCACGCGGATGTGCGGGTTGATGTCCAATATCCGCTCGCGCGCCGACTCGACTTTCAACTTGCCGACAGACGACGTGCCGTGAATGACTTGGCGTTGCAAGTTGCTCTCGTCCACAACATCATAATCCACCAAACCCATGCGACCCACACCCGCGGCGGCGAGGTACAGCGCCAGCGGCGAACCCAGTCCTCCCGTGCCCACGAGCAACACGGACGACGCTTTGAGTTTCTTCTGCCCGCGCAGTCCCACTTCAGGTATGATCAAGTGGCGCGAGTAGCGCCGGATTTCTTCGTGACTCAGCTCGATGGAATTGGGATCGAGATATTCGAGTGTTACACTCATCTTTGCCCCTCTAGGAATCATCCGCCAATCTCGCGAATCTCCGCCAATTCTATTTTTATCTTAGCGTGATTCGCGTGGATTCGCGGAAAAATCTCTTGTCCGCCCGCCATCGAGGGCACAATCCGCAGTTGGTCGCTCTCTTTGACGGCGGTGGCAGTACCCTGCAAAAAGCGCACATTCTCTTGATCCAGAAAGATATTGACAAACGACCTCAACTCGCCGCTTTCGGCATACAAATGTTTGTGGAGATCGGGATACTGGCGCGTGAGGTCTTGCAGCGCCGCGCCGACGGTATCACCCGCCACCGCAATTTCCGCTTTGCTGCCGGTGTACGGGCGCAGTGGAGTCGGGATACGAAAACTAGGCATACGTCTCCTTGGAACCTTGCGAAGGTTTTGGAACCTTCGCAAGGTTGAGTTTATTCAATCACGAACTCTTCTTCGACAAACCGCGATCGGTCGTCCGCGAGCACCCACGCGCGTGCCGCGTCGGGCAAACCTTTTGGCACCGAGACAATGAGGTACGAATACCACGGCAGCGCAAATTCCCGGTCGAATTCCGACGCCTGCGCCGGATGATCCGGATGCGAATGAACGATCCCGATCACGTCGAGACCGCGCTGCTCGGCTTGGGTTTCGCCGTCGAGCATGTCTTGCGCGGTAACCAGGTAACGATGGTGTTGTTCGTCCGCCTCAAATCGGTTAGGCAAGAGCAGCGCGGCCTGCGCGGTCTTTTGCGCGCCGTCGGCGCGACCCAACAGCAACCCCACGCCCTCATTGGGATACGCGGCTTGCAAGTGGGCAGTAATACTGGCAAAAGTATCCGATGAGATAATAAGCGTCATATCACTTTTCGCGGCCCTTTCGCGGCCTTTCGTGGCCTTTCGCGCCCTTCGCGTGCCTTTCGCGCCCTTTCGCGCCCCTTCGCGATATCACTTCCAGAAACTGTCCGAGAGATACTTGAAACCCGCATCCGGCAGGACTGCTACGATCACGCCCTCCGTCAACGTGCGCGCTAACTCAAGCGCCGCCGACATTGCCGCGCCGGCCGAAACGCCGACGAACAATCCTTCCTCGCGCGCGAGACGCAAGGTCATCGCATACGCTGCCTCCGTGCTCACGGTCACATTCAGGTCGGCGAGCGATTCATCAAAGATACCCGGCTTGATCGCCGTCGCCATGTGCTTTAAACCTTCGAGCCCATGAAACGGCGCATCGGGCTGAACCGCGACAAGTCGAATACCTGCGTTGAGTTCCTTGAGCCGACGACCGGTCCCGAGCAAAGTGCCGCTCGTGCCAAGACCCGCGACCAAGTGCGTGATCTGCGCCTTCGTCTGTGTAAAAATCTCTGGCGCGGTCGTGGCGTAATGCGCTTGCCAGTTGGCCGGGTTGTCGTACTGATTTGCATAGTAATAGCGCCCAGGATGTTCTGCCGCGAGTCGCCGCGCCTCGTTGATTGCGCCATCCGAACTTTCCAGGGGATCGGTGAGAATCACTTCGGCGCCCAACGCGCGCAGAATCGCCAATCGTTCGGGGCTGGCATTCCCCGGCACCGTAAGTGTCACGCCGATACCGCGCGCCGCGCCGAACGTGGCATAGCCAATCCCCATGTTGCCCGAAGTCGAATCGAGCAGACGTTGACCGCTGGCGGGGTTCAGCGCGCCGCTCTGCAGCGCACGGCGCAAGATATTCAGCGCCGGGCGATCCTTGATCGAGCCACTGGGGTTGAACCACTCGGCCTTCGCCAGCACCTCGACCGATGCGGGCAAGCCCGCCGTGACGCGCGTCGGCCGCAGCAGAGGCGTGTTGCCCACGCGCGCTTCGAGCGAATTGGCTTCCGGCAATCCCGTCACTTGGCGCTCGGCAACAGCGCCACCGCCGACGACCACCGCGCGACGTTCTTGTAAGTCGACATAGCTTGGATGGTATTGCATGTTTGTTTTCCTTCACATCCGCCAAACCAATCGAGTTGTTGGCGCAATTGAACGACCGGCCCGATCACAATGGTCGCTGGCGGTTCAAGCCCTTGCGCGCGATTGGCAATGTTCGCGAGCGTTCCGTCCACGACGGCCTGCGCGGCGGTTGTGCCTTGCACGGTGACCGCCGCCGGTGTTTCTGGCGACCAGCCGTGCGCGGTCAGTTGCGCGGCGATCTCGCACAGATGGGCAAGACCCATGAGCACGACGAGCGTGCCGCCGCGCGGCAAGTGCTCCCAATCCACACCCGCGCCGTTCCACGAGTGGCCGGTGATCACCGTAAACGCGCTCGCCAACCGGCGATGTGTGACCGGGATACCGGCGTAAGCGGGCACGGCAATCGCGCTGCTGACGCCCGGTACGACCTCGAATGGGATCCCCGCGTCCGCGAGCACCTGGCACTCTTCGCCGCCCTGCCCAAATACAAAGGGGTCGCCCCCTTTCAAGCGCACCACGATTTTTCCCCGGCGCGCGTGCGCGAGCAGCAGCGCATTGATCTCCGCTTGCGTGCGATGATGACGGCCCGGTTCTTTGCCCACGTCAATCCGTTCGGCTGTGGATGGAATTTCATCCAACAGTTGTGGATGAATCAGCCGGTCGTGGAGCACGACCTCGGCGCGCCGCAGGCACGCCAGTCCTTTGACGGTGATCAAGCCGGGATCGCCCGGTCCCGCGCCGACTAAATAGACCATCCCTAGACCGCGCATTCGGCTTCTCCCACCTGAAGCTTGAACTCGAAATCCTGACTCCAATCTCGATAGAGGTCTGGCGCGAGGTTAGGATCGGGCAAGTTCCGCAAATCTTCAAACTGACCTTTGAGCGAAGCGAGGCCCACGCGGTCAAGCCAGTCGTGGAAGGTCTCGTCTGTGTCTTGGCGACCGGCGCGATACAAATCAATCACCCGCTCGACGGCTTGCGGGACGCGCTTGGCCGGAATGCTGGTGACGTTCTTGCCGAAAATCACCCGGCCCGGCAAGACGCGTCCGCCCAAGAGCATCATGTACTGCGGCGTTTGCAGGCCGTTGACGCGCCGCGCTCCGCCGTAGAACCCGATCGCCGCGACGTGATGTAGTCCGCACGAATTGGGACAGCCGCTCACTTTGATGTCAATCCCGCGCAGGTCGGGCGCCAAATACAGATCGGGCCGCGCACGCAACCGGTCGCCCAAGGCCAGGGCCAGACGATGCGAGGTGGTGATCGCCGTATTGCACGTGTCCGCGCCGGCGCAGCCCACCACATCCCACAACCGCTCGGCGCCCGCTTCGCCCAGACCGATGGCACGCAGCGCGCGATAGACATCGGACAGCGCATCTTCCCGCACCCAGCGGAGAACGATGTTTTGAGTCACGGTGGTAAAGCATTCGCCGCGTGCCCAGTCCCGGGCAATCGTCGCCAGCGCGTGGAACTGGGACGAAGTAACATCACCGCCGGGCAGCGCGACGGAGACGGCGGCAAAGCCGGGTTGCTTCTGCCGGACGACACTGCTCTCCAGCCAGCGCGCATAGCCGGCGTCTTGATCGCCATTGTGACCATTGCCGTGTCGGACGATGACCTGCGGCGCGGCGAGCCAGCCCACCCGATCGGGGTCGGCGTCGAACGCGGGATAGGGTTGCGGTCGGACGAGCGGCAGCGCGGTGCGCTCTTTGAAAACCAGGTCGCGGAACGGCTGGATGCCCAACTGCTCCACCAGGAACTTGAGCCGCGCCTTGGCTTTGGTCTGGCGATTGCCCAACCGGTCAAAGACGCGCACGACGGCTTCGACGGTTGGCAGCAAGTTGGTTTCCGGCGTGAAATCTTCGAGAAGCTGCCCCGCGTGCGGATTCGAACCCAGTCCGCCGCCCACATAGATTTGGAACCCGCGCGTGGATTGCCTGATAACGGCCAGCGCGCCGATGTCGTGGATAGCCGTAACGGCGCGGTCGGCCGGCGAACCGGAAAAGGCGATCTTGAACTTGCGCGGCAAATTCAGCGCAATGGGATTGCGCAGCAAGAAACGCGCTACCGTGTTGGCGTACGGACGCACGTCAAACGCCTCATCCGGCGCGACGCCTGCCAGCGCATCGGCGGTGACATTGCGCGCCACGTTGCCCGACGACTCGCGTGTCGTCAGTCCCACCGCGCCCAAATCGGCCAGCAAATCGGCCACGCGTTCGACGGCGACCCAGTACAATTGAACATCCTGCCGGGTCGTCACGTGACCCACACCGCGAGCATAGGTTTCGGCGGCGCGGCCCAAGCCACCCAATTGGTGCGCGGTCAAGCGGCCGAACGGGATCTTGATGCGAACCATTTGAATGTCCGTCTGACCGCGGATGCCATAAATGCCGTTTTGCAGACGAAACCGTCGAAAGCAATCCCCGTCCATCCGACCGGTTGTATAGTCGGCGATAAAATTCCGAGTGCGTTCGATCTCTGAGGCCGAGACCAGACTGGTATCGAGTGCTGGCTCGACGAGAAGGGTTGTCGCATCAAACATCGTAATCTCCATTTCGCAGTTAGTTTGGCAATGTCACATTTGAGGAGTGCGCGCTCTCTGGCGCGCTAGGAAACAAAAAAGCCCAAGGGCTAGCCCTGGGCTTTAACTATCTTTTGACCCTGGCGCCCCGCAGTGCTTTGTGCTTCGGACTGCGGGGACCGGGTACACCAAATCGTCGGTGGATCTAAAACGGATACACAACAAACATCCGCCGAACGAGGTGCGGTTCTCCCCGCTTCGGACAGATGCAATGCTGGACGGTCATCAGAAAGGATGCGCTCATGTCGTGGCGCGCTGGATGCAGGTTCAGAGTCATGGCAGACACACGTAAGTTCAAATACCTGACTAATTTAGTTCACATTATACGGCTACTTGGACTTTAGTCAACCGCGCCATTTGGCGTATTTTTGACCGCGCCAAATGGCGTATTGCCCACCGCGCCGAATGGCGGTTGACTCGCGCCTACTCACTCCACGATCAACTTGCCGCGGAACATCCCCATCTGGCACGCGAATTCGTACTCGCCCGGTTTGTCGGGCATGAGCTCGATCGGCACGGTTTGGCCTTCCGGCAGTTGCGCGCTCTTGTTGAAATCCGCAAACACGACCATCTCCGAGCAGGAGGCCGATTCCTCGCGCAAAAAGTTCAACCGCACGGGCTTGCCGTGCTCGACGACGATCACGTCCGGCGTATAGCCGCCCTTCACCAATACCATCGCTTCTTGATAGCCGCTCGACGTGACCGCCGCCCGCGCGCCTTGTTTCTTCGCCATCCAAAAGAACCACACGATGAACGCGACGGCGGCGAGGCCGAGGGTCGTGACGAGAATTTTGTCTGGGGTCATTTCTATTTCTCCATTGCGTTGCGTAAAACGTAAAGCGTAAAACGTAAACTTGCCCTGAGAGAAGTCGAAGGGTTACGCTTTACGTTTTACGTTTTAGATTCCCTTCCATCGCTTTAGCCGATTCGCATTACTGATCACCGTTACGCTGCTGAACGACATGGCTAGCGCGGCGAGCAGCGGCGACAAGAGTAGGCCGACGAATGGATACAGCACGCCGAGCGCAATCGGCAAGCCGAGTCCGTTGTAAATGAACGCGCCGAACAAGTTCTGGTACACGTTCCGCATCGTCGCGCGGTTGATTTGGATCGCGGTCACCACGCCCTTCAAGCTGCCCTTGATGAGCGTAATGTCGCTCGCCTCAATCGCCACATCGGTGCCCGTGCCGATGGCAAAGCCCACGTCGGCTTGCGCGAGCGCGGGCGCATCGTTCACGCCGTCGCCGACCATGCCCACATTCTTGCCTTCCAGTTGCAGTTTCTGGACATTGTGCGCCTTGTCCTGCGGCAGCACTTGTGCGAGCACGCGATCCACACCGACCTGCCGCGCGATCGCGTGCGCCGTGCGCTCGTTGTCGCCGGTGATCATCACCACTTCAATGCCCATCTGCTTGAGCGCGGCAATCGCCTCCTTGGAATCCTCTTTCACCGTATCGGCCACCGCGACGATGCCCGCGATCTCGCCGTCCACCGCGACGAACATCGGCGTCTTGCCTTCGTCCGCGAGATGCCGCGCCGCGATATCGAGATCGCCGAGCGCGATGTTCTCGCGCGCCATCATTTTTGCGTTGCCGAGCAGCACCTGGCGTCCGTCCACCTTCGCCATGACGCCGTGTCCGGGAATCGCGTTGAACTCGGTCGCCTCGCCGAGGACCATCCCGCGCGACTTAGCCCCTTCGACAATCGCCGCGGCGAGTGGATGCTCGGACGACCTTTCGACGCTCGCCGCGAGCCGGAGGATCTCGGCTTTGTGATTTTCCACTTCGGGTTGACTGGTATACCGGTAATCCGCAAGCTGCATCGTGAAATCGGAATTCTCGACCACGTCGGTCAATTCCGGTTTGCCCTTGGTAATCGTCCCCGTCTTGTCGAGCACGATGGCGTTCAACTTTTGCGCGGTCTGGAGCGACTCGCCGCCGCGAATGAGGATACCGTTCAGCGCGCCCAAGCCGATGCCCGTCGTCAGACTCATCGGCGTCGCCATGCCGAGCGCGCACGGGCACGCGATGATGAGCGTCGTCACCGCGACGATGAGCGCATACGCCAGCGGCGGCTGCGGCCCGAAATCGTACCAGGTGATAAAGCCGAGAATCGCGAGGATCATCACTGCGGGCGTAAAGTAACCCGAGACCACATCCACGATGCGTTGAATCGGCACCTTCGATCCTTGCGCGTCCTGCACCATGCGGACGATGTTCGCCAGCGCCGTGTCCTTGCCGACCTTGGTCGCCTTGAACTTGAACGCGCCCGTCTTGTTCATCGTCGCGCCAATCACCTCGTCGCCAACTTTTTTCTCGACCGGCATACTCTCGCCGGTCACCATGGATTCGTCCACCGCGCTCGCGCCCTCGACGATGCTTCCATCCACCGGAATCTTTTCGCCGGGCCGCACGAACACGGTGTCGCCGACCAAAACTTCTTCGACCGGCAGATCCAATTCCTTGCCATCGCGAACGACACGCGCGGTCTTGGGCTGCAAACCGATCAGTTTCTTGATCGCTTCACTCGTGCGCCCTTTGGCCTTGACTTCCATTGCCAGACCGAGCACCACCAGACCGGTCACGACGACGGTCACGTCATAGTACACATCGGTGAATTCTTCCGATGGAAAAATCTGCGGGAAGAGCAGCGCGATGGTCGAGTACAGCCACGCGATGCCGGTGCCGATGGCGATCAGCGTGTGCATGTTGGCCGCGCGCCGCTTGAGGCCTTCCCACATGCCGGTGAAGAATTGTCCGCCGCTGTAGACGAGGACGGCGAGACTCGCGGCTCCCATCGCCATCCAAACGAGACGGAGCGCATCGCCGCCGCGTGGCAGCCAATCGCGTAGGATGGGGAACAGATAGGGGTACGACAAGATCATCGTCGGCGCGCCGACCGCGGCGGCGAACCACCATTTGCGCATCAGCGTTTTGTACTCGTCGTCGGATGCCTGCTGTTCTTTGTCGAGTCCCTGCTCCGTCCGAGCCGTTGCCTCGGTCGTCTTGTACGGGCCGGCCGCCGCGACCGCGCGTTTGATCGCGTCGAGATTCGTCAGCGCGGGCACGTAGCCGACTTGGAGTTCCTGAGTTGCCGCGTTGAGGTTTGCGTCGAGCACGCCGGTCGTCTGTTTGACCGCGCTTTCAATCGTGTTGACACACGCCGAGCAGTACAAGCCCTCGACGCGCAGACGTAAACTCGCGTGGTCCACGCTAAAGCCCGCGCCGCGAATTGCGTCCACAAACTCTTCGACGCGCACGCGCGCGGGTTCGTACTCGATAAAGGCCCGGCTGGCTTTCGCGTTCACCGTCGCATTCTTGACGCCGACCAACTCGCGCAACGCCTGTTCCAGCGCGGGAGCGCCCCGCCTTTCGAGTCCCGTTATCGGCAACGCGACGCGCTGCGCCGTAGCATGCCCATCGCGGACACCCGTGGTCGCCGAGAACGCGCCGTTGCCAAAGGATGAAGGATGAAGGATGAAGGATGAATCTTTCAATTCCGTTTCATCCTTCATCCCTCCGAGGGAGCGTCGTCCTGCGGCGTCTGACGCCGCGTTATGGACGCTCCCTCGTTCATCCTTTCTTTCGATTTCCATTCCACAGACGGGATCTTTGACCATCGTTCCACCTCTTCGATGAATTGGTCAAATTCTACCATGAACCGTGGTACAGCACACGCGCTGAGCGGCCTGTTTTCCCGCAATCAAAAAGACCAGTCGTCAGACTGGTCTCAAGTCTAGGTTCGACTAGTCCGCTGGGCCTGCTCACTACGGCCCCTTCGTCGGGCTCGGCGTCGCGGTTGGCGCGACAGTGGGTGTCTTGGTTGGCACAACCGGTATCGGCGTCGGCGTTGCCGTACTGCTGTGCTGATGCGCGTCGGTGGGCGTGGCCGTTGCGGTGATCGGCGGCTGAATCGCAGTGACCGAGGTTACCGCCGTTGGCGTATCGGTTGGATGGGCATGCGGCGTGCCGGTTTCCGTGTGAACGTGCGTCGCGGTTGGCGTGGGCGTCCCCGTCGGATGCGCGTGCGGCGTCCCCGTTTCGGTGTGAATGTGCGTCGGCGTCGCCGTTGCCGTGAAGGTTGTCGTCGCCATCGGTGTGATGCTCGTCGTCGCCGTCGGCGATACCGTGGGCGTAACGGTCATTGTAGTGGTCGGGGTTCTCGTCGCGGTGATCGGCAACGTCCCGGTCACAGTGGCGGTTGGAGTCAACGTCCGCGTAGGTGTTCGTGTCAGGGTGGGCGTCGGCGTTGGGGCGATGATCGCCACTTTGACCGTGGCACTTTCGAGCGAGGTTCCATCGCCGTATGCCACTTGGCTGCAAAATTCTACGGGCGCGTTGGGCGCGGTCGGTTGACTCGGCGTGAGGAGAGTGTAGGTAAGCGTAAACGGCTTGTTCGCTTGGACCGCGCCGAGCGTAAAGTTCAAATGATTCTTGCCGTCGTGGCTGCCGCCGGGCTGCCCGCCGCCCGCGTTCACGAGTTGAAACTGCATCGGATAGTGATCGCCGATCGCGAGATTCGGCGCGTTGCGCGGCAGCGTGACCACAAGGGTGACCGTGACCACGCTGCCCGCCACGAGGTCGTTCGTGTGCGTCAGCGCGCCGTGCTGAAACGCGCGGTCGTACTTGGGTTGAAAGTTCGCGATGCTGTGGCAGAGCTGGCACGCGCCCATATCGCCCTGATGGACGAAATGCGGCGGCGGCGCGTTTGGCTCGGGGATCGGCAGCGCGGTCGCGGGGCGCGCGACCAGGTGCCTCTCGTTCGATTCGTGCGCGCGATGGCACACCGAACAGGAAGCGTCGAACGCCGGCTCGACCGCGCGTGCCACGCGCGTGGGCGGCGCTTGGGGCGCGTTCTCTCCAACCACGACGATGGGGCTGAAGAGAACGAACCCGGCCCCCACGAGTGCGATGACACACGCGATGACTACTCGCTGCATGGCTCTGCCTCTGACCACCTAGATTCACTGTCACCCTCGAATGCGCGTTCGTAGCCCGGCACGCAGCACTTCGCTCGTAGTCCGGCACGTAGCGGGTTTTGTGGAGTGCCGTTCCTTGCGCGCGGACGCGACTTCGCAAACTGCGCTTTCCTCGTTGCCTCGGAACCGCTAACTACCAACACGCACTCGGTTCTGGAATTCTCAGAATGACAAGCGAAAATCCTGGCTGCGCTAACGAACCCCTTGCTGGTGGCAAACCTGGCACACGCCGCGGTTGTCGAGCCGTAGGAGCGCGCTGT
>JACQYF010000199.1 GCA_016208315.1 Chloroflexota bacterium | reverse complement strand
CTCAAAACGCGGCAGTTTCGTTTGAAAGAATCGGTGTGCGCAGTGCTACCGGTATTTCGCCGAAATCGCACACGATGTCGTGATTACTTCCCCGACTAGAAATTTAAGGTAAATCGCACACGATGTCGTGATTATGGACAACTACTGATTACTAACTTGTGGAGCCGATGGGATTCGAACCCACTACCTCTTCAGTGCGATTGAAGCGCTCTCCCAACTGAGCTACGGCCCCGTTCTTGTGCGGATAGTATATGCGATTGACCCTGGCTTGTCAAATCGGATTTGGGTCGCGCCGTTTTGCAACTTGCGCGAAACTGGTTTTCGATGGATAATCCGCAAATACTTGCGTTCGCAAAACATCTTCGAGGAAACCACATTGAAACGTGCTTGGCTCACTCTGGCGCTCGCGCTCGGCAGTCTCTATTTCCTGTTGGCGTTGGGCGTGCAAGCTGGCCTCTTTCGAGCGTTTGATTACGAAAGCATCCTTGTCCTTCAAGCCCTAGTTCCCCGCGCATTCGATCTGCCGTTTTCGCTCTTGAGTCTTCTCGGCTCGTTCGAACTGACGACGATTTACGTGTTGGCCTTGCTCTATCTCTTTTTCCGGCCCAGGCGGCGCATCCAACTCTTTGCCCTCTTTCTGCTGATTCTCTTGGTCGAGGTATTGGGCAAGCTTGTAATTGACCAGCCCGGCCCACCCGGCGCGTTGCACCGCTACGTGATCTTGTTCTCGATGCCGACCGGCCAGGTCTCCACGCCGTTTGCGTTTCCATCCGGGCACGCGGCCCGCTCGGCGTTCCTCACCGTGCTCGTGAGCGCAGGCATCATGCGGAGTACGCTCGCTCATTCTACGAAGAGAACCTTGCTGCTACTCTTGCTCGCCATGGAATCGGTCATGCTCATCAGCCGCGTCTACCTCGCCGATCATTGGGCAACCGATGTCATCGGCGGCGCATTACTGGGTACACTGATGGCTCTCCCTGCTTTTGCGGCGGAAGAAACCAGCCCGCAGCCCGACTCGCTTGACCGAACGTCCTATCGAGGATAGAATGGTAACTGTCGGAACGAACTGGACGCTGTGACTGCATTCTGATTCAGAGGTTCGCAAGGAGGTACACGTGACATTCTATTATCGCGGTAGTCGTGGCGGACGTGAAGAGCCCCCCACGATTGACTGGGACGAAGTGCTTAAGAGAGAGCCGCCCGATTTGCGCCGGCCCATTCTAATCACGGTCGCGATCATTCTGTTGTGGATATTCCTCTCCATCGCGCCACGCTTGTACACGGATTACCGCTGGTTCGAAGAGTTGGGCTATACGTCGGTCTTTTCGACCGAATGGTCGTCGCGCATTACCACCTTTCTCATCGCCGGCGCGGTGTTCTTTCTTTTCTACGTCGTCAACATCACGATCGCGCGCCGCCTCACCCCGCGCGTCACCGACGAATCGTCGCGCTGGTCGCAAATCGTCGCGTTCGCGGGGCGATCGGTCAACTTCCTTCTGATTACCGCGGGTCTGTTCCTCGCCATTGTGGTTGGCTTGATCGCGCAAGCCGAGTGGCTGATGTTTCAGCGGTTCTTGCACGCGGTACCCTTCAACACCAGCGACCCCGTTTTCAATCAGGATGTTTCTTTCTACGTTTTCACCTTGCCGGTCTATGAATTTCTCATTGGCTGGCTCGGCGGGGTTCTCATTCTCACGATGCTGGCGGTCGGCGTGACGTACGCGCTGGGCATCGGGCAACTGCGCTGGACGAACGCGGTCAAGAGCCACCTTTCGGCGCTGGGCTTTGGTCTGCTGCTCTTGAGCGCATGGAACTATCAACTCCAAATCTACAGTCTCGTCTATTCGGCGCGCGGCGTGGTCTTTGGCGCGAGCTATACCGATGTGAACGCGCAGTGGCCCGCGTACAACGTGCTCACGTTCATCACGCTGGCGCTGGCCGCCCTGCTCCTCGTCAATATTTTCGTGCGCGCGCTCAAAGGGATTGGCGTCGCCGTCGCGCTCTGGATTGCCGCCTGGATTCTCTTGGGTCAATTCTATCCGGGCTTTGTCCAATCCTTCGACGTCAAGCCCAACGAATTCACGCGGGAACAGCCGTACATCCGAAACAACATCGCTCTGACGCGCAAGGCGTACGGTCTCGACACCATTCAAGAGAGCGCGTACCCCGCCGAGGATTCGCCGACTACGGCAGACGTGCAGCGCAATGCCACCGCGATCAATAACATTCGATTGTGGGACTATCGCCCGCTGCTGCAAACCTACGATCAGATCCAAACGATCCGCACGTACTATGATTTTGGGGATATTGACGTTGACCGCTATACGATTGACGGACGCTATCAGCAGGTGATGGTTAGCGCACGCGAACTGACGACTTCGAGACTCCCCGAAAACGCGCAGACCTGGGTCAACCTGCGCTTGCTCTATACGCACGGTTATGGCGTGGCAATGACCCCGGTTAACGAGTTCACGCTGGATGGTCTGCCCACCCTGATCGTCAAAGACATTCCGCCGGCCGGCAAAGTGCCGATCACGCGCCCCGAAATCTATTACGGAGAACAAGCGACCAGTTACGTTTTTGTCAAGACGAAAGAAAAGGAATTCGATTATCCCAAGGGCGACGAGAACGCGTTAACCACTTATGCGGGCACCGGCGGCGTCCCGATCAACAGCTACTTTGACCGCTTGATGTTCTCCTTGCGCTTTGCCGATACGAATATCTTGCTGACCGATGCGTTTACCGGCGACAGTCGCGTTCTCTTCAATCGGACGATTCAATCCCGCATCGCGCGGATTGCGCCCTTCTTGATGCTCGACCGAGATCCGTACATTGTCGTCGCCGATGGACGATTGGTCTGGCTTCAAGACGCCTACACGAGCACCGACCGCTATCCGTACAGCGAACCGCACGAATCGGGCATCAACTACATTCGCAACTCGGTCAAGATTGCGGTTGACGCTTACGACGGCACCGTCGTCTTTTACGTCGCCGAACCGAACGAGCCGATCCTGCAAGCGTACCGCGCGATCTTCCCCGTGCTCTTCCGCTCGATGGATCAAATGCCCGCGGCGTTGAGCGCGCACATCCGCTATCCCGAAGGACTGTTCAGCATCCAAGCCGCGATGTATCGCACCTATCATATGCAAGACCCGCAGGTGTTCTACAACAAAGAAGACCTGTGGGCGATCCCGAACGAAAACCTCACCGGTCAGGCCCAGCCGATGGAGCCATACTATGTGATCCTGCGTTTGCCCGGTGAGACGACAGACGAATTCACCATAATGCTGCCTTTTGCGCCCGCGCGGCGGCAAAACATGATTGCATGGCTGTCGGTCAAGAGCGACGGCGCCGATTACGGCAAGCAGTTGGTCTATCGCTTCCCGAAGGACAAGCTGATCTACGGCCCCGAGCAGATTTCGGCGCGCGTGAATCAGAACCCGGCGATTTCGTCACAGTTGACCTTGCTCAATCAGCGCGGCAGCCGCATCATCTTCGGAAATCTGCTCGTGATCCCCGTCGAAAAGTCCTTGCTGTACGTCCAACCGCTCTACCTGCTCGCCGAGCAGAGCCAGATTCCGCAACTCAAATACGTGATCGTCGCCACCGGCACGACACTCTCGATGCAGCCAACGCTCGGCGAAGCCCTCGCGCAGATCTTCACTGGCATCGGCACGCCGACCGCGGCGACACCACCGACTGCGCCCGGTACAGTCACGACCGCGCCGCCAGCCACATCGCCAACCGACGCAACCGTGGCTGCGCTCGCGAAAGAAGCCAACGACCACTACGCCCGCGCCCAAGACGCGCTCAAATCCGCCGACTGGGCAACCTACGGCAAGGAGATGCAAGCATTACAGCAAGTGCTGGGGCAGTTGATTCAGGTGACGGGGCAAAAGTAGTGCAATAGTGCCATAGTTCCATAGTTGGGTAGTTGGGCGGCAGGTTGAGCAGACATCGCACTAATGCTATCCTGTAGCCAAGAGCGCGTCAAGAAGACGAGAGTGAGGTTGGATTGTGAGTCCTCGCGTGTTCAAGGAAGGCGAACTGGTTTTCTGGTTTCACAGCCATGACGTACAGCAGGAACGACGGGCGAGCGTTCATGTTGGCAGGGGATCACAAAACGATACGAACGACGCCAAAATCTGACTGGAGCCGCAAATTCAAATCGCGCGACCTGGGCGCACATTAAGCCGCACAGAGCTGAGTCACGCGCTGGAAATCATCGAACGGAATCTTGAGCGGCTTTTGGAGGCATGGAATGTCCACAAAAGCAAAACAGGTTGAGACCGCGGAAGAAACCACACGTTGGTACGATATTCCATATCCCGCTTCCGCTTATATGTTTCCGCGGGATGCGATACTACACCGCGTCCGGTTTGATGATAAATACGCACATCTGGAGTTAACAGATGGACGGATACTCTCGGTGCCATTGTCCTGGATTCCGACATTGCACAACGCCGAGCCAGCCGAGCGGGAGAAATATGAGATCAGCCAAGACCGCAAAATGATTGTGTGGGATCCTGATAAATGTGCGATCAATGACGAAATACGGATAGATGACTATCTGGCGGGAAAGACAGCACTTGAATAGTACCATGTAACAGAGGGCCGTTCTATCGTTTGTCACCGAGTCCATCAACCTTTAGCATCAACGCAGCCGAAAGGATCGTACAAATGGAGAGATGCATTCACCATTTGTTGCGGGAACAGTGCGCTGAATGCCGTGAGTTCTATACGGCTCCTCGTCCTCGCGAGTTGCGGCTTTTCTCCTACCGCCCGTCAAAGAGACTGAGCAAAGGCAGGCAAAACAAACGGCTGTTTGGTATCACGTTAGGCAAGGAATTTGGCTCAGGCCGGATTAAAGTGTTTTTGAACAGTAAGACTGATTGCTATCGAAGCTTCAATGAATCGGAAATCCACACCAAAGCGATTGGACGACTCTCCAAGAATGAACAAAGGAAGATGCGAGTATGCCTACGCAAGCTGGCGATTAGGGCCGGATTACTATTCGTTCCAGAGCATCCGTTGACACAACGTGAGTTGAATCCTGAGATTGGCCCATACCAATGTCCTGACTGTGGGACTATTTTGTCTCTCGCTGAACATGCACTGGGGTGCCTTAAATGCAATTACTATGTCTGCTCGGAAGGTTTTTGCATGTGCGGTTCTCCGGGAGGAATCAACTATCTTGGCCAATATTTCCCGCCACAACCCAAACTACCCATTGCGCTTGAACTGCGTGAGGCTTGTGTGAAGGTAATCCTGAATATCTCGCTGACTGGCGATATCCAAAAGCCAAAGCAGTTTGAACGCCCACGGACAACTAAGAAGAAGATCATGCGGGCAAAGAACGGCAGGGGATTTTTCATGCCTTGAACGTCAACTCGAAGATGAAATGAAGCACTCGGTCAAGTTCTCGCGGGCTAATTCCAAGAAATTAGGACACGTAGCGCGCCGCTATAGAATCTCGCTGGTCATCGCTTTCGGTTCGCGTGCGCGCGGCGACGCTCGAGCATTCAGCGATCTCGATCTCGGCGTGCTATTCGACCAAATGCCGTCGCCGCGCCAATTGAGCGCGCTCGAGGCGCGACTGCTGGATCTGATCCAGGATGATGTTCATCTTGTTCCCTTGAATTTCGCAAACCCTGAATTGCGCGTTGCCGCCGCGCGCGAAGGGCAAATACTGTATCAGCGAGACGCGTCTGACTGGGTCCGCTTTGTTATTCGAAACATCCACCTTCTGCACGACGTGAGACGGTTGCGCCAATACGACGATGATCTCATCCGTCGCTTCTTGGAAAGACGCCCCAATGACAAAAATCTACAACGTCGCGGAAGCAAGACGCCTGCTCGGCAGTCTCGCCCAAGACCTCGCGCGGCTTGAACAAATCGCTCCGCGCACCTTGGCCGAATACGAGGCGCAGTGGGACAAGGTGGCAATCATCGAGCGTCTGTTCACGCGCTTGGTGAACTACGCCACAGACATCAACTGGCAAGACCGCGAAGGTTCCACGTGGTCGTGGTGCAAACAGTTGAGAAACGCTTAAAGACTACTCTGACAACAGACAAGATAGAGAAAGGCGAAGTGCTATGGGCAAAAGAAAAAGCAATGGACTAAGAATCTCATACGACAAAGCCGCGGATGTCCTTTATCTTGCATTTGGCGTACCCAAGCAAGGCATTGACGAGGAAATCAAGCCGGGAGTTTTCGTTCGCCTTGATTCGCGTACGCGGCGCGCGATTGGCATGACAATTGTTGATTTCGAAAAACGGTTTTCCCGCCCGGTGACCGAAAGCGTTCCCATTGACCTTGCAGAATTCCTCGCACCCGCGTGACACGACCGTACACCAAACAGCAGACCCGAAGGGTTTCCAAACACCCTTCGGGTCTTTTCATCCGCGTTCGTCCGCGTTAATCCGCGTCCTATTCTTCCTTCACGTCCGCCGGCACAAAATACACATCCGTCGGCTTGAACTTGCTGTTCCGCAAGTAGCGCGCCTTGACCTTCATCCCGATCCAGTCGAGCGACGCCTGCTTGGGATCAACGCCGATCAGACGCGTGAGAAACAGCGTGTTCGCGCCTTCGAATTCGATTAGCGCGAGCACGAACGGCGTCTCGGGCAAGAACTCTTCGCTGCCAAACTCGCAGACGGTAAAGGCATGCACCGTGCCTTCATTCGGCAACTGCACCCAGTCGGTCTCGTTGCCCGTGTACATATCGGCGCCGCGCGGGTTCGCATACGTGTAGCCCGTCTCCGGATCGCGATTGCCGAGAAAGACGCGGTTTGCCAGCCCCGCAAAGAACGGCGAGTCCTGACCATACGAATGTAGATATTCGACGTGGTATGGCTGCCGCTTGACGATGGGCGTCATCTCTTTGAGGGCCTGCAGCGATTGGGCGTTCACCTTTTTCGGGAACGGAACGTTGAACAGAATCGTCCCTTCGAGATTCTCTTCCCGCTTGTTATCATTATTGTTCGCGATCTTTGTTTTCTCCTCCGCTAATCGCGCGAATCTTCGCCAATGTCATTGCGATGAGGCGGTTTGGGCCGACGAAGCAATCACCAATTCGCGAAATGAAGATTGCTTCGCGAAAACCGCTCGCAATGACCGTCGCGTGATTCGCGTGGATTCGCGGATAGCTATTTCTCCGCTTCCAGGATGCTTACCGTGACGTACGTGCCCGTGCCCGCGTGGCTGTGGATCGCGCCGCGTTTGGGGTTCTTGAGTTGCAACACCGGGCTGTTAAAGTGCTTGGCAATCGTCCCCTGTAACTGCCAAATCGCGAACACCGCTTGCATCAAGCCGGTCGCGCCGACGGGGTGGCCGCACGCGATCAAACCGCCGGACGGATTTACCGGGCAAATCGGTTGGTCTTTCAGCTTCAAGCCGTATTCGACTCCCGGCACGAACGCCTTGCCTGATTCCGCGAACGCGCCGCCCTCGCCATAGCGACACAGGCCCATGTCTTCGTACGTCTGAATCTCCGACGATGTGTAAGCGTCGTGCAATTCGATGAAATCAATTTCCTTGAGCGGGTCATGGATGCCGGAATGCTTGTACGCCTGCTTGCCCGCCATGCGGCCCGCGCGGAATGAGTGGACGCCGGGATAGCGAAAGCCCTTGTCCCACAGGGTCTTGTAGTACGACCGCGTCTCCGCGCTGTCCACTTCGTGCGGCAGTCCGTAATCCTTGAGGAATTTCTCGTACGTATCGTGCGGGCGGTCGGCCATACGCATCGCATCCGTGCCGCGACCGATCCCCGTTACCGTGACGCGCGGCAAGCGCTTGCCGGATGCTTTCTCGAGCTTTTCAAGTCCCTCGTCGCTGCACAAGATCGTCGCCGCCGCGCCATCGCTCATCACGCAAATGTCGAGACGCGTGAGCGGCCAGGCGACCATGGGCGAATTGCGAACGTCCTGAATCGTCAACCGCTGGTGCTTTTGCGCGTACGGATTGTAGAACGCGTTCATGTAATTTTTGACCGAGACTTGGGCGAGCTGCTCGACCGTCGTGCCGAATTCCTTCATGTGCCGAGTCACCATCATCGCGTAATAGCCGGAGTAAAAGCCGCCGACCGGATAATCGAAACTGACGTCGCTTGCCAGCGCGATGAATTCGTTGCCCTTCCACGTCTCGACGTGCGACATGGTTTCGAAACCGTACGCGACGCACACGTCCATGTAGCCGGATGCCACGGCCTTCCACGCTTCCTGAAAGCAGATGCCGCCGGTCGCGCCGCCGCCTTCCACGCGATGGCCGGGTTTGGGACACAGGCCCAAATAATCCTGCGCCATGATCCCCGCCATCAACTGACGACTGAAATGGTCCGAAAAGTACGAGGCCACCGACCCATCCACGATCTCGGTGAACTGGCGGAAATCCAAGCCGATGTCTTGAATCGCGTAATCGTACGCTTCTTTGATCACGGCTTGAAATGTCTTGTCTGGTCGCGCCTTTGCGAATTTCGAAACACCGCCAGACACTGCATACACCGGTCTCATTCCGATTCCCTCCTTTATTCGCGCCCCCAAGTCCAGGGGCGTCTTTTCTAGTATATCGCGACCGGCGGAATCTGACAAATCCGCCGGTTCTGAATATTGCGTACCCGCGTTGCATTCTTTCCCGGATTCAGTTACAATGGCTCTACCAAACGGAGACAGCAAAGCATGAGATTCCCAAACCCATTTCGATCGCGAGACAGCGATTTTTTGAAATTGCTTGGCAGCCAGGCGGAGAAAACGCGCGAGGGGCTGGAGGCATTGGAAGCTTATCTAAAGGACGGCGATGAGGCGCAGGCCAAGCGCGTTCAGACGATCGAAAAAGAAGCTGACGAAATGCGGCGCATTTTGATTGACGAATTGAACCGCACGTTCGTCACGCCGATTGACCGCGAGGATCTGTTTGCGCTCTCCCGCACGATTGACGACGTGCTCGATTACGGCTACACCACTCTGGACGAGATGGTGACTCTGGGTGTCAAGCCCAATCTCTATTTGCAGCGCATGGTTTCAATTCTGCGTGAAGCCGCCGAGGAACTGTACCTGGGCGTGATCCAACTCAAAGACCACCCGCAGGTCGCGTCCGATCACGCGCAGCGCTGCAAAGCCCTGGAGAACCGCGCCGAGAGCGTGTATCGCTCCGCCGTCGCGGACCTGTTCAAAGAGACCAAGACCGTGGAAGACGTCGTCGAAATTCTCAAGATGCGCGAAATCTACCGCCACCTCTCCAACGCCGCCGACCGCGGGGACGAAGCCGCAAACATCCTCGGCGACATCGTCGTCAAAATGACTTAGTTCTTCCAGCGGATGGAAAGCGGACAAGCGGATGAGTCGTGGGTTTCATCCGCTTGTCCGTTTATCCGTTTCACATCCGTGTCCACCCCCCCCCTTGAAAACCCCCACAATGTGTGTATAATTTTCACATTCCCTCGGACTAGGAAGTCCACCGGCAGTCCAGCACCGAACTCGTGTTGTTGCCCCGAATCTCACCGCTGAGATAGCATCATGCCTGAGGAGCTTTGGCAATGACAGGCCTAGCTCCGATCATAGCCATATCTCGGTGGCCCATGCGTCAACCCTGCTCCTGCGCGTGCTCCACCTTGCGTTGGTCAGGATATTATTACCTATGCAGAGTCAAACTCATATCACTGCGCCGTTCAAGTGGAGAGAGACGCTCGTCAATTACTTGATCCTCACCAAACCCTGGATCATTGCGTTATTGCTGGCGACCACGCTCGGCGCGATGTTCGTCGCGCAGCACGGCGTGCCCGACCTGGCGTTGATCGCTTTCACCCTGCTAGGCGGCGCAATGACGTCCGGCGGTTCCAGCGCGCTCAACTCGTACATTGATCGCGATATTGACCGGCAAATGGGCCGCACGGCCCGCCGTCCAATTCCGACCGGCAAGATCGCGCCGCGCGCGGCGCTCATTTTTGGCGTCATCATGTGCGCGGGCGGAGTCCTCGTCTTGGCGCTGTTCGTGAATTGGCTGAGCGCGCTGCTGGCTTTTGCCGGTATCGTTTACTACGTGGGCATTTATACGCTCATCCTCAAACGCTCGACACCGCAGAATGTCGTGATCGGCGGCGCGGCGGGCGCGATTCCCCCGCTTGTCGGTTGGGCGGCGGTGACGAACGACGTAAACTTGTTGGCCGTCTACTTGTTTCTGATCATTTTTTACTGGACGCCGCCGCACACTTGGGCGCTGATGTTGATGGTCAAGAAAGACTATGAACGGGTCGGGGTACCCATGATGCCGGTCGCCCGCGGCGAGCCGGAGACACGCCGCCAGATCGTCCTGTACTCGCTGTTGATGGTCGCCATCACGATGCTGCCGTTCTCGATCCGTGATTTGGGTTTCGTTTATTTTGTGACGGCGCTGGCGCTAGGCGGTTGGTTCGTGTACCTCGCGGTCAAACTCTGGCGCGATCACTCCAAAAAGACGGCGCGCCGTCTGTACCATTATTCGAATGCGTACCTCGCGCTGCTGTTTCTCGCAATGGTACTCGACCACAGCGCATTTCACACTCTATTAGGGCAGTGAGGTCATATGCTTTCATTTCAGCGAATTCCTGCTGCGAAAATTCTCTCGGGGTTGATACTCTGTACGACGGTGTTTCTCGCGGGCTGCGCCGGTTCGCCTTCGCCGATGGCGCCGGCCTCGCCGAACGCGACGACGATCTACAATCTGACCGTGATCGTTTTTGTGATTGCGGCCGCCGTATTCATCGTCGTGGAGGGCATGCTCTTCTTCTCGGTCATTCGCTTTAGCCGAAAGCAAAGCCCCGGCGAACCGGAGCAGATCGAAGGCAATACCAAATTCGAGATCGCGTGGACGGCTGCGCCCGCGATTGTTCTCCTCATTGTGTTTTTCGTTTCGCTCCAAGCGCTCTTCCCGCTCGCCAGCACACCGATCACCCGGACGGGCAAAACGACGGGCAGCGGGGCGCTCGGCGTTAATGTAGGGCAAACCGAAACGCTCCAAGTTCGCATCATCGCACACCAATGGTGGTGGGAGTTCGTCTATCCCGATCTGAAAATCACTACCGCCAACGAGATGCATGTTCCGGTCGGCGCGATCGTCACCGCGGACTTGGAGGCCATTGACGTGATTCACAGCTTCTGGGTTCCACAACTAGCCGGGAAAACGGACGTGATCCCCGGTCGTGTCAATCAAACCTGGTTTCAGGTCGCTCAGCCGGGCACCTTCCGCGGCCAGTGCGCCGAGTTCTGCGGAATTCAGCACGCGAATATGCGCTTTGAGGTCGTCGCCGAGAGCCAGGAGCAATTCCAGGCCTGGGTCCGGCAACAGCAGAGCGCGCCGACCCCCAAGACCGGCGTCGCCGCCAAGGGCGAGCAGATTTTCATGTCCAGTGCGTGCATAGGGTGCCACACAGTGGACGGCACCAAGGCCCAAGGCAAGACCGGACCGAACCTGACGCGCTTTGGGGGCCGCCGCTACCTTGCGGGCGCGATCATGGAAAACACCTCGGAGAATCTCGCGCGTTGGCTTGCGAATCCGCAAGGCGTCAAACCGGGCGCGCTGATGCCGAATCTGAATCTTTCGCAAGACCAGATTAATGCGCTCGTCGCATATTTGGAAAGTTTAAAGTGACAAGCGCCTAAAGTGTCTATAGTAAGATTTCACTTCGCACTTTAGGCACTTGGCACTTCAACTTGGAGGAACGATGACAACTGCTGCCGAATCACTTGCGCTGCCGCGTCGGTACGAAACCGGTCTGCTAAGATGGTTAACTACGGTCAATCACAAAGATATTGGTATACTCTATGTGACCACCGCGTTCGTTTTCTTCGTGATCGGTGGACTGGAAGCGCTGATCATTCGCATCCAATTGGGCGAAGCGAATAACACCTTCGTTTCGCCGGAAGTTTACAATCAGATCTTTACGATGCACGGCACCACCATGATCTTTCTATTCGTCATGCCGATCATGGCGGGCTTTGCCAACTATATCATCCCCCTGATGATCGGGGCGCGCGACATGGCGTTCCCACGCTTGAACGCGCTTAGCTACTGGCTCCTTCTCTTTGGCGGGCTGGTGCTGTACAGCTCGTTTTTCCTGGGCGGCGCGCCCGGCGACGGCTGGTTCGCCTACGCGCCGTTGACGAGCGCGGAGTTCTCCAAGACACACGGCATGGATTTCTGGATCGTCGGCATCCTGCTCACCGGCGTCGGTTCGAGCGCGGGCGCGCTCAACTTTGTCGTAACGATCCTGAACATGCGCGCGCCGGGTATGTCCTTCAGTCGCCTCCCGATTTTTGTCTGGCAGATGCTCGTCGTCGCGTTCCTGATCTTGTTCGCGCTCCCCAGTCTGACGGTCGCGGCGATTCTCCTGTTCTTTGAGCGGAATTTTGGCGCGCCGTTCTTTCAAGCCGCCGCGGGAGTCGATCCCCTACTCTGGCAGCACTTGTTCTGGTTCTTCGGTCACCCCGAAGTCTATATCCTCATCATCCCCGCGTTTGGAATTGTCTCCGAAGTGCTGCCCGTATTTTCGCGCAAGCCGATTTTCGGCTACACCGCCGTCACATTTTCGGGCGTGGCGATCGGCTTTCTCGGCTTTACGGTTTGGGCGCACCACATGTTCGCGGTCGGCTTGAACCCGGTGGCCGACGCGATCTTTTCGTTGGACAGCATGATCATCGCGGTGCCGACGAGCATCAAGATTTTCAACTGGATCGCGACCATGTGGGGCGGCAAGCTCAACCTCAAATCGCCGTTGCTCTACGCGGTCGGCTTTATCTCGATGTTCATTATCGGCGGGTTGAGCGGCGTTTCGCTCGCCGTCGTGCCGATTGATTTTCAAGTGACCGATACGTATTACGTTGTCGCCCACATCCATTACGTGCTGTTCGGCGGCAGCGTGTTTGCGATCTTCGCCGGCATTTTCTACTGGTTCCCAAAGATCACCGGCAAATTGCTTAATGACGCGCTGGGTAAGTGGCAATTCTGGATCATGTTCGTCGGGTTCAATCTGACCTTTTTCCCGATGCACATCCTCGGCTTGCTGGGCATGCCGCGCCGGATCTATACCTACGGCTCGAATCTTGGCTGGGACACGTGGAATTTGGCGGAAACGGTCGGCGCGTTCATCATCGCGGTTTCGATCCTGATCTTTTTCTGGAACCTGATCGTCAGTCTGCGTAACGGTGAGCCGGCAGGCGATGATCCGTGGGATGGTCACTCGCTGGAGTGGACGGTCTCGTCGCCGCCGCCCGAATACAACTTTGCCAAGATTCCCGTCGTCAACAGCCGGCGGCCCTTCTGGGACGAAAAGCATCGCGATACGTCGAACGGCAAGCCCGCGCCCGCGCAGCCGGACGCCGATAAGGTCCCGGCGATTCACATGCCGGCCGGCTCGTTCAACCCCATCGTGATCGCCCTTGGATTGTCGGTCGCATCTTATGGATTTATTTACCAGTCGCTCCTGGCCCTCGTGGGCATCGCCATCACGTTTGTGGGCATAATCGGCTGGACGCGAGAACCGCGGTAGAGATTGGAAGTTGGAGGTTAGACGTTGGAGATTGGAATCCAACGTCCAATTTCCAATTTCCAACTTCCAATTCCAGGAGTTAACATGAGTCACATGGCAGTCGAACACGAAATCCCCTCGATGGGAGTAGATAATCGCAAATTGGGCATGTGGACGTTTCTTGGCTCGGAAGTCATGTTCTTTTCCGCGCTGATCGTCACCTATCTGGTCATGCGCGGCCGCAGCACGGGGGGGCCGCTGCCGACCGAAATGCTCGACGTTCCGCTCACCGCGGTCAACACCTTTGTCTTGCTGGTGAGCAGCTTGACGATGGTCACCGCGCTCGCGGCCATTCAAAAGGCCAACCCGCGCGGGATGCGCCTCTGGCTGATTGCGACCGCGGTGCTGGGCTTGGTCTTTCTGAGCGGTCAGGCCTACGAGTTCAACAAGATGTTTCGCGAAGGGCTGTCGCTGAGCACCAATCTTTTCGGCGCGACCTTTTTCACGCTGACCGGCTTTCACGGGATGCACGTTCTTGTGGGCGTGATCTGGATCGGGTTTGTGTTGGCGCGCGCGTTCAAGGGCGGGATCACCCCAACCAATCACCTTGCAGTCGAACTGGCCGGCCTCTATTGGCACTTTGTGGACATTGTCTGGATCATTATCTTTACGTTGGTATACCTGCTGTAGCAGTGACGGAGTTGATATGGAATCACATAACCAAGTTGGCGAACATCGTCAGCCCAATTACGTTGGCGTGTTCGTCGCGCTCACGGTGCTCACCGCGATCGAGGTCGGGGTCACCTATGTGCCCGTGCCGCGGATCCCGGTGTTGGTCCCGCTGGCAATCGCCAAAGCCGCGCTCGTGGTGCTGTTCTACATGCATCTAAAGTTCGACCGGCGCGTGTTCACGCTGATTTTCCTCATCGGCGTCCTTATGGGTTTCTCGCTTATCGTCTCGCTCATCGCCCTGTTCGGCCCGCCGCTCACAGATGTGCCGCAGTGAAAGAGGGGGAGAAGGGGAGTAGTTGCGATGGAGGAAAATCTAGAGCACGTACTTACCGAGTGGAGCATGGAACCGAGCATCTGGCTCGGCATCGCGTTGCTAGTTGGCGTTTATCTTCTCGCCACGGGCCCTTGGCGTTCACGCGTCAAGGGTTCTGAGCCGGTCCCGCGCGCGCGCCGCGTTAGCTTTGTGGCCGGCGCGTTCGTGATGCTAATCGCGCTCGCGTCGCCGCTCGACCATATCAGCGACCATTACCTCTTTAGCGCGCATATGGTTCAGCACCTATTGCTGACGCTCGTCGCGCCGCCGCTGATGCTGATCGGCACTCCGGGATGGATGCTGCGCCCGTTCTTGCGCTTCAAACTAGTCGCCAGTATCGCGCGGTTGCTTACGCGACCGATCGTCGCCTTCGCGTTGTTCAATATCGTGTTCTCGGTTTGGCACGCGCCAGCGCTTTACCAGAGCGCGTTAGAGAGCGAGCCAATTCATATCTTTGAGCACCTGCTCTTCATTAGCACCGCGTTCCTCAATTGGTGGGCGATTCTCAGCCCGCTCGCCGAACTGCCGCGCCTGCCGTATCCGGGGCAGATTCTGTACTTGTTCCTCGACGCCGTCCCTTCGACCGTACTGGGCGCAATCCTCGTCTTTGCATCCGACGTGCTTTACCCAACCTATGCCTCCGCGCCGCGCATTTTTGGCATTAGCGCGCTCGAAGACCAAATCTACAGCGGCCTGATAATGGCGATGCCAGGCGGCATGGCGTACTTGCTTGCGCTTAGCATCGTGTTTTTCCGGTGGATGGGGCAGGAAGACAGTACGGAGAGACGAAATGCGGTGGCAGGTTGAGAAACTGAGGGGGAGAAGGGAAGAATTACTCTCCTTCGCAGGTCGCGTTCGTTGGGGTTCCGGTTGATCCGGCTCACGATACGCCGGAGGCGATCAAAACCTTTGAACAGCAGCATCCGATTTCGATCCTGCGGATTTGGCGTACAACGTACGCGCGCTCTTGAATGATTAGAATTGAAACCGCTCGTCGAACGGCACGACGCGGCGCGTGTAATCGGTAACGAACGTCTTGAGCTTGTCTTCGATCTCGACAAAGTCGGAGCTGCCGAGCGCGCGTTGCATCGCCGCCGAATCCTTCGCCACAAACACGAGGAGCCGGATCGGATAGTTGCCATACGCCGTGTGCCACACGCCAACGTTTGACAGCCCAAGCCGGTCCAGCGTCGGGATAAAATCATTAAGCACAAAGCGCATATAGTTTTCTTGGTGCTGCATACGTATGTTGTAGGACAAGAGTAGTTTGGATCGCAATCGTGGCCTCTCACCGCTAGTCTGACCTGCTTACCTCAATTATAGCGCGCCCCCCGTGTTCCTGCAAGCGTCACTCGCCGGTAATGGAGTCGTCAGAACGCCCGTTATATGTACTGGCAAGAAATGGTTTTGAAACGCTCGATTTGTTATACTCACCAGCAGTGAGAATGCGGGGCAAAAGGGAACATGCCATCTAAACTTGAAAAGAGTGTTGCCTCTCATGACAGAGAGGGAGAAAATCAACCGTATAGTCGCTATTTCAAAGCGCCGGCCGCACAAGCCCTCGGAGGCAGCGTCACAGTCGCCATCCTCGCCGAGAGCGTGGAAGGGCTAAAGGGCGCAGGAGAAGCCAGCCGGATTGCGGCGGAAACGATCGAACGAATTTTCTTGTCTCAGCGGACAAGTGACATCCCGGAAGCCATCTCAACCGCGATCGGCAAGGCGCACCAGGCAATTATCGAGCAGCAAGCGCAGAACGCGGAGCTTGCTCAGATGGGCACCAGCGTCCTCGTCGCCGTCATCACCGGCGAACGCCTCATCGTCGGTGGCGTGGGCGATGGGCGCGTGTATATCGTGCGCGACAACGCCATTCGCATGGTCGCAAGCGGGCGAACGTGGCTGCGCGAAGCTCAGGAAAATTGGAAGCTCAGCCCCGGCGAAATTCGCGAGCCGCCGCCTTCGCGGACCCCCAAAGAATATCTCGGCAAAACCGGAACCGTCAAACCGGAACTTTTGCCCATCGAGTTCTTGTGGCCCGGCGACGTTTTCCTCATCTGCACTTCGCGACTGGCTGGGTACTTGACCGAGGAACAGATTCGAGACGTGCTCGTCTCGCAACCTTCGCCCGATGCGGCCTACAAACTGGTTGACCTCGCGATGCAACGCGGCGGCCAAGGCAATCTCACGGCGATGGTTGGCGCGATCCCAAAGGTTGTCACGCCGTTCGTCCCTGCGCCGGTCAAACCCAGCGCGAAACTGACGCGCGTGGTTCAGGCCCTGGTCGTCGGGAACGTGCTCCTCGTTTGCTTGATCGCCGTGGTGCTCCTGACCGGCGACCGCCTGCGACAGGTGCTCGATTCCGCCAACACCGCTCAGGTCGCGATGCCTTTGGTCGTTCCAACGCCGCTACCAGAATTGGATGTCGCTCCTTCCCCAACGGCGAGCGCCCCCGCGCCCGCGCCGAGCGTCACGCCGGCTCCGACCTTGGCGGCCAGCGCCTTGTCCACTACGTGGACGCCGCCGGCGCTAACCATTCAAGGCCCGACCAATGGCTTTTCTTTTAGTGGGCCCGAGGCGGTGGTCGTGTTGGCTTGGGAATCAGCCGGCAATTTGCCGGAGGATATCTACTACGTCGTCACAATTCGCAAATGGATCAACAATCGCCTGGTCGGCGAATCGCGCAATTGGACCAAATCCAACCGCATCAAACTTGACCAGTCCTTCTATTCTGCGTTCGGCGATAGTCCGGGAAAAGTAGAAAAAAGCGCGCCCCTTCGCCAGACGCCGCAGGGCCGATTCGAGTGGTTCGTCACCCTCACCCGGCTGACTGGCATCCGGCCCGATGGCATGATGGAAGGCGAACCGGTTGGCTCGCCCACCCCGGTCGTTGCTTTCTTCTGGGGACCGCCATTACAACTAGCGCCGACGCGGATTTATGGCAGCATGAACCTGGAAACGGACCCCTTCTTCAAAGCCGAACGATATCGCGAGGCATCAATGGTGGGAGTCCTGTCACCGCTTTCTGCCGGTCTCGCCGTCATATCGTTTGTCCTGACCGCGATTGCGGGTTGGCCCAAGATGCGCGCGAAATTTCGAGAGCGTTACGGCCGCAACAAGAGTCTGTAATACCGGTTTTCGGGCGCAAACACAAACCAACGCGTCAGCGCTTGGTCGTACTCGGTGGCGTAAACGGGCCGCTGCGCAATTTCCGATTGGATGCGGTCGGCCAGCGCCTGCGTGATGCGCTCGGCGGCAAGCGAGTCGGGAATCCGCTGCGCTCTCAGGCGATTCCAAACCGCTAGACCGTAAAGCCCACGGTCGAAAATCGTCACGTCGGGCCGGCGGTTCTCTACGATCTGAAGATATTCGAGTGGTGTGGCCCACGTCCACTCCGTGACGACAAACGCAGCGGGCTGCGCGTTGTCGAGCAACTGCCCGGCAAACTCGCTCGCCATCCGGTTGTTACTTTGATCGTTGAACGGCCAGTTGGCAACGAGCGACGCGAGCGCGAGCACCGCGACGAAGGCGCTGGCTGCGCCGGCTTGCATTCGCTGAGCGTGGAGCCATGCGCGGATGGCCCGTGCGCCATACGCGAACCAAACGGCCCAGACGAGATAGCTGACCGAAAACATCGTGTCCTTGTCAACGACGCGATAATTGACAAAGAACAGGGTGTATGCTGCGTAAAGCAGGCCAAAGAAAATGAACAGCCGCGTTTCGGCTCGCAGCATGTGAACCAGGCCGAGGATGCCAATCAACACACCCGCGCCCAAAAAGTTGGTCCATAACCAGGCGAGGTAATTGAGCGATTCAGTCAACATCTCGGGCCAATCGTACGCGAACATATAGGGGCGAAACATCTCGCCCGTTATCCACGACCACATGCCGCCGGGCGTGGTCAGGTCCGCGTCGAAATACGACTTTGCGTAATTGAGCGGCGGGTCGGCCAGATAGCGCAGCGGAAGATAAAGATAAAAGAGCAAGCCGCCCAAAGCGCCGAGACCGAATAGAAGAATTACGCGGTAAAACGGCGGCATGCGTCGGCGATTCGCGAATCCCCAATACACGAGCGCGGGGATCGCCAGGATCGTGGACGTATGGTTGGCAAAGCTCAATCCGAGCGTGAGGCCCGTCAGGACAATCGTCCTTGCTTCAATGCGTTCGGGCGGCGAGATGACGACCAAGACCAGCAGCGCGATAAAGGTCGTGTTGAGCGTGTATGTTTCGGCAATAACCGCCACGCGCCAATAGTAATGCGAAAACGCGTACAACAACGCGACCGCGGCCGCGATCCATATCTGCCCGGTCACGCGATAACAAATGAGATAAAGCAGCCCAATCGTCACTGCGGCCCATACAGCCGACATTAGGTTCACTCGATAAGCCACATCGCCAACTGGCAGCAGCGTAAAAAGTTTGGCAAGCAACAAGTAAACGGGATAGCCGGCGGCATGAATAATGCCGAGTGTCCAGCCACCAGTTGCGAATTCGGCGCTGTCAAAGGTGTAGACGGTTGGCGCGAGCGTCCGCAAATAGACGACGACCGCGGCCGCCACCACTAAAATTCCGACGATATAGTCCTTTGTTTGAAAACGCTCTCTGAAAAAATAGAGTCCAGACAACCCACATACTCCGTCATCGGTGCTTGATATGTTTCTTCAAAGTTTACGGGCAAACGCTAACGTCATCACCCGCCTGGGCTTTTTGGCGACCGGCGCGTATCTCCTATACGTGGCATTGCTCGAATGGGCCAGAATGGGCGATTCACTGCACCCATTCATGATTGCCCTCGGGTTTGCCACGTATTTCTTTGCGTTCGCGCTGATCGTGCTCGCCGTCTCGGGCTATGCCGTGGAGCGGTTCCAAATCCTGATCCTCTTGGCGCTGATCTTTGCGCTCGTCGTCCAGTTCTATATGCAAGTCGCGGACCGTCCCCGGATATACGGGACCGACAATCTGGCTTTCACGCACTATGCCGCCGACTTGTTCATACAGGGACAAAACCCGTATCAGGCCGATATGGGACCTTCGCTGGAGCAGTTCAACGTCTCGCCTTTATGGCGCACTCCCACTCTGGATGGCTCGTACGAGACGCAGTTTCCCTATCCGGCGCTGCATTTTCTGATCTATGTCCCTTTCCTGCTCGCCGGCATAGACGATATGCGGATCGCCGTCCTTATCTTTCATGTCCTTGTACTCGTCACCGTCTACCTTGCCGCGCCGCGTGGGCTGCGTCCGCTGGTGCTGATTCCTTTTTTCATTGACCCGAACGTAGTGGGTTTCACGCTCGGCACGGTATCCGATTTCATCTGGGTTTGGTTTGCCCTGGCCGCGGCGATCTTGCTGCCGCGACATCGCCTGATGAGCGCGGTCTTCTTCGGACTTGCCATTGCTATGAAACAGCCCCCGTGGTTCTTGGCGCCGTTTCTCGGCATCATGATCTTTCGCGAGACGCAGCGATCCGCGCGGAGTTGGGCCGAGCCGGCTTGGGCCGCGCTCGCTTATCTGGACATCGCGGGCCTGGTCTTTTTGGGCATCAACGCCTATTTCATCCTCCTCTCGCCGCTGGAATGGTTACGGGGTGTGTTGTCGCCGCTGATTGACCCGCTGATCATGTACGGACAGGGGCTGTCAACCCTCGCGCAAACCGGGCTGGTAGAAATCCCCAAGCCATTTTTCTTGATGGCTGTTTTGGCGGTGATGGCTATTCTCGTGATCCTGTACTGGAAGGAATACCCGCGGCTGAAGCACGCGTTGTGGCTGTTTCCGGCCATCATCCTCTGGTTCTCATATCGCAGTTTGCACTCGTATTTCTTTTATCCGATGCCTTTGATGATGGCGGGACTATATGCCTATCTCCGCGAACAGACCCAACCCGTTTCGGCGGCGGAGCCGCTGTCATTGCGCATTGCCACATCCCCCAGTCGTCAGCCGCGCCCGCGGCGGTTGGTCCGTACCGGCGCCCTCGCCTTTGCGGCGGTCGTCGCGGTGCTCCTAGTTGTGTTTGCAGGCACAACGCTTTTGGCTGTGCGCCGCCCAACTCCGGCCGTAGAGGTCGTCCGCATTTCGATTGCGTCTGAAAGCTCGCCTACTTTAGGCAACATCAGCGTGCGCGTCCGCAATCCGACCAGTCGCGTGATCCAACCGCGCTTTTGGATGAAGCTGACCGGCCAACAAATGTTGGCTTGGCAAGCGTTGACCGGGCCCACCTTCCTGCCGGCCGGTCAATCGGCGACCTTTACCATTGGCCAGCCCTATCCGGAGCACGCCGCGCCAGTTGGCGCGACGATGACCATCCTCGTCTCCGATCTGGTAAATAGCGAGATGATCGGGTCGTCCCCGGCTGTTCAGCTCGAACCGTCCCGACACTCTAGTTTGACGAATGGGAATTACCTGTATTGGATTCCCGGACCGAGCCAGCGCAGAGAGCGGCCGTTTGGATGGGGCCTGTACATTGAAGGGGACGCCGTCGCGCGGGAAGGCCTCTCGGCTCAGACCGACCGGGAGGGCCGCTCTTGCGCGCGACTGTCCCTCGTTCAAGGGTCGGCCATGCCGATGGGTTCAACCAAATTCTACCTCGACCAATGGACCGAGTGGCCGAACCGCCAGATGGGGCTTTGGGTCTACCCCGAAAGCGCATACG
>JACQYF010000062.1 GCA_016208315.1 Chloroflexota bacterium | reverse complement strand
TCGTCGGCTTGCTGCGCGCCTGCCGTTCGATTAGAGAAAAAGTGGACGACGCCCAGGACGAGGAACGCGCCGACGGACATCTGGGCGAGGATCGTGAACGTAATCAGTGCCCATTCTCGCATTTCCATGTCTACAACTCCTCCGCCAGATTGAAAATGCGGCCCGTGCCCTTGCCGCTCGCCTGCGCGTGCTTGTGCGGCGTGACGACGACTGCGGGCTGGGTCATCCAGCTGGCCGGCAGCGGTTCGACGTCCATCGCGTTGCCGTACTTGGCGCGCAGTTCGGAGAGTTCGCCGAACTCGATGGCGCGCATCGGGCAGGCGTCCACGCACGCGGGATTCTGACCCTGCGCCAGCAAGTCATCGCAGAAGGTGCATTTCGTCATCACGCCCTTGGCTTCGTTAAAGTGCGGCGCGCCATAGGGGCAGGCCCACTCGCAGTAGCGACAGCCGATGCACTGTTCGGCATTGATCAGCACCAGACCATCCGCGCGTTTCGACATCGCTTGTGTTGGGCACACGTTGACGCACGCGGGGTTTTCGCAGTGCATGCAGGCCACGGACAGACTGTAGTTAAACACCCCGTTGGGTTTCATCAAGTTGCCTTGTTTCACCCAACTGCCGCCGCCGTACTGAACAACTCGGCGCCAACGAATTTCGACCGGCAGACTGTTCTTGTCCTGGCAGGCAATTTGGCAGGCCTTGCAGTTGCCGCACACGCTCGAGTTGATGTGAAAAGCCAGTTGCTTTGCCATCTTTTATACTCCCTTCAAGGGGATGCGCTGAGGCCACGTGTAATCCGGCTTGAGTTCAACCGCACCCGAATACTTTTCGACCTGGACGTTGCAACTATTCCAGCCCGAGACACCCTGACCGGTCGCAACCGGACCGGCGAGGATGTTATCGGCGCCCGCTTTGTCAACGCCGGATTGCTCGTCCATCTCGACCCATGCGCCGTGCGGGACCGTGACGACACCGGGCATGATGCGATCGGTGACGTAAACGGGGCGAATCACTTGGCCGTAGCGGCTTTTGATCAGGACGATGTCGCCGTGCTTGATGCCGCGCTCGGCCGCGTCGAGCGTGTTCATAAAGAACTCGTGCGGGAACGCGCGGCGCAGTTGCAAGATGTTGTCGAACACCGAGTGCGAGCGGCGGTAGTAGTGGATGTTATAGTTTTGCAGCGGGTACTCGCCCTTGACCTTGTTCTTCCAATCCTTGAAGGTCGCTTCGTAACCTTCCTTCGCGGGATTGTATGCCGGGTACGGTTTGATCTGCGACCAGCCGCGCGAGTCAATGATGTCGGCCAGCGTTTGACTGTGAATTTCCAGCTTGCCCGATTTGTTGGGCAGCTTGTTCTTTTCCGGGTCGTCGCGGAAGGTCTTCATGGCGACGTACTCAAAGTTGTCACCGGGTTTGCGCGGCACCTGGTAAAAGCCCTTTTCCTTCAGATCGAAGATCGCCACGCGACCGGTCTGCGGTTTGACCGTCACACCTAGCTCGGCGAGCGCGGCAACGTCCTTGTCCGTGATCGTCACCAAGCTCTCTTGCGTCTTGCCGTCCTCTTTCAAAACCTTCGCGCCCGCGATCTGATTGTAAACCTGCTGAGCCGTTGACATCGGATTGATTTTCGCCGCGTCGAGTCCGAGCCGCTTGCCGATTTCCGCGGCGATCCAAATGTCGTCTTTGGCCTCGAAGAGGGGCTGGGCGATCCGGCTGGCCCAGAAGAAACCGATCTCGCGATTCGCGCCGCTGATCGCGCCCTCGCGCTCCCAGTTTGTCGTCACGGGCAACACGACGTCCGCGTACTTGGAATTGGTCGTGAGGATTTGCGAATGGCTTACCACGAATTCGACCTTGCGGTGCGCCTCGATCCCTTTGCTCATTCCGTCGGCGGTCTGAAGCTTGGCGCTGCCGCCGTGATAGATGAGTTGGATGTTGAGGTCTTTCCACTCACCCTTGGCCGCCTGGTATTTGCCCTGCACGATGGCATCCCACATCCAGACGTGATTGAGCCGCGTGCCTGGAATTTTCGGCAGCACCGTCCACACATCCGCCGATTTTTCTTCGACCGGATTCGCGCCGACCGAGGGTAAGCCGCCGCTGCCCGAAGTGACCAGCGCCGTCCCGCCCGAAAGGCCGCTAAAGTTCGAGTGGTAATAACCATCGGCCGTGAAACTGCCCGACTTGCCGATGTGCCCGCTCATCGCCCCGAACGTGTAAAACATTTGCGGCCACGAATCGGCGTTCTGAACGCGCGCGGTCGAGCTTGCCATCCCCAAGCCGACGTTCTTGGTTTTGGCGATTTCGAGCGCCAGCGAGCGAATGCGCTGCGGATCAACCCCGCAAATCTCCGAGGCCCATTCCGGCGTCTTGGGTTGACCGTCAAAAGTGCCGAGAACATAGTCCTTGAAATTCTCTTTCGGGTCTGCGCCCTTGGGCATGTGGTCTTTGTCGAACCCGATGGTGCAGCGATTGAGGAAATCCCAATCAATCAACGGATTCGTCTTGGGATCGTCTTCGGTCAGCAGAGTGTAAGCCATCCCCAAGACCATCGCGTGATCCGTCGCCGGTCGAATCGGGATCCACTCATCGGCTAGAACCTGCGCGGCGTCCGTGTAGAACGGGTCAATGTAGATGATCTTGGCGCCGCCCTTTTTGTTCTGTAAGTGGTTGAACGTGGGATTGCCCGCGCTACTCGCGGTCGAGTTCATGCCCCAGTGGACGAACAAGGTCGTCTGCCGGTGATTCATGCGGTCGTTCATCATCACATACGTGTACGCCGCGTAGCCGAGCACCGTCGTCTTGCTGGCGTGCAGCGTGCCGCCCGAGGTCGTTCCATAGCTCGGCACGTAGCCGCCGTACAGATTCAGCGCGCGGCCGATCTCCGAACCGCCCGGCACAAAGATCGCCGTGTTGCCGTACTTGTCCTTGATGCGTTTGATTTCGCCCGCGACAAGGTCCAATGCCTCGTCCCAGGAAATCCGCACCCATTCGTCGCGGCCGCGCAGTTCTTTCTTGCCGCCGCCGGGCGCCCAGTTCTTGCGCTTCATCGGATACTTGAGCCGGTCCGCGCCGAACACTTGGTGCCGCTGCGAACGGCCGCGCGCGCACCCGCGCTGCTGGGGATAGTCGGGCGAGTCGGGATGCGTGTCGTCCGTTTTCTGCTTGGTCACCACGCCGTCCAAGACGTACGCGTAGTTGGCGCAGCGTCCGCCGCAGTTGTGCCAGCACGACGCGGCGATCCACTTGCCTGTGCTGGCCGCAACTTCTGTGGCGGCCGCGGCCTTGTTCTGCAAGCCAATGCTCAATCCATTGGCGGCCAACGCCGCGGCGCCGCCGAGCACCGCGCTCCACTTGAGAAAAGAGCGCCGGCTGAGTGCGGTGTCGGTCAGAATTCGAGTGAGAAGGTTTTTGTCACTCATCTGCCTTTTCCTCCTGAGTTTGTTGATGTCGCAACCAATAAACCACGATAAATAGCGGCGCAACAGTAAACGTCAAAACGACGATCAGGTACGTGATCCCCGTCATCACTTGCGCGATGCCGATGCCGGTCTGCGCGACCCGGTCGCGGATTTGCGCTTCCAGCGACGTCTCCCAGATCGGCGCAATCGGCGAAACCGGAACCGGCGACAGCGCCGCGACGACGATCGGATCGAACGGCACGGCGACCAAACGCATCGCATCGGTCAACGCCAGCATTTCGCCCGCGCGAACCGCGACCGGCTCGCGCACGCGATTCGAGCGCACGGACGCCGCGCCCTCGAACACGTAGAGCCACGGCGTACCCTCGCTCAGGTACTCGACGGCAAAGCGCGCATTCGTCAAGGCGATGTCCGTATCCGCGACCCGAATCGTCTGCGGACGACAATCGCTCGCGCCGCCCCACAGCCAGCCGTACTCGAGCACGATGCCCTGCGGCTCGACGATGACTTGCGATTCTGGCGGAACGACGATCTCGCCGCTGCCGCACGCGAGCGTTTGGGTTTCGGGACGACGGACGAGCTGCAAATCCAGCATGGGCTCTCCGCCGGTGGCGCGCGCTTGGTAATAGAACCCAGGCGCAGACGCGACGACCGTCACCGACCCGGACGGCACATCCGAAAAGGTGAATGTTCCTAAAGTCGGCATCGTGCGCTGCGCCAGCCCCTCGCGTTCGACGACGACCCAACCGAATGGCAGAGTCCCCCCGCGCGCGTCGCGAATCGTGCCGCGCAACTGATTTCCGCTTTCGGCCACGCGCGGCAACGCGACTGCAACAACCGACGATTGCGCGAGATTAATTCTCCGTGCTGCGCGAGCCGATCCTTCGGCGGTGACGAGATACTCGCCGACTGGCAGATTGGCAATTGTGAATGTGCCGTCACTCGATGTCTGCGCGGTATAGCTCTTGCCATCGGGCAAGTGAATCGCGTGGATTCTGAGACCCGAAGGGTCTATCGCGTCTATCGTCCCGTTGATCTGCCCCGTCCGCCCGCGCACCTTGAGCGTGATCGCCGGCGCAGCGGTTGCGCCGGGCGGCAACACCACCTCGACCGAGTCCACGCTCTCATACACGATGCCGTTCACGACGGTTGGGTCTACGCGGAAAACATACCGCGTCGGCGCTTCGGCCAGCGCCTCGACCTTGTCCAGCTTGGCGATTCCGTTCTCACCGGTCGCGTCGCTCACAGATCGGGCGCGCCACGCATACAACCACGTCGTTCCGACCACCGTCACGCCGGGGATGGCTTGCTCGGGATGATCGGCATGAACGACCTTCACGGCCAGGGTCGCGTAGGCGGAGCGATCAACGACGATGTGTCGCTCGGCAGTCGCCTGCGATCCGGCTAGCGTGGTCGCGGTGACGCGCAAAACCACGTGTCCGCGCGGCAGCGTGTATTTCGCGCGATAGTGACAATAGTTGTCCGCGCCCATGCTCGTGCAGTGCCGCGTGAGCATGTCAATGGTAATG
>JACQYF010000188.1 GCA_016208315.1 Chloroflexota bacterium | reverse complement strand
GCGATCGCCGGCTCGATCTCGCGTCCGGTGAATCTCCCGACGAATTTTTACGGTCGCGGTTCGACCGTGACCGCGCTAACCCTCACCGGCCTCGATCCCGTCGCCGCGCCGACCCTGCGCGATTACCCGATCAAAGAGGGACGGTTCCTGAAATCGGGCGACGCGAACGTGGCGGTGATTACATCCAAATTCGCCGATACGCTGGGACTGAAACTGGGCGATACGCTCCGCATACCGACGACCGAAGGTGTCGCCAAACTCACGATCGTCGGCGTGCGTACCAGTCGCCCGTCGCTGGGCAATGAAGAGGTGCTCGTGACCTTGACCGAGGCGCAGAAACTACTGGACATGTCCGGTCTGGTCAACGGGATCGAAGCCAACTTGGCGACGCTGGGAACCGTCCCGCAGGGAAAAGAGACCGCGCAACGCGAAGCCATCGTACAGCAAATTCAGGGACAGCTGGGCAAGAACTATGCCCTGAACGCGCTGACGGACGATTCGACCATTTTTGGCGCCATGCAAACCGCGGCGGTCGCGTTCAACCTGTTGGGTTATCTCACGCTGTTCATGGGCGCGTTCATTATCTTTAACACCTTCCGCACCATCGTCGCCGAACGCCGGCATGACATCGGAATGCTGCGCGCGATCGGCGCCAGCCGCGGGACCATCGTCGGGCTGATCCTCGCCGAAGGATTGGTGCAGGGCATCGTCGGCACGGTGGTTGGGATGGCGGTGGGCTATGTGCTCGGCGCGGGACTCCTCGCCGTGATGAGCGATGTCATGCAACAGTTCATGAACTTTAGAATGGGTAGCCCGGTGATTGAGCTGCCTTTGGTGGTTGTGACCGTGGCGTTGGGTATCGGCGTGACGCTCTTCGCCGGACTGCTGCCCGCATTGAGCGCGAGCCGCGTGACACCCATCGAGGTGCTGCGCCCATCACTTGGCGAGACCGCGCAGCGCATCAGCCGCATTGGCACGCTCGCCGGCGCGGCGATGATCGTCATCGCGCTGCTCGGATTGCTGAGCGGTACCTTTGAATTGGTCGCGCTAGGTGGGCTGCTCTTTCTCGTCGGTCTCGTGCTCCTCGCGCCCGCGCTCGTCAAGCCGTTTGCGAATGTGTTCAGCATGGCGCTGGCGCTGATGTTTGCGCGCGAAGGCACGGGCGAACTGGCGCAGGGCAATGTCACGCGGCAGCCCGCGCGTTCGGCCATTACGGCCAGCGCGACCATGATCGGCTTGGCGATTGTCGTCGGCGCGGGCGGCTTGATGTACAGCGTGACGGGCAGCGTCATGGATTTGTTTCAGAAATCCATGAACAGTGATTACCTGCTCGTGCCGCCGTCGGTGGCGTTGTGGAAGGGTAACGTTGGCGCCAGCCAGAGTCTGTCGAACAAGATCCGCTCAATTCCGGGGGTCGGTACGCTCAGTTCCATGCGTTATGCCGCATCCAGTTTTCCGACCAGCGGCGCGCGCGGCACGGGCGAGATTCAGTTTTCGGTGCTGGGCATTGATCCCGCGACCTTCACGGAAGTATCGGCGATGGATTTCCAAAAGGGCAATCCCCAGGAAGCCTACCCCGCGCTGGCGAGCGGCGAACGCGCGATCATCGTCAACGGCATTCTGGCCGCGCAAGCGGGCGGTTTGAACGTGGGCAGCACGGTGACACTCTCCACTCCCCAGGGTCAACAGGACTATCGCATCGTCGCCATCGCCGGCGATGTGCTGAACATGAAGATCAACACGGCGTATATGTCGCAGGCGAACATGCGCGCCGACTTTAACAAGACCGAGGACATTTTCTACCAGGTCAATCTCGCGCAGGGCGCGAACCGGTCGGCGGTGGACGAGCGACTCAAGACGATTGTGGAGGATTATCCGCAGTTCCGCTTGATCGCGACGCGCGAGTACCTGGACGAATTCAGCCAGCAGTATACCGCAATCTTTGCCATGATGTATGTGCTGCTGGGTGTGCTCTCGGTTCCCTCGCTCATCGCGATCCTCAACACGCTCGCCATCGGCGTCATCGAGCGCACGCGCGAGATCGGCATGTTGCGCGCGATCGGCGCGCTGCGCAGCCAGGTCCGCAAGATGGTGATCGCCGAGGCGCTGTTGCTGGCGGCGATTGGGACCGCCTTCGGATTGCTCGCCGGGCTGTATCTCGGCTATGTCTTTACGCAAGGGCTGAGCGCCAGCGGCATCTTCAAGATGCAATACTCGTTCCCGCTCGTCGCGCTCATCGCGGCGACGGCCGCGGGTTTGATCTTTGGCGTGCTCGCCGCCATCATCCCCGCGCGACAGGCCTCAAAAATGGGCATCATCCAGGCGCTGCGATACGAGTAAGGCCAGTGAGCAGTGAACGCCGCTCAGTAGAGCGGACGTAAACAGTAAACAGTGAAACCCTTGCGAAGGTGGGGCGCCTCGCCTTCGCAGGGTTTTTTTTGCGTAACACGCGGTTGTGCTATAATAGGCGCTATTCGCGGGGATTCGCGGATAATCTAATAGGAGAGAGCAAATGTCCGAAGAACAGCCGCGCCGAACGCAAGCGCGCACGGCGGAACGCGAGCGCCGCCGCAGCCGGCAAGACCGGCAGCAATCGCTCGCCCGCATCGCTCCGTTCATCCTCGTCGCCATCCTGGCCCTCGCGGGACTAGGGCTGATCGTATACGGCAATACGGCCACGTCGGGCGGCGTCGGTCCCCGCCTGCAAGTGGACCGCGACCAAATTGACCTGGGCAATCGCAAGTTCGACGCACCGGTCCGCGCGGCGTTCAACGTCAAGAATGCCGGCGACAATCCGTTAACGCTGGGCGTGCCCAAACTGGTTACCGCCGTCGAAGGGTGTTGACCGTCCGAAGTAGTCGTCGGTCAGACGACCTTGAAACCGGGCGAATCCACCATCCTTTACACGGACATTGTGATGCACGAAGGCATGGGCGGCAGGCACATCTTCGACATTCCGCTCCAAACGAATGACGCCACCCAAAAGGCCAAGACGCTGCGCGTGGTCTCCATCTGGGGACCCTGAGCGCCGCGGACGGGCGACCGAGGTCGCTGCAACGCACAGCCAAGCCCGCCTGCGCGGGCTAAAACCAATCGGCGGAGGCCGATTTCGCCATGGGTTGCTGCGACCTCGGTCGCCCGTCCGCGCCGGGGATTGACCGTCACGCTAACCCTATTTAGCGAAGATTCGCGGGGATTCGCGGATAAACTTGTCCGCCACCGGCGCAGCATCGCCGAACTCGCTTCCCAATATCCCCAAGAAAATCTCCACGACCCGCGGGTCGAACTGCGTCCCCGAACAGCGCTTTAATTCCGCGATCGCTTCTTCAATCGTCCGCGCGGCTTTATACACGCGCTGGTCCATGATCGCGCTGTACGAGTCCACGACCGTCAGGATGCGCGCGCCGAGCGGAATCGTTTCTCCCACCAGTCCGTCGGGATAGCCCTGGCCGTCATAGCGTTCGTGGTGGTGCCGGACGATGCGCGCCGCGCCCGCGAGGCGCGGGACCGGCGCGAGGATTTGCGCGCCGATGATCGGATGTTGGCGCATCTGCTGCCATTCGTCCGCATCCAGTTTGCTCGGCTTTTGCAGAATGCCGTCCGGAACGCCGATCTTGCCGACGTCGTGCAAAATCGCGCCGTAGCGCAAATCGTCCAATTCGCGGGACGACATGCCGAACTGTCTTCCGATCTCGAGCGCCATTTCCGCCAGGCGTTCCGCATGATCGGCCGTATAGGTATCTTTGGCCTCGACCGCGCGGGCGAGCGAGAGCACGGTTTGCAAATAGCTGCGCTCCAGTTCGGCAAAAAGTTGCGCGCGCTGCAAAGCGCTCGCGGCTTGATCGGCAATGTTCTGCGCGAGGTAGAGCTTTTCCGGCGTAAAATGCTCCCGCTGCTCGCCGCGGGCTTCGCCCAGGATCAACAGCCCGATCACGCGTTCCCCTGTTCGCAGAGGGACCAGGCACAGCCATTGCGCCACGTCGAGGAGAAACAGTTGCTTGTCCGACTCGACCAGCCGAGGATCGTCGCGATGGAGCAAGACCGATGCGCCCTCTTCCAAAATCTCTTGGCAGAACGGGTGCTCGGCGAGCGGCTCCGCGCGGGCGACCTCGAGGTCGCGGCCGAGCGCGCGCACGGGAAAAGTGGTTTGGACCGTCAGCTTGCCCTCATCCAGCAGCGCGAGCCGCGCGAACGTAATGTGGATCGTTTCCACGGCGCGGCGGGCGACTTGGGCCAGGACGACATCGGCATCCATCGTATCGGCCAGCCGCCGCGAGAGCGCGTACAGCGCGTCCAGTTCTTCACGCCGCATCTGTTCTTGCTGAAAAAGCCGCTCCCGTTCGGCTTGGGCGCGCACGCGTTCAGTAATATCGCGCGTGGCGCTGCCGAGCATGAAACCGGTTTCGGTTTTGATGGGATAGACTAACACTTCGACCGTCCGGCGCGTCCCATCCGGACGTTCGATCTCCATCGTCAGCATGCGACCATGCCGGGGCGATTGCTGAGTCAGAAGACCCTGCCGGATCATGGCCTGGATGCGTCCAAAGTTCTCCGGAGTTCGACGCTCGGGCACAACAACTCGAAAGTGGACATCCCAAATCGGCCGGCCGATGACTTGTTCGCGCGGGATCCCCGTGATCTCCGCCTGGCTGCGATTCCACTCGATAATTTTCCCTCGTTGATCGGTAAAGACAATACCGTCAATGGACTGCTGGGCGAGATGGCGGAATTTCATTTCACTGTCGTGCTGCTTTTGCTGTGACACGAACAGCCGATTCACACTGATCTGAATCGCGCCGGCAAAGACCAGTCCGATCGCCGCGACCCACAGTATAAAGTAGACGAGGGTGTTTTGACCCTGGCGGTAAATGTCTCTTGCCGAACGCACTCGGAGCAAAACGGCCGGCCGCCCGAAGACGTCCTGCAAGAACGCATACCCGGCGACGGTCGTTTCGTCGAGCGGTTGAACGAAGATCGAGCCATCCCCGTTCAGGGCTGAGCGGGCGACTTGAAAATCATCAGGCATTTCGAGATCGTCTATGCGCTGGATGCTCAACGAGAGCTGGGTCGTCTTGGACAATTGCTCGAGAAAAGCCGCGTCGAGATAGCGCCCAAAGATCAGAGTTCCGTGGATCGGGCCCTCGCCGCTGCTGGTCAAAATCGGGCGGGCGGCGACGAGCAAAGGGCCTTCGGGGAGCGCTACAATGCCGGCGAGACTTGTAGCCGGGTCGGTATTTTGCAGGAAAACCGGATTCGCCTGTGGATCGGCCAAATAGCCCTGGAAGGCGCGGGGCAACGGAACCGGCGTACGGTCGTGTAGATCAAACGCTTTGGCGTAGACGATCTTGGCAGAGGGCTGAAGAAAGACGAGGACATTGATCTGGAGTTGAACGAAAGAGGTATCGGTCGGGTTCGTCTCGATAAATTCGCGATTCCCGTCTTGCGCGAACCGGTAGGCGTCGTCCCAATTGGCCCAATCGCCCGCTTTGCTGTTCAGCGAAGCCAGTTCGTTGGCGATCAATCCGAGGGCGCGTTGAACATCATCACGCGTATGTTCTTCTTCCAGCGCGCGAAAGCTATTCCCGATGATGGTTTGGGAGGTGACGTAAAGAACGCCGATCAGGACGACGAGCGAAAAGGCGATCAGGACCGGCGTTTTCTGCCAGGGTTTCGTGCGGAGCGACATTGACCGGTAGACCATGTAACCCATTGTACGCTGAGAAAGGGAGTGTTGCCATAGGATATTCGACCCACAAAAGTCAAAGACGCTTGAGCGAATACACCTGCACGGGATGCGCTTTGCCCTTGAGTTCGAGTGCGCCCTGGTCTTCCAGTTGGATTTCGTCGCCCAAACCCATGCGGACGCACTCGTCAATCAACACCGGCTGGCCGACCACTTTGGTGTGCGCTTCGAGCCGCGCGGCGCGATTCACCGTATCGCCGATGCACGTATACGTCGCGCGGCGCTGCGTGCCGGTATAGCCCGCGATCACTTGGCCCGCCGCGATGCCGATGCCGATTCGCATCGGACTCTTGCCGAGCGTCTCGCGCTCCCGGCTATAGCCCTCGATCATCTCGATCATCTGCACCGCCGCGCGGACCGCGCGCGCGCGATGGTCGGTCCGCGGCAGCGGCGCGCCGAAAATCGCCATCAGCCCATCGCCCACCATCTGGTTGACGATGCCGCCCTCACAGCCGATCGCATCCATCATCAGCGCGTAGTAATCGTTCAGCAGCTCGATCGTCTCCGCGGGCGATTGGGATTCGGCGATCGTCGTAAAGCCGCGAATGTCGCAGAACATCGCCGTTGCCTCGACGCTCTTGCCACCGAGGGAAAAACCGCTCGTCAACAATTCTTCGGCCACTTCTTCCGTCGCGAATTTGCGGATCAGCTCGCGCTGCATGTCGCGCAGCCGCTTTTTCTCCAGCGACGCGCCGACGCGCGCTTTGAGGAGCACCGGGTTGATCGGCTTGTGCAAGTAATCCTCGGCGCCCATCTCGATGCACTTGACCACGCTGGCGAGCTCCTCGACGCTCGAAATCATGACGACCGGGATGAGCCGCAGTGCTTGGTCGAGAGTCAGTTCCTCCAGCACCTGAAAACCGTCCATCTCCGGCATCTCGATGTCGAGCAGCATGAGATCGAAGGGTTGGCGGCGCAGGATCTCCAACGCTTGTCGCCCGTTCTCGGCAAAAGCGACCTTGTGTCCCTGCTGTTCCAAGTTGCGCCCGATCAGCAGGCGATTCACCTTGTTGTCGTCTACGATGAGCAAGTGTCCCGGTTCTACCGACATTGCAACTCCTCTTTTACTCTCGCGTATTCCTCTTCCACGCGCGTCAATTTGTCGCCCGCGCCTTCCAGCGCGCCCGCCTTTGCCACCAACTCCAATTCCTTCGCCAGGGCCGAGAGGTTCAGCGCGCCAAAATTCGCGCTGGTGCTCTTGAGCGAATGCGCGGCGCGGCGGAAATCGTCCAGTTGATTCGCGCCAAACGCGTCCCGCATCTGCGCGAGCAACTGCGGAGCGTCGGCCAGGAAGGCGTTGATCAATTCTTGCATGAACTCCGCATCTTCACCGGTTGAGGCGACGAGTTGATTGAAAGTGTCCATGTCAAGTGACGGGTGACGCGAGTTTGCCTCGCCTCTCGCCTCTCGCCCCTCGCCCCTCACCCCTTGCCCACACTTGCCCAACGCCGCCGCGAGTTCATTCACGCGGACGGGCTTGCTGAGGTAATCGTCCATTCCGGCGGCCAGGCACATTTCGCGGTCGCCCTGCATGGCGTTCGCCGTCATCGCGATGATGCGCGGGCGCGCCTCGGGCCGCCAGCGAGCGCAGATCTGCCGCGACGCGTCCAGCCCGTCCATCTCGGGCATCTGCACATCCATCAGCACCACGTCATACGTCTGCCGCTCTAATGCCTGAATCGCTTCAATGCCATTCCCTGCGACATCGGCGCGATAGCCCATTTGCGACAGCATACGCAGCGCGAGTTTCTGATTGACCGCGTTGTCTTCGGCGAGCAGAATCCGCAGCGGCAAACGCGTTGCCAGTTCCGAATCCACGAGTGACTTGGTCGGCAAAACAGCGGGCGCAACCGTTTCGGCGGGCGCGAAGAGATTCGCCAGCGCGTCGTAAAGCTGGGATTGGCGCAGTGGTTTCATCAGAAATGCCGCAATGCCCAAATCATCCGGCGTCGTCTCCCGCTTGCCGAGGGACGAGCAAATGATGATGGGCAAACGGCGCAAACCTTGCGAAGGTTCCACACCCTTCGCAAGGTTCCGAATTTCCGCTGCCAGCGCCAGCCCATCCATTTCGGGCATTCGCATGTCGAGCACGGCGAGATCGAAGGGGTCGCCCTGGCAAATCCAATCGAGCGCCTCACGCGGCGAAGCGGTATCCCGCGTCAGCATGCCCCAATGGCGCATTTGCCGGATGAGGATCAGGCGATTGGTCGCGTTGTCGTCCACGATGAGGACGCGCTTGCCCTTGATCTGCGGCTGCTCGCCGGTCACGCGCGGCTTGGTCTGGAAATCGGGCGCGGGCGGCGCTTGAATCGTAAAGTGAAACGTGCTGCCTACGCCTACCGTTGATTCGACCCAGACGCTGCCACCCATCATTTCCACCAGACGTTTCGAGATCGCCAGCCCCAGCCCCGTGCCGCCGAATTTGCGCGAGATGGTCGTGTCCCCCTGCGAAAAGGATTGGAACAGACGGCTTTGGTGATTGGGTGGAATGCCGACGCCGGTGTCGCGAACGGAACAGTGAACAGTAAACAGTCCCTTCGGGCAGTGAACAGTGCCCACGTTACTGTTGACTGTTGACTGTTGACTGTTCACTGTCAGAACGACCTCTCCGCGCTCCGTGAATTTCACCGCGTTCGTCAGCAGGTTGATGCAGATTTGGCGCAGGCGCGTCACATCGCCGACAATCGCCGCGGGCACGTCGTCTTCGACGATGCAGCACAGGTCGAGGCCCTTTTCCGCCGCGCGGCTCGCGACGAGATCGAGCGCGGATTCGACGCAGGCGCGCAGCTCGAACGGCTGGCAGTCCAGCTCCATTCTGCCGGCTTCGATCTTGCTGAAATCGAGAATGTCGTTGATGATGGTGAGGAGCGTATCGCCGCTGGTGCGGATAATTTCGGCGCACTCGCGCTGATCGGAGTCGAGCGGGGTGTCCATGAGCAGCCCGCTCATGCCGATAATCGCGTTCATCGGCGTGCGAATTTCGTGGCTCATCATGGCGAGGAACGCGCTCTTCGCCTGGTTCGCCGAATCGGCTTCGGCGCGCGCCTTTTGCGCCTCGTCAAACAGCCGCGCGTTTTCCAGCGCGACGGCCATGCTGTTCGCGAGCGTCGTGAGCAAGCGCACGTCGGATTCGGTGAACGCGTTTTCGCGGTCAATATTCTGTACACTGACAATGCCTTTGACCTGGTCACCGACAATGAGCGGCACGCCCAATACCGATTTGGGTGGTTCCGTTCCGGGGACGACACTGGATCCCCCAAATTCCTTGACGCGCTCAGCCCAGTCTTGATTGATCAGCAATGGCTGACGCTTCTCGACAAAGTATTGGGTGATCGGACGAAAGGGTATCGGCTCGGGATAAAACCTCTGTCCCTTCTCAAAATTGTAGCGCATGTGATAAAGCTTTGTCTTATAGTCGAGAGTGCCGATGACGACCGCTTGCGCGTGGAAGATGTCACGAATCTTGTCGCCCACCAAATCGTAGATCGCCTGCATATCAAGTTGCGTGGCAAGCGCCTGCTGGACGCTGTTGATGATTTGCAGTTCGGCGGTACGCTGCTGTGTTTCAGTGAGCAAGCGTTTGGTCTCGGCAAACAATCGCGCGTTCTCCAGCGCGACGCTCATCGAAGAGGTAAGGGTCGTCACGAGGCGCACGTCGGCTTCGCTGTATGCGTTTTCACGCTCAACATCCTGAAGACTGATCGCGCCGGTCACTTGGTCGCCCACGACGAGTGGCACCCACAGCGCCGATTTGGTTGGCTCGGTTCCTGGGACCGGCCTGTGAGACCGCCGGCCATATTCTTTCAAGACCCATTCGTCGTAATTCGCGTTGACGAGGATTATTTTTTTGGTCTGAATGAGTTGCGCGTTGAGCCCCCGCTCGGGGATGGGCACCGGGTCACGATAAATTCGCTTCCCCTTTTCGACGAGATAACGCGCGTGCTGGGTCCCCGCTTGGTGATCATAGGTGAGGATTAGGACCGACTCGGTATGGAGAACCTCGCGCAGTTTGTCGCCTACCAAATCTACGACGCCTTGAAAGTCGAGCTTGGACGCCAGCCCCTGCTGCACGCTGTTGATGATTTCAAGTTCGGCGGAGCGCTGCTGTGTCTCGGCAAGCAAGCGTTTGGTCTCGGCAAACAGCCGCGCGTTTTCCAGTGCGACGCTCATGCTGTTGGCGAGCGTCGTGAGCAAGCGCACATCGGATTCGGTGAACGCGTTTTCGCGATCCATGTTCTGGAGTGAGATTGCGCCTTGCACTTCGTTGCTTACCATGAGTGGCACGCCGACCAACGCCTTGGGCATTTCAGATGTGGGTGTGGCTGGGACGGTGCCCATTTCCTTCGCGCGTTTGACAAAATCCCGATTCATCACAATGGGCTGACGCGTCTGGATAATGTGCTCGGTGAGACCGGTAAATGGAAATGGTTCAGTGTAGAGGCGTTGGCCTTTTTCGACGCCATAATGAAGTTGAACGAGCCGAGTGGTTTGGTCGTAACCGGCGATTGTCACTACCTGCGCGTCGAAGATCTCGCGGATCTTGTCGCCGACCAAATCGTAGATCGCCTGCATATCAAGTTGGGCGGCAAGCGCCTGCTGCACGCTGTTGATGATTTCTAGTTCGGCTTGGCGTGCGGCAAGTTCGCGGCGGCACTCGGCAAGCGCCGCGGTACGAGGGCGACTAGGCGCGGTCTTCTTACCGCTACGGGGCTTGGTTCGATCGGTTGTACGGTTGGGTTTCGGCATGGCGTTCTCGCTTTCGATCTATGAATCGTCAACGGCGTAGACAGACCTGACAGGTTTTGTCGGCTCCTTCGGAGCCGCATAACCTGTCAGGTCTCGTCGCCTGTCAGGTCTCGTTCAATGAAACCACGCGCGCTAGCCGGGCTGCGCTTGCGCGGCGGGCTTGACCACGAGGAAATACCCAAAGCCCAACGACAGCACGAGCCAGAGCGCGACGATCATCCAACCGAGCGCGTTGAACATGCCGGAGAGCTGGGCGAGCAGCGCCACGATAAAGCCGACGGCGTCTCCGACAAACACGGCGAGCACGATGGCGCGATTCGCTTCGGCGTCGGTCACGTTCCGAGCGAGCCACAGGTAGATCGCCAGAACGACAAACGACGCTCCCAGGAATTGCGCGAACAGCGTCCCGGTGGCATTGAGCGTCGCGCCGTAGAGCGTCATCAGCGGCGCGGCGGCGAAGACAAAGCCAACCCCGAACACGATGCAGACGATGGATTTAAAGATCATCCAGTTTTTGAGCGTCATTGGAGTGTCTCCTTTCTTTCCACAATGATGTTTTGACTGCAAACGGTAATGTGCCTAATCGCTCATCGCATCACCTCCTCAATTGGGTGGTTAGGTAGTTGGGTAGTTGGGTAGTTGGGTGGTTGGGTGGTTGGACAAACCACGAACCACCGAACCACCCAACCACCCAACTACCCAACTACCCAACTGGTCCCGCCACCGACAGCACATAGTTCTCATGCAGCGCGCGCTTTTGCGCCGCCGCGCGAATTTGCTCAGGCGTGATCGCTCTCAGCGTCTGCGGATAACGCTGCAAGTAATCCAACTCCAGACCATAAAGCTCAATATCACTCAGCATCGCGGCGATGCCGTCGTTGGTTTCGAGTCGCAGGGCGACCGAGCCGGTCAGAAAATCGCAGGCATCGTTCAATTCCTCGCGCGTCACCGGCTCGGTACACAGCCGGCGCAACTCGGCGAGGATGCACTCGACGGCGTGCGCAAGATTCTGTGGATTGACGCCCGCGCGCACCGTCCACGGTCCCGGGCCGATTCCCGCTTCGATCCCGCTCGACACGTAATAGGCCAAGCCCTGCTGATCGCGCACCTGCGCGCCCAAGCGCCCATAGAGTCCGAGTCGCCCTAGAATCAGATCGCCGAGGTTGAGCGCGTCATAGTCGGCGTCGGTTCGCCGGACGCCGACGGAACCGAGGACGAGATCGGCCTGCGTTTTGCCGGGCACCAGAGTATCGCAACGCGCCGGTGACTGTGGTTGCGACGCGTCGGGGATACCATGCTCAGGCGCGGAACCGCTCGTCTGCCAGTCACCCAGCACGCGTGCGATCTTGTCAACCGCTTGCGCGGGAATTACATCGCCGACGACCGCGAGCGTCAACGCGTCCGGGCGAAAATACCGCGCGTGAAACGCGGCGAGTGCGTCGCGCGTCAGGGCTTGGATTGACTCCATGCGCCCATCCGTGAGGTGGTGATACGGATGAGTCGCCGGATAACAGAGCGCGCGGAACTCGCGGTACGCGACGTGCTGCGTGTTCTGATTCGCCTGCTCCAGCCCATTGACCAACTCGCGCCGTAACTTGGCGACCTCATCCTCCGGAAATGCGGGATGCTTCAACACGTCCGCCATCACGTCGAGCAGGTGATCGAAATCCGCGGTCAGCGCCTTGGCGGCAAACCCGATCACTTCCAGGCCCGCGACGAAACTGAGCGACATCGCG
>JACQYF010000042.1 GCA_016208315.1 Chloroflexota bacterium | reverse complement strand
ATCAGCCCGATCAGCGCCAAGCTCTTTTTCAAGAGCCACGGATCGCTCGGCGTGGGCATCGCGGCAGTTGGCGGTAGAGTGCGCGGAGCAAATTCAGTCCGATACAGCCACAGCAGGATGCCCCAGGCGATGACCAAGCCCAGGAGCGCGACGGGCACGAGCGCGCGGCTGAACTCGACAAAAGCAATGGGCGCGGTCAAGCCAATGAGCATATTCTGGGAATTCCCGGTGATCGTCGCGGCGGAGCCAATGTTTGCTGCAGTCGCCAAGCCGATGAGGTATGGAATCGGGATAACCGCCGAAGGCAACTCCCAGGTAGGTTAGACCGATCAATGGATAGATGAGGACAGCCGGCATAAATGCTATCTCCGCCTGGTTGAAACCCGTTGCGCCACAAGGCGATCAACGGGTCTGGACACGCCGACGGAGTTAGCTGACGGGTTCGGGTCCCTCCAGGGACCCTACCGAGAAGAATTCGGACTCACCCCGATCGAGATGGTTCCCCCGTTTCAATTGGAATTAGGCGATCTCCCACTACGCTGAATGAAACGTGACTGCCGCGAGCACTGTGCGGCAACTTCTCGGTAGAGTATAGCCACAATACCGAAAAGGTCAATTCTCTTTGCATGCACGTCCAACGAGGCGAGTGCCCGCTGGCTAGAGTGTGCGCGGGGCTTCGCTTGGCGACAAACCATCGGCATCATTGACTCGCGCGCCCGCGGGCGCCGGTATGTCTCCCGTTAGCATCGGATCTTGCGTGCGTTCCATCCAGCGCTGCAAACGATCGCGCATTTCGGCCAGCGCTGTCGTCGTCCTGGGATCGTCGGTGAGATTGTTCATTTCCTGTAAGCCGCATGATAGTTGACTTGGGCGAAAATCTCGTCATTCACCTCTGCCGCCGAACCGCGCAGGAGCGGCATGAGCGATTTGCCTTGCAGCCACGCGGGTGGCGGAAGGCACAACCACTCGCAGAGCGTCGGGAACAGGTCAACCTGCGAGGCGAGCGCATCCGAAACCTTGCCCCCAGAAAAGGGCTCGGGCCCGCGCACGATCAACAGCACCCCGATCCCGTGATCGGTGAGGGTACATTTCATGCCGGGAAACGCAATGCCGTGATCGGTCGTGCAGACGACGAGGGTGTTCGCGGCCAGACCACTGGCCTCGAGTCCGCGCAGGACCGTACCGACGGCATCGTCGAGCCGCCGCGCACTCGCCTCAAAGTTGGCCATGTCCTGCCGAGTGTCTGGGGTATCGGGCAGCGTGACCGGCGGCCGAGCACAGCGCGGATCTTCACGTTCGGTCGCAAGAGGGTACGGACGATGGGTTTCCGTGAATCCCACCGAAAGAAAAAAGGGCTGCGGTGGCGGGCCTTGCAGAAATTGGACCGCGGCGGGCGCGACCTCGCCCGCCTGGTTGCTAGCGGGTGTACCCTTCGCCATCATTTCGCCCAGGGCGGTTGGCCAGACTTGCCACGAAACACCGTACTCAGCTCGAAGGAGATGATATCGGAGTCTCCCGTCGGACTGGGTACCTCATGGATGGTCGTGATGTTCGTGATCTTGGAATTGGCGAAAATGGACGTATTAAACTTGGCCGCCTCTTTCGCTTCTTTATCGAACCATAAATGCGCTGTGATTTTTTGCATCATCTCAGCTCCTTTTCCAATGATTGAACCCTTTATTGTTTATCAACGAACTTTTAGCCGGACCGTCACTGGGTCACCTTCCTCAAGGTTTTCTGCTTTTCGGACACTCGCTTTGATAGGTACAAGGTAGCGGCCATCTTTGGGGAACAAGGAGGTCTTCCACTCGGTTTTTCCGACCCGAACGTGGACCGGAATCACGCCCCAGCCATACGTCACGAGCCCTGATATCGCTTTCAGGTCGCGGCTCTGCTCCGCCGGAACGGTGACGAAGAACCATGGCGCCGGACCACGCCAGAACCGAATTTCGCCGTCGAACTCGATGTCCATTGGTAGTCTTTCAATGCCTAACAGCTTGCGTTACCCGCTGCCAAGTGTATATTATAACGCGTTACGGTCGCTGAAGTAAACGGGGGGGCCAAGAATCGGCCCGCGCGAAAACCCAGAGGGAATCGGGGACGCCTACGATATTGCTAAAATGGGCAAGCGTGGTATAATCAGAGTAACTGATATTTCCAATTCTTGGCGCGATGAAGGGACTGCTTCCAAGGTGCCGTCGCGGGCACCGATGGTTAGAGCAAATGTTGCCCGCTCAGGTGCATAACTTGGGCGGGCATTTGTTTTTCCTGGGTTAAAATCCCGCAACCTTTGCCAGCCCGTGGGCATTGAGGTTTCTCAATGGACATCTTCGACTTTCGGAATCATCTCGTCCATGACTACCAAGCGTACATCCGCAGCTTTATTCACATCCGCGATCCGCGGATCAAAGAGTACGTTGACGCAAGTCTGGATGCGGGTATCCTGTGGCCCGAGCCGTTGATTCAGCTCAATCCCTCTTTTGAACCGGGGGACTGGATTGACGATTTGGTGCGGCAAGGAATTCTGCATCCCGAATGCGGCAAGATTTTCCGAGTTGGCAAAACCGAACAGGATTGGACGGGGAAACCGCTCCGCTTGCATCGCCACCAGTCCGATGCAATTTGCGCGGCTCAAACGGGTAACAACTATGTGTTGACCACAGGCACCGGCTCTGGCAAAAGTCTGGCATACATTGTGCCAATCGTGAACCACATTCTCCAGCGCGGGTCAGGACGCGGCGTGCAAGCAATTGTCGTCTACCCGATGAATGCTTTGGCAAATAGCCAGTACGGAGAGTTGGAGAAATTCATCAAGCACGGCTACCCCGATGGCAAAGGCCCGGTCACCTTCGCCAAGTACACCGGGCAGGAAAACGACGACCAGCGCAACCAGATCATCGCGAGTCCCCCCGACATTATCCTCACCAACTATGTGATGCTCGAACTGATCCTCACCCGCGTCAGTGAGCGTCAATTGGTCCAAGCGGCCCGCGGCCTGCGCTTTCTGGTACTGGACGAACTGCACACCTATCGCGGGCGACAGGGCGCCGACGTGGCGCTTCTAGTGCGTCGCGTGCGCGACGCTCTGGCGACGGATAAACTTCAATGCGTCGGAACCTCAGCCACGCTGGCCAGTATTGGCGCATACGACGAACAGCGCCGCCAAGTCGCTGAAGTTGCTACTCAATTGTTTGGGTCTGAAGTCAAACCGGAAAACGTGATCGGTGAGACTCTCCGCCGGGCGACGCCCGAAACGGAATTGACCAACCCCGTCTTTCAGAAGAAGCTGAGTGAACGAATTGCTGATTCGAGTCTCCGAGCACCCCGCGACTATACCAGCTTTGTACGAGACCCTCTTTCAATTTGGATCGAGAGTACATTCGAGATTACCCAAGAACCCTCTGCTCGTTATTGCTGGATACGCATCTGGGCGGTCAGGACCCGCAAAGCAGCAAAGGTGAGGCATTATTTGAATTGGACAAACCTCGCTCCTTCGAGGGCAAGACCATCACCTGCTGGGTGTATGTTCCAAAAGCAGAAGCCATGGGACCCACCAATAGGTTCAATGGGGCTCAGGTATTTGTAAAGGATGATGCCAGTCCTACCAGGAGCAACTATGGAATCTGGCAGAATCTAGACAAGATTGGTTGGATACAGGTTGCATTGAACGTAGGTCAAGTAGGTGACGGGACTTACATTCAAGACGGCTTTAATCCCAGTGCCATCAGCACAATCGGCGTCAAGAATGGCACAGGGAGTGGTGCAAACTCCAATTATTATCATGACGGTCCCTATTTTGTGGACAGTTGCACTTGGTGATTGAAACCCACTCAATCCAAGCCGAATGATGGAGTAGGTGATGACCTGCTCCATCAACTTCTGATGTCAGAAAAGCCGCAAGTCTTCACAGTTTTTGGAGTATTGGAGTCGGTGACCGATGTTGGAGAAGTGGGATGAGATGTTTGAAAAAGGATGAAGGATGAAAAAATGGCCGCCCGGCAGCAAGAAATGACAGCGCGGCGGCTCATCTCCGCGCAGAACCAGACGCATACTATGCGCGCCTCTACGGTCTCACCCGCGACGAACTGCGCTACACGCTTCGCGTCGACCCCAAAGACGTGTACGGTGACGATTTCCCAGGGGAAACGTTCCGCGTGCTGAAGGAGAAGGAGATCAAGCAGTATGGGGACGCTTCGCAGTCGGACGCGGCGGCTGGTGCTGGAGAAGTGGGATGGTCTCGAACATATTCTAGCACGGATAAGCGTTTTGTCCAACGCGTTACCGGCAATCAAAGTGAGCAAGTTGGAGAAGACCTATATCCAGTTTGCCTTGTGAGTACAGCGCGAAAAAATAGAGCTGGATCATCGCACGCCAAGAAGGAGGAGGAGCCATGCTCGGTCTGGGATTCATTGGGCGCAAGTTGGGCCTTAGGCCCGCGCAGTTCAAGGTCGGCATCGAACGGAACGCGCGCGTCCAAATGGCGGATGGTGTGGAGCTTCACACAGATCACTATTATCCGCGCGGGGAGGGCCGCTTTCCGACGATCCTGTCACGCTCGCCGTACTATGGCGGCCGCTGGTCGCGCAGCGACCGGCCGGGTCTGCTCGATTTGTTTTTCGCGCCGTTGTTTGCCGAGCGCGGCTATCACTTTCTGATGCAGACGACCCGCGGCCGGTTCGATTCGGGCGGCGAGTTCGCGCCCTGCACCACTGAGCAGCAGGATGGGCGAGCGACGCTCGATTGGATCGCGCAACAGTCATGGTTTGACGGCAACGTGGGCATGTGGGGGGCCAGCTATTTGGGCCACGTCCAGTGGGCGGTCGCGGTGGACGCGCCCTCCGCCCTCAAGGCGATTGTGCCCACGATTACTGGCTCCAGCTTTTCTCCGCTCCTCTTTCCCGACGACGTGCCCGGCGATTTTCCGCTGCTGTACGCCACTGCGATGGACTTGGCCAATCGCCCGTCCGCGAATACCTTATCGCTGCTGCTCCAGAGCAGTCCCAACGTGTTGGGCCGCGTGCTCAACCGCGCGCTCAACCACCTTCCGCTCTGCGAGGCAGATGCCAGCGCCACTGGGCACGCGATTGCGTATTATCGAGACTGGCTCGCGCATGGACCGCCCGATCCCGCGTATTGGCGGGCGGTGGATCACCGCGAACGTATTGCTCAGGTCACTGCCTCCGCGCATATCATCACGGGCTGGTATGACTTTTGCTCCCGCGGCGCGCTGGACGATTATCGGGCCCTCCGGGCAGCAGGTCAGACGCCGTATCTTACCGTCGGTCCCTATCCGCACGGACCCCAGGCGGCCATTGACAGCGTGCGCCTGGGCTTGGATTGGTTCGACGCGTGTCTGAAGGGCGAGCGGAGGAAGCTCAGGGCCAAGCCCGTGCGGGTATTTGTGATGGGCGCGCGCGGCGGCCAGTGGCGGGAGTTTGACGAGTGGCCGACCTCCGCCGTCCGGTCCACGCGGTTCTATCTGCAGGGTGATCGAAAATTGGGTATGGCGCGGCCCGCGCCCGGTTCACCGCCTGACCGCTATCGCTACGATCCGGCCGATCCGACGCCGGCCACGGGCAACCTGGCCCTGTTTGCGCCGATGGGCCCGCAGGATAATCGCCGCCTGGAGGCCCGCGCCGATGTCGTCTGCTACACCACGGCTCCGCTTGAGCGCGAGGTGGAAGTGATCGGGCCGGTCATGCTAGAGCTGTTTGTCGGCTCCAGCTTGACGCATACGGATTTCGTCGGGCGGCTGTGCGATGCGCATCCCGACGGTCGCTCGATCAATATTTGCGAGGGGCTGTTCCGAGTAGCGCCCGGTCGCGGGGAGCGTCAGCCGGATGGAAGCCTGTTAATCCACGTGGACCTGTGGGCGACCGGCCAGCGGTTCGAGCGCGGGCATGCCATCCGTCTGCAAGTGGCGAGCGGAGCGCATCCGCGCTAGATGCGGAATCTCGGGACCGGCGAACCGCTGGCGACGGGGACGCGGATGGCGAGCGCGGATCAGGTCATCTATCACGATGCCGCCCACCCTACCGCGCTCGTCCTGCCAGTGACGTATATGGAAGGAGTGTGAGGGCAACGCGTTGCTGGCTCTGCTTGGGATCGGGTTTGCCCTCGCGCTTCGGTTGTGCGGCCATGTCGTCTCCCAACATTATTCTGCTTTGGTTCGCCGGGTCAGAGGTGGCATGGTACGCCCATGCGCCGAATCGTCAATCAACTGCTCCAAGCGCTTGAGCCGTGTTTCTTCTTTCTTTGTGCTCATCACCCTCCGGCGGCAAGTATTGGAGATAATCCTTCATCGCAACATTGGAACCGTGCCAGATATCCAGTACCGGTTGCTCTTCGCCGAGCAAGTGGGGGATCAAATAGAGGTTGGTGAGCATGGTGTGCCGCAATTTCTGTGTGGCTTTCGGAATGTTCCCGGAACGATACAAGGCGAGGGTCCAGCACAACGAGTGAAACGGTTCGCCCGCATCATCTGGAAACGTCTGCGCGAACCACTCAAAGGATCGTACCGCGCCCGCGAGGTCGCCCAGCACCAGATAGAGCGGCGCGAGCAGGTAGCGTTTCCCAGCACCATCGTCAATGCCCCCAAACTGCTCGGCCTCTTGGCGCAGCCCGCGTTCGTAGCGTCGAATGCGCTCCTGGATTTTCTTCGGCTCTTTGGGAAATGGATACATCTACACATCCTGGCTCATGGGTGCTTCTTTCGCGCGCGGTTCTTTTGGCTTGACCGACTCATTACGCTTTTGTTCATCCGGGCGTGTCTTCCCAAATCCGCGGGAATAGAGTTCCTTGATGAACTGGGGTAGAGGTGCTTTCCAGGGTTCTTGCCTGGCATTCGCCAGCCCACCGAATTTCTTGGGATTCATCCCGAGTTCTTTCGCCATCCGGACGTGCGCGTCCGACAACTTGTACTTTTTCTGCGCCTCGATCCAAATTTGGTTTTTGCCGGTCAGTGTTTTCTTCTTGGACATCCGAGTGTTCCTTTCAGTGTCTGCAGGTTGCCACTTGAGGCTATGCAGCTATCGTTGCTCTTCCCGTTCGTCGGGGCAGGTCAATCGCCGCGCACTATCGAGGTGCAGCACCAACTCTTCGATCTCGGTTTCAGGATCTTCGGGATCAGCAGCGGGATCGGACGCGAATGCCAGAGCAATTGCCTCAGGCTCTTCGCTCGGCTCGACGTAGGCAACCCCGACGAGATAAAGGCCCGAACTTTCTTCCAATACCTGATCTTCGTCCTCTGGAGCCGCGTGGATCGCGCCGCCACAGTGCGGGCAGAGCAGCGGTAACGTGTGGCCGTCTTCAAAGACCAGCGTGAGTGGTGTCTTCCGCTTCCCTGGTACAATGTCCTTCACCCGCTTGCCGCCCAGGTGAGCATCTACCCTTTCGACGACACATTCGTAATTGTCCCCGACCCGAATCACCAAGGTGACCTCGGTCATCGGGCAATCGTGCTCTTGGCATTTCAGCAGCCCGTCCAGCAAACCCGAATTTTCCATTTCACCCTCCCTCGCTGACTAGCCCCATGCACTTTGTGCGTCTCATTTTCCATTATATGCCCAATCGAACGGTCTGACAATCGTCATAAACTGATGCTGCAACATGCTCTCCACTGATCGTAGCAGGGTTTCAGAGCTGACTTTTACAATGGAACCAAGGGCCATCGGTTTACTAGCGACCTGATGCCTAAATTCTGCAAGAAATAAACGGATTTTTTCCCCCCGCCCAACGTGCCGCGATTGAAGAGTTGGCCTGTCAATCGCCGGACGGTGTGGGCTGGGACGTGACGCATTGGTCGCAACGGAGCTTGGCGCAGGCCGCTGCGGAATTAGAGTACGTTGACCGCATTCACCAGACCACGGTACGGGACATCCGCCCCGCGGTGCGCCGGTTGTTGCACCCGTATGGCTGGGCCCAGCGCATCCATTTGATCATCGATAACGGTTCCAGTCACACCAGTGACGACACACTGGCATTCTTTCACGAGCTCTCACCGCGCATCCATGTTTTGTTCACGCCGGTGGATGCCCGTGGCTGAATCAAGCGGAATCGCTGTTGGAAGCGTTCAGTGAACGCTATCTGGTGCGCGGGAGCTGGAATTGCCGCGATGGCATGATTCAACATATTCTGGATAGCCGATCGGATTACAACCAACGCTTTGCTCATCCATTCCAAGGGAAATGGTCGTGTCGCAAATTTCAATATTGGCTCAACAACACGCCTGGTCTAATTCGTTGCAAGACTTTGGCATCAAGTCACTAGTGACCTGAGGGCGATAGACAAAATTACCATTGCGCCCCAGGTTTATCCGTGTTACATTGCTGATACGATGTCGTGGACAGTGACCGGAGATAACTGAACGATGCAACCCGTCAACTCAAGCCGATTTCTTCGTCCGATGCTGGCGGCGATGCTGCCCATTGTCGCCGGCATCCTGCAGTGGATCTTTTGGTCTACGCTTCGACCGTTTGTCTGGTTTCTATTCTATCCCGCCGTCTTTCTCAGCTCGTGGATCGGCGGCTTTTCAGGCGGGCTGGCGGCCACGATCATCTCCGCGCCGCTTGTCGTCTTTTTCTTTATTCCACCGCAACTCGCCTTCGCGGTGGAATCCCCTGAGAACCTCTATTCGGTGATCGTGTTCATCGGCATGGGCATCCTCTTTAGTTTCACCCACGAGCGCCTGCAGAAAACGACCACGCAAGCTCGAGAGGCACTGTCGGCCGCGCGCCACGCCAACGACCAGTTGCAAGAGGCCAACGAAAAAACCACGACAATCGAATTCTTGCGTTTGGTGAGTGAAAGCACGGACACGCGCGACCTGATCTGCAAGGTCACGAGCTACTTCCAGCAACAATCGGGCTGCGATGCCGTCGGCGTCCGGTTACGCGACGGGGACGACTATCCATACTTTGAAGCGCGCGGCTTTCCGCCGGAGTTCGTCCTGGCCGAGAATCAACTCTGCCTGCGGAACAATGCGGGTCAAGTCATCCGGGACAACGAAGGCAGCCCAGTCCTGGAGTGTATGTGCGGCAACGTGATCTCCGGACGATTTAACCCGTCAAAATCGTTTTTCACAGTCCATGGAAGTTTCTGGTCTAACTCGACGACAGAACTCTTGGCGACCACCACCGAGGCGGATCGTCAGGCCCGCACTCGCAACCGTTGTAACGGCGCGGGCTACGAGTCGGTCGCCCTGCTCCCTCTTCGCTTGGGCGCGCAGCGCTTGGGACTCTTGCAACTCAACGACCACCGTAAAGCGATGTTCTCACCGGAGAACATTGGCTTTTGGGAGCGGCTGGCGGATCATCTCGCCGTGGCGTTGGCAAAATTTCGCGCTGACGAGGCGGTGCGCGCGAGCGAAGAACGCTACCGCCACACGCTCGACCACATGATGGAAGGTTGTCAGATCATTGATTTTGACTGGCGGTATATATACGTGAATGATGCCGCGGCCGCCCAGGGTCATCGCCAACCCGCTGAGTTGTTGGGACACACCATGACGGAAATGTACCCTGGGATTGAATATACCCCGCTGTTTGCTGTCCTTCGTCGTTGTATGCAAGAGCGTTTGCCACATCACATGGAGAATGAGTTCACTTATCCCGATGGCGCCGTCGGTCAGTTTGAACTGAGCATTCAACCGGTGCCGGAAGGCATTTTTATCCTTTCGGTTGACATCACCGAGCGCAAACGCGCCGAGGAAGAAATTCGTCAACTGAATGAACAACTCGAACGGCGCGTCGCCGAACGCACCGCGCAACTGCAAGCCGCCAACCAGGAACTGGAAGCGTTCTCGTATTCGGTCTCACACGATTTGCGCGCCCCCCTGCGAGCCATTGACGGCTTCACGCGGATCCTTTTGGAAGACCATGAACCATCCTTGGATATGGAAGGCAAACGCGTGTGCCATGTCGTGCGCAACGAGACGCGGCGCATGGGCAAGTTGATTGACGAGTTGCTCGCCTTCTCTCGACTGAATCGCGCCGAGATGCAATCCTCTCCGATTGACATGGTGGCCTTGGCGCACGCCGTGTTCGACGAATTGACGACGCCCGAGACCCGCAAGCGCATTGATCTCCACATGGGGGTGCTGCCCGCGGACGCGGGCGACCCGACCTTGATCCGGCAAGTTTGGACGAATCTGCTCTCCAATGCCCTCAAGTTTTCTTCCAAACGCGAACGGGCGGTCATCGAGGTGGGCAGCACGGCAAGCGACGGTGAAATCATCTACTCTGTGCGCGATAACGGCGCGGGCTTCGACATGGAGTACGCCGACAAGTTATTCGGCGTATTCCAACGCTTGCACAGCGAGAGAGAATTCGAAGGAACTGGTGTGGGCTTGGCCATCGTGCAAAGGGTTGTCCATCGCCATGCGGGGCGTGTTTGGGGTGAAGGCGCCGTGGACCAAGGCGCCACCTTTTACTTTGCCCTTCCCCGGAAAGGAGAGCGACCATGAATCAGTTGGATGCCGTGGACATTTTGCTCGTGGAGGATAACCCGCGGGACGCCGAATTGACCATCCGTGCGCTCAAAAAGCGCAATCTGGCGAACCGGCTCTTTGCGGTCGAAGATGGCGCGGAAGCATTGGATTTCATCTTCTGCCGAGGCAAGTATGCGGAACGCGAGCAGGCCAACTCCCCAAAGGTGGTGCTGCTCGACTTGAAACTGCCCAAGGTGAACGGCCTCGAAGTGCTCCGCGCGATCAAAGCGGACGAACGGGCGCGGACGATTCCCGTGGTCGTAGTAACCTCTTCTTCCGAAGATCCGGACATCAAAGCCGCCTATGACTTGGGGGTCAACAGCTACGTGGTCAAGCCGGTCGAGTTCGACGCCTTTCTGGAAGCCATGAGCACTCTGGGTTTTTATTGGCTCTTGGTGAATCAGCCCCCCAAATGATCGCCGCGGCGCGCCGCACGTTGCGTGGGATTCCGCGGTTCTGGACCCGCAAGCGCAAGAGAGGAAACATTCCATGCATAATCCGATTCGCATCCTGATCGTCGAGGACCTGCCCACAGATGCCGAACTCGCGCAGCGCGAAATTCTCAAGACCCTGGACGCGTGCGTTTTCCAGCGAGTGGATACGCGCCGAGACTATCTGACCGCGCTGGAAACCTTCCAGCCGGACCTGATCGTCTCGGACTATCACATGCCCCGCTTCGACGGGATGGCCGCGCTGAAGTTGGCGCTAGAACGTGCGCCACTGACGCCGCTCATCATCCTGACGGGGTCGCAGAATGAAGACACGGCGGTAGACTCCATGAAAGCCGGCGCATCGAACTATGTCATCAAGGAACAAATCAAGCGACTCGGGCCGGCGCTCGTGCATGCGCTGGAGGAAAAACAAGTCCGTCTGGAACGCAAGCGTGCCGAGGATGCGCTGAAAGAGAGCGAGGCGCGCTTCTCCACCGTCTTTCGCGTTAGCCCCATTGGCATTAGCATCACCCGTCTCGTGGACGGGCAATTCGTTGACGTGAACGATGCCTTCCTCAGAATGTTTGGCTACACGCGCGAGGAGACCATTGGCCATACTTCGCTTGAACTGCAAATGTTTGGCGATCCTGGAGACCGAGACCTGCTGGTCAAGATGCTGCACGAGCGAGGCAGGATCCATGACATTGAAACGCAATTTCACAAGAAATCCGGGGATTGTGGCACTCTGCTCGTCTCAGCGGCGCTGCTCGCCCTCGCCGGCGAACGATATCTCGTGAGCACTCTGCACGACATCACCGAACGCAAGCGGGCGGACGATGCGCTGCGCCAGAGCGAAATGCGCTATCGCTCTTTGTTCGAAAATATGCGCGAGGGATTTGCCTATTGCCAGATGATCTTTGAGAACGATCAACCGCGCGACTTTCGCTATCTCGCGGTCAATGACATGTTCGAGACTTTGACCGGCTTGAAGGATGTCGTCGGCAAACGAGTCACCGAGGTCATCCCGGGCATCCGGGAAGCCGATCCCGAATTGTTCGAGATTTACGCGCGAGTGTCCCTGACCGGGAAACCCGAAAAGTTCGAGATGTTCGTCGCGGCGCTCAAGATGTGGTTCTCCGTCTCCGTGTACAGCCCGCAGACGGAATTCTTCGTCGCGGTATTCGACGTCATCACCGAGCGCAAACGCGCCGAGGAAAAACTGCGCGAGAGCGAAGCGCGTTTCCGCACGCTGTTCGAAACGATGTCGCAAGGTGTCGTCCATCAGGACGCCGAGGGCAAGATTATTGCGGCCAATCCTGCTGCCGAGCGAATCCTCGGGGTGACGCTCGACCAGATGCAAGGTCGCACCTCTTTCGACCCGCGCTGGCGCGCGATTCGCGAAGATGGCACGGACCTGCCCGGAGAGACCGATCCCGCGATGGTGGCGTTAAGCACCGGTCGGGTAGTTCGGGATACCGTGATGGGGGTGTTTAATCCAAAGGAAGGTAGGCACATGTGGATCAATATCAACGCCGTGCCACAATTCAAGCCAGGCGCAGTCCATCCGTATCAAGTGTACACCACCTTCGAAGATTTCAGCGAACGGAAACGTGCCCAAGATATCCTGCAAGCGCGTTTGCGCCTGATTGAATTTGGCGGTTCCCATTCCGTGAAGGAACTGTTGCAAGCCACGTTAGATGAAGCCGGCGCTTTGACGACCAGCCCGATTGGTTTCTATCATTTTCTCGCACAAGACCAAGAGACGATCATGCTGCAAGCCTGGTCGACGCGGACACGGAAAGAGTTCTGCCAGGCCGAAGAGAATCGCCATTACCCGGTGGCGGAAGCAGGCGTCTGGGCCGATTGTGTTCGGGAGCGCGGTCCCGTCATTCACAACGACTATGCCACGCTCGAGCAGCGCCGCGGGTTACCTCCCGGTCACGCGCCGATCACCCGTGAGCTTGTTGTGCCGGTGCTACGGGCCAATCGCATCGTCGCCATCGTGGGAGTCGGAAACAAGCCAGACTCTTACACGCCGGTTGATCTGGAGATTCTTTCTTCACTGGCTGACTTTTCGTGGGACATTGTCGAGCGCAAGCGAGTGGAAATAGAAATCCAACGCAGCTCCGAACAGCTCGCCGTCTTGAACGATGCCGCGCTCACGATCCAACAGCATCTCGATCCGGATCAGATTTACCGGATGGCGTGCGAAGAACTGCGGCGCTTCGGCACCTTTGCGAGCGTTTACCGCATCAACGCCGACGGTTGGTTGCGTCACGTTCATACCGCGATGAGCGGCGAACTCCTCACGGACTATGTGGCGCGTTTTGGCGACCGACCGATCAACCCCGCCTTGCCGATCTCCACGGTGCCCGGCGCCACTGAGGGCTTGCGCGCAGGTGCGCAGGTGTTGAACGCGCAAGCCATTCACCGCGTCTTGCAAAAGGCGTCGCTCGAGGGGCACCCGGTGATCGAGTGGATGTTTGCGCGCCCACATCAGGAGCTGATGTTGCTCGCGCCGCTGACGCAGGGCGACAAGACCGTCGGCCTCCTTTCGGTGCTGGGTGAATCGCTTGGCGAAGTGGATGTGCCGGCCGTCACATTGTTCGCCCGGCAAGTGTCCGTCGCATTGGAAAACGCGCAGTTGTTTGGCGCGGAGCAAGCCCGCCGCGCGGAACTGGCCGGGTTGTACGATCTAGCCCGCGCGCTCGCCGGAACGGATTCATTCGATGAGACGCTTCATCTGATCGTGCAGCACGCGGTCGAAACGATTCGGGTGACCTTTGCGCGGCTGGCATTGCTCGACCATGACCAATTCGTGATTCGCGCCGCGTACCCGATACGCACGCTGAATTGCGATCTGAACGCCGAGCGCGAAGAACCGGCGAATCAACTTGAGTTCTGCCAGCGCGTCCTCGCGCAATCTGCTCCGGTCGTGGTTTATGCCGACGATCCTGCACTCAGCCCCCACGACCGCCACATGCTATTTTTAGGTATCGCCAAATCGGCCTGCCTGGCGCCTTTGCGCGCGGGCGATGTGCCCATCGGTATTCTGATTCTCGCCGAAGCGCGCGCGCCAGAACGTGAGCCGTTCAACGCCGAAAAATGCAATCTGGCCCGCGCCATTGGCGACCAGGCCGCGGGCGCGATCCGCCGCGTGACGCTGCACGCGCAGACCCAGCGTGACGCGCAGGATCTCGCGGACGCGTACGATGCGACGATCGAGGGCTGGTCGCGCGCGCTCGATCTGCGGGATAATGAAACCGAAGGTCACACGCAGCGCGTGACGGAACTGACCGTGCGCCTCGCGCGGGCGTTCGGGTTCGATGCCGAACAACTCGTGCGGGTCCGGCGCGGCGCGCTGTTGCACGACATCGGCAAGATGGGCATCCCCGATGCGATCTTGCTCAAGCCCGGCACACTCACCGAGCAGGAGTGGGAAATTATGCGCCGTCATCCCGATTACGCGCAGATGCTCCTGACGCCGATTTACTATCTTGCGCCGGCGCTCGACATTCCGTACTGCCATCACGAAAAGTGGAATGGCACAGGGTACCCGCGCGGACTCAAGGGCGACCAAATTCCCCTGGCGGCGCGCCTGTTCGCGGTGGTGGACGTGTGGGACGCGTTAACTTCGAATCGTCCTTATCGCGCCGCGTGGCCCAAGGTCCGTGCGCGGGAGTACATTTGCGCCCAAAGCGGGTCGCATTTCGAGCCGCATGCGGTGGAGCAATTTCTCAAGTTGTTAGATACCGAAAAGTCTTCGCGCGCGCTTGCGGAATGGCAAGGATGAAGATTGCCATTCGTTACCAGAGTTTCCACACCCACATTTGCGCCAGCGCACCTGTCGTGACGACAATGCCTGCGCCAATGACCACGACCGCACTGATCAGCGGCATGAACCGCATCACGCGCACGGATGTTCGTCGGCGCTCAAGGAACTGACTCGCGCGGACGAGCATGACCCCAATACCCACCAAGACCAGGGCCATTCCCAGACCAAACGCGGTTATCAGGACCAGGCCGAACGGAATCCGCTGGAGCGATATCGCGCTGAGCAACAGAATGAGCGCCGAAGTGCTAGGTACGATTCCGCCCGCCAATCCCAGCCCGACTAGACTCCGCCACGATAGTCCTTCGTGCTCCAATCTTGCCGGATGATGAGAATGACCGTGAAGGACACTCTCTTCCTCTCCGTCTGAATGCGCGTGCGCTGCGTGTTTGCGGTCGTGGTCATGACGTAGGATTTGAACGCGATCGTGGGCCAACGCGATGCCCATCGCCATGGCGAGAACGCCCGACGTCAAGCTCAATAGTGGATACAACCCCTCGGGAAAAATGTATCGAGATGCGAAGAGCGTGACTAGGCCCAGGGCAAGAACGCCCAGGGTATGCGTGATCGTCACTGTCAGCCCGAGGACGAACGCTTGACCCACCGTCCCGCCCGCGCCGACTAGATAAGCCGCCATAATCGTTTTGCCATGGCCGGGCGAAACAGCATGCACGGCGCCCAGTCCCACGGCGAGCAGCAGCGAGAGCAGGACAACTTGCCACGTCAAGTCGCTCACGGTGACGAGCGCGGCAAATGCGTCCTTCGTGCGGCTGAGTGCGGCGCCGTCAAGTGGCGGCGCATTTGACATGAGGGCGGAAGGCGCCGCGACGAAGGTGAAACGCGCTTCCGTCTGATTGGGCGGGTTATTTATCAAATCGTTCGGGTAACTCCTCAGTTTGTCGCTGATGCTCGAACTTGGCGCGCTCGCGTCACGAATTTCGGCGCCATCGCCTTTGACCACGATCTCACGCCAACCAATACGTTCGGTAAGATTTGAATCGCGAAACACGATCGCGTTAGACGGAGCCGCGTCCAGCGCCGCTTGGTAACGGCAGGTCAGCCGCAGCGTGGGCAAGTCGCCCGCTCCAGGCGGAAATTCGAGCGCGCTGGAAGTGAGCGCCGGTACGAGCCGGTTACCGTTCCATGAAAGCAAAAGCTTGCCAGGGATGTCGCCACACTGGGCGGCGCGATAGGCGGCTGTCTCCGTCTCATCGGTCCCGCCATTCCGATTCTTATCAATGACTTTGATTTCCTGGAACGTTGGAATCTCGGCCATGTCCACGATATACTCTAACGAGATGGCGCGCGGTTGGACGAGCAGTTCGGCGTAACGATTGACCGTAAAGTTGCCGAGCGGGTGCGCCGAGACGGCGCCAGACGGATACAACGACGACAACAAGGCGGCTGTCGAGGCGATCAGAAAAATATGCGCGATCCTGTTCATGGCATTCCTCGGAATTCTTCCGCTCCTCATCGGGTTATTGTCCCTGGCGCAATTCGGAGAGCAGTTTTTGGGCATGGTCGGCGTAGAGCAATGAGAACCGGGGATTCAGTCTCAGGGCTTGGTCGAGGAAAGTGATCGCTGGCTCGCGTTGGCCGAGCTGATACGCGATCATCCCCGCGTGGTAATGCATCAAGGCATTCCGAGTGCCGAGGCGCAGGGCCTGCATCATCATCTGCTGCGCCTCGTCGTAGTTGCCGGTCTGGTAGAGGGTCCAGGCCAAAGTATCGGCGACGGTGATGCTCGGACGCCGCGCATACGCGGCCCGTGCTCTTTGCAGCGCCTCGGGCAAATCCCGATGGTGGTCGGCGTTAAAGAGCGCCATCTCCGCGTCCTGGTCAACGCCATTCGCGGCGTACAGTTTCTCTTCGACTTGCACCAACGCGTACTGCTGCGCGGCCTGATCCGGTTGACCGGCGCTCGCGTAGATATCGCCTAACGCGATGACGAACTGCGGCAACGGCAGGGTGTTGACCACGCGGGTGTAGTACGAAATAGCCGTCGCATAGTCTCTGCGCGCGGCGGCCAGTGTCCCCAGTCCGGCAAGCGCGTACGGATAATCGGGGAAGTCGTTCAATGCCGCCTGATACTCTTTTTCCGCCGCGGCGTATTGACCTTGTTCAAAATAGAGATGACCGAGCTGGACGCGCGTCCAATTGGTGTTCTCGGCATTGGGTCCGCCGGCCTCGACGGCTTGGCGCATGGCCTGGATGGCGCCCTCCAGATCGCCGTGGAGTTCACGCGCGTATGAGATGCGCGCATACGAGGAGAGATCGGGGCGCCGGTTCACCATCGTTTGAAACGATTGGACGGCCTCCGCGTACAACCCTAGTTCCATTTGCGCATCTCCGATGACGCCATAATTATGCGCGTTGGCCGGATTGAGGGCGCGGGCGCGTTCTCCCCAATCCAGCGCTTCGCGGAATTGGTGGCGCGCCAGGGCAAGCGAGCCGAGCGCGCTGATCGCGGAGAAATCGTTTGGATTCAGCTCTAACGCGCGGTGCAGTAGGCCATCGGCTTTGGTGTAATAGGATGGGTCGCCCGTCTCGCGCATTTTCTGGAGAAAGGCAACCGCCAGATTTGTGTAGGCCTGTCCGTCATTAGGATTCCTTTTGAGACGCGCCTGCTGCGCCGCGATCATGTCGTCGGTGCGGTTGCGCGTGGTCACTTGAGCGGCGCTTTCCACATCATACGAATCGTTTTGCGAATCCAATTCCAAATAGCGCGCCGCGAACGTACCTCCCACCAGGCCCAGCGCGATCACCGGTAGCACGATGAGAATCCGGTTCAGAAGCGGCACTTGATTTGACCTATTCATTTTCGACCACAACCGTATGCGAGTGAGGAGGGGCGCGCGCCCCTCCTCGGGTTTCTAGGTCGTCACCGTCAAGGGGTACACCCCGCGCCAACGCCGGGTGGTTGTTGGGTCACTTGGGTAGTATAGGCGAACCCACTCTGCGGACCGGCGAGGTACGGGAAGGCGCCGATATAGGCGAGGTCGTTCTGGTCAACGCCATCGCCGAGTTGGTTATTCGGCGCTTTGTTAGAGTCAGGGGTGAACGGTGTACCCCCGGCCACGGCTTGCAGTGCGATGTCTACGACGTCATCGCTGAGCCGGCGACCATTCGGGTAGCCCGCCTTGTCGCCGCCCAACAGTCCCATGCGATGGCCGAAAAAGTGGGGCCGTCCACCTTCCAGGTCACATTTCGCGGGCGGGATCGCGACGTTCAAGCGCAACATTTCGGACGGTGTAACGTTGGGCGGTTGGTTGAGTCCTTGAATGCCGGTCAGGAAGATCGCGACCAGGTCGTTGCGCGGCGTGGGTGGAACTTGGATGCCGTACAGGAGATTCAGTAGCTTGGCGGCTTCGGGATCGGTGACGCCGGCGAGGAACTGCTTATCGTCGGCGGGCTTGGAACCGTTCCAAAGGTCTTTGGCCCCCAACGGGACCACGACCTCGTTCACCAGAGGGTGGCCGAGCCGCGAGACTTGGACCCAGTCTCCGCTACTTGTGGAGGTGCCATCGCTGTTCAGAACGCGGGTTGCTCGGCGATAGGCCGTGGTCCAAGCTCCAATCACCGCATTAGAATCGTCGGGCGACGTGGGCATCTTGCCGTCTTTGGTGAGTTGCGTGATCGGTACTTGGATGGCGATCGTGTGGACGTTCATCCCGGACAAGTCGTCTTTACCGCCACCTTTGTTGCCCGGCGCGCCGGGACGAATCGTCAGTAGATCAAAGGTCGCGCCCAGGTCAACGAAGAAGGGATCATCGCGCTGTCCGGCAAAGACCTTGGTGCCGTTAAAGTCGTAGACGGCCGCGCTCGCCAGGGCGTCGTAGTTCGGCACGGATTTGGGACCGATGTTATTGGGCGGCGACAGCAAGTTCGAGCCAAGCACCGTGCTTTTGGCGGCGGGTGGCGCGGCGGCAGGAGTCTGGGCGGTCGGAGTGGCGGCTGCCGATGGAGTCGCAGCCGTCGTCGGCGACTCGGTAGCCGCCACGGTCGGCGCCGCGGCCGGAGCCGCGCCGGTGGGAATGTCAAGCCGGGTGACGTTGAAACTCTGGCGCACATTCCAGTTCTTGTCGTTCAAAGAGGCAATCGGTCCGAGGTTGTAGAGGAACGTGTTTGGATTTTGGACCGAGGTTGAGAATTGGAACTGGTATTGAATGTGGGCTTGAGCATCGCCGACGTTGTCAATGTTGATGCTGTAGAGCACGTCATCGCCGAGCCGGTAAAAGTTGGGACCGCCCGCCGGGTCTTGAAATGGGTAGTAACTGGCAATGAAGGTGACCGTGTCGGGCTTGTCCGGGCTAACGAACATATAGAAATCGGTGCCATCGGCCGTGGGATCTTGCGAGATGATGGGAGCTTCCCGATGGCTGGACGCGCGTGCGTAGGGTGCGTTAGACTCGATGGCAAGGGCGCATCCTATGAGTTATGCATGGATCACCCCCTCTCTCGTGGAATAGTTTCTCACTTTCCCAAGTCACTTGCCAGACCAAAAGATGCTCACTTTCTGTTCGCTTTTGCTACTCTGGTTATGTAGTCGTGGCGGCGCCGGTTCGTTTTTCGCCGTGACCCATTCGGGTACTCACGGCGCGCATCGCGTGAATCGCACGCCGCCGCGATGGTCCAAATGGGGGATAAAGCGCGGTTCGTGCGCTCGCCAAAGATGCTCCCTTTGGAGAATAGAAATCCCGAGTAGCGCGTGATAGACTGTGATTAGGTTGGCGTTAGGATAGTCGTGCCAAGCCATCATGCTAAATCTTTCAGGAGGATTTCGATGGGGAAGATGATCCCACGCGCGTTCGTGCTGGCAATGCTCATCATCGCCTTAACGGTTGTGCCCGCCTTGGCGGACGGTCCGGATCCGACCGGAGCCGAGACGCTGAAAGCTGACCCGAACAAGGCGGTAAATTTTGCTTGGACATTGATGGCCGCGTTCCTGGTCTTTTTCATGCAAGCGGGTTTTGCGATGGTCGAGACGGGTTTGTCGCGCGCCAAGAACGCGGTCGCCGTGCTGACCAAGAATTTTATGGATGGCCTCATCGGCGGCCTGGCGTTTTGGGCCTTTGGTTTTGCCTTTATGTTTGGCGGTTCGGCGATTGCCGCCGGTCTGTCCGAAGGAAATCCGCTCATCGGGTTGTCCGGTTTTTTCCTGACCGGTCAGTCTTATGATGTGACGACGGCCATGCTCTGGTTCTTCCAAATGGTTTTTGCGGCAACGGCAGCCACCATCGTATCGGGCGCCATGGCCGAGCGCACCAAGACGACCGCCTATCTCGCCTACAGTTTCTTGATCTCGGCCCTGATTTATCCGATCTACGGCAAGTGGGTCTGGGGCGGCGGTTGGTTGGCGAATCTCTTCCAGTATCTCCCGTTCCTCGGCGAAGGGATCGGAGCGCGTGATTTCGCCGGCTCGGGTGTGGTGCATGCGGTCGGTGGGTTTGTGGCGCTGGCCGGCGCGTGGATGGTCGGACCGCGCATTGGCAAATTCAAGAAAGATGGAACCCCCAACGTCATCCCCGGGCACAATATGACGCTGGTCGCATTAGGAACATTCATCTTGTTCTTTGGCTGGTTCGGTTTTAATCCCGGTTCGACCCTCGCCGCGACCGACCTGCGAATTTCGGTAATCGCCGTCAACACGTTCCTGGCAGGCGCGGCGGGCGCGACGGCGGCGATTTATTACGGTCTCTATCGCAATGGGAAACTCGACCTGGGGTTGGCGGCCAATGGTTCGCTGGCGGGCCTGGTCGGCATCACGGCGCCTTGCGCGTATGTTCCGGCATGGGCCGCGGTCGTCATCGGCATCATCGCCGCATTCGTCCTCATCGGCGCGCTGTATTTCGTCGAACGCGTGCTCAAGGTGGACGACGTCGTCGGCGCGGTCGCCGTGCATGGCTTTAACGGGTTATGGGGTTTGCTGGCCGTTGGGATCTTTGCCGATGGGACCTACGGCGGCGTGAAGGGATTGATCGCCGGCGAATGGGCGCAACTCGTTGCCCAATTGATCAATATGGCGACTGTGACCGTATGGGCGCTCGGCACAGGATTGTTGGTGTTCGGGTTCATCAAGCGAACCATCGGCTTGCGAGCATCGCGCGAAGAAGAGATCTCGGGGCTGGACATTCCCGAACACGGTTACGAGGCGTATCCCGCCGACGGCAAATTGGCGCCCGCTCCCATCGCGGAATAAGACCAACCCTATTCAACAAACGGAGGATTTAACCATGTCGAGCGAACTCATCTTGGGACTGGCAACCTTTGGAGCGTTTTTTGTGCTGTGGGGCGTTCTGCCCAGCCGTCTCGCGAAAAAGAACAAGGGCACGGAAGGAAGCGAAAGGGCACGAGAGGACGCGCAAGGGCACGACAATACCCGAGAGGTCACGGGATAAATTTCGCGGTCTTTCGCGGTCTTTCGCGACCTTTCGTGTCCGCGATTGCAGATGGGCGAGCGTATGCTATCGTATGCTATCGTATGCTATCGTATGCTATTATGCTATAATAAGCGTCGAGTATGTCAAGCACATCACCCGCTCCCACCGAAACCGATCCACGCCTGTTGGAGGCGCTCGCCCATCTGAACCAGATCAGCGCGGCGATCAACCGCATCGTCACCGGCGAAGATACGAACGTCCAGGCCGCGCTGCGCCTGATTGTCGAGAGCGCGATTCAAGTTGTCCCTGGCGCGCTGGCCGTTCTCTATGCTTACGATCCATTCACCGGCGCCTTTGATCCCGCGTCCCGCGTTTCGGCGGGCGATCGCGCCGCTCCGCTGGACGGCGACGAGCCGCGCGCCGACGGCATGGGCACGCGCGCCATCAAGCAACGCCGTCGCGTCCTCTCGTACGAAGAGCGCGATCTGGAACTCCACCCCATCATACAAGCCCACACGGGCGCGCAAGTCGCCGCGTGCTTTCCACTGATCGTCGCCGATCAAGCCCTGGGCGCGCTTTACGTTTTTCTCGACGATGCGCGGCCCTTCACCCCGCTCGAATTGCTGATGCTCGATATCTTCGTCAATCAAGCGGCGATGGCGCTGCACCAGACGCGCCGCCTCGCTCGCGTGGAGCGCGATCTCGCGCGCATCGAAGACGAAGCGAGCCGCCTGCGCCGCGCCGGTCTGCTGATTTCCTCTCGTCTGAAATTGGAAGAGACGCTCGATGCGATCCTGGAAATGGCGCTGGAGGTCACCAACGCGCATTACGGGATTTTTCGATTGGTTGACAAGCGCGGTCAGAAATTGATTACGCGCGCGGTCGCGCATCAATATCTCATTAAACCGTTGGTCGAGGCCTTACCGATAGACGAGCATAGTGTGATGGGCTGGGTCGCGCTGCATCGCCAGCCGGCGCTCATTCCCGATTTGCGCGTGGCCCCGTGGTCGCACATTTATTACCCGCTGGACGCCGATCTCGCGATGCTTTCCGAGATCGCCGTGCCGCTCATTGACGCCAGCGGACGATTGGAAGGGGTGCTCAATCTCGAAAGCCCCGTCGAAAATGCGTTCAGCGAGCAGCACAGTCATTTGCTCCAGGCGCTCGCCACCCAAGCGGTCATCGCGATTCAAGAAGTGCGCCTCTTGGACGCGCTGCAAGAGGTGGCTCGGTTGCTGCTCGCCCAACCCTATCGTCAGGTTTTGCGGCGTCTGGTCGAATTGGCCTGCGATCTCCTCAACGGCGCGGCGAGCGCCATCTGGACGCTCGAGGGCCCGCAGTTGATTCTGCAGGTTGCCACGGACGAGACGCTGCATGACGAAAAGATCCCGCTCCGCGGCAGTCTGATCGGTCAAGCCATTCTGCGCCGGGGTCCCGTGACCAGCGACGATATGCGCGTCGACGCGCGCGTCAGCCGCCCCGATCTCATTCAAGCGCAAGGGTGGAAGCATGCCCTCATCGTTCCCATGTTGATCGGCGATGCGCGCGAGCCGGTCGGCGCCTTTAGCGTTTTCAGCGCGGGCGCCGACCCGGGACGCTTTACCGAATCGGAGTGGGACACGAAGGTATTGACCTGCCTCGCGCATTATGCCGCGCTCGCCGTGTACAATGCCGCGCGCCAAGAGCAACTGCGCGAGGCGCAGGAACGCCATGCCATCGCGGAAACGTTTGCCGCCGTCGGCGACGTCGCCGCCAATCTGCTCCATCATCTGAACAACAAAGTCGGCGCGATCCCCGCGCGCGTGCAAGGCATTCAGGACAAGTGCCAGCCCGCGCTCGGCGCCGACCCATACCTCGCCAATAATCTGGTCGAAATCGAGCGCAGCGCGACCGAGGCCATGGCGAGCGTGCGCGAGAGTCTGTCGCACTTGCATCCGATCCAACTGGTGCCCGTCAACGTCTCCGAATGTGTGCGCGCCGCGATTGCCGCTGCCCATTTGCCGGCCGGCGTGCGTGTCCAAGCGCAGGACCTTGACCATCTGCCCGCGGTGATCGCCGCGCAGCGCACCTTGACGATGGTCTTTGCGAACCTGCTCGACAACGCGTCCGACGCGCTGCGCGGGCAAGGCATCGTGACCGTTAGAGGTACGGCGCTGGATAACGCGGTGGTAATCATGGTCGTTGACGACGGGCCTGGCATCCCGCCGGACTTGCACACGCGCATTTTTGAATTGAACTATACCGGGCGCGCGGGCACGCGACCCGGGCGATTGGGTTTTGGCTTGTGGTGGGTCAAGACGCTGATGACGCGCCTGGGCGGCTCGGTCGCGGTGGAAAGCGACGGACATCACGGAACAACGTTTCGATTGACGCTGCCCATCGCAAAGGAACCCTATTGGACGCGTCGCCTTCTTTGAAGGCGACGCGTCCAGTTTTTGAAGGAGTTATGATGAGCATGGCTGAGGCGCGCGCGCTGGTCGTCGAGGACGATCGCGTGTGGCAGCAAATTCTCGGCGAGATTCTGGCCGATGCCGGATTAGTTGTGGATGTCGCCGATCATTTGGAGGCGGCCATCCCGACGATGCGCGCCGCGCCGCACCGGCTCGCGGTGGTAGACCTGGCGCTGAGTGAGGGCGATCATCACAACCAAGACGGCCTGCGCGTGCTCGACGCGGTGCGCTTGTACGATCCCGGCTGCGCGACGATCCTGCTCACCGGCTATGCGACCGTCGAAATCGCGGTGAGCGTTTTGACCGAGCACGGCGCGCTCACCTGCCTGCGCAAAGAAACTTTTAATCGCGGGCAATTCCGCGACCTGGTTCAGCGCGCGCTCGCCGCCCCATCCCCCGCCGAGAAACCGGCGGCCGCGGATGCCCCGCCAAAAGAAACCGTGCCGGCGCTGATTGTCGAGGATGATGCGAACTGGAGCAGCATCGTATCCGAATTAGTGAGCGATGCCGGTTATCCCGCGCGCGTCTGCGCGACTTTTGGTGAAGCGTTAGGGTATCTGCGCCGCGAAAAATATTCGGTGGCCGTTGTTGACTTGGCGTTGGCGAGTCCGCGGGATCAGGATTCCGCCGCGCAAAACATGGACGGCTATCGCCTGCTCGCCAGCACGCGCGCGGGCGGTATCCCTACGATCGTCGTCAGCGGCGTGGGAACCCCGGACGACATTGAACGCGCCTACGCGGAACAGGGCATCTTTGCTTATTTTCAAAAACAGACGTTTGATCGGCGCGCTTTTCTCCAATCTCTGCGCGAGGCGCGAACGGCCGCGCGCCCTAGCCGCGAGCTGGATGTGCTGACCGAACGTGAACGCGAGGTGCTGGAGCTCTTGGCGAAAGGCATGACGAACAAGGAAATCGCCGAGCAACTTGTGATTACACCCAATACCGTCAAGCGCCATCTCAAAGCCATCTTCGAAAAACTGGAAATTCACACCCGGTCGGCCGCCGCGGCCAAAGCCATCAGCGCCGGCGTCAGCGGCGAGCGCCGATAACCAGCGCGAACACTTTTCCGCGCCCATTCAGCCCTTGCCGCTAACTCATTTTCGACCGATTGACTATTTGACTAATTGACGATATGATAGCGTGGCAACCGGCGGCGGAAAGGATCGCTCTGATGTCTCGCATGTCGCTCCAAGTGTTCGGCATTCTCGGATTCGCGCTTGTCGTGTTCGTCGGCTGGGATTTCAGCCAGCGCGCCGCAGCGACCGTGCGGTCGCAGCAGATGGAAGTGACGGTGGACCAGGAACTGGCCCACGCGCAAGCGACGCGCACTGCGCTCGCCGAACTCAAAAAGCAGGTTCAAACCGACGCGTACGTCGAAGACTGGGCGCGCCGGAGGAATTACGTCCGCGACGGCGAAACGCTGGTCCATCCGCTCATCACGCCCGCCGCGCCGCTGGCGGCCGTTGACCCGCCAATTGCCGTGGCGCAGCAACAAAGCGATCCCTGGCAACGCTGGTCGCATTTCGTCCAGTCTCTGTTCGAATTCCTCTTCGGTCCCTGATAAGACCAAGGTCACCACGTGAACATTCGCTCGATCACGGGATTCCTCTCGCTGGCGGACCCTCCTGCCGCATCCGCTCTACAACCTTTCGGCGATCTCGTTCAACAGGCCCGCGACGATTTCGCGCGCGCGGGCTTGCCGATTCAAACCGCGCGCCTCGCCACGCAGCCAATTCCCGAAATCGCGCCGCGCGACCTCACGCAGTTCGCGCGCGAACTGCAAGCCGCCGCCCAAGCCCATGGTCTCGATTACGTGTCGCTCGGCGCGCCGCGCGCCGACCATCGCCTCGCGCCGCTCGAAGTGATTGACGCAATTCCCGCCGCGCTCGCCGCCACCGAAAACGTGTTCGGCTCGGTGCAGTTCGCCTCGCACGAAAACGGCATCAACCTGCGCGCAGTCATGGCGACAGCGCGCGCGCTTCGCGCGCTGAGCGATTTGAAACCGGACGGCTTTGGCGCATTCCGTTTTGCCGCGCTCGCGAATTGTCCGCCCCATTCGCCGTTTTTCCCGGTCGCGTATCACCAGGGCGACGAACCTTGCTTTGCCGTCGCGACCGAAGGCGCGCCGCTCGCCGTTCAGGCATTTGGCGAGGCGCAGAATCTCGACCAAGCGCGCGCCAATTTGATTCACGCCGTCGAACGCACGGCGCAGCAAATCGCGATCCTCGGCAATCAACTCGCCGCGCGGTTTGGAATTCGATTGGCCGGAATTGATTTTTCGCTCGCGCCCTTTCCCGAAGAATCGCAAAGCATCGGCGCCGCGTGCGAACGGCTCACCGGCGCGCAATTCGGCGAACGAGGAACGCTCTTCGCCGCGGGATTCATCACCGATTGTCTCAACCGCGCCCACTTTCCGCGCACCGGTTTTTCCGGCTTGATGCTCCCCGTGCTCGAGGATGCCACGCTTGCCGCGCGTTCTGGATCGTATACCCTCGATTCCCTGCTGCTCTACTCGACCGTCTGCGGCACCGGACTCGACACCATCCCGTTACCCGGCGATTCCAGCGCGGAGCAAATCGCCGCGATCCTGCTCGACCTCGGCACGCTCGCGGTGAAACTGAACAAGCCATTGACCGCGCGCCTCATCCCCCTGGCGGGCCTGCGCGCGGGCGACCTGACGCAGTTCGACTACGAGTACGTGACGAACGCGCGCGTCCTGAATCCGAACGCGTGCGCGTTGAGGGTGTTTGAAACGGAGACACAAGTGCAGTTCGTAATGCGTAAAACGTGAAACGTAATCCTTCGACTTCGCTCAGGACGTTTTACGTTTTACGTTTCACGTTTTAGAGTGTCTATGCCCGACAAAACCATTCTTCTTCTCGGCGGCGCGGGACTGGTCGGCGCCCAAGTCGCCTGGCAAATTTCCTGTGACATTAGTCCCGAAAAGGTCGTCATCGCCTCGCTTTACCAACGCGAAGTGCGCGAGGCGATTGAACTGCTTGAGAGAGAATTCCCCAACATCGAGTACGTCGGCGTTTGGGGCGATGTGTTCGCGCGCGCGGATTTCACGCACGAGCGCCGCGCCGCGCTCCTCGCCAGCGCCAAGCGCCGCGCCGACCTGTTCGACGATCTGCTCGGCGACTTGGACCGCGCCTACGCGCGTTCGCGGCTCGTGCAGCTCATTCGCGAACACAAACCCGACGTGATCGTGGACAGCATCAACACCGCCACCGCGATCAGTTACCAGGACGTGTACACCGCTTCGATCATTGCCAAGCAAAAAATGGACGCGCTCTTTGCGCGGATTGCGGCGCTGGAGCAAATGGCGCGCAGCCCCTCCTCACCCCTAACCCCCTTGCCCCCTTCCCCCTCTCCTGGACTTGAAGTTCAGTCCAGGAGAGGGGGAAGGGGGTTGGGGGATGAGGGTGAGGTGCAGGAACTCGCGCGTCTGCGTAAAAGCGCCCAACAAGCATTCGACGCGCTCGTGCTCTCGCAAGCCGTGCCGCAGTTGATCCGCCACGCTATTCTTGTTTTGCGGGCCATGCAAGAGGTTGGCACGCGGTTGTATTTGAAAATTGGAACGACGGGAACCGGCGGGATGTGGTTGAACATCCCGTACACGCACGGCGAGGACAAGCCGTCGGCAAGACTCATGTCCAAAACCGCGGTCGCGTTCGCGCACACCGGCCTGATGTTCCTGATGGCGCGCACGACCGGCGCGCCCATCGTCAAAGAGATCAAGCCCGCGGCCATGATCGGTTATGCCGACATCACGATGCGTGCGATCGCCGAACACGGCGAGCCGGTGTACGTGTACGATAGCAAAAACGAGCTGCTGGACGAGTCGCTGGTATTGCGCGACGACTCGGCCAAGTACGCGAAATTGGGCAAGCTCAAAATGGTCGTCGTGGACACGGGCGAAAACGGCCTGTTCACGAAAGGAGAATTCGAAGCGATCAGCGCGATGCGGCAGATGGAATTCATCACGCCCGAGGAGATCGCGGCCAAAGTCGTGCTGGAGATCAAAGGGCAGAACACGGGCAGCGACGTCATCGCCGCGATTGACGGCGCGGTGCTTGATCCCACGTATCGCGCGGGCTATTTGCGGCGCTCGGCGCTCGAAGAGATCGAGCGGCTGGAGCAAGAGACGGGCGTGCCCAGCGTCGCGCTCGGCCAACTCGGGCCGCCCGAAAGCGGCAAGCTGTTGTACGAGGCGTTCCTGCTCAAGCAGCGTTATCGCACGCTCGACACCGTTTTGAAACAGCGCCCCAAGAAAATCGCCGACGCGCTCTATCGGTACGTGTTGAAGCACGACGACATGCGGCGGACGATCACGTCCATCGGGCTGCCCATTCTCGCGCCGGATGGCTCGCACATTATCCGCGGGCCTTTTATCCGCATCCCCGAGCGCGCCGATACGAACCGCGTGCCGCTCACGCCGGACGACATTGACAAATATGCGCGCAAGGGCTGGGTGGACTTGCGTCCCGAGAACATGGCGCGGTGGAAGGAGCGCTTTGAAAAGATGCAGCGCGCGCAGCAGCAAATTCGCGGGCGCGGCAGCGCGGCCATCACGATGGAAGCGTACTTGCAAGAGGAAATCCGCATCGGCGACGTGGTCGCGTGGGTCTTCAATAACGAGGAGATTGGGTACCGGATAAAGTGAACAGTAAACAGTATTCAGTAAACAGTATTCAGTAGCCAGCCAGGGCGCGGTCAAGATAGCAGCGGACTGTCATTGATGGTATAATACGCGCAAATGATTCAGGAACTTGAGAGCGACATACTAACCGAAGATTTGCCGGAGAGCGGTTTGAGGCGCGGCGACATTGGCACCGTCGTCTTGACTCATCGCAACGGCACAGGATACGAGGTCGAATTTGTAACCCTCGACGGAGAAACGGTGGCCGTCGTTACCGTGCTTGCTTCGCAAGTTCGCCCGATTGGTCGTCGAGAGATTGCGCACGTGCGGGTTCTGGAAGATCAATTTGCATCGTAGGGGAGCAACATGAAGATTGACGTGGGCGTTCTCGTTCCAAACATGCTCGACATGGCCGCCACCGCGCGGGCCGCGGAAGAGACTGGTTTCGACTGTCTGTGGACCAGCGAGACACAGCACGAGCCGTTTTTGCCGCTCGCCATTGCCGCGGAGCACACTTCACGGATCGAAGTGGGCACATCCATCGCGGTCGCGTTCGCGCGCTCGCCGACGAACCTCGCGCACATCGCGTGGGACCTCGCGCTCGCTTCCAAAGGCCGATTCATTCTCGGGCTGGGCACGCAGGTCAAGGCGCACATCGAACGGCGTTTCGCGATGACGTGGGAGTCGCCCGCGCCGAAATTGCGCGAGATGATTCTCGCCATGCGCGCGGTTTGGGATTCGTGGCAGGGCGACGGCAAGGTGAATTTCCGCGGCGAGTTTTACAAGATCACGTTGATGACGCCGTTTTTCAACCCCGGCCCGATTGACTATCCCACCATTCCCATCTACATCGCGGGCGTCAACGAGCACCTCTGCCGCGTGGCGGGCGAAGTGTGCCAGGGCTTTCACGTTCACCCGTTTCACACGGCGCAGTACATCCGCGAGATTGTCTTGCCCAACATCGCCCGCGGCGCTCAAGCGGCAAACCGCGTCCGGGCCGACTGCCAACTTTCCAGCGCGGTCTTTGTGGCGACGGACGAGGCGGAGCGCGAAGCCGTGCGCGCACAGATTTCGTTCTATGCGTCCACGCCAACTTATCGCACGGTGCTTGAAGTACACGGCTGGGGCGAGACCGGCGAAAAGCTGAGCGCGCTCGCCGCGCGCGGGCGCTGGGACGACATGCCCGCGCTCGTCACCGACGAAATGCTGAACGCGGTGGCCATCGTCGCGCCGATGGAAGAGGCGCCCGCGCGCATACAAGCGCGCTATGCCGGCTTGCTCGACCGCGTCACGTTGTACGCGCCCTTCACGCCGGAGGAAGCGCCCAAGTGGCGCGCGCTGGTGCAAGCGTTCAAATGAACATGTGCGCCGCACTTTGAAAGTGCGGCGCACATCTTTAGGACAGTTTGCCGCGCAGGTCCGGATAGAGCTGAGCGGGGCCGGGCGGATCGAGCAAGTCCAGCAGGTCAATCAAAAGATGCTGGACCCGTTTCACAAATTCGCACTGCGCGTCAAGATTGGAGACGGAACCTATCTCTTGACGGAGGTTACCCAAGGTCCCTTTGGATTTGACTGGATCATTGAGCAAGGCGCTGAACCCGCTGTAGCTGACGCACACCTCGCCTTGTGGACCGTCCACAATCAGCATCTCGCCCAGTTCGCGCTGCTGGAGACGATAGACGCAGAGCGGATTATTGTTGTCCCGAGTGCTGAACTCGCTTTCGATCTGCTCGGCGATGCGATTAAAGGTTTCGGTCTGTTCCGGTTTTTCAAATCGGAAATGTCCGCCCTGATGCCGCACGATCTCCAGCCAACAGAAATACTGGCCGATCAGATAGACGGTGCTGTCCACCATATAGCTCCGTCCGGGATGATCGGGATCTAACAGGCGGCGGCCGGTAGACATGAGATTGTACAGCCGGCTTTGCAGGTCGTATGCCGCGCGAAAGAGGGGATAGCGATACCGCTGAAAGGTATCTTGTTGCGCCGTTTCTTTTTGCTCGGCCTGCTTGCGCCGCGCGCGCTCTTCGTCGTCCAACGCCTTTTGTCGTTCATGCGCCCACTCTTCGCGGCGGCGCTGCGTTTCAAAGAAACGTTGGATGAGCAGGGTTACAATGCTGGTCAGCGCGGCGATCAGCCCGCCGGCCAGAATATTTGCGAGTTGCGCGTCCATAGGGTCTCCCGTATTCCGACTTTGGCGGCAGTATACCATAATTTCCGCAGGCCAGCGCAACAGGTTTTCTTGCAAGTTTTTTATATCGCGCGTCATTGACTTTTCCCCAAAATGGGATATACTAAAGCCGTAATGATGGTCGAAGGAGAATAGCACGGCCATGAGTGGAGTAGCGGCCCGAGCTGAACGGGCGGATCATATGGGTGGAATCGTCAAGCACTAGACGCGCGCCGCGTCTGGTGCTTTGTTTTTTGAACTCACTACGGTGAGACAAATCTTAATTAGGAGGGTTTGATGGACTCCAGCATGATCGGCAAAATCGAAAAGGCAAAACGGTACGCCGCCGAAGCGGACCGCCGCGTTGTCTTTCAGCAGTTCCGCGTCAAGATCGAAGGCGACAACAACACCTGGATCGTCTCTTTTGACGAGGGACATTGGTCGTGCGGATGTCATTACTTTTTGACCCATGGCTTGTGTCAACACACCATGACGATGGAACGCGTGCTCGGCAGCAAACTCCCACCGCTCGCCGAGCCGGCGCTCGCCACCGCGGGCAGGTAACTGAATAACGGTTATTACGTAATACGTAGTACGTAATACGTGTTACGACGACTCAATCAGGGGCGAGAGACCTCAGTCACAAGGTGTCTCGCCTCTTTTATTTTTCAGAGATGTGTGTTATGATTGCGCTTGGGAAAATATGCTCAAACAAAAACGTTTCTGGTTGGGATTGGTCGTCAGTCTGGTGTTACTCGTTTTTGTTTTTTACCAAACCGATCCGGCCAAGATTTTAGATTCCTTACGCCAGGCCCAGTACGGGTATCTTCTTCCCGCGCTCGCGCTCTATTTTGTGGGCGTCGGCATCCGCGCCTTTCGCTGGCATTTTTTGCTGCGCTCGATCAAGCCGATCGGCACACCGGCGCTTTTTCGGACGGTCGTCATTGGATATATGGCTAACGATATTCTCCCCGCGCGGATGGGCGAACTGGTGCGCGCGTACGTCCTCGGCCAGCAGGAAAATGTGAGCAAGACGGCAACTCTGGTGACGATCGTCGTCGAGCGCGTTTTTGACGGGTTGACGATGCTGACCTTTATCGTCGGCGCAACTTTTTTTATCCCGCTGGGAGACGAGGAGTTGGCCGGCCGGCTGCGCCTTGTCGGCGCGTTATTCATCGCGGCGATTGCCGCGCTGGCCGTTCTGGCCGGCATGCCCGGCCGCGTGGCCCGGCTAGCGGATTTTTTCCTCCGCCGCCTTCCGTCCGAACCGCTCAGGACGCGCGCGACCCTGCTCACGAGCTCGGTCCTCGCTGGGCTGGGCGCGCTGCGCAGTCCGGTGGACTCGTTCGCCACCTACGCGCTCTCGATCCTCGCCTGGCTGTGCGAAACGGGCATGTACGCGCTGATCGCGTTGGGCTTTAACATCGCCTTACCGTTCGCCGTCTATTTGCTCGCCGCCGCGTTAGCCAACCTGGTGACGATCGCGCCAAGCACGCCCGGTTACGTCGGCGTTTTCGATGCGCCGATCGTTTACGTGCTGACGCGCTTTGGCGTGGATCAAAACCTGGCGACGAGTTACACCCTCGTCCTGCACGCGGCGCTCTATCTGCCGGTCACGCTGCTCGGTCTGTATTACGCCTGGCGCGCGGGCGTCTCACTAACGCAGATCAGCCGGACACAGGTCCAGGCGCCGACTGCCGAATAACATTGGGGACTGTTCACTGTTGACTGTTGACTGTTGACTGTTGACTGACCTTGGAGGTTCGCCGTGGCAGGCCCATCCGATCACGAACTCATTGCCGAAATTCAATCTGGCCGCCGGGATGCGCTCGGCATCCTGTTCGATCGCTACAGCCCCCAACTGTACGAGTTCATTTACCTGCTGATCGGCGACCGCGACCAGGCCGCGCGTCTGCTCGAACAAGTCTTTACGCGCGTGCCCGCCGCGCTCGCGGGATTAGGCGAGCACGAGTCGGTCCGCGGCTGGCTGTACGGGCTGGCCCGCGAGGTTTCCCTCGCCTATCTCCGCCAAAAGAATTGGCTCGAAGCTCTGCCCCCCTCCGACGAACCCGTGGTCTCCGGTTTGCCGGGCGATATTTGGCGCGCGGCGCGCGCGATGCCGGCCTTTCATCGCGCGGTCCTCGTCGTCGAAGAACTGCACGGGCTGTCCCCCACGGAAAAAGCGCGCGCCCTGAATGTCGCGCGGACCGATATGCCGCGTCTGGTCGAGGAAGCGCGGCGCTCGTTCAACTTTCAATTCGATGTGCAGGCGCGCCAGCAGGGCCGTCCGCTCTCGGCGCAGGTTGATCCCGAACGAATCTGGGGCGTCCACCGCCGGCTCACCAACGGCGTCTCGCTCTTTGGCTATCTGCCCGTCGTCGTGCTGCCCGATTCGCTTGCGGCAGCCGTGCGCGCCAAAATTCTTTCGGCCATGCGCATGCCGCCCCCGCCCCAAGAAGGCACGCCGATCATTATCGCCGAAGAAACCGAGACGATGGAGGAAGAGCTCCCGCCGGTGGAAGCGCTGCCTCCCCCTCCCGCTCCATCCCTTCTGCCCGAAGGTTGCAGCGTGCCCGTCATCATCACTGCGCTGGTGATCGCGCTCGTCATCACCGCGCTGGCCGCGTGCGTCGGCTTTTTCCTCATTCGGGACAGCACGCCGCCGGCCATTACGCGCATTGATCCGCCCGACAAAGCCAATGTTCCGCCGACATCGTCCGCGACCCTCACGCACGTCATCATCACGGCGGCCTACCAGGACGACCGCGCCGTGGACCCCAAGTCCGTTCGCCTCATCCTCGATGGCCGCGAGGTCACGGCGCAAACGCTCATCACGGATGCGAGTCTCACCTATCCCGCCGATCTCGAGCCGGGTACGCATGTGGCCTTGCTCGAGTTGCGCGATACTTCCGGCAACCGCACGTCACGCGCTTGGCAATTTGCGACGCTGCCTTCGCCCGAAGCGACGGCCACGCTGACGCCGACGCCGACGCTGACTCCAGCCCCGATTCCAACCGCCGGCCCCTCATTTACGCCCACGCCCACGCCGAGCATCACGCCGCTCGCGGCGCCTGTCATCAACGCGTTTTCCGCCAATCAGACGTCGGTCAAAGCAGGTACTCCCGTGCTGTTGACTTGGGCGGTCACCGGCGCGGATATTGTCTTCCTCAACCAGGACAAAGTGGACCCAACGGGCACGCGGCTCGTGTCGCCGACCACGACGACGACATATCATTTGATCGCCAACAATGCCAGCGGCACGACGGACCGGGCCATCACGATTACGGTCGAAGCATTGCCCGATTTGATCGTGCTCGACGTCTCGGTCACTCCGGCAGGTCAGGTAACCTATACGATTCGCAATACGGGCACGGGGCCCGTAACTCAGATGTTCCTCATCCAGGTGTTCGTGGACGGCATTCCGATTGACTCGAACCGGCGCGTGTCGTCGCTGCCGGCCGGGCAGGATGTTTCGCTCTTTGTGCCCAACTACGTACTGCTGGGTACTCACGTCGTTACGGTACGCTTGAACTCGCAAGCCGAGGTCCCGGAGTCGAACACCACCAACAACGAACTGACGCGCACCATCGTCGGACCGACGCCGACGCCGACGAGCACCGCAACGCCCACGGCCACCAACACCGCGACGAGCACGCCGACCGCGACCAGCGTGCCGACGAATACGCCGACCGCGACGGCGACGAATACGCCGACGGCGACACCCACCGTCTTGGTCACCGGCGCCAGTGTGATTCGCCTAAGCCCCACGAGTCCGTACACCGGAACATGTCCGATCACGGTGAATTTTTCCGGGACATTCACGACCACCGCGCCGACCACCGTCGTCTTCCAGTGGGAGCGCGCGGGCGGCGGCATTGTGGGTCCCTTCTCGGCCCCTCCGGGAACCAACTCCGTACTGGACCAATGGACGTTGAATACGCCTGGCACCTACGGCGACATCTTACGGATTTTGCAGCCCAACACCATGATTTCGAACCAGGCGTCCTTTGTGCTAAGCGCGTGTCAATGATGGGTGTGTAGGGGCGGGGTCTCCCCGCCCTCGCGTCCACAGGGCGGGGAGACCCCGCCCCTACAATGAGGCACGACGGTGCTGTTGGTCTATCTCGCCGCGGCATGGGTTGCCGGCATCACGGTCGCATCGCTCATCCCGTTGCCTCAGGCCCTGTGGGGCTTGTGGCTCGCGCTCCCGGCGGGATTGCTCGCCATCTGGCGGCATGATTCGATCCTCCGCCGCGTCCACGTCTGTTTCCTGCTCTTTGTGCTTGCCGCGCTGCGCTATACGGTCGCGCTGCCGCATTTCGACGAACGCTCTTTGGCGAGTTTCAACGATCGGGGCGCGACAACCCTTGTTGGCATTGTGACCGAGCCGCCGGACGTGCGCGATCGCACGCTGAATCTCCGCGTTTCCATCACACAGATTCGCGTGGATCAGGCGTGGCGCGACGTGTCCGGGATGGCCTTGGTCCAAGCGCCGCGCGAGACGGACGTGCGTTACGGCGATCAGATACAAATCTACGGCGAACCGACGACCCCTCCCGAATTCGAGGATTTCTCCTACAAAGAATACCTGGCGCGCCAGGGCATTCACTCCCTCGTCCGCACCTACGGCGGCGCGATCCGAACTCTCGCGCGCGATCAAGGCGATCCGTTTTACACCGCGCTCTATGCGTTCAAGGCCCGCGCGTTGACGACCGTTCACGCGATTTTTCCCGAACCCGCCGCGTCGCTGCTCGCCGGAATTCTGCTCGGCGATGATTCCGGTATGCCGCGCGATCTGGCCGGCGCGTTCAGCGCGACGAACACGGCGCATATTATTGCGATCTCGGGGTTTAACGTCGCGATCCTCGTGGGCCTCTTTTCCGCGTTGGCGCGCCGCGTGTTCGGCGAGCGCTGGCTCGCGACCCTCGTCGTCATTCTCGGCTTGGCGATTTATACGCTCCTGGTCGGCGCAAGTCCTTCCGTGGTTCGCGCGGCCATCATGGGCGGGCTGGCCGTCCTCGCGCGGCATTTGCACCGCCCGAACGACGCGCTCAACGCGCTGGCGCTCGCGGCGCTCGCTATGACCGCGCATAATCCCTTCGTGGTATTTGATTTGAGTTTCCAACTGAGTTTCCTCGCGACGCTGGGCCTCATCCAATATGTTCAGCCACTCACCCGGTGGTTCGAGGATCGCTTGGCGCGTATCGTTGCCGTGGAACGCGCCAGGCAAATCGTGGGCGCGCTCGGCGATTCCCTCATCGTGACGCTCGCCGCGCAGATTACGACGACGCCCCTCATCGTTTTTGCATTCCATCGCCTATCGCTCGTGGGACTAGTCACCAACCTCCTCGCGCTGCCGGCCCAGCCCGCGGTAATGACCCTGGGCGGACTCGCGACACTGGTCGCGATGGTCGTTCAACCCATCGGCCAACTGCTCGCCTGGATCGCGTGGGCCTTTCTCGAATGGACCATCGTCGTCGTCCAAGCAACCGCTAACCTACCGCTTGCCGCGCTCGACATCGGCCGCATGGACGTACTGCTCCTCGCGCTCTATTACGTCTCATTATTCGGCTACACCTATTTGCGCGCCGCCGCACCCACACTCCCATACCCCCATACTCCCCTCACTCCCCCACTCCCCCACTCCCATACTCCCACACTCGCAATGGCGACCGCGCTCGTCTTGCTGGTTTGGTTCTACAATCTTGCCGCCAATCTACCCGACGGAAAAACCCATATCGAGTTTCTCGACGCGGGCAGCGCGGCCACCCTGGTTCGCACGCCGAGCGGGGCGCGGGTGCTCATTGACGGCGGCGCGAATCCGAGTGTCACGTTAGCCGCGCTCGGCGAGGGGATGCCGTTTTGGCAACGCTCGCTTGAACTGCTCGTCCTGACAAACCCGGATGATGCCCATCTCGCGGGTCTCGTCGTCGCGCTGGAACGCTACGACGTGCAGCAGATTGTCCAAGTGCGGGCGCCCGCGAAACCAACGGCTGCGTACTTGAAATGGCACGACCTCGTTTCGCAAAAACGCGTGCCCACCCAACTCGCCCAGCCCGGTCTGCAAATCGCCCTCGATCAGAATCTCAGATTCGAAATTCTCCAACTGGGCGATAACGACGGCTGCGCTATCGCGCGCCTGCAAGCCGCTCACCTCGCGCTCCTCTTCGCCGACAGCGCGAGCGAGAACGAGCAAGCCGCGTTCGTCGAATCGAGCGCAGAGCCAAGCACTGTACTCGTCGCGCCGCGCCGCATTACGCCAGAGTTTCTCGATGCGGTCGACCCGCAGTTCACGATTCTGTTTGCTGGCCCGGCCGCCCGCGACCAACCGTCCGCAGATTTGCTCGCGGCATTCTCGCAGACCACGCTGTTGAGGGCGGACGAGCATGGAACAATCGAGATCACAACGGATGGGAGAACGCTCGCGGTAAGGACGGCGCGGTAGGACAAGTTGGCAACTTGTCCTACTTGAGGTAAAATCAACTCGCAAATTAGGAAAAGGAGACTGTCGTGAAACTCGTCACCTTCATCGCCGGCGGGCAGACGCGCTGGGGCGCGGCGCGCGGCGATTCGGTCGTTGATCTGAATCTGGCGCGCGCCATGTTCCTCGCCTCGAAAGGGCAGGAGGCGCGCTATCTCGCCGCCGACGCGCTCGATTTTGTCCGGCAGGGCGAAGCCGCGCTCGACGCGGCGAATGAAACTCTCGAGTTTATGGGCAGCCGGGCCGTGGATGGCGTCGTCTTTCGAACCGACCACGTGAAATGGCTCGCGCCCATCTCGAACCCGTCCAAAATCATCGGCGTCGGCTTGAACTATGGCGAGCACCGCCGCGAGCAGAACATTGTCGCCACGGCGGAATTGTACCCCGCGCTCTTTCCCAAATTCTCCAACGCCATCATCGGACCCGACCAAGCGGTCGCCTGGGATCCCGAACTCGCGCAGAAGGTGGATTACGAGGCCGAACTGGGCGTCGTGATGGGCCAGCGCGCCACGCGCGTGGCGGCGGACGACGCGCTGAATTACGTCTTTGGTTACTGCAACCTGAACGACATCAGCGCGCGCGATCTGCAATACGACGAGCGCGGCGGCCGGCAGTGGGCGCGCGGCAAATCGCTCGACACCTTTTGCCCGCTCGGCCCCTACATCGCCACCCGCGACGAAATCCCCGATCCGCAAAATCTCGCGATTCGCTGCTGGGTGAACGGCGAAGTCCGCCAGGATTCCAACACCGCGTTCATGATCAACGGCGTCGCGCAACTGATCGCGTTCATCTCGCGCGGCATCACGCTGCTGCCCGGCGACATCATCGCCACCGGCACGCCGTCCGGCGTGGGAACCTTTCGCAACCCGCCGGTCTACCTGAAACCCGGCGACGTCGTCGAAGTCGAAGTGGAAGGGCTGGGGCGGCTGAGGAATCCGATCAACCAACTCAACGAATCTTGAACGAATAAACGAATAAGGCCCACGCACTATTCGCTTATTCGTTCCCCATTCGTTGACGCGAATCCAAACACTATTTGGAGAACATACATGGTGAATTCACCCTGGAAGACCGAGCAGTGGTTTGTCAGCCCCTGGAATTTTGCCGAAGACGTACGCGCGGGTTTTGATTTCGCGCGGCAGATCAAAGTCCACGACATCACGCTGCGCGATGGCGAACAACAGGCCGGGATCATTTTCAACAAGGACGACAAGATCGCCATCGCCGAGGCGCTCGCCGAAGCGGGGGTCCATCGCATCGAAGCGGGAATGCCGGCCGTTTCGCCTTCCGACGAGGCGGCGATCAAAGAGATCGTCAAGCGCGATCTCGGGCCGCAAATCTTTTGCTTTGCGCGCTGCATGGTGGACGACGTCAAACGCGCGATTGACTGCGGCGTCCAGGGCGTCGTCATGGAAATTCCGTCCAGCGAGCACATTATCGAAAAAGCGTATCGCTGGCCCCTCGAAAAAGCGATCGAGACCTCGATCCAGTCCACGCGGTTCGCGCACGAACACGGCCTGGAAGTCGTCTTCTTCCCGATTGATTTTACGCGCGCGGACATCCGCTGGGTGCTCGACCTCATCACGCGCGTGGGGACCGAAGGGCACATGGACGCGCTCGCGCTCGTGGACACTTTCGGCGTGACCTCGCCGCACGCCATGCAGTATTTTGTGCGTCAGGTCAAGGCCCGCATCAACAAACGTCTCGAAGCGCACTTTCACATGGATTTCGCGCTGGGCGTAGCGAATACGATCATGGCGCTGGCCGAAGGCGTCGAGGTCATGCACACGACCGTGCTGGGCATCGGCGAGCGCGCGGGCAATGTCCCGATGGAAGAAACCGCGATGGCGCTGCTCACAATGTACGGCATTGACCTCGGCTTGGATTACAGCAAACTCACCAAACTTGCCAAACTCGTTCAGGAACGGTCCGGCATTGCCGTGCCGTGGAACAAACCGGTCGTCGGCGAAAAACTGTACAGTGTCGAGTCAGGTATCATCACGACTTGGCTCCGGAACTGCGGCGACACGGACCCCACCGAACTGTTTCCCTATCGCTGGGACCTCGTCGGGCAAGCGCCCGCCGAGGCGGTGCTGGGCAAGGGCAGCGGACTCGATTCCGTCAAAGTGTGGCTCGACCGCGCCAACCTCAAGGCGACGGAAGACGAGGTAGCCAAGCTTCTGACCATCGTCAAAACCTTTTCGCTGAACCAAAAACGATTGTTGACCGAAGCCGAGTTCCGCGCAATGGCCGAGGACGTGATTGGCGCGTAGGACAAATTGCCAATTTGTCCTACAAGAGCAACATGGACCAACTCTTTTCCCTCTGGGGCCCCATTTCACCATTGTTCTGGGTCCGTGCGGTGTGGGCCATCGTGATTTTGCTGGTGATGGTCTGGGCCGCCGGCGTCGGTCGCCGCGGCGCGCGTGAGGCGCTGCAGCGCGCGCAAGCGCATCCTAACGCGATCCTCTTCGTGGCGCGCGTTACGCACTTGGGTCTCCTCGCGCTCGGAATCCTGTTCGCGCTCGCCGTGCTCGGCATTGACTTGCCTGCGCTCACCGCCTTTGTCGGACTGACGACCATTGCCATCTCGCTGTCGGTGCAGGATATCGCGCGCGGGCTGATCGCCGGGCTGTATTTGTTGATCGAGCGGCCGTTCGACGTGGGCGACGAAGTTAAAGTGGACGGCCAACAGGGCATTATCGAAGACGTGCGGATTCGCACCACCCTCCTCCGCAACGCCGCGGGCGACCGCGTGATCGTTCCCAATCTCGTCATGTTGACCAGCACCATCGTGCAAAAGAACACGGCGCAGAAAAACGCAGAGGCCTGACCGAACCTATGGACCAAACAATGAAACAAGTCAACCGCCTTTATCCCTCGCCCATTCAACTTTTGCTCGTCACCTCGGCGGCCATCTTTGGATTCGAAGCCACCATCATGATATTCATCACGATTCTGCCGCCGTTACCCCACCTGGTGGAAACGCTCCTCGATTCCGCATTATTGGCAGTCCTCATGTCGCCGGCCCTATATTTGTTCCTCTATCGGCCCTTGATCCGGCACATTGCCGAGCGGAAGCAGGCCGAGGAAGAAATCATGCAGCGCAACCGGGAACTAGCCGCGCTCAACGAGATGAGCGCGGCGGTCAGCCATTCGCTGGAACTGCAACATATGTTGGAAACCTGCCAGCAGTTGCTCACCGAACAATTCGAAATTCCGGGCGGCGCGATCTTTTGTTACGAAGAGGAGACCGCCGCGCTGCGCCTGGAAATTTCCTGGGGCTTGCCCGCCACCGTGTCCAGCGCCTTCGAGACCATTCACGCGCGCGCGTTTCACAACGAGCGCATCCTTCGCGCGCCGGAGCCGATGGCCGAGTCCGATCTGCTGGACCTGTCCGATCTTTTCAAGCCCGGGTTGGGAATAAACGATTCGGAATGGAAGGGCTACCTCTGCGTGCCCTTGTTGGCCGAGGGCCGGCTGCAGGGTGTCATAGACCTATTCAGTCGCACGCCGGCGCGCTTCAAGCCCAGCCAGGTGGATTTCTTCAAAGCGATGGGCCAAGTCATCGGCGTCGCGATCCAGAACGCGCGGTTGTACCAGGCCGAACAGTATTCGCGCCGGATCGCCGAGTCGCTGCGCGGCGCCAGTCTGGCCCTCACCCAAACCCTAGACCTCGACACCGTCTTGAACACCTTGCTCGATTACGTGGGTCGGCTCGTCCCGTACGACAGCGCGCACATCCTGCTGCTCGAAACCGAGACGCGCCTGGCGATGCGCGCGCTGCGCGGTTACGAGCGCTGGACCGATCCCGAACGACTGCACGCGATGACTTTGGACGTTGACCAATTCCCGCACATTGCCGCGTTGCTCGGCGACCAGAAGAGCATCTTAATCGCAGATACCCAGCGTCACCGGGATTGGCAGCCGCGCGTCGGGACCGAACATGTCCGCAACTGGATGGGCGTCCCCATCTTGGTAGGGGGCAAAACGATCGGCATTTGCGGATTGGACAAGACGGAACCCGGTTTTTTCACGCCGGAACAGGTTCGCTTGGTCGAAGGGTTGATGGGGCAGGCGGCGGTCGTCATTCAAAACGCGTGGCTCTTTGGCCAGGTGCGCGCGGGACGCGAGCGACTGCAAAACTTGTCGCGCCGGCTCGTCGAGGTTCAAGAAAGCGAACGCGGTTATATCGCGCGTGAATTGCACGACGACGCCGGACAGACACTCGCTTCCTTGATGCTCGGCCTGAAACTCTTGGAGTTGGATGCCAACCGTCCGGAGGCGGTCATCGCGCGGGTGGCTGAATTGAGAGGCGTGGCAGACAACGTGTTGGAAAATCTGCATCGCCTCGCGCGGAATTTGCGTCCGCCCAGTCTGGACCGCCTGGGACTGGTGACCACGTTGCGGCAATACGTTCAGACGCTCAACGAACATCACAACGTGTCGGTGCGTTTCGAGGCGCACGGCTTTGATGTCATTCACTTGCCTGCGACAGTGGAAACCACGTTGTATCGGGTGGTGCAAGAAGCGCTGAACAATTTGGTCCGCCATGCTCGCGCGACAGAGGGGAGTGTTGTCTTGGAACGGTGCAGTGACCGCGTGATCGCCACGGTCAAGGATAACGGGGTCGGCTTCGATCCCGCGCAGGGGATGCAAAGCGGCCGCTTGGGCCTCGTCGGAATTCAAGAGCGCGTCGAGATTTTAGGCGGCACGCTCAGGATCGAGAGTCTGGCCGGACTTGGAACGACGTTGGCAGTGGAGGTGCCTTGTGGCTATTCGAATATTGATCGCCGATGATCACGGCGTGTTGCGCGGCGGATTGCGCGCGCTGCTGAATGCCGAAGCGGACATGCAAGTCATCGGCGAAGCAGCGGATGGACACGAGGCGCTGCGCTTTGCGGCTGAAACGATCCCCGACATCGTGCTGCTGGACATTGGCATGCCGGGGCTGGATGGCATCCAGGTCACGCGGCGAATGAAAGAGCTGTTGCCGGCGGGGCGCGTCCTCATCCTCACCCTGCACGAAGACTTGAACCTGATGCGGGAAGCGATCCGCGCGGGCGCGAGTGGTTACATCATCAAACGCGCCGCCGACCTGGAATTGATCAACGCGGTCCGCGCCATTTCCCGCGGCGAAATGTACGTCCACCCGGCGATGACCCAGGCCCTGCTCGAAGAACTCCGCGCGCCCGCGGCGGAACCGGACACCGCGCCGCTCACCGCGCGCGAGGTCGAGGTCTTGCGCCTGATCGTCAAGGGCTATACCAATCGCCAGATCGCCGACACGTTGATGCTGAGCGTGCGCACGGTAGACAACCACCGCGCGAACTTGATGGGCAAACTGAACATGCACAGCCGCCAGGAATTGGTGCGCTATGCAATGGAACATGACCTTTTGTAGGGGCGACCCTTGTGGTCGCCCTGGCTAAGGCAACCCTTGTGGTCGCCCT
>JACQYF010000193.1 GCA_016208315.1 Chloroflexota bacterium | reverse complement strand
GGTTCTAAGCGGCTTGAGGGTGACGGGGACGATTGGGCTTCACGATCCCATGTTGACGCCTCCGCGTCGACGTCCTTGAATCCGCTCACTTGGCTCTCGGCTGGTTCTTTGTGCAGCTGAACCATCCAAGGAACCTGACGCCTGGCAACAACGTTCTGATGCTCTGGTAATCGCGCCCTAACGCTGTTTGTTTCGCTCCACTCGAACGGCTGATTATCCGGTCGTGGAGAAAAGTCTTGTTTCGCGCGATCATTCAACTCGCGCGCGAGGTTCACCTCGCGCGCGAGATGCGGGCTAACGGCGCCGGCCGCTTTCTCCGCCACCATCGGCAACGCGGGCGCCGTACTGGCTGGCTGAACACTAGCCCTAGTCGGCGATGCCGCGCGCATGGAATTGCGTTCGTCGCCTTGCGAACTGCGCTCGATTGTATTCGCTTCACTTGCTTGCGACTCCCGACGATGACCGTCGCCAAGCGGCTTGGCGAATTGGCTTTGCGGGAGCGGGTCAATCTCCGAAGATTTTTCAAGGGTCCCGCGTGCAGATCTCACGGCTTTAGGCGGCTCTACGCGTGCTGCCGATTCAGGCGCGATCCATGCCTCCGCTCGCGTATCCGTGCTGTCGCCGATGCTACTCGGCTCTGCCGCCATCGGCGCTTTTTGGACGAGACCGCTGGCTGCATGCAATTCCGATTGATCACGAAATGACGGCGCCAACTCGTTCTCAAATAAGGGCGCTTGGCTTGGTCTGGCATCAGGGATGCTGTCCGGTGCGGATTGATTGTCCGGTGATGTATCCCGCACGGGAGCGGCCCCATCCTGTTTCATTATCGGAAGCGCCGGTTCGCCAGTTTTCAACTGCAGGTTACGCGTTGTCTCAAAAGTTTTGACCGCTGCATCACTCAAGCGCATCCGTCTAGCATCCCACCGGTCGCGTACCGCAACCTTGCTTTCAGCCGTACCGAGTTCAAGCCGATCCGGGGTAGCTATCGTAGCTATCGGCGCGTGTGTCTGCGTCGTCTCAGGAGAGGGAGCTTGAACTTGATCCGTCGCAGGTTGGGCCGTATCGAGTACGTCAGATGGCGGAACGATCGAGTCGGCAGCGCTCGGCTCAACCATTCTCGAAACGAGCGCGGGCGTGGATGAGAAAAGTGGCGCCGCCGCGGCTGGACGGGAAACGGGCTGCAACTCGACAGCCGTTCTTTTTTGGATGGCCCGGTTAGTCACAGACGCGTTTGGCTGCGACTTGACATGCGACCGGGATCCGGATTCAGCAGTACGTGTTGCCGGTGAACGTTGAACCGGCGCAGCGCCATGTCCCATCGCGGGTGAGACGGTTTGTCCGTCTCCATTTGCGGCGGTCTTTCGCGCGCGCAGTCGTTGCAACACGTCAACCGAAGGTGGCGAGACGGTTTCCGCCGCATTTGGTTCGACACCTTGCCAGACGAACCCGTCGCCGTTTCCAGAGTAACCGTTCCGGATCGAGCGCCGGCTGAGCATTGTGAGCGCCGGTTTGTGTCTCATCCGTCGAGCGACGTGAGACCCGAGAGTGTTTTTGATCAATCCTTTGATTCGCCCAGGCATAGTTGTTTCGGCTCACGACTCGAGTGAGAACTCGGCGAACGCCAGTTCAAGCGTTTGAATCGCGGCGGAATTGTCGCCCGCTTTGAAGGCGGGGCCGGACCACTTGACCGGGTAGGCGCCCGCAAAAGCCAAGTGCATTACCTTATCGCCCGCCGAGTCAAACAAAACGATGGACACGTTTCGCTCCGCCTTCTTGCGGTGGCCGCTCGCGACGTCGAGATACCATTGCAACATCGCGCGCGACGTGGTGAAGCCGTTCTTCAAAGTAATGCGCCCGGCTTTGACGGGACCGGAAATGAGATGCGTTGCCTGATTGTAGCCGCCCTCTTTTTGTTCGAGCACATCCACTTCAAGCGACGGGAGCGTGCATTCGGCGAAAAAAGTTTCGTCGTCGTCAATTTTGATAGCAAATCTCAGTACGCCATGCGCCTCAGGGGGTTTGGCTGTTTCAGCCATGTTGCCTCCAGCTTGCGTCAATCACTGCCACCGTCCGCGTCGCTCGCGTTCTCGCCGCAAATTCTCACAAAAGATGCGGTAGACACGCTCTGCCACATCTGCTACGGACACGGTAGACGTCTCCCGCTCGATCTCCGAAGCGGCCATATCTGTCTCGGCAGCCGTGGCCGGATTGCCGCCTGGCGCGGGTTCCACATTGCGTTTGCCGAACATCATGGTACCTGCTCCACTGCCGAATTCAGTCGTGTGTTGATGGCGATGACCTCGTTGACCCATCGTTGGCGCTCGCGATGGTCCATTTGCATGATCTCGCTATAGGGCCAATGCAAGTGATAGGCGATATAGGCCATCTCTTCGTACAAGCGATCAAGCGGGTAGACGATCATTCCCCCAGCGGGGTTGGCTCCCAAGCAATGTGCCGTTGACAGCCCGGGCAGACGATTTCAACCTGGGAACTGCCGCTCTCGTTGATGCGGCGATACAAGTCTTGCAAGAAGGTGAGGTCCGTCGTAAACAGACTCTCGATCACCCCCGTGTTGACTTGCTGGATAGCGCCAAGGCGAGTGATCACCCGCGCCAGCAGCATGATCGTCAGATACGCTTCGTTGGACTTGACGCGCGGGTCGCGCATCGGAATGACCTCGTCCATCGCGGTCGCCAAACGCATCGTCCCCTCGCGGTGAACATTCCCCTCGGCATCCACGTAGCCCATGGGCAGCGTGAAATCAAATTCGGTTTGCAGCATGAGTACTCCTCGCGCCCGGGTCCGCCTGAACGCCGCCAACCCCGACGTTCAGGCGGACCTGTCGCTTTAGTTCTTGCGCTTCATCCCTTCATGCACGATGGTCAACTTTTCGACGCCGATTGCGTTCGAATCGGACTTGAGGTCTGGACCGGTGACTTTACTGGGCCAGCCCCTCTCAAAATCCCAACGGCCGACTTCGGCAAGCTCGCTGTTGAACATCACGATGGAACCGTTTTTCCGCGCCTTGTCCATTTTCCCATCTTCAACCAGCTTGCGCCAGTCCCAAATGTCCATGCTATCGGTAATACCGCGTTCTAGACTAATGTTGTCCCATTTCATACGACCTGGAGTTTTCTGGATGATTTCCCGGCCCCGGTCATCCGTGACCTTGTGCTCGATGACCTCGTGCTCGGACCCAAGGCCCGAACACGAGGTAAAGTATCCTTTGATCGCGCCCCCGACCTCGATCGCATAATGGAACACGGAAACCGCATCTCTATTCTCCGCCATGGGTTATGCCTCCTGAATATTATCTGTTGCTATGCTGCTTCCGCGTTAGGTCCAGCCCATTGGCTGATGCGGAAGATGACGAACTCGGCGGGCTTGACCGGTGCCAAGCCCACTTCGATGACGAGCTGCCCGCTGTCGCGTACTTCTAGTGGATTCAGCTCTTCATCGCATTTGACGTAAAAGGCCTGTTCGGGAGTGGACCCAAAGAGCGCGCCGCTCCGCCAGACCTGTCGCAAGAACGCCGAGACATCGCGGCGGACGCGCGCCCACAAGTCCTGATCGTTCGGCTCGAAGACGACCCATTGCGTCCCGCGCTCCAGCGACGCCTCGACAAAGTTGAACAAGCGGCGCACGTTGATGTAGCGCCAGGCGGCATCATCACTCAGGGTGCGCGCGCCCCACACGCGAATCCCGCGTCCCGGAAATTCGCGGATGCAGTTCACGCCGTTGGGATTGAGGCCGGCCTGCTCGCCCTGCGTCACGTTGAGTTCCAGACCGGTTACGCCGCGCAGGACGTCGTTGGCGGGCGCCTTGTGTACACCGCGCTCGCCATCGGTGCGCGCGTACAGCCCGGCGATGTGACCGCAAGGCGGCACCAACATGCTGGCGCCGCTCGGGCTGAAAGGATCGGGAACGCTGATCCAGGGATAGTACAGCGCGCCATACTTGCTGTCGAACATTGCCCGGTTGGTCTTCCAATCTTGAATTTCTTTTGGCGACATACCGGGCGGCGCGTCGAGGATCGCAAAACGATATTTCATGTTTTCGCAATGGTTGAGGACCGCAGTCTGAATTGCTTTTACTCCGTCCAAGGCGAGCGCGCCGCTTTGATAGACGCTCATCATGTCGGGCACGCAGACCATCGTGACATCGTCTAACGCTTCCAGCCCTTGGATGCCCTCACGCCGAGCCGCGTCACCTTGAAACTCGGGCGCAGAAACCGTGATGGTCTTGACCTCGCGGCTTTGCAGCGCATAGGCGCCTTCAGCGGGGCGGCGCTCGGCGAGTTTGCCGGTTTTGCGCCCGACCATCTCGACCTGGATGAGCTTCGATACCGTATTCACAGCGATCTCGACATTGCGCTCGCCAGCGCCTAGACTGACGCCTTCAAAGCGCTCCGCCTCATTTTTGCCCAGCATTACGACGAGGTCGAAAGCATCGTTTTCCGTTTTGCCGTCCGACCCGGGCGGCTGGTTTTGGTGTTTGATCACGACGCTGACGGTTTTGCCGTCCTTGGCCGCCTGTTTTCCGGTGATCTTGAGACTCTCGTTTTTCGAGTCGCCCATGCTCGGCAAAAGAGCGTAGGTCGAGCTTGCTTTGCCGTCTTCATCGGTCGCGCTCAACGTGGCAATGCTAACCACGTAGCATCGTCCGCCGCCATTGGCGAAATAGCCATAGACGGCGTGCGGTAGATACGCGCCCTTGGCGAACCCGCCGAACTTGAGCATGTATTGACTCCAGTTGGTGACCAGGGTCGCCTTGTTCAGCAGGGAAGTAGCCGGCGTGCCGTTGCGCGCAGGTTCGACGGCGCATTCCGTAAAGCCCACGAATGCCGCCACCGACGTGCCGACCCCTTCGATGGGCTTGTTCCCACGCGCGACTTCTTCGACATATACTCCGGGCGTTTGATAGCTTGTAGCCATATTTAACTCCATTTGAATAATCCGCTAATCCTGGCTAATTGTTGTTTTTTGGTTCGCGTGGATTCGCGTGGATTCGCGGATAAAATTTTCGATCCGACCCTCGGCCTAATTCTCAATGTTACTCATCATCCTGCTTTTGCTGCACCCCCTTCCAGATCAATGTCGTATGTGCGTGATGGCACGACGATCGGATGCTGCTGCGGCTCACCGTCTTCTGTAGACACCATGAGTGTGTAGGTTCCCTCTTCGAGATTGCCGATGACGAAATCGCCATTGTGGGCCACGTCAATATCCAGCCCGCGCTCGACGAGGCGGAGACGCGCATCCTTGAGCGATTTGGCGCGCAGCGTGCCGCCGACCATCCAGAACTGATCTTGGGGCTTGGTTTCGGCAACCTGGCGAAAGCGCAGATCGCGCGTTTTCACGATTGGGCCGGTCAACGGCTGGTACGGGTTGAGGGCCAGCGTGACGACGCACGTGATCGCCGGTCGCAGCTCATTGTCCATTGCGCCCCAAATGTCCGCCGGATTGCGCAGCGCTTCCTGCTCGGCAACACGCATGGGAATCGGCACGGACTGGTCTGGCAATGTCTCTTTCACCAAATCGTTGGGAAGCGTCGGATAGCGCAGCAGCGCCATCAAGGCCCGCGCCAGCAGACGATGCTCGTCGTCAACCTCGGTCGCCCACGCGGTGACCATATAGTGCAAGTCAATTCTGGCCGACGAACGCGTTTTGGTCGCCGTACCGTTGCCATTGCGCGTGACATGCCACTCGTTTTGGCGCAAGGTGTTGTTCTCGCGCAGATCGTGCAGGAACAGGTTCAGCGTGGGACGGCTTAGGCGCGCCGACCATTCGCGTTTCGGTTGATCGAACTCGATATTCACATCGCCGTTCTTGATCGGCAGTTCGCGGACTAGTAATCTCCGCAACACCTCATCCAGATCGTCAAACACTTGCACTCCTCTCACCCAATGAACACCGTGGGACAACCCACCGCGATGCTATCGGGCGGGCCAACGCAGCTTGCCACGTCTCCCAAGCGCGCGGCCGGCTGGTTACCGATCAGCACGGTTGCGCTGCCCATCGTAATGGGACCGCCGATGTGCGGTACCGGTGGAGTGCCAGGCGTTGCCAGCGGGCAGGTGTGCATGTCTCCAGTGCGCGCCGCCGGCATGCCGCCGATCAACACTTGCGGAAAACCTATGCTGACCAATCCACCGTGCATTGTCGAGTCTCCCTGACGAGCCGCGGGCTGGCTCATGCGGTTGGCTCCTCTTCCTCTTCCTCTTCGGCTTGCATTTGGACTTGACCTTCTTCCTCATCCACCTGCATCTGCACCGGTTCCTCGTCTTCGTCTTCCGTCTGGCGCTGCACACCGGCTCCGGCATTGCTGCTCATGACGGTCTTCGACACCGCGTCCGCCTCTTGCTCGTAAGCATCGCCCGGCGCATTGACGGTCATCCCACTGCCGTGCCCCACTGCGCCGGAGCTTTGTTGGACGACGTGCGTCAACTCATGCGCGAGCAATTCCTGCCCGCCGCTAGAGTGTGGCTCGTAAGCGCCGCTGCGAAAGAATATGTCTTGCCCGGTCGTGAACGCCTTTGCCCCAAGCTGGCGGTTGAGCGTATCGGACTCGGATGAGGTATGCACCTTGACGCCGCTAAAGTCGTGCCCGGTCGCATCGCTCATCTTGGCTTGCACCGCGCCATCGAGTTGCTGCCCGCCGCCGCGCTCTTGGTTGATGCGGCTCTCGGTCTCGTCGTCGAGTTCAAAGGAACCGTCGCCGCTGCGTTGTGCGAGCAGACGCTGGACCGCGCGGTTGCCGATGGTTTGCTGAAGGCCAGTCACTGCAGTCGCCGTATCAGTATCAGTGCCGGCGACTGCCTTCTCTGGTTCGGTTGTTTCAGCTCTATGCAACTTAGTTTGCTTACCTTCGGACGTATATTCTTCGGTCATGGATTAGTTCGCCCCTTTCTCAATGCCCATCTGTTGACCAATGGACTTTGTCCTTGTCCACGTTAGTAAAGTGGACGACGCCGTATGTTTTGCCAACCGCGATCAAATCAGGATTTGTGTTGTCCTTAGGTGATGACTTGATAATGCGCTCAATCCCACCAGCGGCTCTTATTTTGAGATCTCCGCCCCAAGAAATTTCCATGTCAATGGCCTTGCCATAAATGTGCCGCCCATAGAGCGAGGGCGCAACTTTCAGATTGTCAATCTCGTATTTGTCCACCATTTCTTGTGCAGCTTTTTTGGAGTCTGTCTGATTGCCATGCCACCAGTTGATGTTTACTCCTGCTTTCGCGGGCACTTTGCTGGCGTCGTGGTTCGTCTTGGCGATTTTCCAGGCCCAATGCATGAGGTAAGCGCGCTCGGCGGGCCGCTTGGTAGCATTGATTTTCACTGTCGCTCCCGCTACTTTCAGTGCGTCAATAAACGTTTGCACGTTCCCGCCAAAGGTCGAGTCCAAGTCGCTTACGGTATTGCTGGTGGGAAACTCCGAAACCCAGCCAGCCCCACTGAGCTTTTTGGACGAGTCAACTTTGGTGGCCTCGACGTCAGACACTGGCGGCTTGGACCCATCCTTTCGCATCACAGTAAAGCGTTGAGCAAGCGCTCTGTGCACCGCACCATTGCCGATGTGGCGTTGGAAGGTGACCAGCCCGGCTTTTTCAATACCAGAAGAGTGGGGTTCCTGGTCGTGAGTTTCGGCTTCTATCTTTTTGGGAGTCGCGTGGGTGATGCAGCGCATTGGAAGCAAGACACGCGTTGCCGCGGACGAAAACGGCTAGATTATTCCGCGAATCGCGCGAATCTACGCGAAGGTCATTGCGAGAATTCCACGTTCGTAGTAAGTCTTTATGTCCTTACGGACACCACGAAGCATGAAAATGTGTTACACTTGCGCTGCGCGGCTGGCACAGAGGTCGTTTCGTGATTGGTGCGCGCGAGCCTGCTAGTAAGTCGGACCGGGATACCCGCAGGCACCACGAATTGTCGCTCCCCATCCGGGGAAGCACGCAGATCAGAGTCTGATCCATCGGGTATCCACGTCAGCCGCAGCATTCTGCCGAGGAGATTCCGATGGATGTGGTGTACACGCATTGCGCCGGATTGGATGTGCATAAGAAGACCGTGGTGGCGGCCATCATTGTCCCCGATGCGAAGGGCGGTCAACACAAAGCGACGCGCACGTTTGGGACGATGACGCCCGACCTGCTGGAACTGTCGGACTGGTTGCTCGCCCAGGGCGTGACGCAAGTCGCGATGGAGAGCACCGGGGAATATTGGAAACCCATCTTCAATATTCTCGAGACCACCTTCGCGGTCATGCTGGTGAACGCCCACCATCTTAGCCGCGTGCCCGGGCGCAAGACCGATGTCAGCGATGCCCAATGGATCGCCGAGTGTTTGCGGCTGGGGCTCTTGCGTCCCAGTTTCATTCCGCCCATCCCGCAACGCGATTTTCGGGAACTCACCCGCTATCGCACCAGTTTTGTGCGGGAACGAGTGAATCTCATCAATCGGCTCCAGAAGCTCTTGGAGAGCATGAACATCAAGCTGGCGAGCGTGGCCAGTGATGTGATGGGCGTCTCGGCGCGGGCGATGTTGGATGCGCTCATTGCTGGCCAAGCTAGCCCCGCGGAGATGGCGGAGTTGGCGCAAGGCCGGATGCGCGACAAGCTCCCCCAACTCACCAAGGCCCTGGAGGGGCGGGTCAAGCCGCACCACCGCTTTGTGCTCACCGAACTCTTGTGCCAAATTGATAGTCTGGACGAGACGCTGGCCCGCTTCGATGAGCAGATTGAGACCTATGGACACCCTTTTGAGGAGGCGGTGGTTTGGTTGGATACGATCCCCGGCGTGGCGCGCCAGACCGCCGAAGTCATGGTCGCGGAAATCGGCAACGACATGAGCCGGTTCCCTTCGGCGGCGCATCTGTCCGCATGGGCGGGCGTGGCGCCCGGCAACAACGAAAGTGCGGGCAAACGCTACTCGGGCAAAACCCGTCCGGGCAACAAGGCCTTGCGCGTCGCTTTGGTGCAAGCGGCCCATGCCGCCGCGCGCACCAAGAACACGTATCTGTCCGCGCAGTATCATCGGTTGGCGGGACGACGCGGCAAGAAGAAAGCGATCCTGGCGGTGGCGCATTCGATTTTGGTAATTGCGTATCATCTCATTCAACGGAAAGAAGCATACCGCGAACTCGGCGGCAACTACTTCGACCAAAAGGATCCGGACGCGACCGCGAAACGGCTCATCAAACGTTTGGAGACGCTGGGCTTCCAAGTCACCGCTCAGCAGTCGCCGGAACCCGTTGCCGCTTAATCGGCGGTATTTTCAGATCAGACACGGAGCGCGCTTTGCGGAGTGTCGTCTTACGGTGCGAACAACGCGACTCCGCTTCGCTGCGTCGCTTACTACGAACAGTATTCGCGTGATTCGCGAGGATTCGCGGACAGACAACCTATCATGTTATCGCCGGAAG
>JACQYF010000183.1 GCA_016208315.1 Chloroflexota bacterium | reverse complement strand
CGGGCTTGATGATCGCAAGGTTGCCCGCCTCGACCGCCTGGCCGCGCATATTCTCCGGCGCGACAATCGGCACGGGCCGGCCGCTTTGCGATTCGTACATGACGACCTGGATCGCATACTCGCCGCGCGGCGTGCCCGCCGGAATGACAAACGCGTGACGGTCTTGGACGATTTCGTTCGGCTGCCATTCGGACGTACGCTTGGTTCCGCTGGCCGGCTGAGTGTCCGCTTGCGCCCAAATGATCGGCCCACGCAGCGCGCCGCGCGGATTGGTCAAGCGCACGCTGACCGTGTAATCGTCCGCGATTTTCTGGTTCGCCTGCCAATCTAACTGAATGGTCGCGAGTCCACGACCGGATTCCAGCGGCTCGCGATTGTAGCGATAGCCAAGCAGCGCGATGCCGTTGCCGAACACGACCGGCTCGGCAAACACATTCCCGCTCTCCGGCGTTCCCACGCGAAACGAACTAAGGCGCAACTGCCCGAATTTTTGCTCGCCGACCGGAAACGCGTTTTGCGCGAGCCAGAATTCCGACCCGTGTTGCGCGAAATCTTGAACGACCGCCCACACCGTCCGCGACTGAGAAACCGCCAGCGCCAAGTTATCCTGTTTGTCCAACTCGAGATACTGAACCGGCGCGCCGCGATAATGGCTCTGGAAATATCCCATGTGCCAATACGCATGAAACAAGACGACATCGCCGGGCCGGGCTTGCTGCTCGACCGCGCGGATGATCGGGATATAGTCTTCCGCCGCGGGGTTGTAGCGGTCGAACCGGAAATTATAGTCGTTCAGCGAGAACGCGCTGATCGCGACCATCGCCAACGCGAACGGGACAGCCGCGCGGCGGTCCAGCAACGAAATGCTCCGCGCGAGCAAAAGCGCGAGCGGCACAAACGCGAGCGCGAACAATCGCGCGACCAAAATCGGCAGGAGCAGATAGAGGGGATAGACGGCGATGAGGGGCACGAACGCGAGCGCAAAGACCAGCCCGTCGCCGCGTTGTGCTTGGCGCGTTCTCAGCGCGACGAACAAACCGGCGATAACGAGCAGCGCGAAAACGACCGCGAGCATCAGCGCGTTTGACGGCGGAATCGTCGGGCCAACGGTCAGCGCGGCGAACCCGCGCGCGACGAACACCGGCAATGATTGGATAGTTTGACCCGCGCGGTCTTCGAGGTGACCAAGCGTACTGGAGAATCGGAAGAGCAGCCAGGGGAGAAAGAGCGCGACCACGCCGAACGCGACGGCGAACCAGCGCAAAACAAACACGCGTCGAGTTCGCCAGAGCGTGAGCACAAAGAGGCCTTGTGCCAGCAAAACGAGCGCGGACTGGTAAACCGTGTAAAGTGCAAGGAGGGTAGTGAGCGCGTAGGCGAGCCACCCCCACCCCGGCCCTCCCCCGTCGTGGACAGGGGAGGGGGAAAACCACCCCCACCCCGGCCCTCCCCCGTCGCGGACAGGGGAGGGAGACAGTCGCACGAAGAAATACGTGGCGAGGGTCGTGAGAAAAATCGCCAGCGCGTACATGCGGATTTCTTGCGAGTAGTAGATATGGAAGGGCGCGATGGCCGCCAGCGCGGCGGCAAGCAAGCCAACGCGCGGATTGAAGAGGCGTTTGCCAATCGCATACAAGAGCGCAAGGGTCGCGACGCCGGGAAAAACGGAAAAGAAACGGACGGAGAGTTCGGATGCTCCGGCCAGGGGTAGGTAAAAATGGAGCAGGTAATAGTAGAGGGGCGGATGCGGATCGTTCTCCGCGCCTTCAAACGTGATCGCGGCCAGTGTGCGGTTCGCCGAATACACGCTGTACGCCTCGTCGCCCCACATTCGCAGTTCGCCGACGCGCGCCATGCGGAGGGCGAGGGAGAGGAGGATTACGAGTAAAACGTAAAACGTAAAACGTGAAGGGTAATTCGTTGGGCGTCTCGCGTTCACTGGACTAGCACCGCTTCAATTTCGTCGTCGGTCGCGCGGCGAATGACCGTGGCGCGTCTTCTCAGCCAGCGCGGCAAGCCGAACAAACCGGCGATTTGGCCGCGCAGGCGGGCGCGGGCGGCTGCGCCGCGGATGTTTCGCAGAGCGTCGCGCGTGATTTGCCACTGCGCGCGGACGATTTGTCGCCAGTGTTTTTTCCACAGCGCGGCGGGATAATTCTTCGCCAGCACCCAAAGGGTATTGCGCCCGACGAGGAAACTGCCATACGCGCCGCCGCCGGTCGCGCTGATCATGTGGTACACGATAGCGCGCGGCGCGTACGCGCACGCATAGCCCGCGAGGCGCGCGCGCCAGCTCAGGTCAACGTCTTCGAGATTCGCAACCAACGCCTCGTCAAACAAGCCGATTTCGTCTAGCATGGTTTTGCGATACGCCCCGGCGCCGCCGCACGCGCCAAATACGCCGCGCGCGTCGTCATATTGCCCGCAGTCTTGCTCCCATACGCCGCGATTGCCGGGAATACCATCCACTCCATAGAAATCGCCCGCGCTGTGAATGTGATCGCGCCGGTCGAAGAGGCGCAGCTTACAAGCGACCATGCCCGCGCGCGGATTGCGATGGAACGCGAGGACGATTTCCTCGAGCCAATGCGCGTCGGCTTCGGTATCGTTATTCAAGAGCACGACGACGTCGCCGCGGGCGGCGCGGATACCTTCGTTCACCGCGCGCACAAAGCCGCGATTCGTTTCCAGCGCGGCCACGCGGACCTCGGGATACTCGCGCGCGAGCAATTCGCGCGAGCCGTCGGTCGAGCCGTCGTCCACGACAATCGTTTCAAAGTTTTGGAGGGTTTGCCGGCGCAGCGCATCGAGACACACGGGGAGCAGGCGCATGCCGTTAAAGTTGGGGATGATTACAGAGAGCATTTGGAGATTGGAGATTAGAGATTAGACGTTGGATTTGAAAAATTCTTCTAAGGCTTCCTGCCACGGGCGTAGCTTGATGCCGAGAACGGTCGCGGCCGCGAAATTGGCCAGCGCGCCGTTGGCCGGCGGAGTCGAATCGCGCTCGTAATCGGCAAGCGAAATGGGCGTGAGTGGGATGTGCGCGAGACCGGCAAGTTGCAAGATGCGCGCGGCAAAGTTATAGCGCGAGACGCTGCCTTCGTTGGTGAGATGGTAGATGCCAAAGTGATTCGTCTCGATCAACTGCACGATAGCTTGGGCGAGGTCGGGCGCATAGGTTGGATTGGCGATCTCGTCGGTGACGACGGAGAGCGCGCCTTTTTGCTTGGCGAGCTTGATGATCTTTTGGGGAAAGTTGTTGCCCAAAGGCGCGAAAAGCCACGAAAGGCGAACGATGTAGAACCGGTCGAGGAGCATCTGGACGTAGCGTTCGCCGGCGAGCTTGGACGCGCCGTAAGAATTGATGGCGTGCGGCTCATCTAATTCGAGGTACGGCGAATCCTTCGCGCCGTCAAAGACTTCGTTCGTGCTGATGTAAACCATCGGCGCGCGCACGCGCTGGCACGCGAGCGCGACGTTTTGCGTGCCCAGCGCGTTGGCGACAAAAGCCGCGCGCGGGTCGCGGGCGCACGCATCCACGTCGGTCATCGCCGCCGCGTGAATGACAAGGTCGGGCGCGCGATCGGCAATGCAGTCAATTTCGCTGCGCTGCGTAATGTCGCATTCGGGCAGATCGAGAATCAGAACTTGATGCTGCGCGCCGAGCGTCTGGGCCAACACCCGCCCGAGCTGGCCGCGGCCACCTACAATAGCTATTCTCACTCGATTTGCCCTCTAAATTCGCGCGTGACGCTTGGCCACGCGTCGGGGTCGCCGCGCAAAACCGCCACGCGTTTCGCCCACACGCGCATATCGTCCGTTTCGCCTAAATAACAATGGGCGGCGCCGATCAGGTACGCAATATCGCCATCCAGTTTGTCGAGCTGGAACGCCTGGCTGCCGGCGTGAATGGCGTTGTGATAATCGCCCACTTGAAAGTAGCACGCGGCCAGCACCTTCCACGCCAGTCCGAGTTTGGGCGACATTTGCACGACCGATTTGAGCGGCGCCAGCGCGCCGGCGTAATCTTCGCGGTTGCGCGCGAGCAGCCCATCGGTGAGCAAGTGGTGCCATTCGGCTTCGGACAGATTCGCATCCAACGCGAGCGCGGCTTGAAATGCTTTCCGCATCTGGATAATGCGGAATTCCTGAATAGACAGAATTTCCGGTTCGGCGCGGCGCAGCATCGCCAGGCCGACAAAATAATGGACCAGCGCGCTGCCAGGCGAAAAGCGCCGCGCTTGCTCGAACGCGTTTTCGGCTTGATCGTACAATTTCAGCGTAAAGCACGCCAACCCGAGTTGGTAGTACGCGTCGCCGTCATAGCCGTTGCTCTTGATGCGGCGCTGCATTTCGGCAATGATCTTTTGCGCCTCGCCGACCGCGGGCACGGTCACTTCCGCGGCGCGCTCCGCGTAGATGGCGGCGCCGCAGTAGTCGCATTCTAACTCGCCGTGCCGGATGGGCGCGCCGCAATTTGGGCAAACCAAACTCCGAATGCCGCTGCTCTCCACTCACTCGTCTCCACTCGAATCTGAAAGCGTATAGACCATGACCTCGCCGGTCCCGCCTTTGAGTTGAACGCGCTGCCACGGCGTGACGGGGACGTCGGCCGTGAGCTCGCGACACACGTTTTCGCTAATATACACGGTGTCCGGTGGCGCGATCGTTCCCAAGTAGGTGGCATTGTTCACCGGCTCGCCAATCGCGGTATATTCGAGACGGCGCGCCGAACCGATATTTCCGACGACGACCTCGCCCGTATCAATTCCAATGCCAATTCGAATCGCCGGTTTGCCCGCCGAGACGCGTGCGGCATTCATTTTTCCGAGTGCGCCGTGCATCTCCCGCGCCGTCCGCACGGCCCGCGCGGCCTCGTCGCCGAGCGCAACCGGCGCGCCGTACAAGACGACAATCGCATCGCCGATGAATTTGTTCACCGTCCCATCGAACTTGAAGATGATGTCAATCATCGTGGTGAAATATTGATTGAGGGTTTGCACCACTTCTTCCGGCCCGAGTTCTTTGACCATGCGCGTAAAGCCCCGGATGTCGGAGAACAGGACGGTGCAATGGCGTCGTTCGCCCGTCAGTGTAAGATGCTCGTGTTCCTCCATGATGTGCCGCGCGACCGACTCGCTCACGTACTTGCCGAAGAGTTCCTTGGTCTGCCGGTTCTCTTGTTTTTGGAGTTCCACATAGTCCGCCATGGCGGCGACAATGGGGAAGAGGGCCGCGGTGCTGATCGGATAAAACACAAGCCAGGCGCCCAGCGGAATGACGGGCGGCAAGACCCACTGGGTGGGGAGGGTCAGCAGTCCGGCGAGCGCGCCGGAAATCGAATACAAGAGATTCGCCACGGGCTGCGACTCGGGTTTGGCGCCGCGTCCTCGCCGATACAGCTTCCGGCCGAGCCACAGGAAGAGCGGCGCGAAAAAGCCGGCGATGAGGCCATTCAACATCTCTTTCAAGATGTAATAGCCGACCATTTGCGACGGAACCCCAACAGCCAACCCGGTCGCCAGGCCAATGATCAAGGCGACGAACATCGTAAACGGCCACAAGCGTCGCAGCGGGGCGCGGGCCGTGCCGTTCCACCAAATGCCCAGATTGTGGAGATCCTGCATTTGCATCAAGGCCTTGATGCCGCGTATGATCGGTTGCAGCATGGCAACCTCCTCAGACTTGAAGCGTCTCCGATTACCCTTCAAATCTACGGCGGGGATTATAGCAGGTTTTCGGCAAATTAGGTAATTTTGCAAACGTGCGACGATGTGCGACGCACTTGGCAAGTGCGTCGCACATCGTCGCACGTTTGACGCCCATAGTGCCGTGGTGTATAATCCCGCGCAAGAGTAGAATCCCAAGGAAGGAAGTATGGCGGAAGAGAATCCTAGTCTCCCCTCTCAATCCGATGCGCCGCGCTCGGCGACGTGGTTGGCGCGCCTCCGCGGCGTATTGCACGGCCCGGTGCTTGTCGGTGTGGTCGCGGCTTTGATCGCGATTGGGCTGTCGGTTTTTGGAATGGTGCGCAACCCTGATGCGACTCCTCTGAATCTGCGCTCCCTCCTGCTCGTGGTCGTCCTGGCCGGCGGCAGCTGGGGCTTGATTGCCTGGGCCATCGCGACAGCGGCGGTGGAGGCGGGCAAGGACTAGTCAAGTCACAAGTCGCAAGTCACAGGTCGCAGGTCGCCGTAGCAAGTCTTGGCTTGTGACTTGGGACTTGACCTGTGACCTGCGACCTGAAAGGTAAGACATGCAAGCCGTGGTCATGGCGGGAGGCGAAGGTTCGCGCTTGCGCCCACTAACCATCAATCGCCCCAAACCGATGGTGCCGATTGCCAATCGGCCCGTGATGGGCCACGCCCTCGAACTCCTCAAGCGCCACAACTTTGACGATGTGGTCGCGACGCTGCAATATCGCGCGGACGACATTCAGAATTATTTTGGCGATGGCTCGCAGGCCGAAATCGCCTTGCGCTATACGGTCGAGCCGCGTCCCCTCGGCACGGCCGGCTCGGTCAAGTTCGCGGAAAAGCAGTTGACCGATGGCAGCGCGGAACCGTTTCTCGTGATGAGCGGCGATGCGCTGACCGATTTCAATTTGGGCGAGATCGTCGAATTCCACAAACGCGTGGGCGCGCTCGTCACCATCACGCTTTACCGGGTGCCCGCGCCGCTCGAATACGGCGTCATTATCGTGGACGGCGACGGGCGCGTCGAGCGTTTCCTAGAGAAACCCTCCTGGAGCGAAGTCATCTCCGATACGGTCAACACCGGCATCTACGTTCTCTCGCCGGAGGTGCTGGAAGAGATCGAGCCGGGCACACCCGTAGATTTCAGCCGAGACCTTTTCCCACAACTCATGAAGCGCGGCGCGCCGCTCTACGGCTATATCGCCAACGGCTATTGGACGGATGTGGGCAATATTGCCGAGTACATGCGCGCGACCGGCGATTTGCTTTCAGGCAAACTGCATCTCGGCGAATTGGGCCGCCATATTGGCGGCGGCATTTACGCGGAGGACGATGTAGAGATCGCGCCGGACGTGCAACTCTTTGGCCCGATCTATTTGGGACTGGGCAGCCGCATCAAAGGGAGTGTCGTGATTCACGGCCCGACCGCGATCCATCCGTACACGATCGTGGATAATCGCGCGCATATTGATCGCAGCATCGTGTGGCGCAACTCGTACATCGGCGAAGGAGTCGAGTTGCGCGGCGCGATCATCGGCCAGCGGTCCAGTCTAAAATCCAAAGCGGTCGCCTTCGAAGGCGCGGTGCTCGGCGACGAGTGTATGGTGGGCGAGAACGCGGTCATCCATCCCAACGTCAAGGTCTGGCCCAACAAAGAGATCGAGGCCGGGGCGACGGTCAAGTCGTCGCTCATTTGGGGCTCGCAGGCGCGGCGCGCGCTGTTCGGGCGCTACGGGGTGACCGGTCTCGTGAATGTGGACTTGACGCCGGAATTCGCGGCGCGGCTCTCGACCGCGTTTGGCGCGACCTTGCCGAAAGGTTCGAGCGTCACGATCAACCGCGATCCGCACCGCGCCGCGCGCATGATCAAACGCGCGATGGTCAGCGGCTTGCCGTCGGCGGGGGTAACCGTTCTGGATCTGGACTCGGTACCGATTCCGGTCGCGCGGTATTATACCTCTGTGGCTAACAGCGCGGGCGGCGTGCATGTCCGCCTTTCGCCCTACGACCAGCGTGTCGTTGACATTCGCTTTTTCGACAAGGACGGGCAGAATCTCGGCAAAGCGAAAGAACGCAGCGTGGAGAATGTGTTCTTTCGAGAGGATTTTCGCCGGGTGCCCTTTGACGATCTGGGACTAATCGAAGAGATTGGGGGCATTCCCGAGCGTCGTTACATCCAGGGCTTTTTGCAGGCGCTGAACGTACAAGCGATTCGCGCCGCGCGTTTCAACGTCGTCGTAGACTATGCGAGCGCGCCCACCTCGCTGATTCTGCCGCTAATTCTCAACGAACTGGGCTGCACCGTGGTCGCGTTGAACGAGCGCATTGACGAGACGAAAATGTCCATGACGACGGCGGCCTTTCAGCACGGCCTCGATCAACTCGCTTCGATCACGGCGGCGGTGAAAGCGGATTTCGGCGTCCGGCTTGACGTAGGCGGCGAGCGTCTCTGGTTGGTGGATGGGCATGGCGAAAAGCTGACGGGCACCCAGACGGCCGCGGCGTTTATGGAACTCACTCTACGCGCGCTGCCCGAATCCGCGACCGCGCGCGGAATTGCATTGATGGTGAACCAACCGCATTTGTTCGAAGAAATCGCCGAACGGCGGCACGCGCACGTACAGCGTACCAAAATTGACGGCCAGGCGCTGATGAACGCCATTACCGATCCGCAAGTCGTCTTGGCCATGAGCGGCGCGGGCGAGTTCATCGTCCCGTCATTTCACCGCCTGATTGACGCCATGTTCCCTGTGGGTAAGCTGCTCGAGTACCTCGCGCTGCAAAAAACGTCGCTCGGCGATATTGTCGCGACGCTACCGGCATACCATACCGCCCAGCGGCGCGTGGCCTGTCCGTGGGAGCAGAAAGGAACTGTGATGCGGCTCCTTAACGATCAATACAAGGATCAAATTGTCGAGCAGGTGGACGGGTTGAAAATCCAGCCGGACGGGTCGGGCTGGGTGTTGGTCGTGCCTGAGTCGGACGAAGCGGTCTTTACCGTTTTCGCCGAGGGCAAATCCCAGGAGTCGGCCGCGGCGTTAGTGGATCGGTATGCGCGGGTGATTGAGAGCATGCGGTCCTAGCCGAGTCGTCCCACCGTGATTTTGTGCCAGCCCTCTACGATTGGAACATACGTTCTTGCATCCAAGACTTGATTTTAGTTTTTTTGAAATTGATCTCTACTCGGCGCTAGTCGGGCTGGGCATGCTCGCCGGTTTGCTTTCCGCGTATCTCTATTTGCGCTTGTGTTCGCGTCGCGCGTCCGCGGCGGGCACATTCCTCGACGGCGTGCTGCTTCTGTTGGCCGGGGGATGGGTTGGCGCGCGCGCGTATCATGTTCTGATGAATTGGGAATATTACCAGGCGCGGCCCGAAGAAATCGCGCAAGTGGGCCTGGGCGGTCTTGGGATACGCGGCGCGTTCGTCGTCGGCGTGGTTCTGGCCGCCGGCTATACACGTTGGCGCAGGATTTCGTTCGGGCATGTGGCCGATGCTGCGGCGATTGGCTTGTCGGTCGGGCAAGCCATTGGATGGGCCGGGGCGCTGGCGCACGGCGCCAATTATGGAATCGTTAGCTCTAGCCAATTCGCGGTCGAATTGCCGAATCTCTATGGCTTGGTCGAACCGCGCTTTCCGGTGCAGCATCTCGAATTCGCCCTATTCGCGCTGCTATTCTTCGCGTTGGTGGGATTGGCCGCGCGCCGTCGCGCTCCCGGCTTGCTATTTCTCGGCTACCTACTGATTGCCTCGCTCGCCAATGTGCTGCTCGGATTTCAGCGCGGCGATGAAACCGCGTACCTGGGGGCCGTGCGGCTAGATCAAATCGTAGACCTTGCCTTAGGGCTGTCGGCAGCGAGCGCGCTGGCGTGGCGCCGGCTCAACGCGCGGCAGGCCATCGCGCGCGCTAGAGTCGCGCTCTGACGGCGCGCAATCTGGGAAAATATCGGATAAGAACTGGATGCAGAATTATACGGACACTTTTCAAATCAATAGGCCAGATATCGAAACCCCGCCGCTATGGGTTGCAACGCCGTCGGGTCTCGCCGCGGTGCAAGCCGAACTCGCCAACGTGGTGACGCTCGCCGTAGATACCGAGTCGGATAGTCTCTATTCGTATTTTGAAAAAGTTTGCCTCTTGCAATTTTCGACCCATGTCGCCGATTACGTAGTGGATCCGCTCGCGTTACCGGATATTGCTGCCTTGGGGCCGATCTTGGCGAATCCTCAAGTCGAAAAGGTTTTCCATGCGGCCGAGTACGACATCCTCTGCCTCAAGCGGGATTACGAGTTTACTTTCGAAAACCTCTTCGACACGATGATCGCGGCGCGGATTCTAGGCTGGCCCAACGTTGGCCTCGGAAATATTTTGCAAGAACGTTTTGGCGTGGCGCTCAACAAGAAAATGCAGCGCGCCGATTGGGGGCACCGGCCACTCACCGCGGAACAAATCGCGTACGCGCGTGAGGATACGCACTATTTGCTCGCGCTGCGCGACCTGCAGATTCGCGAACTCGAAAATATGGGCCGGTTGGAGGAAGCGCGCGAGGAATTCGAGCGGTTGACGCGGGTCGAGCCGACGCCGCGCCGTTTCGATCCGGACGGCTATTGGAACCTCGACGGCGCACGCGATCTCGATCCGGTGCAGTTAGGCGTCCTGCGCGAGCTATTTCATTTTCGCGATGTCCAGGCCCGCAAAGAGGACCATCCTCCGTTCCGCGTCCTCTCCGATACGACGTTGTTTCGGATCAGCAGCCATCACCCGAACTCCTTGCGCGAGCTTGGGCGAATCGCCGGCGTCTCGAGCTATGTCGCCCAGAGATACGGGCAGCCGATCCTCCAGGCAATCGGGCGCGGCCGCGCCGCTCCGCAGACCACGCCGCCGCACCCGCGCGCTCGCCGCGAAGCGCCGCTTGACAATTCCGCGCGCGCGCGGCTCGGGCGGTTGAAGGATTGGCGCAAACATCGGGCCGAAGCGCGCGGCGTGGCGCCGGACGTGATCGTTTCGAACGACGTGCTCTTTGCCGCCGCGCGCAAAAATCCGCGCACGCTGGAAACGCTGATCGCGGCGAGCGACTTGGGGCCGTGGAAAGCGAAGGAGTACGGCGAGGAGTTGCTGAACGTGCTGCATCCGAAAGCGTAGAGGATTTCAGATTTCAGATTTCAGACTGCGGAGCGTCCCTACGGGACGCTCCGCAGTCTGAAATCTGAAATTACTTGCCGATGTGCATCGGCATGATGACGTGGGTAAAATCATCGCGCCCGACGGGCTTGATGACGCCCGGGCTGGCGGCGCTGGTCGTCTCGAGCGCGACCTGCGGTGTGTGCAGCACGTTCAGCACGTCGGCCAGGTAGCGCGCGTTGAACGCAATTTCGATGGGATCGCCGTCTACCGTCGCGTCAATTTCGCCGACATTGTCGCCGGATTCCGCGCTGGTCGCGGTCAGGATCACTTTGCCCGCGCCCATCTCACCGGCCGGCGCGATCTGAACGCGCACGGTGTTCATCGCTTCACGCGCAAAGACCGACGACGCCTTGACCGCATTCTGCAAGTCGGACGTCGTGATGACCGTGCGCGTCGCGTGCGACTCCGGGATGATGCGCGTGAAATCCGGGAATGCGCCCTCGAGCAGTTGCGAGACAATCTCGATGTTGGTCAGACGAAATAGCACTTGGGTCTTGTTCTCCGTCACCGCCATCTCGATGGGGTCTTCCTGATCGCCGCTAACGCGTCCGACCTCTTGCAGCGCTTTCGCCGGCACAATGACGCTGAACGGCTGGTCCACAGGCGTGGTCAGTACAGCATGGCGAACGGAAAGTCGGAAACCGTCGGCCGCGGCCAGAGTCACGCGGTCCTTGTCGAACTTGCAGATCACGCCGGTGAGCACCGGTCTCGATTCGTCGGTTGCGGCCGAAATGGCTACTTGCTCGATCATCTCGCGGAAGGTATCCGGCTCCAGCGAGATTTTCTTGTTCTCGGCAATTGTCGGGATGATCGGGAACTCGGATGCCTCGATCCCCTTGATATTGGCATCATAGCGCGCACATTTGACGTGAAGCGTTTGAGTGCGCTCGTTCAATTCCATATCAATTCGCTCGGGCGGCATCGAGTTCACGAAATCAATCAGGACGCGCGCGGGCACCGTGATCGCGCCATCGTTTTCGACCTTCGCGCCGATCCAATCCGTCACGGCCAGTTCGAGATTCGTCGCCGCGAGTTTCAAGCGTCCCTGGTCGGTCGCGAGCAAAATGTTGCCGAGCACGGGCAGCGTCGAACGCGCAGCCACCGCTCGGCTGACAATGGCAAGACCTTTGGCGAGATTTTCTTGTAGACAAGAGACCTTCATTGGTCGAACCTCCGCGGGGAAATGAGAGAGCGATTGTGAAGGCAGTATACTACAAAAATTTACAATTTACAATTAGCAATTGAAAGTTGGAAGTTGGAAGTTGGACTGGTTCATTTGAAATCAATGATGCCGTCCTGGATTGGATAGACGCGTGAGCAAGCGCGGCAGGTGAGCGATTCGCCGGTTTCGGCGATGTCGGTTGAATGGCACACGACGCAGCGCCAGAGCGCGTGGTTGAGCGCGGGCGCGCCGGGCTTGGCCGATTGGGCGCGGACAAAGATGCTGGGGGATAGATCGAGATTGGAGATTGGAGATTGGAGATTGCCGTCGAGTGCCGCAAGGATTCTCGCTGGCACAATCCGCTTGAGAACGGGAATGCGAAAGGTGGAGACGGCGCGTTGCTCTTGGGCGATCAGGTTGACCGCCTGTAGTTGGTCGGCGATGTAGCGCGGGTGGAAATCAAAATTGAGCTTGACAAACTCGTAGGGCTCGGGACCATTAGGATCGGGGCCGCGATGCGTGAGTGTGTACCGCAATCGCGCCTTGAGATGGCGCTTGTTCGCGAACTCGGTGAGGTACGTGCCTTCCGGCCGCACGACGCGCGCAATCTCGGCGAACGCGCGCGGAATGTCGGCGACGTGGTGCAGCACGCGTACGGTGACCGCCGTATCGAGCGCGGAATCGGCAAGCGGCAGGTTGTAGAGGTCGGCGGCAACGAAGGTGAATCGGGATGCGGGATGCGGAATGCGGGATACGCGCAAAAGGCGCTCGCGTGCCTCACGGAGCATCGAAAGCGCATAGTCAATCAGAATGACGCGTTCGTACCCTGCGTAGAACACGGCCAGCCGCCCAAACCCCGCGCCGATCTCGCACAGACGCGTGCCACGCGGCGGCAGCATGTGCGCCAGCGCGATGCGTTCCGCGCGATCCTCGTATTCCCGCCCGGGCCAGAACGCGGTGCGCCAGGGGGAGTTTTCATAGTCGCAGATTTCGGGTCGCCGATCACAAGTCTCAGGTCGCATGTCGCAAGTCGCGAGTCACAGGTCTCAGGCCGCAGGTCAAGTCTCACACAATCCCAACAGCCCCGACTTTATGTAAATGTTTTACGTGAAACATACACCACAAGCAAGCGTGAATCCGACCACTAGACGAACGCAGTCACGCAGTACAATTGCCCAACTTGCTCGATTTCGTAGTGGCTGAAACCCGCTTGCTTCAGCAGGGGGGCAATCCGCTCTTTCGTGTAAAAGAAAACGTCGCAGCCCCTCAGCGCGAGGCGTACTTTGCGGACCGGGGCACGCCACGTCCAGAATCGCGGCAGACTGATGATGGCGCGGTCGGTGACGACTTGTCGCATCTTGGTGAACACGGGAAGCGGCTCGCCGATGTAATCGAATAGACCGATGCCGATGACCACATCGAATTTGGCAGCAGCCAAATACTGCAAGAGGTCGCTTTGCAGAAACGAACACCGGTCGTCAAGCCGTTCTTCGCGCGAGCGCCGGCTGCACACCTCGATCATCTTTTCCGCGATGTCTATGCCCACTACCCGGCTCGCGCCGCGGCGCGCAAGTTCCAGCGCGTACCGCCCCGTCCCGCAGCCAACGTCGAGGAAACTTTGCCCGGCGATCGGCTCTGCGTGCTTCAGCGTATATTCGAACCGGGCGTACATGTCCCAGCGAAAGGTCACGTCAATCCAGTTGTCGAATTTGCTCTTGCCATGGGAGTAGATCGAATCAAACTCTCCGACTTCCCTATCCCAATATTCTTTCTGTTTCGCCAGATTCTGATTCACGAGGTTCCTCTTTGCAGTAGGAATTCCTCCGCGAATCTCGCGAATTCCTGTGTCATTGCGAGGAGCGTTTTTTTTTGCGACGAAGCAGTCTCCAGTTCGCGAGTTGGAGATTGCGCGGACGCAGTTCGTCCGACGCACAAACCGCTCGCAATGACATTAGCGAGGATTCGCGAGATTCGCGGAGAATAGTCCGAGCACCTCACGGATGGGGGCAAACTGAAAATCGCTTAGCAACTGATCGAGCCGCCCAATCGTTTTGTCGAGGTTGAAATAGTGCCGGAACGTTTTGGAACGCGACATTTGGACGTGCGGCTGCCCCGGATCCACTTCCCAGGGGTGCAAGTAGAAAACGACCGGCCGGCCCTGGCGATTGCATTGCCGCATCAAGTATTTCGTTAGGAAATAAGGGAACACGCGGAAATAGCCGCCGCCGCTGCAAGGCACGTTTTTGCCCAAAATTGGCGCAACGCTCATTGGCACCTCGGTAATCGCCCCAATGCGGTGGATGGAAAGCGAAGCGTCAGCTATGCCATAGTCGGGATGGTGGCTAATGGGAAAGATCGAGGAATCGTACTTGACGCCGTGTTTCGCCAAAATGTCGAGCGCCCAGAGCGTCTTGCTTGTCACCGTGAAGGATGGCGCACGATAACCCAAAATCGGCTGACTGGCGTTTGGTTGCGTCACCGCCAGCCCCCGGCACAAGTCCGCCTCGAACCCTTCCGGCGTTAGCTCCGTCAGCACGGTATGCGAATAGCCGTGCGTCGCAATCTCGTGCCCGCGCCGGTCAATCTCGCGCACCAATTCCGGCGCCCGCTCCGCGATCCAACCCAACACGAAGAACGTCGCCCGCGTCTTGTGCTTATCCATCAAGTCCAAAATACGGTGAGTGTTTGCCACCGCCCGCAACTCACACCGGTCCCAATTTTCGCTTTTGATCCGCAAATTATAAGCGCAAAACCAGTCTTCCAAATCAATTGACAGCGCGTTAATCATACCAACTCCCACACCCGCACGCTCCCATCCCCACTTCATTCCTTCGCGATCACCCGCATCTGGTCTCGAACCGTCTGGTATAGCTCTTCTGCCTTCAACTGCTTGAGCGTGTAGCACGGTCCGCCGAGCGCATCCGCCAGCCCTGCGGCCAGCCCGCGGTCAAACGCCTCGTGCTCGGTGTTGATGACGACGGTCCTCAAATCCACCTTGTGAATCATCCCGGCGATCCGCAGCGCTTCTTCTTGCGGCGGCATGTCGGTCATTGCCACGTTCCCTGCGCCGTCGGTCACGACGATCATCAGGGGCATCACTTCGCGATCCCGCGCGCGCTCCCGTACCAGCACTTGATGCGCGAGCAGCAGGCCGGCGCTCAAGGGCGTCTTGCCGCCGACCGGAATGTCCTTCAGGGCCTTTTGCGCCAAATCTACCGACGAAGTCGGGGTCAGGACCAGCCGCGCATCTTCCTTCTGGAAAACGACCAGACCCACGCGGTCGCGCTTTTGGTACGCGTCAATCAGCAGCGACATGATCGCGCCTTTAGTGGCGATCATCCGCTCGGCCGCGGCCATTGACCAACTCGCGTCTACGACGAAGAGGATGAGGTTCGCGGCGCGGCGCACGCGCACTTTGCGGCGGAGATCGTGCGTCTCGATGGCTAGCGCGACATCCTTCCGCGCCCGCTTGATCTGGTAGGGCGCGGCCTGGCGAAACGTCGCGTCGAACGCGACATCGCTCTTGTCGCCCTTCATCGGGCGCGAGGTAACGTATCGGCCGCGCTTGCGCTCTGTGCGCGTGCGCGAGCGTTTGCCCGCGACGCGGCGCGGCAGTTTATCGAGCGGAGTTTGGAGCTTTTGGGGACGAAAGGTCTTGCCGACGTCAATCGGGCGGTCGGCAGGGTGGGGCGACGGCTTGCCCGGCTCGTGCCCCTGTCCCTGCACGTTTTGTTCGCCCGGCTGGGGGGGGGTATCCGAGGTCTGGTCAGATGCTACGCTGGCTTTTTTTTTACGTCGCGCGACGGGTCGCTTTTGGACTGGGATTGATTGGCAACGCCCTGCTTGTTCTGATCGAGCCGCCGCTCGAGCTGCTCCATCCGCAACTCGACATCCTGAAAGGCCTTGCGCTTCATCCGGTGCGGCAGCGCAAGTTCCGCCGCCAGGAGGACGTCCTCCTCAGCGACGGAGGCGCGACCCACCAAGGCCGCGTGCGCCCGCGCGCCCTTGAGGATGACTAGGTCGGCCCGGTGCCCGTCCACTTCCAATCCCGACGAGAGTTCGGCTATGGCGTACAAATCGGGCTGGCTGTGGGTGACCTTGTGCAGCACGTGGCGGGCCGTGTCAATCTCTTGCGAGAGTTTCGCCTCGGCGGTCGCCCACTCGGCGGCGAATCCTTCCGGGTCCTGTTCGTACGCCAGCCGCCGCTCGATAATTTCGACGCGGGCCTCGGCGTCGGGAATGCCGTGGATTTCGACCGCCAGCCCAAAGCGGTCGAGCAACTGGGGGCGCAGCTCGCCTTCTTCCGGGTTCATGGTGCCGACCAGGACGAATTGCGCCGGATGCTGGAACGAAATGCCCTCGCGCTCGACGACGTTTACGCCCATCGCCGCGCTGTCGAGCAACAGGTCAACCACGTGATCGTCGAGCAGGTTCACTTCGTCCACATAGAGGATGCCGCGGTTCGCCGCCGCCAACACGCCCGGCTCGAATTTCTTTTCGCCGCGCTTGATCGCTTGCTCAATGTCCAGCGTCCCGACGACGCGGTCCTCGGTCGCGCTGACGGGCAGATCCACCAGGCGCACTTTGCGCCGCGCGACCGGCAGTTCTTCGCCGCGGGCGACGCGGGCGCGGCAGTTGTCGCAGAGGCGATCTATCTCGTGGGGATTGCAGCCAAATGGGCAATCGGCAACTATATCAATTTCGGGCAGCAGCGCGGCCAGCGCGCGCACGGCCGTAGATTTCGCCGTGCCGCGTTCGCCGCGAATCAGCACGCCGCCGATCAACGGATTGATGGCGTTGAGGACGAGCGCGCGTTTCATTTTCTCTTGTCCAACAATTGCGGTAAAAGGAAAAATCGGTGCAGCCATTTTTCTTCTCAAAAAAAGATCGCGTTAGCGTCTTGAACATTATACGCGAATTGCCGCATCACGCAAACAGCGTCATCCCAGTTTCTTCCTCCAGTAACGGGCATAGCCGCTGACGATGTGCTCGTAGCTCGCCGCGACATCATAGGCCTTCAGGTCGGCGCTGATCGTTTCGAATTCGGCGACGATTTGCTGCTCCATTCGCCGCAACATCGCTTGGTCGTCCGAACCCTTTTGAATTTCCTCGCGAATGATTTCGCCCCAGCGAATCAAACGCTGTTCCAAATCGCTCCAATGCCAATCCGCATCGCCGCGAAATACGCCGAAATGCGTCGGGCACAAACCCGTCGCTTTGAGCGCGCGCAGCCGCGCGATGCTCGCTTTCCACGTCTCAAGGTCGAGTTCGGGCGGCGGCGTGGGCGGACGGACGTAGCAGACGTTCGGCATACGCACGCCGCCGACATCGCCGGTACACAGCAAGCCGCTCGTCGTATCGAGATACGCGTGATGATGCCGCGCGTGCCCCGGCGTGTCAAACGCGCGCAGCGTCGTCCCCGCGACCTGGAACTCGTCGCCGTCGTTGACAACGACCAGGTTTTCGGATGGCACGGGCAGCGGCAAGCCCCAGACCGTGTCCATTCTGTCGCCGTACAAACGCGCCGCGCTCGTCACCAACCGCGACGGGTCGGCCAGATGCGGCGCGCCGACCGGATGAACGTACACGCGCATCCACGGAAAGCGCTGCACCAAGACACCCGCCGCGCCGGAGTGATCGAGGTGAATATGCGTGACGAAGAGATGCCGCAAGATTTCAATCGGCACACCCGCGGCTCGAACACTCGCGATCAATGTCTCGACCGTAAGCGCCGGTCCGGTTTCAATGAGTGCGGCTTCGTTGCCATCGAAAAAAAGATAGGACGCGATCACTTGCCGGCGTCCTTGATACTGCAAATCAATCTGCGTAATTTGTTTGGTTATGTGATCGAACACCAGAGTCACGTCAATCTCCTGATAGAACTATAGTTCTTATTGCCGGCCCACGATTTTTTCGTAGATCGCTTCGAGTTCTTCTTCCGAATAAAAACTGATGACGATCTTGCCGCCCTGTTTCGAACGCGAGACCTCGACCTTGGTGCTGAGTGCTTTTCGAAATTGATCTTCGAGCGCGCGCGTCGCCGCGGGCATTTCGCGTTCCACGCGCGCGCTGCCCTTGACGACTGCCGCGTGTTGCGCTTGCATCTTGGGCGGCTCGTTCATCCGCCGCGCGGCCTCTTCGGTCTGCCGCACCGAATAGTGATTGGCGATGACGACGTTCAGCAAAGCGCGTTGTTTTTTTTCGTCGGCGACGATGAGGATCGCGCGCGCGTGGCCCTCGCTGATCGTTTCGTCGGCGAGCGCGGCGCGCACTTCTTCCGGCAACTTCAACAAGCGCAGCGCGTTCGCCACCGTCGCGCGGTCTTTGCCGACCTTGGCCGCGACCTGTTCCTGGGTCAAGCCGAAATCGTCCATCAGCTCGCGATACGCGGTCGCCTCTTCGAGCGGATTCAAATCCGCGCGCTGGATGTTCTCGACGAGCGCAAGCTCGAGCATCTCTTGCGGCGTTGCGCCGCGCACGATGACGGGCACGCGCTCGAGGCCGGCTAACTTCGCCGCGGTCCAGCGTCGTTCGCCCGCGATGAGTTGATAGCGCGGCGCGAGATCCGTCGAGTCGGGCGCGGGCGTGACGATGAGCGGCTGAATCAACCCGTGCTCTTTGATCGAGTTCGCCAGCTCGCGCAGCGCGTCCTGCTCAAGGCGATGGCGCGGCTGCCGCGGATTCGGGCCGATACGCGTGACTTCAACTTCGCGCACACCTGGCGCGAGCGCGGCCGGCACACCCGGTGGAATCAACGCGCCAAGCCCGCGACCGAGACCGTGTTTAGTAGGAGGCATGTTCGACTCCAGTGAAGAGTGAAGAGTGAACAGTGAACAGTCTGTTGACTGTTCACTGTTGACTGTTTACTGCATTCTCTCTTGCCAACAACTCTTGCGTCAACTCTTCATACGCGCGCGCGCCGCGTGATTTCGGATCGAACGAAACGAGCGGTTCGCCGTAGCTCGGCGCTTCGGCCACGCGCACGCTGCGCGGGATGACGCTGTGAAAAATCAGATCGGGAAAATGTTTGGCCACTTCTTCGACAACCTGGATGGACAAATGCGTGCGCGAATCGAACATGGTCATCGCCAATCCTGCGACGCGCAGGCGCGGGTTCAAGCGCTCTTGCACCAAGCGAATCGTATTGAGCAGTTGCGACAACCCTTCCAGCGCGAGGTACTCGCATTGAATCGGAATGAGCACCGCATCCGCGGCGACAAGCGCGTTCAACGTGAGCAGGCCCAGCGACGGCGGCGAATCAATCAGGAGGTAATCGTATTTTTCGCAGATCGGCTTGAGGATATTCGCGAGCAACCCTTCGCGGCGATCCACGCCCACCAACTCCACCTCCGCGCCCGCGAGCGCCGACGACGATGGAACCAGGTCGAGATTCGGACGCTTGGTCAGCATCAGCACATTCTCGATCGGGACGTCGTCTACGAGCGCATTGTAGATCGAATAGAGCGGCGCGGTTTTGTCAACGCCGAGTGACGAGGTCGCGTTCGCCTGCGGGTCCATATCCACGAGCAGCACGCGCTTGTCTTTCACGGCCAAGAACGCCGCCAGGTTGATCGCGGTCGTCGTCTTTCCGACGCCGCCCTTTTGGTTGGCAAAGGCGTAGATGATAGGCATAGAATTTATGATTTCAGATATCCTACATCCTAAATTTCGTCAGTCGCTCTTCCACCTGCGCGCGGATTGGAATCCCTGCGACGCCGGGCGCTTGGACGCAGAAGGACGCGGTGGCGTTGGCAAAGCGGGCCGCTTGAATTACGTCTTGCGTCTCCTGCAATCGAATCAGAAATGCGGCGGCAAATACATCGCCCGCGCCGGTTGGCTCGACTTCTTGAACCGGGAAACCGGGCACTATAGTTTTTTCCCCTTCGCTAAAGACGACGCAGCCGCGCGGCCCTTGCGTCATCACCGCGACGCGCGTGAGGCGCGCGTATTCGTCCATCAGCGCCGCGTTGCCGTTCAAATCTTCCTCGCTCAATACGAGCACGTCTACGTGCGGCAGGATCTCCGCCGCTTCTTCCCAGAGTCGCATCCGCACGCGTCCGGTCGCATCCCACTGGCGCAGCCAGCCCTGCGGCGTCACGCCGACGAGCGAGTTCGGGAAAAGGGTCGCAAAGCGCGCATCCAGCTCGCGGTTGAGCGGACCGAGGTGGACGATGGGTGTATCGCGCCACGCGGCAGGAATATCCTCGGGCTGCATCGAATCGGCAATGGCGAGCAGAAACTGCTGGCGATGTCCTTCGTGGTAGATGTTGTGGAAGGTGGTCGTGTGCGCGGACGGAATGCGGTGCGCTTGAACGTCGTGCAGTGCCGGCGGCCAGACAAAATCTGGGGCGAGGCGGGTCACGACCCCCGGCCTTCGCCCCAGATTGCGCGCTGTGATTGAACTGTACGTCGCCGTCCCGCCGACCGTGTAACCTTCCGGCACGACGTCCTGGACCACGTGCCCAACGATCAGGTAATCAATGTGTTTTTCGTTTGCCAATTATTTGATACCGAAGAAGAGTATTTAGGTGAACCGAGTACCGACTTACTGCCACATGAAGGTAGTTTGGTAGTTCGGTGGTTGGGTGGTTGGCAAGCCGCCTAACCACCGAACCACCCAACAACCCGACCATCTACTTGGGCAGAATCATGACCCGCCGATGGTCGCCTTCGCCGATGCTTTGCGTCGTCACGGCGGCGTGATCGCGCAGCGCGATGTGGACGATGCGCCGTTCGTTCGGCGGCATGGCTTCGAGCGTGATCGGTTGGCGGTTCGACTGCACGCGTTCCGCCATCCGTTTGGCGAGTTCGTTCAGCACACGCTCGCGCCGCGTCCGATACCCTTCGACATCCACGACGAGCTTGGTGGGCTTTGTCTTTTGCGCGACCAAAAGCCGCGTCAGGTATTCCAGGTCGCGCAGCGTCTCGCCGCGGCGGCCAATCAAGATCCCGAGATCGTCGCCGACGATGTTGAGCACAAGGCCCCCCTCGTCCTCCGAAGCCATATCGCGCAGCACCTCGACGCGCGCGCGCAGGCCCATGCCGCGCAGCAGCGTTTCGAGCGTCGCTTGGCCGATTTGCCCCGCATCCTCCGCAGATGCCGGCGCCGCGAGCGGCTGCTCCATTGGCACGGGTGGCAGCGGCGTCAAACGAACGAGGGCCTCTTCGCCGCCGATGCCGAGGAGGCCGCGCGAGGCCTCGCGGATCACTTGAATCGTAACCTGCTCGCGCGCTAGACCCAACTGCGCGAGGCCCTTGACAATTGCTTCTTCCACCGATTTGCCGGTGAAGCTATCACTTGTGTTGTTGTTGTCCGACATTCTTCTTCCCTTTTCCCGTCCCAGCCGTCGCGGGCGCGAGCGGCGCGCTCTTGAATAGGTTGCCCCAACCGCCCTGCTGGATGTATTGCTGAGCGATGCCCACGACGTTGAAAACGATCCAGTACAACGAGAGACCGATCGGGAACGAGAGTGAAATATAGCCGATGAAGAGGGGCATCATCATCTGCATGGACTGATTCATCTGCGCGGTCGAAGCATCGGCGGAGGGGACCGTCATCATCTTTTGCTGGATCCACGTGCTTGCGAGGACCAACGCCGGAATGATCAGGGTAAGCGGCGCCGCAAAATCGGGGTTGCCAGCAAGGTTCAGCCCCAGAAATCCACTGTTCACCGGAACGCGCTCGGCCAAGATGGGACTAAAGCTGTACAGGTGCTTGGAGAGTTCCATCAACTGCTCCGGCTGCGCGCCCATCACCATCGTGATAGACTGGTACAGTCCGATCATGACGGGCCACGGAATCAGCGCAGGGAGACAGCCACCCAACGGGTTCACGCCCGCTTCCCGATAGAGCTTCATCTGCTCCTGGGATAGCTTTTCCTTGTCTTTGGCGTATTTCTTTTGCATCTCTTGCCATTCTTTACTCGCCATCAGCGACTGTTGTTTCTTCATCGCCTTTTGCTGGACCGAGTAAAACGGCATGGTGACGACGCGGATGAGCAGCGTAAAGAGAATGATCGCGATGCCGTAATTGCCGATGAGCACATAGATGAACAGCAGGATGTTCACCATCGGATCGAAGATGAACGTATTCCAAGCGGGTGCTAGAAAATCAAACATTCGAAAGCCAACTCCTATCTCGCGCCAGGCGTCGGCGTCACTCGTTGGCCGTTAACGGTCTCGACGACCCATTTGAGTTTGCCATCCGCCGCATCGAGCGCGTACATTTTTTGATCGAAGGAGGGAATGTACACCATACCGTTTGCGACCGCGGGCGACGCAATGATCCGATTCTCGGTTTTGTAGGACCACTTTTCTTTGCCCGATTCAACATCCACCGCGTACACCTTATAGTCGTCCGAGCCGAAATATGCGACGCCCTTATCCACCACGATTGCAGAGCGCACCGAGTTGCCCGTCTTGAACGGCGTTTGCCATTTGGCTGCGCCCGTCAGCGCATCCACCGCGTACACTTGGCCGCCCAGCGAGCCAAAGTAGACCACCCCGCTCACGACGCTGGGATTGGACCAAATCCAGCTCTCGGCGACGAACGGTTCGCGCCATTTCGGCTCGCCGGTTTGCGCGTCGAGCGCGTACAATTTGGAGAGCGCGCCGAAATAGACGATGCCATTGACGACCGCGGGTTTGGTCACGATGATGCCGCCCGCGTCAAACGGTTTCGACCATTTCAGCTTGCCCGTCGCGGGGTCGAGCGCATACATTTTGTGGTCCAGGGAGCCGACATAGAGTATACCCTCCGTCAGCGCGGGATCGGCCCAAACCTGCCCGCCCGTCTCGAAGGGCGCACTCCATTTCATTTGCCCGGTCGCCGCATCCACGGCGTAAACCTTTTGATCGTCCGAGCCAAAGTAAACGACGCCGCCGCTCGCGACGGGGCTGGCGACAATCACGTTGCCGGCCGCAAAGCCCTGCCAGCCCGGTTTCGGGTCGCCGGTCGCGGCATCGAGCGCGTACAGTTTTTTGTCGAATGCGCCAAAGTAGACGGTCGAATCGGCGACGACCGGTGTCGAGTACATCGCGCCGAGTGACCGGTCGTCTTTGGGGAACTTCCATTTGAGCGCGCCGTCGGCGGCATTCACCGCGAACACTTTGCCGGTCTGACTGCCAAAATAGACGGTTTGGTTAGCCACGGTCGCGCTCGACCAACCGGTGGCCGGCGCAGCGCCGCAGCCCACCAAAAGAAACGCGGCAGCGAGGATCACAAACACCAACGCCGGCCGCGCGCGTGAAATCATAGTCAAAATATTTTCCTCCCGGATTTAAGTCGCAAGTCACAAGTCTCACGCGTTGGCCTGAGACCTGTGACTTGGGACCTGAGACTTTTAATCGTACGGAACGGGATCGTAACCACCCGGGTTGAATGGATGGCAGCGCAGGATGCGGGTGAGTGCAAGCCATCCACCTTTGAGCAATCCAAAGTGTGCGATCGCCTCCAACCCGTATTGCGAACACGAGGGGACGAACCGGCAACTGGACGGCAAGAGGGGTGAGATCAATCGCTGATAGATTCGGATTAAACTAACGACCAGAAATTTCATCGGGCGTATTAGAGACTTGTCCTGAGCGAAGTCGAAGGATCAGAGATTGGATATAGACGTGCGCGTCTCAAAAGGTTCTCCACGGCTTGGTCAATCGCTTGGAACTCGGCTTGCTCGGCTTCACGACGGGCGATGAAAACCACGTCCCAGCCCTTGGCGATCTCCTTCAGGCGGCGGCGCACCGCTTCTCGCATCAGGCGCTTAGCCCGATTGCGCTTGACCGCCTTGCCCACTTTTTTCCCAACCACAAATCCGAAACGGCTTACCTCGGTCCCGTTTGCGTAGCAGCGGAGAATCAGTAAGGGGTGCGACCACGATTTGCCGTTATCCCAAACCCGCTGAAACTCCGAGCCGCCACGCAAACTGAATGAGCGGTTCATCTTATTGTCACTCTGAGCGGAGCGAAGAGTCTCGCGGCACAAGGAGATGCTTCGCTCCGCTCAGCATGACATCGCCAAAACCCTATTTCTGTTTCAAATTCGAGCGCGTCGGCGAAACGGACAGGCGCTTGCGCCCGCGCAGGCGGCGCGCGG
>JACQYF010000041.1 GCA_016208315.1 Chloroflexota bacterium | reverse complement strand
TTGGGCATGACGGGCGTGAAAGATGTTAACCTTGCCAACGTCTTAGAAGACTTGCGTTTGGCGGGGCTGATCACGTTTGGGATCGGCGGTGCCGCGACCTATATCTATCCGGGCGAGATGAGTTATTTGCTCCCGCCCGATTCGTTGTTCTTGCGCCCGCTCTCTGACACCAAGAATTTGCGGATCGATTCGCCCGCCTCGCCCTTTGAGTTTGCTTTAGCAGCCACGCGCTTGCTCTTTGTCATCAAAGCCGATCCCGAATTGCGCGCGCGGGGCAAAGCCGAACTGCATCCGCTCGCTGCCAAGAATTCTTATTTGCAAAATTGGCGCATCTCACATCACGATCTGGATCGACTCGCCAACGATCCGAACATGCGCAATTCCCTCTTCGCCCATTTTTTTACGCTCTTGCCCACGCTGCCTCTCTTGGATAACGCCTCTCAAAAAACTTTAGCGCGCACATTAAACACCGACGACTCGCGCCTTGACTTCACGCTGCGCTTGCTCGCCAAGTTGGGCATGGTCGCCATCACCCCTAACGAGCCACTGCGCGTGTTAGATGAAGGCGTAACGCAATTTATGAATCAACCCCTGGTCGCGCGACTCGCTCCCTTGTGGAACGCTTGGCAGACTCTAAAAGATTGGAGCGAATTTGATCTGGCAAGCGCGCAAGGGTCAACCGCCCACCTCGCGCAGGGCGGCGCGTCGCTCTTCAACCAAACACAAGTGCAGCTCACTGCTCAGCTTACTGCCGCGCGCCCGATGCTGATCACCATCTTGCGCCGCGCTCCCACTGACCAATGGGTAGATTTTGAATCGCTCGTTGCTCGCTGCCGCGCTTTGGACACCCTGCACGCGATCTGGTCTATTCAGGGCAACACCACGCAATTGCAAACAAGTGATCATCGCCTCAACCTGAGCAACGTCGAAGATTGGCGCGCGTTCTTCGCGCCGTTGCTCAAAGCGGCGCTCGCCGTCTTGCGTTGGTTCGGCGCGGCGGAACTCGCCTATCGCAAAGATCAACTGGTTGCTTTTCGGCTGACTGAACTCGGCGCGTATCTCGTGCATCAAACAGATAAATACGAATCGCCACGCCTCACCCGCAGCGGCGCGGCGATCACCTTCAGCGGCGAAGGCAAGATCACCGCGCGTCTGGATGAATCGGATCCCAACCTGCTGACCTTGTTGAATCTATTAACCGATTCGATTCACAGTGAAGGCGACACTCTGATCTACGGGGTTGCCGCCGAGTGCGCGCGACGGGCGTTTGAGGGCGGCTGGGACGCCGACAAAGTGATCGCCGCGCTGGAAAAGGCGGCAGCCACTCGTTTGCCGAAGGCTCTCTCCGAATCGCTCCGCGCTTGGTGGGCAAACTTTGGCCGAGTCCATTTATATGCCAACGTCGCCTTGCTTGAACTCGCCGATGATTTCGCCTTGAACGAATTGCTGGCTGGCACGTCGTTGGCGCAGCATCTTCTCTATCGCTTCAGCCCGCGCCTGATTGCCCTTCGTCCTGAAGGCGTGGAAGTCTTGCGCGCCGATTTAGTGAACAAAGGTTACACGCCCAAAATCGCTTCATGACTCAAGACCTCAACACGCTGCTCAATTCTTATTCAAGCCAAGCGATCAACGCCATCGCTTCTTTTCACGGCGTGCTGCCCAAAGGCTCAAAGCAAAAGACTATCGTCGTCAATGAGCTGCTCAAGATCTTGCCCGACCGCGAACGCATCCTCAAACAATGGAACGATCTCTCTAAAACCGAACGGGCATTAATGGAATCCGTTTTACGGCGCAGCGGCGTCACCACCGTGCGTACCTTGCGCCAAGAACTCCGGCGGAAAAAATTAATCGATGATGATAAAAAGTCCGATGTTTATGGTTATCGCCAACCGGCTAACCCTCGCACCAAAGAGTCGCGCCGCTTCGACGATGTATTGGCGCGTTTAACGTTGCGCGGTCTGCTCTTCGCCGCCGAAGATCCGCCGCTGCCTTACCAATCGTTCAACGCCGATAATGCTCCCAAGCGCGACTTCACCCAATACTCCAACACCGTCTTCATCCCTGAAGAGATTCGCCAGCATTTGCCTGAATTGCCACCGCTTGATACAGCTCCACCCAAACCGATCACGGTCGCGTCCACTCAAGAAAGTTCAGCACGCAGCTTCCAACGCGATCTCTATTTATATTGGAGCTTCGTCCGCGATCATCCGTTCGCGCTCACCTTGAAAGACGAGCCGCACAAAACAACCCTGCGCGATGTGAACAACATTTTGTTAA
>JACQYF010000182.1 GCA_016208315.1 Chloroflexota bacterium | reverse complement strand
GTCTGGGGCGCTGCCACGCTAGAGCTTGACGCGACGGTTGCCGACACTGTCTTGAATCACGCGAGTTTCGCGGCGGGCAGCAGCCGCGTGGACGGCGTGAGCGGTTACGGCGTTTATGCGCCTCTCGTGGATGTGAGCGGGCGCGTGATTGGAATGTACGGCATCGCGCAGCCGGTCCAGGATGTGATCGCCGCGCGGGACAGTGCCCTCCGCCTCTTTGCGGGCGTCGCGCTGGTCTTTGTACTTGCGGTGCTGCTCGAGGCCTATCTCCTCGCTCGCCGGATCACGACTCCCCTGGCCGCGTTGACGCAAGCGACACGCGCGTTGAGCGATGGCGCGCCCTCGGCCCCGCTCGAAATTTCCGGCGACGACGAGATTGCGATCCTCGCGCGCAGCTTTAGCGCGATGCGACTCCGGTTAGCCGAGGCGCGCGATGCGCTCGTTCGGGAAAAAGACCGGTATCGCGATTTTCTGGCGATTCTGCCCCACGAGTTCAAGACGCCGCTTTCCGCGGCCGTCGCCTCGCTCGAACTCTTAGAGACCGACCCAGATCAGGTTTCCCCCGAGCAAGCGGTTCTGCTCAGTTCGATTCGCCGTTCCGTCGTCCGCTTGCAGAGTTTGGTCAACAATCTGCTCGACGGCGCCAGCTTGCAGTCCGGCCAGTTTCAAGTCCACGCCGAGCCGCACGATCTGGCGAGCATCGCCGAACAAGCGCGAACATTTCTCCAGCCACTCCTCGATCAAAAACATCAAGCCGTTCACTTTTCGACGCCCGAAACTCTCCCGCGCGTCCTGGCCGATCCGCGCCGGATCGAGCAGGTCGTGATCAATTTGCTTTCGAACGCGAACAAGCACGGGCCGCCGGGTGAGCCGATTTGCATCGAAATGGCGGCGAGGGACGGATTTGTGCGCGTGGCCGTTGCGGATCGCGGCGCGGGCATCTCAGCCCAGGACCAGGCGCGGCTTTTCGAGCGATTCGCGCGGACCGGGCGCGAAGGTGTGGGGCTGGGATTAGCCATCGTCAAGGATATTGTCGAGCTGCATCGGGGGCAGGTGGGCATTGAGAGCGCGCCGGGACAGGGGACGACCGTTTGGTTCACATTGCCCATCGCAAGTGAGTAAAGCATGAAGATTCTAGTGGCCGACGACGACCGCGAATTGATCGAAATCCTCGCATTCACGCTGCAACGCGCGGGATTCGAGGTCGTGCGCGCTATGGACGGCGAACAGGCCCTGACGCAATTCAAGGCGCATCAGCCCGCCCTCGTCCTGCTCGACGGAATGATGCCGGGGCTGGACGGCTTTCAAGTTTGCGAGCGCCTGCGCGCCGAATCGGCGGTGCCGATCATCATGCTGACGGTGCTCGAAAAAGAGGAAGAGGTCCTGCGCGCGTTCGAACTCGGCGCGGACGATTACGTGACCAAGCCGTTCAGCCCCAAGCAACTCGTCGCGCGCGTCAAAGCCGCGCTGCGGCGCAACGGCGCCCATGCGCCGTCGGCTCTGGCGATCGGCGATCTGCAACTCGACGCCGAGCGGCACGAGGCCCGACGAAACGACGGCGTGCGTATTCGCTTGACCCCGCTCGAATTTCGTTTGCTCAAAATCCTGATGGCGAATTGCGGCAAGGTGATGGACGTCGAGGTGTTGGTCGAGCAGGTCTGGGGGCACAAGGATCACGTCGGCGAGCGGCAGTTGCTCAAGGGTTTGGTGCGCCGCGTGCGGGAAAAAGTCGAAACCGATCCAAGCCGACCGGAATACATCAAGACGGTCGCGGGCGCGGGGTATGTGTTTAGTCCAAGAATCGGGCGTTGAGGAGCGGGCGTCGAGGAGCGGCGTTGAAAATCGGGCGTTACAAACGCCCGCCTCAATAGATGGAAATCCGATGAATCGGATTGACGTGCCGAATCGGTTTTCAACCGGTTTGAATCTATTGAGCCGGGGGTTTGTTCAACCCCCGGCGGCCGCCGCCAAAAACGCGCAACGTCTCATGCGGGAGTGTCATCATGTCCTATTGGCGGTTGCATTACCATCTCGTTTGGGCCACGTATCAACGTGCGCCTTTGCTCACCGAGTCGGTTGAAAGACAAGTCTATGGGGCGATTCTGGGCAAGGCGAAGGATATGGGCATCATCGTTCACGCGATTGGGAATGTCGTGGACCATATCCACGTGGCTGGTTCGATCCCGCCCAAGATTGCGGTCGCCGATTGTCTCAAGCATTTCAAGGGCACGAGTTCGCACTATGTGAATCACCTGCCCGGCGCGTCGGGGGATTTTGCTTGGCAGGAGGGTTACGGCGCGCTGACGTTCGGTGACCGGGCCATGGACGATGTCGTCGCCTACGTTCGGAACCAAAAAGAGCACCATCGTCAGAATACGTGCCGCGCCCCGTTCGAGCGCATGAGCGCCGAGGACGATGGGGTGTGGATGGTGTTCGAAGAAGAGTCGCGTTAGCCGAAAGATCTGAGATCGGGCGATGACAATCGGGCGTTGAAGATCGGGCGTTGAGAATCGGGCGATGAGAATCGGGCGATGGAAATCGGGCGATGGAAATCGGGCGATGGAAATCGGGCGTTCAAACGCCCGCCTCAATAGATGGAAATCCGACAAATCGGATTAGCCGACAGCCGCGTTGCCGTGCGCAATCGGTTTTCAACCGATTTTGACCTATTGAGCCGGGGGTTTCTTTAACCCCCGGCTTTACCCCCGGGTGCAAAATCTCGCACCGTTTCTCTCGCTATTACACCACTTTGGAACCACGGACGGATAGTCTTTATGGAACGCACCTCGTACAATGTTTCTGGTTGCTCCAGACCTTCGAGGTCTCACGCAGCGCACTGGCTCGTCGTCGTCTTGCTCCTTCTGACGGCCTGCAGCTCTGACGCCAATCCAGCAGCCGCCGGGATCACGGTGCAGTGGACGACGGCGAGTGAGGTCAATACCGCGGGCTTTAATCTCTACAGGGGAGAGCGTAAAGAAGGCCCGTTTACCAAGATCAATCCCCAACTCATCCCGGCCTCCAACGATTCGCTCGTCGGCGGCAAGTATCGCTTTCAGGACGCCAACGTTACTCCCGGCCAAACGTACTATTACCAATTGGAAGATGTCGAAACCGGCGGCGCGACCACGCGTCACGGCCCGATCGTGATCACCGCGCCGGCCGCG
>JACQYF010000181.1 GCA_016208315.1 Chloroflexota bacterium | reverse complement strand
GCGCCCGCGCCTCTCGCGCGATGGCGGGCCCGCATGCGATGATTTCGACACAGCCGCGGCGTCCGCAGATGCAGACCGGGCCCTGCGGATCAACAATCGTGTGGCCGATTTCGCCCGCCATCCCGTCCGCGCCGCCGTGAATCTTGCCGTCGAGCACCCAGCCGCCGCCGACGCCTGTGCTGACGGTGACGTACAGCAAGGGCGAGGCATACCTCGCCCCTACACGTCCCGCCCCAAAACGATACTCGCCCAGCGCGGCGACGTTCGCGTCGTTGTCCACGCTCACCGGCGCGCCGAAGGTGGACTGCAATTGATCGCGCAGGGGCGTATCGTCCCAGCCGCGCACGTGATGCGACAGGATGACGCGGCCGCGCTTGGCATCCACCGGTCCGCCGAAACTCACACCAATCGCCGCGGGCCGGCGTCCGCCGAGAACCTGCCGCGCGAGCGCCAGCATCGTCTCTTGATCGTACTGCGCGTCCTTGCCGGCTGGAGATTGCACGCGCTCCAGCGCGCGCCATTCGCGTTCGCCGCTTGCAGTGATCGCCGCTGATAATTTCGTGCCGCCGTAGTCGAGGGCAAGGAGAACCTGTTCGTCCATCCGAATTCTGAATATTGTTTACTGGTGACTTATCTTGAGCATCTCGCACACCGCGTGGGTCAGCGCAAGGTGAACATCTTCGATCTGCGCCATCAAATCGGAGGGCACGTTGATTTCCAGTTCGACGCAGTCCTTGAGCTTGCCGCCTTGAAAGCCGGTAAAGCCCACAGTCATCAGCCCGCGGGCTTGCGCGGCTTGCATCGCGCGCAAGACGTTGGGCGAATTGCCGCTGCCGCTAAAGGCGATCGCGATGTCGCCGCGCTCGGCCAGCGAGATGAGCGGCTCGGCAAAGACGCTCTCGTAGCCCTGATCGTTCGCGTACGCGGAGAAGGTCGCCATATTGTCGTTCAGCGCGATGACTTTGAAACGCGGCACGGCCGCGCGCACGGTCCCCTTGCCGAGATCGCAGGCAAAGTGCGAGGCGGTTGCGGCGCTGCCGCCGTTGCCGAAGAGAAAGATGCGCTGACCTTCTGTCCGAGCGCGTTCGAGCAGGGCAATCAGCCGGTCTACCCGTTCGAAAGGAATGCGACTGAAAAGCCGGGTTTCGATCTCAAAATACTCTTGCAGGGAATTCATCTGTCCTCCGCGCGTAAACGTCTGGACGTATTATAGCAGACTTGGGCACGCGGGCAAACGTTTGACATCGCGCATATTCACGCTATACTTGAGCCAATGGAGTTTCAAGTGGATAACAAACCGCGCTATTCGATCATCGCCCCCTGTTACGACGAAGAAGGTGTGCTGCGCGAACTCTACCGGCGCATTACCGAAGTGATGGCCCGGACCGGCGAGTCGTGGGAGTTGATTCTGGTGAACGACGGCAGCCGCGACCGGACGCCGCAAATGATCCGCGAGCTGCGCGCCGCCGATCCGCGCGTCAAAGTGCTGGACTTGACGCGCAACTTTGGGCACCAAATCGCCGTGTCCGCCGGACTCGATTACGCGCAAGGCGACGCCGCCATCATCATTGACGCCGACCTGCAAGACCCGCCCGAACTCATCTTGCAAATGATTGCGAAATGGAAAGAAGGTTTTGAAGTCATTTATGCCGTACGCACGGCGCGCAAAGGCGAGTCGTGGTTCAAAGAGTTTACGGCCAAGCTCTTTTACCGCATCATCTATCGCAGCACCGACGTGAAGATTCCGCTGGACACGGGTGATTACCGGCTGATGGACCGCAAGGTTGTCGCGGCGATGAAGCAAATGAAAGAGCGCCATCGCTTTATTCGTGGGATGACGAGCTGGGTGGGGTTCAAACAAACGGGGGTGGAATATGTGCGCGAGGAGCGCTTTGCCGGCGCGACGCACTATCCCTTTCGCAAGATGTTGAAATTCGCGCTGGACGCGATCACCGGCTATTCCTACGCGCCGCTGCAGCTCGCGACGCTCCTCGGCTTTGTGACGGCTGGGCTGAGCGCGGTCGCGGTGCTGATCGTCATCTACGCCCGCCTCTTTATGGGCCATACCGAATTTCAGGGGCAAGCGACCACGCTCGTCGCTGTGCTCTTCCTCGGCGGCGTGCAGCTGATCACGCTTGGCATCATCGGGGAATACTTGGGCCGGATTTACGACGAGGTCAAGCAGCGCCCGCTGTATCTGTTGCGCGACGCGTTGGGCTTTGACGGCGAGAAGCAAGAGAAGGAGTACGCGCTGAGCCAGGAGCGGGATGGGCGTTAAATTTTCCCGCAGGCACGCCTTTGGCGCATTCGACGACGCCTGCTGTGAACGGACGCCATCGGTTGGAAAAACCAACGGCTAATGGTTACGCAAGGACATCCTCGACAAATATTCGCGGCGTCAGAATTCTGACGCCGCGATACAGCTTTAGTTTCAGAAGGTGTTCGTCACCTGAAATGATGTACTTGGCTTGCCCGGCTAGCGCACACGCGAGAAGAAAATCATCATCCGGATCATCCCTAACAACCGCCTCAATTGGGACTTGTTTGACCAGGTACGCGTTCGTATTGAGATAGAACAAAACCGTGTCCACTCGGTCGCCGATTTGCCGATAGCGTTTGGTAATATGTGGACGCTGAATGACGTCAATATATTCGTCAATCAACATCGCCGAGACCACAAACTGAATTCGTCCTGCGATGGCGGCATCGATGATCTGCGCGGGAAAACCTTGCCGCGCAACGGTGCCGCTGACGAGAATATTCGTGTCAACGACTACGCGCTCGACGTTCGGCGCGAACCTCTTTAACAGCCGCCGTAGCATCCGCCATAACTTCATCTTCGGTGACTCCTTCATTGGCGGCGCGAATCGCCTCGACTGCCTGGGCGAATTGCTCACGGGCTTGCCGACGCGCATCCGCATGGTTGAGCTCATCGTGCAGGGTTTGCCACAGCTTGGTCTTTTGCTCGTGCGGCAACTTGCGAATTGCCGCAAGCAATTGCTCGAACGTTAATTCGATGCTTACGTTTGCCATTTGCTTACCTCGAACTTATCTTAGCACGCGAGATTGCAGATGTCAACGCGCTACGCCGTGCGCCGCGGCCGGTACTGGATCGCTTCCGCAAGGTGCGGCGTTTCAATTTTGTCGCAGTCGGCCAGGTCGGCAATCGTCCGCGCGAGCTTCAGGATGCGATGGAACGCCCGCGCGCTCATCTGCATCTGCTGCATCGCGGCGCGCAGCAGACTCTTGCCCGTATCGTCAATCACGCAATACTGCCGCACCTCCGCGGGCCCCATATCGCCATTGGCTTGTAGGGCCGACCCTGTGTGGTCGCCCTTTCCCTCGTGGTCGCCCTTTCCCGCAAACCGCGCGCGCTGGCGCTCCCGCGCGCGTTCCACCCGCTCGCGGATTTTGGCCGATGTCTCGCCCAGCCGGTCGCCCGCGAGTTTTTCATAGTCCACCCGCGGCACTTCGATGTGAATGTCAATCCGGTCGAGCAGCGGACCGCTGATCCGTTTTTGATAGCGCATCACCTGGGTCAGTGAACAAGTACATTCCCGCACCGGATCGCCGTGATAGCCGCACTGACAAGGGTTCATCGCGGCCACGAGTTGAAAGTTCGCGGGAAAAGTGAGCGAGCCAGCGGCCCGGGCGATGGAAACGATCTTGTCTTCGAGTGGCTGCCGCATCACCTCGAGTGAACGCGCGTCGAATTCGGGCAACTCGTCCAGGAACAGGACGCCGCGGTGCGCCAGCGAGATTTCACCCGGATGCGGCCAGCGCCCGCCGCCGACCAAGCCCGCGTGCGAGATCGTGTGATGCGGCGCGCGGAACGGGCGATGCCGAATCAGCGGCGAATCGCTCGGCAGCATGTCATTCACGGAATAAATGCGCGTAACTTCGAGCGCTTCTTCGAGCGTGAGGTTCGGCAAAATCGAAGGGAGGGAACGCGCGAGGAGAGTTTTGCCCGCACCGGGCGGGCCGACCATGATCACGTTGTGCTGTCCCGCGGCTGCGACTTCGAGCGCGCGCTTGACGTGCTCCTGCCCGCGCACTTCGGCGAAATCGGTCGCGTAGGAGGGCGCGGTCTCGGGTGTAAAATCGTGCGCGGCGCGATAGGGCGCAATCGGCTGGAGGCCCTGAAGGTGCGCGGCGAGCGCAAACAGAGTCTCGATCGGATAGATGTCGAGGCCGGGGATGAGGGCCGCTTCGGGCGCGTCGGTCGCGGGGACGAAGAGGGTGGTCAAGCCGGATTGGCGCGCGAGCGCCGCCATCGGCAATACGCCGTTCGTGTGACGCACGACGCCGTCGAGCGAAAGTTCGCCGATGATGAGCGCGCGGGAAAGATCGGCATTGATTTGTTCGGAGGCGAGGAGCAGGCCAACGGCCATCGGCAAATCGTACGCAGGGCCTTCTTT
>JACQYF010000187.1 GCA_016208315.1 Chloroflexota bacterium | reverse complement strand
GCGGTGCTGGCTGGCGGGAGCGCGGGCGCGACCGAGAACGTGAGGGGCGTCGCGGTCGTCGCGGTCAACTGGGAAGACTTGCTCACGATCGCGGTGGCTGGCTCGGGCGGCGGCACGACCGGCGTCGCCGGCTCGGTGGCGGTGAACGTCATTCTCAATACGACGCGCGCCTACATTGGCGACGGCGCGCGGATCAACGCTAACAATAGCGGCGCGAACGCCGAGCAAATGGTGATCGTCCGCGCGTCGGACATTACCGCCTTGTGGAGCATCGCGGGCGGCGTCTCAGGCGGAGGAACGACCGGCGTGGGCGCGGGCTTTGACGTGCTCGTCCTCACCAAGAACACGATTGCCGGCATCGGCGCGGCCCTGGTCAACGCGGGCAAGGATGTTTGGGTCACTGCAACTTCGTCCGAAGACATTTTGTCTATCGTCGTATCGCTCGGCGGCGGCGGCACGACCGGCATCGCCGGTTCGGTCACCGTCTATGTGATGACCATCACCACGCGCGCATTCGTCGGCAGTGATTCGGGCGCAGGCGCGAACGTACACGCGCAGGGCAACGTCCTGGTCGCGGCGAACGAGACCAGCACGTTCCTGTATATTGACGGTGGCGTCTCCGCCGGCGGCACGGCCGGCATTGGCGCATCCATCGCGGTGGTGATACTCACCAAGACGACGGAAGCATTCATCGGTCCAAATTCCATCGTCATTGCGGACGGGCTGCGCGATTCGATCACGGTGAATACCGGCAAATTCACGATTGGTAACACAAACCCGGTCACTTCGACCGGCGACGGGACAACACCCGCGCCAACGACCGACGCGAACGGAAACTTTGATCGCTCATCGCGACCCAGCCCGAATCCTCCCGGTCCGCAAATCGCCGATGACGATCTGGACGGCGATGGGACCTCCGACGCCGATCCTAATGACTCGTCGGTCACCACTTTCCGCACGGCGACACCTGGCACGCAATCTGGATTCCGCGGGGTTGCCGTTACCGCGATGAACAAAGACGACGTCAAGATCATCGCGGCGAGCGCCGGCGGTGGGGGCACGGTGGCTGTCAACATCGGCGGCTCGATCCTCGTCCTCACGACCAATACGAACGCCTACGTCGGTCGCAATACCACGGTGACCGCGACGAACGACGATCCGAACCGCGTTGCGTCGCTCCTCGTCGCCGCCGGCAACGACCTCTATCATATGGGCATCGCGGCTGCGCTCTCGATTGCAGGTACCGCCTCCGTGACGCCTGCCGCCGCGGTTGCCGTAATCAACGATACGGTCAAAGCGTACATTGACGACGGCGCAATCGTGACGGTTGAAGGCGATGTGGCGGTCATCGCGCAGGCGAGCGAGAATCTCCTCATTGTCGCCGCGGGCGTGGCTGGCTCTGGCTCGGCGGCAATCGGCGGCGCGGTAACGGTCATTATCATCAACACCACCACCTACGCCTACATCGGCAACGTCGCGACTTCCGAGGCGACGGGCACGAAGGTCGCGGCGGGCGGCAACGTTCTCGTCTCGGCGAACGACGACACCAAGGTCTTTGTGGTCGCGGGTAGTTTGGGTGTTTCCGGTGGGGCGGGCATTGGCGCATCGGTGAACGTCGTCATCATCACCAAGGACACGCGCGCCTACATCGGCGATCACGCGCAGGTGAACGCGCTCGGCGCGACGACCGGAGCGTTAATCGTCTTTATAGACATGAACTCGCCGTTCGTCACCACCTCGAATTTCCGCGGCGTCGCGGTACAGGCATCTTCGAGCGAGAACGTGTTCACGATCGCCGCGAGCGCGGCGGGCGGCATGGTCGGTCTCGCGGGCGGCGTGACCATCGAGATCATCAACTCGAACACCGGCGCGTACATCGGCGCGTATGCCAAGATCAACACCGCGCAATCGGTGAACGTGTCAGCGGTCAATTCCGCCAAGGTCTTTGCGTTCGCGGGCGGTTTGGGCGCAGGCATGGCGGGCATCGCCGGCGGCGTAGACATTGGCATTCTCCGCAACAACACGACTGCCTACATCGCCGATTACGCCCAGGTGGTCGCGGCGGGCGACGTGGTCGTCAACGCGTTCGCGTACAAGAAAGTAACGACCATCGCCGCGAGCGTGGGTGCGGGCGCGGTGGGGTTGGCTGGCTCGGTGACGGTGTGGACCATCGGCAGTTCGTTCGGCGCTAACTATTCGTACGAGGAAACGAATCAAGAGACCAACGAGACCAAGACACAATCTGAGGATAGCTTCGATTCGGGTGGGTTAAACAATACCACTAGCGGGACGGATAGCCAAGCGGGTGGGTTCGGGGGCGCCATCTCCGGGAACAAGAACGATAATCGCCTGAAACCGCAAGCCCAGCAGGGCATTACCGATGCAGGCACCACGACGAGCAACTCGTCAAGCTCGAGTGGTAAGATTTCGTCGGCGAAGGGCGCGAGTGGACTTGCTGCGTCGGCAGGGACGACGGCGTACATTGGCAAGGGCGCGCTCGTGGACGCGGGCGGCAAAGTGAGCGTGCGCGCCAAGGATGAGATCGAATACCTTGGCGTGACGGGGAGTGCGTCAGGCGGTCTGGCGAGCATTGGCGCATCCATTGTGATTGTCAGCGTTGGGCAAACCACGCGGGCGTACATCGGCGAGAATGCGACCATCCGCGCCGGGAACGACATTGTCGTCAAAGCCGAACTGGTCGAAAAGATCAAGGGACTCGCCTACGGCGCCGGCGGTGGTATCGTGGCATTGGGCGCGTCCGTGGTTGTGGCGAACGAGTCGTCCAATCAAGTCGCGACCATTGACAACGGCACGAACATCGAACGCGCGGGCGGTACGGTCGCGGTGACGGCGCGCGGCGATCGCGATGTCTACGTCCAGACGATTAGCGCACAGGTTGGCGGCGGCGCGGCGGGCGCATCCGTGGCGATTGCCAACGTCGGCGGCTCGACCATCGCCTATATGGGCAGCGTCAACGTCGGGCAATCGGCGGGGATTAGCGTCAACAATATCGCGGTCACGGCCGATTCAACAGTCACCGACTGGGTTCAAACGATTGCCGCCGCCGGTGGGTGTGTCGGCATCAGCGGCGCGGTTTCCATCGCGACAATCAATCCGACGATCCAGGCCTACATTCTCAGCAACGCGCACATCCGGGTTACTGGGAATGTGACGCTGCTGTCGTCGTCGGTCGTCAACCTCGAACTTCAATCCTATGGCGTTGCCGTGGGCGCAGGAGCGTTGGGCGGATCGGCGAGCGTGGGTAAGGTGATTCCGACCGTCAAGACGCTAGTCGGAGACAACGCGACCATCGTCGCGGGCGGAAGCATCACGCTGCTCAGTCTGCACAATTTTGACCGAGCCGGCAATACGATTGATAAAGGTGTAAAAGCGCTGGCGGTGGCTGGCGGCGGCGGCTTGGTCGGCGTGAGTTTCGCGCTCGTGCTGGTGGAATCGTCGGCGAGCGTTGAAACGCGCGTTGGCTCGGGCACAACGCTGATAGCGGGCAATGATATTACCTTGCAAGGGCTGGCATACAACAAGGCGGAAGCCAAGGCGTACGGCATCTCGGTCGGCGCGGTCGCGGTCGGCGTGGTCATCGCCGATGCTACGGCGAACGGCGGCGCGCAGTCGAATATGAACGGGTCGGTTGGCGGCGCGAACAACCTATACATCACCGCCAAGGGCGTAGCGAATAGCACTACGGAATGTACAGCAGTCGCGGGCGGCATTGGCGCCGGGTCGGGCAATCGTGCCAAGGCGGAGACCAATCTGACCGTTCAGGCGTCCATCGGCAATTCGGGCACAATTCGCGTGACCAACGACGTCGTCATCTCGGCGCAATCCATCGGCAACGCGTACGCGAGCGGATTCGGCGTCGCGGTGGGCGTCGGCGCGGCTGGGGTGTCGCTGGCGCAAGCGACCTTGTCGCAGACGGTCAACGCGTTCATCGGAACGGGCACGAGCGTCACGGCGGGCGGAAATATCCTGATTCAAGCCGCAGCCAATTATGATTTTGGCGGCAGTCCCATCAATCAAGGCGCCAAGACGGAGGCGACCGCGGGCGCAGGCGGCTTGGTCGGCATCACCGGCGCGGATGCTCGTTCAACGACCTCGGCGAATGTCGAAACCTCGGTGGGCGCGGGTTCGACGCTCAACGCGGGCAACGACATTACGCTCCAAG
>JACQYF010000186.1 GCA_016208315.1 Chloroflexota bacterium | reverse complement strand
GAGTGCAACATGAAGATCGCCGATGGCGTCGCGCCCATCGTCAAGCTGCTCAAGGCGGGCGTGGTCGTTGCGCTGGGGACGGACAGTTGCGCGGTCAACGACAACATGGACATGTTCGAGGCGATGCGCGCCGCGGCGTTTCTGCAGAAGGTGACGGCGATGGATCCGACGGTGTTGTCGGCAGAGCAAACGCTACGGATGGCGACGCTCGGCGGCGCAGAGGCGCTCGGAATGGAAAAAGAGATCGGCTCGCTGCAAGCGGGCAAGCGCGCCGACCTGCTCGTCGTTGACCTGACCGGCTCGCACCTGCGCCCGATCAACAAGATCGAAAACGCGCTGGTGTACTGCGCGAGCGCGCACGACATCGAAACGGTCATCTGCGATGGCAAGGTCGTCATGGAGCACCGGCAGATTCGCGCCTTCGACGAAGAAGAATGGGTGTCGAACGCCGTAGACTACGCGTACGCGCGATTCCGCGAGGACGGCATCGCGCTGCCGAATTACTTTCGGCTGGAGAATGTATGAAGATCGCGCTCCTGCAAGAACCGCTGTGTTTCCAAATCGTGGAAACGGACAAGCCGCAAGTCGGGCCGGGCGATGTGTTGATTAAAGTCGCAGCGTGCGGAGTATGCGGAACGGATGTGGAAGCGTACCTCGGGCATCAGCCGCGCGGCTGGACGATCACGTACCCCTTTCGCATGGGCCATGAATTATCGGGAACTGTCGTCGAGGTTGGCAAAGACGTGCCGAACGTCAAGCCGGGAGATCGCGTTGTGCCCGATGGTCGTCTACCTTGCGGCTATTGCCACTATTGCCGGCGCGGCCTGTTTAGCGCGTGCCAGAACCAGGGCTACTTTTCGGGCGGGCTTGCCGAGTACAGCGTCTATCCGTTTCGCAATCTCGTCCGTGTCCCCGATAACGTTTCTCTCGAACAAGCCGCGTTTGCCGAGCCGCTCGCCTGCGTCGTGAATGGACAATCCAAAGTGGACGTGCCGTTCGGCGGAGTCGCCGTCGTCATCGGCGATGGGCCGATTGGGTTGCTCCACCTGCAAATGCTGAAACATCGCGGCGCGTTCACAATCATGGTCGGCTTGCTCGAACATCGTCTGCAAATCGCGCGGCAACTCGGCGCCGATTGCGTCGTCAACGTCGCGCAAGATGACGCCGCGAAGATCGTGCGCGATGCCTCTGACGGTAGAGGCGCAGATGTCGTGGTCAACGCAGTCGGCAAGGCGGATGTGCTCAGGCAAGCGATTGACCTCGCCGCGCGGCGCGGCCAAGTGCTGTTCTTCGCCGCGACGATGCAGCCAAAAGTCGAGTTGGATATTGACCTGATTCACTACAAGGAACTCGCGTTGAAAGGCACTTATGATTCGACCATCGCTCAATACGAAGACGCGCTGCGACTGCTCCGCACCGGCATCGTTCAGGTCGAGCCGTTGATTTCGCATCGCTTGCCGTTGGCAGAGGTGCAACACGGTTACGAGATTGCGCGGCAGCAACAGGGTCTCAAGGTTTTGATCGTTCATTGAGCGAACAAGGGGCAAAATGAAACTCAACAACGTCACAATCTACGACACGTTTGCCGAAGCCTGGGATTTGCAGGTGATGCGCGTCGTCCTGACTGCGGTGACGAGCGAATTGGCGCTCGGCGGCGCGGAACAGTTCGCGGGCGCGGCGGGTTCGAGCATGATCGGCTCGCGGATCAACGCCGGGATCGAGCGCGTGGCTTTGCCGCACGAGACGCCCGATGGTCGCCCCGGAGTTTTCATTTCGCTCGCGATGGTGCCGACCGCGCGCGCGGAGATGCTCAAGGAACTTGAACTGCGCGTGGCGCTAGCGTCGCTCATCCCGACGCTCGCGGTGTTCGATGCTGCCGTGCCCGGTGTTCCCGTGGACGCGGCGAACATTCACGAAATGTACCGCATGTCCGAAGAGCGGTGGAAGGGTTACGACACGGAGCGCACATTGGGTAGGCGTGCGCTGTGCGTGGTGCCTGCGACGACCGGCGAGTTCGTTTACGAAAAACAATACCAGCTTTCTACGTCAGGGACCGACGGACATTTTGTTTGCTTCGCCGAGAACGCGCTGGCGGCAGTAGCCGCGGTCGCCGCGGCCAAAAAGGCAATTGAGGCAGTTGACGGCGTCGCGCCGATGGGATTCGGCTTGGAGCAAGTATTTCGCGAATACGACTATATCCCCGCGCTGCGCGGCAAGATCGCGGACAGCAAGGTTGCCGACGGCGTCCATTCGATTTTGAATTTGCTAATGTTCGGCGCAAGCCCCGAGTTGATGCGGCGTGCCATGTCGCTCAGTCTGTGCGCGGCGGCGCAACTGCCCGGCGTGTTGTATCTCGGCGCGATGAACTTTGGCGGCCAATTCGGTCGTCACAAATATGATTTGCACGAACTGTTGGGAAACACGAATGCCAACCGAAAATGAAATCCTCGAAAAGATCGATCAAGCCGTCGTGGATTGCGATATGGACGCGGCGGCAACTTGGGCGAGGGCGTCGCTGGAAAACCTGGTAGACCCGCTCACGACTTTGGACGCGTTGACCACGGCGATCCAGTCCGTGGGCGACAGCTTTGGCAGCGGCGATCTGTTCCTGCCGGAATTGATCGGCGCAGCGGAAGCCATGTCCGCCGCGACTGCGATTCTCGAACGCGAGATTCAAGCGCGCGGAACAAAAAAGCCGCAGGCGGCGGTCGTCGTCATCGGCACGGTGTTTGGCGACCTCCACAGCATCGGCAAAGACATCGTGGCAACATTGCTCAGGGCTGCCGGCTTTGAAGTTTGCGATCTGGGCATCAACGTCAAGGCGCAAGAATTCGTCGCGGCGATCAAGCGCACGCACGCGGATATTCTGGCTTTGTCTGCCTTGTTGACGACGACGGCGCCCGAACAAAGACAAGTGATTCAAGCATTGAAGAACGAGGGGCTGCGCGACCAGGTGAAGATCATGGTGGGTGGCGGCGCGATCACCGCCGATTTTAGCGCCAGCATCGGCGCGGACGGCTACGCAGCCACCGCGCCGGGAGCGGTGGAACTTGCCAGGCGATTGATAACGATATGAAGACTCTGGGCGACCTCGGTCGCTGCAACTCACGGCCAAGCCGATGCGCCAACGAAATCGGCGATTCGTCGGCTAGGAGTCAGTCGGCGAAGGCTGACGTCGCGATGAGTTGCAGCGACCGAGGTCGCCCGACTTGACAACACGGTTTGAAGGAATAAACGACTCATGCCCAGAAAAGGATTCACGCGGCGGTTCAAGCCGCTCGACCTGGCGTCTCAAGAGCACATTCTGGAAATCTGTAAAGCGACTAGACACGTCCTGGAAAATACCGGCGTTCGCTTTGAGAGCCAATGGGCGATTGAATTTCTCGAAAAGCACGGGTGCAAAGTAGATCAGGAGAACTTGCGGGTGCGATTTCCGGACACATTGGTCGAAGAATGTTTGCGCTCGGCGCCATGTTGTTTTACCGTGCGCGCCCGCAATCCTGAAAATGATTTGGCGTTAGGCGGCGAGACTCTGTACTTTTCGCATTCTTCGGGAATGAAGACGATTGACCTCGCCACCTTTGAGCCGCGCGAGCCAACCCAATCGGAATACGCCGACTGCATTCGCGTCTTGGACGCCTTGCCGACGATTGATCACCTGGGCTGCTATCCCTACTTTGGATATCAAGGCGTGTGCCCGGCGATGGCGATTCCCGAAGGCGTGGCGCTGGGCATGCGCTATTCGAGCAAACACCAAGCCGCGTGCTGTTCCAACGACTGCGAAATCTTCACGATCCCAATGGCGCAGGCAACGGACCAAGAACTCACCGGCACGATCACGTCCTCGTCGCCTTTGGTCTGGAGCGAAAGCGCCGTCAACGCCGCGCGGCGGATGGTCGAGGCGGGGTTCCCAATCACGACTGTGGACGGCTGCGTGCTCGGCGGGAGCGGTCCCGCCACCATCGCGGGATCGGTCGTCGTGAGCAACGCCGAGCACCTGGCGATGATCGTCTTGGTGCAGCTTTTGAATCCGGGGCACCGGATATGCATCGGTCATTTTGCGCTTGCGATGAATATGGCAAGCGGCTCGCCCGCTTTCGGTCAAATCACAAGTTCGTTGAGCAACGCGGTATTCAACCAGGTCTGGCGGCACTACGGGCTGCCGGTCAACGATGGATCGCCGGGTTACGTGACCGCCAAGACGATGGATTACCAAGCCGGTTACGAAAAGGCGACCGGCGCGATGGCGGCGGCGCTGTCGGGCGCGCACACCATTCTGCTCCACCTCGGCATATCGAGCGAGATTACCGCGCACCCGGTTCAAGCGATCCTGGACGACGACATCGCGGAAATGGTCGGGCGATTCGTCGAAGGGGAGCCGGTGGACGCCGAGACGATCGCGCTCGATCTGATCGAACAAGTGGGACCGATCCCTGGTCATTATCTGAACAAGGCGCACACGCGCAAATGGTGGCGCAAAGAACAATACGTGCCGCGCGTGGGCGACAAGCTCACTTACCCCGAATGGCTGGCGAAGGGCAAGCCCAGCGCGCTCGACTACGCACGCGAGCGATTAGAAGAAATCCTTGCCAAGCCCAGTGTGCCGCCCCTTACGCCGACCCAGGAAGCGGACGTCGCACGGATATTGGGAGAGGCAAGGGAATATTATCGGGCTTGGCGTTCGTAGTCAGCGACGGAGCGCACTTCGCGGAGTCGCGTCTATGCGCAAGGAACGGCACTCCGCTTTGCTGCGTGCCTGACTACAGACACCATGACATGAAGGAGCGCAATGCGTTATCGCACACTAGGACGAACCGGGTTTGAGGTTTCGGAAATCGGCTTTGGCGCGTGGGGCATCGGCGGCGATTGGTGGAAAGGCGAAGACGATCAAGAATCGCTCGAGTCCATGCGGCGTGCGCTTGAGCTGGGCGTCAATTTTTTCGACACGGCGTTGGGCTATGGTCACAGCGAGCAACTGATCGGGCAAGCGCTGCGCGACTGGCGCGGGTGCGTGTACGTCGCCACAAAGATGCCGCCCAAGAATTACACCTGGCCCGCCGCGCCCGGCACGCCGCTGCGCGAAACGTTTCCGAAAGAATGGATTATCGAATGCACGGAAAAGAGTCTGAAAAGACTGGGACGCGAGCAGATTGATTTGCAACAGTTCCACGTCTGGCTGGACGAGTGGGCAAACCAGGACGAATGGAAAGAAGCCGCGCTCGAATTGAAACGGCAAGGCAAGGTGCGCGCGTTCGGCGTCTCGCTCAACTTTCCACTCGAACCGGATTACGGCGCGCAAGCGATCGCCAGCGGGCTGATTGATGTTTGCCAGGTCGTGTACAACATCTACGAGCAAACCCCGCGCCATGCGCTCTTCCCACTCGCGCGCAAAGAACAAATCGGAATCATCGCCCGCGCGCCGCTTGACGAAGGCGCGCTGAGCGGCAAGATCACGCCGGAAACGGTTTTCCCCGCAGGCAGTTTTCAGGAATCGTACTTTAGGGGTGATCGCCGCTGCGAGGTCTGGGAACACGCGCAAGCGCTCGACTTGTTGCTGCGCGGCGATGTCGAATCCTTGCCCGAGGCGGCGCTGCGTTTCTGTTTGAGTGAACCGGTCGTTTCCACCGTCATCGTCGGAATGCGCCAGCCCGAACATGCGGCAATGAACGTCAAGGCATCGGACAAGGGCCCTTTGCCGACAGAAGATTTGGAACGATTGAAGGCGCGCGCCTGGGAGCACAACTTCTGGGTGTAGCGAAAGGAGGGCGAGCAAGGAAAAAGTGACACAGCCAACCACAAATCGAGACGATGAATCGTTCGACTCCAAAGGAGGAGAGACATGTCGAAAAGAAATGTTTGTTTGACTTTGCTCGTCCTGGCGCTGCTCGCCGCCGTGGCCGCGTGCGCCGCGCCGACGCCCCCGCCTCCACAGATCGTCCAGCAGACTGTCGTCGTGGAGAAGCAGGTGCAGCAGACCGTGGTCGTGCCGGTGCAACAGACCGTCGTGGTCGAGAAACAGGCGACCGTGGTCGTGCCGCAGACGGTGGTCGTTCAGCAGACCGCCGTACCGGCAAAAAAGACGATCGTGACCATCGCGTACAACGGCTACTTTAACAAGACCTTCGGTCCTGCCGATCCGCCGATCAAAGCCATCCAGGCCGAGGTCGCCAAAAAGTATCCGGACATTCAAGTCGTTTTGAACGTTATGCCCTACGAGGGTGGGCCTTGGCACGATACGTATGTCGCTTGGTTCCAGGGGAAAGATACGTCCATGGACCTGATCGGCGTATCCAACTACTGGCTGCCCGAATTCGCGCAAGCCGGATGGCTCTTGCCATTGGATGGCAAGTTCAGCAAAGACTATTTGTCCCACCTCACCCCCGCGTTTGTGCAAGCCTTCAGTTACAAGGGACAGCTCATGGGCTTGGGTCCCTGGTGGGGCGGAATCGGCGGTCTGTACTATCGCAAGGACTTGCTCACCAAGTACAACCTTCAGCCGCCCAAGACTTATGATGATCTGGTCAAGGATGTCAAGACCATCCAAGCGGGTGAACCCGGTATGAGCGGATGGACGTGGCCCGCGCTCAAAGACCAGGTTCTTGTCAACCAGTGGGTGCAGTACCTTAACGGTTACGGCGGCAGTGCTTTTGACGCCAATGGGAAATGCGCGATGAACAACGCCCAAGGCGTCGCCGCGCTGAAATTCATGAAGAGCCTGTTCGAAACCGGCGTCACGCCCAAAGAAGCCCTCACCTGGAAAGAAGAAGAATCCTTGGTTCGATTTGCCAGCGGCACGGCGATCTTCCACAGCGGTCGTCAGGATATGACCTTCTGGCTGGACGACGCAAAACAATCCAAGATACCGGGCAAATGGGGATTCCTCCCGAGTCCAGCAGCTCCAACTGGAAAAGCGGCCGGCTATCTTGAGGCGTGGGCGTTCTCCATCAACAAGTTCTCCGCCAACCCGGACGCCGCCGCCAAAGTGCTCGAAGTCATGTTCGACTTTAATGTCCAGAAGGCGTTCAATCTGTCGCAGGGTCCATTGCAGGCCAATATGGACATCTACAAGGACGCGGACGTGATCAAAAACAATCCGAACATGCCGCTCATTCAGCCCGTGCTCGATACGGCGGTCATACTCCCCACACCCAAGTTTTCGGGTATCACGCTCATCTTGGAAGAGGAGTTAAGTTCTGCCTTGACCGGTTCCAAGACGGCTGAGGCGGCTTTGAATGATTCGTGCCAGCGGATTGATACGCTCAAGTGATTTCACGCGCAGACCTTCCAGGTCGCTGAGACCTGGAAGGTCTTTCGGAAGGTTTCATGTCGCCTACAGAAACAATTGCCGCGCTGAGTCGAATTCTGCTTTTCTACGCGGTCGTCGTCGGTCTGCTGTTCCTTGAACTCACCTTACTATCGAGGGCAGCCGCGGCGACGCGTGGTCAGAAGAGCAAAGCCAGAGCCGTCGTGATCCTGACCGGCGTTGTATTGGTCATTGCAGCGCTCGTCTTTGTGTTCGATCCGCGCCTCGCGGTGGCACCCGCGATTATCGCGATCCTTCTCAGCATTCTGCTCGCCGCGATTTTGCGACGCGGCTCGTGGAGTCTTTCCGAACCGGAACTTGCCTTGCTCTTCATCATCCCAGCCGCCTTCGGAATCTTTCTATTTTATTACTATCAGATCGGGCAGACCATTATCTTCAGTCTGCACCACCTAGATCACCAGACCGACTGGTCGTCGGAAACGTTTGTAGGGTTGGGCAACTATCTCGACGTCTTTACAGGCAAGTCATTTCTCGGAGCGTTGTTCTTTACCGTCTACTTTACCGTCGTCGCCGTCTTTCTAGAATTCTGGATCGGTTTGGGAATGGCGATCAGTTCTTTCGGGGTTAGCCCGTGGCTGCGCGGCTTTATCCGTTCGATCATCGTCATCCCGTGGGCGATCCCCCCGATCATCTCGGCGAATATTTGGAAATGGCTTTTCAACGCCGATGTGGGCTTGGGCTATATTCTCAAGCAAGTCGGCATCGTCAAAGAAGCGCCGGTCTTTCTCGCCGATCCCACGTTGGCGACGTACAGCGTGATTCTGGCGGACGTGTGGAAAATGTCTTCGATGATGGCGATCCTCTTGATCGGCGGACTGGCGGTCATTCCCCGAGAGATCTACGACGCGGCGCAGGTGGACGGCGCGCGCGCCTTTTACCGCTTTCGCCGCATCACCTTGCCGATGCTCGCGCCGACGATCCTAGTGGCGCTCCTTTTCAGGTGCATGGACGCGCTCAGAACTTTCGACCTCATCTATGGCTTGACTAAAGGGGGACCGGGAACGAGTACGGAAACGCTTAGTTCCTTCACCTACAAGTTCTATTTCACGAGCGCGCAATTTGGTCTCGGCTCGGCATATGGCATGGTGGTGTTCGTGATGATCCTGTGCCTGAGCGTCGTCTACCTCAGCCGGATCAGACGGAATTTGAGGTTTAGGCAATGATCAACGCGTGGAGCCGGAAATATCGCAAGCCAATCGAGACCGTCGCGTCACTGCTGATTACGCTGCTCATCACGGCGTTCTGCTTGTCGCCGTTGTACTGGGTGCTGATCACTTCCTTCAAAGAGATGGGCGCCGAGTACTTGATCCCCATCCAATTATGGCCGGAAGAACCGACGCTGCAAGCATACGCCGCCGTGATCGGACAGTTGGACTTCCTGACTCCGGTGCGAAACAGTTTTGTGGTCGCATTGTTCACGGCGGCGCTGGCTCTGGTCGTCTCGTCCCTCTCCGCGTATGCCATCGCGCGCATGCGTTTCAAATACAAAGTCGAGTCGCTGTTGATCTTGCAGTTGGGCGCGATGATCCCGCCGGTCGTCACTATCGCGCCGACGTTTGTCCTCTTGCGGGAGTTGGGGCTGCTGCGGACGCTGCCCGCGATGATCATCCCGAACGTGTTTTACAACGTGCCGCTAGCCACCTGGCTGCTCGCCAGCTATTTTGTCGAGCTGCCCTACGAATTGGAAGATGCCGCCAAAGTGGACGGTTACAAGCCGCTGCAAATCTTCCGCAAGGTGGTGCTCCCGCTCTCCGCGCCGGGACTATTCGCCGCGGGCGTGTTTGCCTTTATCGGCACGTTTGGAGAATTCATGTTGGCGAACGTGGTCACGATGGGGCTGCCCGACGTGCAGACCGTCCCCGTCGCCATCCAGAACTTTTCCTTCCAATTTCGGCAGCAATACACCTGGGTCTCCGCCGGCATCATTCTGGCGCTGATACCAGTGGTCGCGCTGGTCATCATCTTTCAACGCTGGGTCATCCGCGGTCTCACCGCGGGCGCGGTCAAGTATTAGCGGGCGGAGGATCAAGGTGTTGTCATTGTCATTGCGAGCGGTTTGTGCGAAGCAATCTTCCCCTGTGCATCGAGGCTTCATGCGAAAGGGATCAAAGTGAGACTTGGCAACAAGGTCGTGATCGTGACGGGAGCCGCGGCGGGCTTGGGTCGCGCCATTGCGATCAGGTGCGCGGCAGAGGGCGCTGGCGTCGTGCTGGGCGATATTGATCTGCCCGGCGCGCAAGCGGTTGCCCATGAGATTCGACGAACAGACGGCAAGGCGATTGCCTGCCAAGTGGACGTGCGCTCGCAAGAACAGGTCGGCGCGATGGTCGCCACGGCGGTTGCAGAATTCGGGCGCATTGACGTTTTGGTGAACGACGCCGGGGTCGCCAGCCACATCCCATTCCTCGACCTGCCCGAGGAAGAATGGGACCGCGTGATGGACGTTGGCGCAAAAGGGTCTTTCATCTGCTCGCAGGCGGTGCTGCGCTATATGGTTGCTCATAGAATCGCCGGTGCGCTCATCCACCTCGGCTCGATTGCGGGATTCGTGGCGTTTCCCGGCTCGGCGCACTATTGCGCCTCCAAGGGTGCGATTCACCAACTCTGCAAAGCCATCGCCCTCGAGTTTGGACCGCTCGGCATTCGCTCCAACGTGATCGCACCGGGCACATTTGACACGCGCATGAATGCCTGGTTCTTGGACGATCCGATCGCGCGAGCGGAGGCGTTGAAGACGATTCCGAATGGCAGATTCGGCAAGCCGGAAGACATCGCGAGCGCCGTCGTCTTCCTGGCGTCGGACGATGCCGCGTACATCAATGGGTCGGTGCTGCTGGTGGACGGCGGACAACTCACGCATATCTAAAGCCATGCCGATGACCAAGACCATCGCGAGTAAAGCCGTGCTAAACAACGGCATTCGGATGCCCTATCTGGGGCTGGGAACGTTTGGGTCTGAACGCGGCGGAACGCTGCCAAACTCGATCCGCTTTGCTTTGCAATGTGGATACCGGCTCATTGATACGGCCGCGGCTTATGGGAACGAGCGCCAAGTCGGTTTGGCGATTGCCAAAAGCGCGATACCGCGCCGCGAGATTTTTGTGACGACCAAGGTGTGGAACGACGCGCAGGGCTATGCGGCGACTTATGCCGCGTGTCAGTCCAGTCTCGCCGAGTTGGGACTAGAGTCTGTGGACCTCTACCTCATTCACTGGCCGGTCGAAAAGAAACTCACGCTCGAGACCTGGAAGGCGTTGATTCGGTTGCGCGACGAAGGGAAATGTCGGGCGATTGGCGTATCCAATTTCACGATTCGGCAGATCGAGCATCTCGTCGCGAAAACATCCGTCGTGCCCGCCGTGAATCAGGTCGAATTTCACCCCTGGAATTTTCCGCAAGGGCTGCGCGACTATTGCCGGGAGCACGCGATTCAACTGGAATCCTACAGCCCGCTCGCCAACGCAAAACGCTTGGACGATCCTACGATCAAATCTATCGCCGCCGGTTACGATAAATCGCCCGCGCAAATCATGCTGCGCTGGGCTTTGCAGCACGACGTGGTGGTAGTGCCCAAGTCGTCTCACAAGCGCAGAATTCAGGAAAATGCCGCCGTATTCGATTTTGAGATTTCCCAAGCGGACATGGCGGCGCTCGATTCCTTGAACGAAAATTTTCGAGCCAGTTGGTATCCGGCGAACTGGCCGGCGTGGTGAAAGAGGAACTATGGCTACGGTAGCGGTACAAGGGCTGGTCAAAAAATTTGGCAGCACGCTGGCAGTGGACGACGTCACGCTGGAATTCCCCGATGGCAAGCTGACCGTCATGGTCGGGCCTTCGGGCTGCGGCAAGACGACGCTGCTGCGGATTCTCGCGGGCTTGGAAGAGCCGACCCGGGGCGAGGTCTCCGTCGCCAATCGGGCCGTGACGTTGGTGCCCGCGTGGGACCGCAACGTGGCGATGGTCTTTCAGAGCTATGCGTTGTATCCGCACATGAACGTGTTCAAGAACATTGCGTTTCCGCTCGAGGCGCGGCGCGTGCCCAAGGCGGAGATCAAAAAACGCGTGGAGCAGACCGCCGCGATTCTGGAGATTGACAAACTGCTCCAGCGTTATCCGCGCGAGCTGTCGGGCGGGCAAATGCAGCGCGTCGCCATCGGACGCGCCATCGTCCGCAAGCCCCAGGTCTTTTTAATGGACGAGCCGCTCTCCAATTTGGACGCGCAGCTCCGCGTCACCATGCGCGCCCAACTCAAGCGCCTGCAAATGGATTTGGGCGTCACGACGATCTACGTGACCCACGACCAGGCGGAAGCGATGACGATGGCGGATCAGATCGTGGTGATGAACAACGGTCGCGTGCAGCAAGTGAGCGACCCGGTCGCCGTTTACAACTGCCCGCAGAATATGTTTGTCGCCGGGTTCATCGGCAGCCCGCCGATGAATTTCGTCGAGGGCACGCTGGGGCAGGACAAATCGCGCTTGGAGTGCCGGGGTTTCGAGTACGAATTCCCGGACGCGATGGCCGCCGGTCTCGCGCGCATCGGCGCGAACCAGCCATTGGTGATGGGCATTCGTCCCGACGACATTCTGGTACACGATGTTCCGACAGGTAACGCGATTGAAGGAACCGTCTACATCTTCGAGGTGCTCGGCAAAGAGACGCTTCTCACCGTCCAATGCCCGAACATCCAACTCAAAGCGTGTGTGCCGACGAACCGGCGCGTGAACCTCGGCGACAAGGTCTGGCTGAAACCGGCGCCGGAAGGCATCCGCATCTTCGACGCGCAAACCAAACAGACTCTAGTCAACGGCGCGCGGCTCTCGGTCTAGGGCAACCTTTCGCGCTCTTTCGTGATCTTTCGCGCACTTTTCCCCAAGGAGAAAAACATGAGTGACGACCAAGTGCTATTAGGCCAACTTGAAACGGACATTCTGAATTACGATGCCGCCGCGGCGGTCAAGACGGCCCAAGCGATCGTCGCCAGCGGAATGGACATTCCGTCGGCGATTGATTGCGCCTCCGCCGCCATCCAGCAAATCGGGCAGCGCTTCCAGGTCGGAGATATTTTTCTGCCGGAACTGATGCTCGCCGGCGAGACGATGAAACAGTGCATGAACACCTTCACTCCGCATCTGAGCGCAAAGGGGAGCATCAAGCGCAAAGGCAAGGTCGTGATCGGCGCGGTCGCGGGCGACATTCACGACATCGGCAAGAATCTGGTTGCCACGATGTTGTCCGTCAACGGTTTCGAGGTAGTTGACCTCGGTGTCGGCGTGCAGCCGCTCAAGCTGGTGGACACGGCGCTGAACGAGAACGCGCAGATCATCGCCTTGTCCGCGCTGATGACAACCTCGATGCCGTATCAGCGCGACACCGTCGCGCTCTTGGAAGAGATGGGCTTGCGCGACAAATTCTTCGTCGTCGTCGGCGGCGGTCCGGTCACCGGCGAATTCGCGCGTGAGATTCACGCCGACGGTTGGGGGACGACCGCGGTGTCCGCGGTGCGCGTCTGCGAACGCCTGCTCGAATCCGCCCAACGCCCTCCCGCGGTAGAGCTGGTCGTCGAGAAGTAACCGCTCCCTGTCATTGCGAGGGCGGTGTTTGCCCGAAGCAATCCCCAATTCGCGAGTTGGAGATTGCGCGGACGCAGTTCGTCCGACGCAAAAACCGCTCGCAATGACAGGCTGAGAAACAATGAAGAGGAGAATCGCCATGTCCATCAATCGACATAAATTACTAGAGGTCCTTGAAAAAGCGCACCGGGGTCCGATCTGTCGCCAGTTCGATTGGGATACGCGCGTGATCCCACAAACCATCGCCGCCAAAGCGAAGGAATTCAATCTGCAAAAGACTTGCGATCCCAACAATCCGGTCAACCAAGACCTGGATTTAGCTGATCGCTACTTTCAAGCCGGTCTGCAAGTCGCCGCCGAAACGGGGATGCTGTGTACGGACACGCAGCGGACCATCAAGTTCAACCGCGAGGAATTGCTGGCGGGATTGGACGCCGCGCCCTCCGAGTTTAGTTTGGGCGAAGGTACCCAAAAATCGTACTTTAAGCATCGCCGCTTGGGCGATCCGACGCCGCCAGTGTGGGTCGCGCCTTTGAGCATCGCGGTCAACGAAGATGTCTTCATGCCGCTGGTTGAGGGCATTGCCAGCGTGCCCGAAGTAGATTGCATCGAAGGACCGTCGCTGCAAAAAATTTGGGGCGCGGACTTGCGCGCGGGTTCGCCTTACGAATTGCTGGCGGGCAGACTGCAAGCGGATTTGACGCTGGAGGGCATTCGACGCGCCGGGCGCGAGGGCATGGGACTATACGCGGTCGGCACGTCGCCCACTCACTATGGCGTCTTGGGCGGCTATGGAATGCCCGGCGCTTACAAGCCGGAGCGCGACATCGTTTTGATTCTTTCGCAAGTGGAAATCAAGACCTCGTACGAATCGCTCTTCAAGCTGAGCCAGGCGTACAACTGCGGCGGAATCACTTATGGCGGCTCCTGGTCAATGATCGGCGGCTATGCGGGCGGACCGGAAGGTTCCGCGATTTCCTGTATTGCCTGCACGATCATGCTCTACAACGTTTACCAGTGCTGCAATGGCGCGGCGTTCCCCTACGATTTGCGAACGATGGGCAACTGCGGACGCCAGGCATTGTGGGCGTTGAGCGTCGTCTTCCAGGCGCTCAGCCGGAATACGCACATTTGCGCCAACTCGGTGCTGAATCAGACCGCCGGTCCCGCCACGCCGATGCTGCTCTACGAGTCCGCGGTCGGCATGATGACGCTGGCGGCGTGCGGCGCAACTTCGTGTACGGGACCGCGCTCGGCGGGCGGCAAGTACAGCGATCACATCACACCGCTGGAAACCAAATTCGCGGGCGAGGTCTTTAAGAAATCGGCAAAGATGAATCTCACGCAGGCGAACGACGTGGCGAACAAACTGCTGCCCAAGTACGAAAGCATGTTGGGTCAAGCGCCGCAGGGCAAGCGCTTCCAGGATTGCTACGACGTCGCCACGCTGCGTCCCAGCGACGAGTGGCGCGGGATTTACGAGACCGTGAAAGAGGATGCGATTAGAGCTGGCATTCCCTTATGATTCATTCCATGGACAATACCGTTATTCTTCCAACCTGGTTGATCGCCAACACGCGCGAGCCGCCGCGCCGGAACTGGGGCGCGCGGATCGTCCAAGACCGCGTCGCCGATGTCGCGCCGAACGACCGCTTGTGCCAGCGTTACCCAGACGATCAGCAGTGGGACGCGACCGATCAGGTACTGGCGCCGGGATTCGTCAACACTCACACGCACCTTTACGGCGTCTTGGCGCACGGCATTCCGCTCGAACACGCGCCATCCGGGTTTCTGCCGTTCCTCGCAGAATTCTGGTGGCCCCGCGTGGAAAATCGGCTCGACCAGGAGATGATTTGCGCGGCAACGGACCTGCAATGCGTCCGTCTGTTGCAGAGCGGCGTCACGTCATTCTACGATTGTCTCGAAGCGCCATTCGCTTTGCCGGGTTGTCTCGACGCGCAAGCGCAAGTCGTCCGGCGGCGCGGGCTGCGCGGCATTCTGTCGTTTGAAGCAACCGAGCGCGTGAGCGCGGCGAATGGTCAACTGGGTCTCAAGGAAAACGCCGAATTCATCGCCGCATGCCGAACGCGCGGAGACCTGGTATCGGGCATGATGTGCTTCCACACCAGTTTCAGTTGCTCCGCCGATTTCATCCGCCAAGCGTTCACCTTGGCGCGTGACCTTCAAGTACCGGTTCACATGCACTGTGCCGAGGGCACGTACGAGCCGGAATACGTGCTCGAACATTTCGGCAAACGCCCTATGTGCTATTACGATAGTTTAGGCGTCGCTGGACCTGATATGCTGGCTTCGCAGTGCGTGCAGGTGGATTCGGCTGAAATCGCGCTGATGGCGGAACGGCGAGTCCGCATGTCGCACATGCCACTCTCGAATTGCGAGGTCGGGGGTGGGATCGCGCCGGTGCCGGAGTTGATCGCGGCCGGCGTGCAAGTTGGATTGGGCAGCGATGGCTACATTGACGATTTCTTCGAGGTGATGCGCGGCGCGTTCCTCATCCACAAAGCCAGCCATCGCGATTCGCGCGTCATGCCCGCGAACCTGGTTTGGTATCTCGCCACCGAAGGCGGCGCGCGTGTCATCGGGCTGGACTCCGTCGGCAGAGTCGAACCGGGCTGGCAAGCCGATTTGCAATTGATTGATGCGACCTTGCCAACGCCGCTGACCGAGCACAATCTATATGACCAATTACTGCTGTATCGAAATCAATCGCACGTGCGCGCGGCCATCGTCGCCGGGCGAACTCTGATGCGCGACGGTCAAGTGATCGGCCTGGACGTGGAGATGCTCCATCGCCGAGCGCACGCCGCGGCGGCGCGAGTGTGGGCGCATCGGTGCGAACTCTAAGAAACACAGGAGTCGAACATGAAGGCCAAGAGTTTGAGAGGACGCGATTTTTTGGCGGAGACCGATTTCACGCGCGAGGAAATTGAGACGATCCTCGACGTGGCACAGGACCTCAAACGCGAGCGTGCCAAAGGCGTGCCGCACGATCAACTGCTCCGCGGCAAGACCCTGTTCATGATCTTTTACAACCAATCGCTGCGTACGCGCAATTCGTTCGAGGCGGGCATGACCCAGCTCGGCGGGCACGCGCACTACCTCGATCCCGACAAGATTTACACGCCCGCGATGGAGGGCCGCGAAGTCGCCTACAGCACCGAGCGCGTCAGCGACGTGGCGCGCGTCCTCGACCGGATGGGCGACGCCATCGCGATCCGCTGTTACGGCGACCCGGTGGATTGGGAGTACGGCGGCGCGCACGCGATGCTCCAGGAATTCGCGCGCTGGTCCGAGATTCCGGTGCTCAACATGGAAGACGACGTCTATCATCCCTTCCAAGGCTTGGCGGACATTCTCACCGTCAAAGAAAAATTCGGCGGATTCAAAGGCGTCAAGTTCACCATGTCGTGGGCCTATTCGCCCAGCGTTCACAAGCCGCGCGCGGTGCCGCAATCGGCAATCCTGTACGCGACGATGATGGGCATGGACGTGACGCTAGCGCACCCCAAGGGCATGGAACTCGATCCGAAAATCCTCGCGCAGTGCGAGGCGTACGCGGCGACCTACAGCGGAACGTTCAGAATCTCGAACGATTTTGAAGGCGCGATGGAGGGCGCGCACGTGGTCTACCCCAAGGCGTGGTGTGCCACGCCGATCTTTCAGCCACCGGTCGGAGAATCGGACGGGAAAAAGACGCAGGCGATCTTCGACGAGCACAAAGATTGGATTTGCACACAGAGGACGATGGCGCTCGCCGACCAGAGCGCGATCTACATGCACTGTCTGCCGTGCGACCGCGGCTTTGAGGTCGCCAACGACGTGATTGACAAGACGAGCGGCACCGGCTGGCTCTCCGCCGCGTTCGACGAAGCCGAGAACCGGCTGCACGTCCAAAAAGCCGTGATGAGTTTGGTAATGTGAGAACATAGACCCGAAGGGTTTCGGAAACCCTTCGCGTCTACGAGGCGCAAATGCCACTCACCGCGACGATCAATCTCTCCACCGGCTCCATCGCTAATGCCGAAACCGATCCCGCGCTCTGCACGCGATTCCTCGGCGGGCGCGGGCTGGGCGCCAAGCTGCTGTTTGATCGCGTGGGACCGGCGGTCGAGCCGTTCGATCCTGACAATTGCCTCATTTTCACGACCGGCGCGTTCAGCGGCACGCCGTGGCCCAGCGCCTCGCGTTACCACGTCACGTTCAAATCGCCCGCGACACGCGCGTATGGTTACGCCAACGCGGGCGGACATTTCGGCCCCGAATTGGCGCGCGCCGGGTTTGATGCGCTCATCATTACCGGCGCGTCGCCCGTGCCGGTCTATCTGCTCGTCACCGATCACATGGTCGCCATCCGTCCGGCGGCTCATTTGTGGGGACAAACGACGACGGCGACGCAAGATGCGCTGTTCGATCCGGCGAAAGGACGCGTTTTGTGTATTGGGCCCGCGGGCGAGAACCGCGTCCGCATCGCTGCGATCATCAACGACTATGGACGCGCGGCGGCGCGCGGCGGACCCGGCGCGGTCATGGGATCGAAGCAACTCAAAGCGATTCACGTCCGCGCCTCACAGCACGCGACGACCCCGCCACAGTTCGCGGCGATGGCGCGGCGCATGTCCAAGCGATTGCTCGACGATCCCAAGCTGGCGGGGCTAAGGGCGGACGGTACACTGTGCCTCGTCCGCCCCAAGAACCTCAGCGGTGACTTGCCCGCGAAGAATCATCGCCTCTCGCAAGTGCCGTTTATTGACGAGATTGACGCGCGCGCGCTGGACCGCTACCGCGTCAAGCGGCTCGGCTGTGCGGTCTGTCCGGTGCGGTGCTCGCGCCTTTCGGTCGTAGATGGAATTGAGGTCGAAGGTCCCGAATACGAAACAACCGACGCGCTCGGTCCGCTTTGTTGGAATCGCGATCCGCAAGTCGTGATTCGCGCCAACCAGCTCTGCAATGAATATGGATTGGACACGATCTCGACTGGCGTCGTGATTGCCTTTGCGATGGAATGTCACGACCGCGGTCTGCTCTCGGATCCTGATCTCTCACTCGTTTGGGGTGACGGCGCCAGCATCGTCGGGCTGATCGAAAAGATCGGAAAACGCCAAGGAGTTGGCAACCTGCTCGCTGACGGGGTGAAGTGGGCTGCGGCGAAAATCGGCAACGGCGCGGACGCGTGGGCGATGCACGTCAAAGGTTTAGAGATGCCGCGCCAGGAGCCGCGCTTTGCGAAAGGGTTCGGTCTCGGGCACGCCACTTCCAATCGCGGCGCGGATCACCTCTACGGTTTGCCGACCATTGACGTGAGCGGCAACTGGGACACGGCGCGCAAAATCTTTCCGAGCGACATCGTCATCCCACTGATGGATCCGGCGAATGAAACCTACAAGCCGGACATGCTGGTCTATGGCGAGCATTATTGCGCGGTGACGGACGCGCTGGGCATCTGCAAGTTCAGCACGACCGAGGAGTACAGCTTGCTCCCCGATGATCTCGCGCAGGGGCTGGGCGCGTTGGGCGGCGAGGACACAGGCGCAGAATTGCTGACCATCGGCGAGCGCATTGTGAACCTGGAACGGCTGTACAACATTCGTGAGGGTTTGAGCCGTAGCGACGATTGTCTGCCGCTCCGCTTTCAAGAACCTTTGCCGCTGCTCGCCAACGAGACCGACCCGGCGACCGAGCAGACGCGCTTAGGCGCGCCAATTCGCGTCGGGCGATTGATTGATTTTGAAGCGATGTTGGATCGCTATTATCGCTTGCGCGGCTGGGATCGCGACGGGCGTCCAACTGCGGAGACGTTGGCGCGGCTGGGTCTCGCCGAGGAGGTTCATGATCCTTCAAGTCAATCCTGAAAAATGCACGGGCTGTTCCGCGTGCGAAGCGTTCTGTTCGCTGGAACAGGAACGCGTGGTGAATCCCGCGCTCGCGCGTATCCACGTTTTCAAAGACGAACCGCGCGATCTCTTCCTGCCGATTGTGTGTCCACCGTGCGATGAGAAACTGTGCATCGCCGCGTGTCCCGAGCCGGGCGGCATCGTCGTATCGGAGATGGGTGCGGTCGTGATCGTCGAGCATCTGTGTACCGGGTGCAGCAAATGCGTCAGCGCGTGCGACATCGGCGCGATTCGACTTGTGAGACAATCCGGGCACGGCAAGTTCGGCAAGGCGGTCGCCGTCAAGTGCGACCAATGCGGCGGCGATCCGTGGTGCGTCCGCGTGTGCGTGCCCGGCGCGCTCGAATACGTCCTGGAATCGCACGGACAGATGGTGTTCGAGAAATTACGCGCCGCGCTGCCGCACGCAGAGAAAATCCTTGCCGAACGCGGCGCACTGCCACGGCGGAGGATCGCAACAAAATGACAGCATTCCCTTATGTTGGATACGCGGGCAGTTACCTTCGCGTCAACTTGACCACTGGCGAGATCCAAACTCTGCCACTGTCGGTCGAGTGGGCGGAAGATTATCTTGGCGGCAACGGTATCGGCACAAAGATTTTGTGGGACGAAGTGCCGCCGCAAACCGACCCGCTCAGTCCCGCCAACAAATTGATCGTCGCCACCGGTCCGCTGTGCGGCGGGCTGATGCCCAATGCGTCACGGATCGAATTTGTAGCCAAGTCGCCGCTCACCGGCATTTACGGCGACGCGAATGCCGGGGGACATTTAGCGCCGCAGCTCAAGTATGCCGGGTACGACCTCATCGTGTTCGAGGGGCGCGCGGCATCGCCGGTCTACTTGTTCGTGCAGGACGACAAGGTAGAACTGCGCGAGGCGTCGCATCTGTGGGGCAAAGGCGGCTACGCGACCGAGCAGATCATCCAGAAAGAAAATCGCAACCCGGAGGTCGCGACCGCCGTCATCGGACCGGCGGGCGAAAATCAAGCGCGCCTCGCGGCGATCATGGTCTCGTTCGGGCGGCACGCCGCGCGGTCCGGCATCGGCGCGGTCATGGGCGCGAAGAATCTCAAGGCGATCGCGGCGCATGGCACACGCGGGATTCGCCTCGCCGATCCCGACGCGCACCGCGCGCTCGCGTTCAGGATGCAGTCGCAGATTCGCAAAAACGAATTCTTTGCCGGAGTACACAAGTTTGGCACGGCTAGCCTGGTCAGTTTGATGCACCCGATGGGTCGCTTCCCCACGAAGAATTTCCAGTACGGGAGTTTCGACGGCTTTCAATTCATCTCCGGCGAGACGTTGCGCGAGGAACACATCGTCCGCGATATGGGCTGCTTTAACTGTCCCATCGGCTGCGACAAAATCTACTCGGTCACCTCCGGCGAATTCGCGGGCGTGACCGCGACCAGCGTTGAATATGAGACGTTGAACGCGCTGGGCGCGGGAGTGCTGAATCGCAACTTGCCGGCGCTGTTGAAGGCGAACGTGCTTTGCGACGATTGGGGACTGGACACCATCTCGGCGGGGCGCGCGATTTCCTTCGCGATGGAACTCGCCGAGAAAGGCATTCTGTCGCACGCGGACGGCGAGGGGCTAGACCTATCGTGGGGAAACTATCACACGATCATTGAGCTGTTGCGCCGGATGAGTTTCCGCGAGGGAAAGCTCGGAAATCTTTTGGCGGAGGGCGCGGCGCGCGCCGCGCACATCATCGGCAAGGGCGCGGCGCGTTACGCAATGCACGTCAAAGGTCAATCCATTTCCGCTCAGGACGGTCGCGCGCAGCAGTCTATGGGCTTGTCGCACGTGACCTCGACGCGCGGCGCGGACCACCTCAAAGCCTTCCCGGTGCTCGACGAGACCGGCTATCCGTCGGAAGCGGTCCGCCGGTACGGTTCGCATTATTTGCCCGAGCTGGTTGATCCGCTCGCGACGCGCTACAAGGCGATGCTCGTCAAAGATGGCGAAGATTATGGCGCGGTGGTAGACTCGTGCGGCAACTGCAAATCGGGGGGAACGTTTGTCCTCGCCGAAGTTTATTGGGAAGAGCAAGCGGAAGCGATTCGCACGATGACCGGCATGGCGATGGACGCGGCGCGGTTGAAATCCATCGGCGAGCGCATCTACAATTTGCAGCGCGCCTACAACGCTTTGCACGGCATCACCCGCGCCGACGATGTGCTGCCGTGGCGCTTTACGCAAATCCCTTCGCCATCGGGTCACGCGAAAGGGAGCGTGTGCCGCCTCGACGAAATGCTGCCCGAATACTATGCACTGCGGGGCTGGGATGCCGAGACCGGTCTACCGCGCGCCGAGACACTCACGCGGTTGGGATTGAACGAGGTGGGTGAGCGCATGCGCGAAGCCTTCGCGTCCGGCGCCGCGTCCGCGGTCCGCGCGAATCTCGGCTGGGCCGCGCCGTACACGGGACCGATGGTGGATGATCTATGAACGAGATCGTCATTTGCGTGCGGTATTTCAACGTGCTGGCAGATTACGCCGGGACGAAACGCGCCGCGGTTTCCGTACCGGTTGGAACGACGGTGCGCGGTTTGCTGGAACACTTGATAGAATTGAGTCCGAATCGCTTTCGCCACGCGCTCGGTTCGCATCTGCGCGTCTTTCACAATAACCAACTGGTTAGTGATAAATCCTTCGACACACCCCTCGCCGACGACGACGAAATCCTATTGTTCCCCGCGGTCGCCGGAGGACGCGATGGCTAATCTCCGCACGCGCTTGTTCGGCGTCGAAATGCCGTCGCCGTTCGTCCTCGCGTCAGGTCCGCTGTCGTATGGCGCGGAAGGAATCTGGGCGGCATACCGCGCCGGCGCGGGCGGCGTGACCACCAAGACTCTGCGGCTCGAACCCGCGATCAATCCCACGCCTCACATCGTCGTGCCGCGATCCTCAAACCTGCGCGCCACTCTGTTCAACAGCGAAAAGTGGGCTGACCTGCCGTGGACGCAGTGGGTCGAATCCGAGTTGCCCGCGCTGAAGAATCACCCCGGCATCTTGATCGTCAGCCTCGGGCACACGGCAGCCGAAGCGCAAGTCATCGCCGGTCCAGTTGTCGAAACACAAGTCGTGGACGCGATTGAATGTGTGGCGTATCGCCGCGACGCGCTGCCGTCCCTGGTGCGCGCGGTGCGAGACCGGACCGACTTGCCGATCCTTGCCAAACTCACCTTCAACTGGGGCGACGAGTTATACGAGACCGCGCAAGCCGCGCTCGACGCCGGCGCGAACGGGTATACCGCAATTGATTCGATTGGTCCCACACTGGAAATTGACGTCAACACCGGGCAGCCGCGCATCGGCGGCGCGGGCAATCGCGCGTGGATGTCCGGCGCGGCAATCCGACCGGTCGCCCAAGCCGTCGTCGCCGAGCTGGTATCTCGCTTCAATGTTCCAGTGATCGGCACAGGCGGCATCTTCTCAGCCGAAGACGCCGTGGAAATGACGATGGTCGGCGCGGCGGCTGTCAGCGTTTGCACCGCGCCGCTGCTGCGCGGCTTGGCGTGGTTCGGGAAATCTTCGGAGCGCTTGAATCGTTGGCTCGACGAACGCGGCTACGCCGATCTCGCAGAGGTGCGCGGTATCGCGCTCTCGCGTCTACACACTGCCGATGGTACGACGCCGCTGACATTCGATTTTGAACCGACTCTCTGCACGCTTTGCCGCCTCTGCATTATCGTGTGCGCGTATGCGGCGCGACAGATCGAAGGCGAAAAACCGCGTGACTCTGAGCTGAAGCAAATTCTTGACACAGAGCGCTGCCGCAGTTGCGGATTGTGCGTGGAGGTCTGCAAGCCCGCCGCGCTGCGATACGGCAATTGGCCGCGCGAGCAGAGATGATTTTCTCTTCCGCGTACTTACCTTCTATCCTCTTTTCCCCCGCGTAAAGAATTGGGGCCCGCCATATTTTCTTGTTTCATACCAAGCAAACGACAAGCGGACGGCAAGACTTTCGATGGGATGAACGATCAGCGTCTTCTCATCGCCACGATTCGGCTGACCTTACGATTCAATCTTAGAACTCACTCGATCTACGTCGTCGTGCTCGGCAATTTCCGCAAAGTTACCCCCGAATATTCACGTTCGCGACAATCCTTCCCGGATTGATTCGACAATGTCCCCAGCCCGTTTTCCGAGTTTATCTATATCGTGGTGTCCATTTGCGGCCAGCAAGTAATCCGTGCCCTGTGAGTTGCAACTTCGTAGCCATTCACCGCATCCCCGTTAAACAATATGGATTTGGAATTCACCCGCAGTTTCGTGACTAGCTCTTTTCCCACTTCGCGCTTCTAGCGCGGTGGTTGTTCAAACCGACGATCCAACAAGAGATATCTCTGCGTATTGGATGCTTTGTAAAGCTGGGGGCGCTCCATACCGCAATTCAGACTCACTACATTCCACACGTTGGTTTACGAACGGTAGCTGCACGTCCGTTCGTCCATTCCGCCACTTGACAGAAATCAGAATTGTGGTAAAATGGCAAGTGTGCAGGTCATCTGAAGACCAGAACACCATGACTCTTGGCGTTCCACGCATGGATTGTGTACGCGGGTTTCGTACGACACGCCTACTGACGCTGCCAACAGGAATTCGGACATTGACCCGTCTTTGAGGGCGAAATCGAAGACGCGTACAGAGTTTTTCGGCTTCTCGTTCCTGTTTCGCGCTGGCACTGACTCCAGGTTTAGCCCATGGTAACTATCGAGCCAATAACTACAACCCCAATTCCCCAAGTAATCACGAAACGGCTGCTCGCCATGATCCAAGAAGGAATCTGGCGACCAGGAGATACTTTGCCATCCCAACGCCAACTGGCTAAGGAATTGGGCGTGGGAATCTCCTCGCTACGGGAGGCGCTGCAGTCTCTTCAGGCCCTGGGTGTGATCGAGATGCATCACGGGGAAGGTACATTTGTTTCGGACAACCCGCACAGAATCATCGAGCGGGTATTGGGGCTGGCGTTTCTCTCAGAAACTCTAGATTGGCAAGCTCTTTTCGATGCTCGCACCGTGATCGAGGGTGGACTAGCCCGGTTTGCGGCGAAAAGGACCACCGACGATCAGATCGAAACATTGACGGCCACGGTGTCACAATTGAAACTAGCGATCCAACAAGGTGATCAGAAGCACGCGGATGAATTGGATGTAGCTTTCCACCACTTGATCGCGGAAATGGCTAACAACCCGATCTTGATGCAGCTCAGGAACTCGCTCGATCCGGCTCTCGAACGTTTGCTGCGAAACATTCCTCACACGCTTGAGGGTTGGAAACTGCACGCCAACGTGGTGGATGCCCTGCGCGCGCGCGACCCCGCACGCAGCGAGGAAGCATTCCGCCGATTGATTGAAACCACTGCCGCCTGGTACAGGGATTATTGTGCTACGCCTGCCTCGCAGACCGCGCGTGCCCAGGACCCGTCATCTGCCCAAGTTTTGTCCGCGACCAGCGCATTGGAGCACAATTAGGCAATCCGTCCCAACCTCTTCGCCCAGTACGTCGCCCGCTTGAGTAAACACCACATCGAGTGCGATCGGATGGAAGGACAAGATCGAGATATGAAAAAAGTCTTGGTGAACAAACCGATTCACGCCGCAGCAATCCAAAGACTGGCAGAAGAAGTACAGGTGCTCACCCCGTTTGCCGCCCCGGCAACGCAAGTAATCGAAATGATGGAAGGCGTGCATGGCCTGGTTTTGTGCGCGGGGTTGAACGTAACCGGCCAGGAAATGGAACGTTGGCATGCGTTGCAGGTCATTGGAAGACACGGCGCCGGGTTGGATTTTGTTGACATTCAGGCGGCCACGCAGCGCGGCCTACCAGTCGTATACACACCCGGCGGGCCGACGGAATCTGCCGCCGAGCACACGCTCTTGCTCATCCTCGCCGCCGCGCGAAGACTCCCGCTGCTAGACCGAGCCACCCGCGCGGGAAATTTTGCCATACGCGATCAGATCGTTGGCCTCGAACTGCAAGGTATGACATTGGGCGTCGTCGGCTTTGGACGAATTGGACAGCGCGTCGCCAGTATGTGCCGCGACGCGCTTGGGATGTCCGTCTACGTATTCGATCCGTATCTGCCAAGATCCATCGTGGAAGAATGGGGCGCGACCTGTGTCGCCACGCTCAAGGAATTGGCGGGAATTGTGGATGTCCTCACGATTCATTGCCCACTTAACTCGGACACGCGTCACATTCTAAGCGCCGAAATTATTGGCGCCATGCAGCCCGGCGCGATCTTGATCAACACTTCGCGGGGCCCAATTGTCGAAGAGCCGGCACTTGTCCAGGCCCTCCGGGAAGAGCGTCTCGGTGGAGCAGGTCTCGACGTTTATGACCCGGAGCCGCCGGACCCGCTCAATCCACTTTTCACGTTCGACAATGTAGTGCTCACTCCCCATCTGGCTAGCTTTACGGAACAAGGGCGCAGGCGCATGGGCATGATGGTCGTAGAAGATGTTCTCCGTGTCTTGCGTGAGGAGAAACCGTTGTTCCTGGCCAACCCTCAAGTTCTTACGATGTCACATTGATCGCAGAAATGGAGCTACGATGAGACTCAATCCATTGCGCGGAAAATTCCAAGCCGGCGAGTCTGTTTATGGAACCATGATCCAGGACATTCGCTCCCCTTCCATTGGACTGCTGATGGCTCGAGCCGGATGTGATTTTCTCTTTTTCGACATGGAACATGGACCGTTCGATTTTGAATCGGTCGTTGACATGATCAAGGTCACGCGGTTAGCCGGGGTGACTCCGCTCGTGCGGGTGCCGAGTGACGAATACCACCTCTTGGTCCGGCCCCTGGATGCCGGAGCACAAGGCATCATGATCCCGCGTGTCGAGACGCGTAGCCAGGTCGAGCGCATCATCCAGTGTACAAAGTATCCGCCGCTGGGGTCTCGGGGATGTTCGGTGAACAAGGGCCACAACGATTTTGTTCCCGAAGAGATGTGGCAATTTACCGAGCAAGCCAACCGGCAAAACCTGATCATCCTGCAGATCGAGCGCGCCGCGGCCGTCGAGAATATTGACGATCTGTTGTCCGTGCCCGGAGTCGGCGCGTGCATTCTCGGGCCAAATGATCTAGCCCTCAGCTTGGGCGAGCATAGCAAGGACTATCTCTCGGCTCTTGAAGGACCGATCCAGCGCGTATTGGATGCTTCCAAGCGCCACGGGGTTCCTTGTGGGATTCACATCAACAACTTGAACTGGCTCATCGAATGGCAGCGGCGGGGAATGCAGATCCTCTGCTACTCGACCGATATAGATTTCCTTTCCCAGGGCGCGGCGAATGGGATCGGCAAGCTGCGCGAGGTCGGCAAACAGACGGCGGTTCCGGTCATGGCCTAGATGCGATCTGAGGAAACAAGGGCAATCTATGATTCGTGATCTTGATACCTCCACTGTCGAGCACGTCGTCCGCGCGATAGACGACGACCAAGTCATCCGATTTGCGCAAGAACTCGTTCGGATCAACAGCATCAATCCGAACCTGGCGCCCGGGTCTAGCGAAGAAAAAGTCGCCGGCTTGATTGCCGAAACGTGCCAGAAAGCGGGCCTTCAGGTATCGTACCGGGAAGTAGCCCCCGGTCGTCCAAATCTCGTGTGTGTTCTACCCGGAAAGACACCAGAGATCGGACTGGTCTTTTTGGGCCATACCGACACGGTGCCGGTCCTCGGAATGGAAAACCCCCACAGCGGAGAAATATCCGGCAACTATCTCTGGGGGCGCGGTAGTGTAGACATGAAAGGGGGTCTCGCCGCCGCAGTCCAGGCAACCCTGGCTCTCGCGCGAACCGACGTGGAACTTTTAAAGGGCGTCGCCGTGGCAGCGGTGATTGACGAAGAGTCAGAGCATCGCGGAGCATACGCCCTGGCTCAAGAGGGATTCGAATCCGATTACTGTATTGTGCCCGAGCCATCTGACAATCGGATTTTGCTGGGCTGTAAGGGTACCGCCCCCATCCACATTGATTTCACGGGCGTTCTGGCTCACGGTTCGAATCCCTGGCTTGGAGTCAACGCCATCGAGCAAGCGGCCAAGGTGGTGTCCGTCTTGTCGGCGATGAAATTCAAAGAACTCGAAATTCCAGAATTGCGCACGGTAATCCGGGGCACCATGAACATCGGCGTGATTCAGGGGGGCACGCAATACAACAACGTCGCGGACAAATGCGACCTCTTTCTGGATCGGCGCATGATCCCCGGAGAAACTCAGGAAAGCTGCCTGACTGAAATTCGGAACCTGTTGGACCAATTTGCCGCCGAGGATCCACAATTCAAAGCCGAGGCCAGGATTTCGCGTCCGGACTGGCACTGGGAACCGATCAAACAGCGCGGTCTCAATCCGGCATACACCCCGGCAACCAGCTTGGTCGCACGGGCGTTAGAATCGGCGCATCGTCAGGTCTATGACCAGCAAGTCTCTTTCGGGTACACCAACGGGTATCTGGATATGGACTTTATGGTCAACAGTCTGAAAATTCCGAGCATCAACTATGGGCCGGGGGAGCCGGGCGAGGCGCACACGCCCCACGAGCGCCTAAGACTTGATCAATTAATAGCTGCCACGCGCGTCTATGCGCTCGCCGCGCTCCAGTTGGCAAGCTAAAGCAAAGCACCGGGAAAAAACCAACGTGAGCTGCTGACAACAAGCGTCGCACCAAAATCGCTCTGCGAAAGGAGAGACCAGATGGGCAAGCTGCTGATAAAGAACGGCCTCGTGGTTACCATTGACCCACAGGATCGCATCATCCGCAACGGCAGTATCTATGTGGAAGACAGCATGATCCGGGCGGTGGGGCCTGCGGCAGAGGTGGGTGGCAAAGAAGGGGCCGAGGTCATAGACGCCTCGGGCAAGATCGTGATTCCGGGTTTTATCAGTTGCCACAACCATCTCTACAGCGCCGTGGTGCGCAGTATTCCGTTCTCGGGCTTTGAAAAGACCGATTTCTCCTTTTACGGCTGGATGGAGCGATTTTGGCTCCCGCTCCTGGAGGATCGCGTCACCCACGAGCAATTGTATGTTGGCACCAAAGCCAACCTCCTGGAGCACATACGCAGCGGCATCACCACCACGACCGATACGGCCGAAGGGCCGTACGCGCTGCCCGGTGTCCTGGACGCTGTGGATCAGGGCGCAGTGGAATCCGGCGCGCGTGCCATCCTCTCTTTCGAGACGACGGGCCGCGTGAGCGCAGAGAATGCCCTCCTCGGCATCGAAGAGAACGTGCGCTTTTTCAAGCAGGCCAAGGCGCGCAATAGCCGCATCACCGGCCGCATCGGCGTCCACACCACTTACACCACGACCCCGGAACTCCTCCAAGAGGTGCGCCGAGTAGCAGATCAAGTGGGTGCGGGTGTAATGATGCACCACCTGGACGACCGCTGGCACCATTTTGATACGACCAAGCGCTTTGGCAAGCGCCCCACCCGCTACCTCGAAGACATTGGCTTTTTGCGACCCGACCTGATCCTCTTTCACTGCAGTTACATTGATCCGCTGGACGACCCCGAGATTTTCAAGAGACACGACGTAAAGGTCGCGCACAACGCCGAGTCGAACGCCATTTTTGGATTCTGGCCCAACATGATGCCGTTGATCAAAGCCGGCGTTACCGTGGGGCTGGGAACGGACGGGCAGACGCACTCGATGTTCGAAATCATGCGCACCGCCCAAATGATTCACCGCATCCGCTACGAGAACCTCGAACTCCTGCCCGATTACGATGTGCTCAAGATGGCTACCATCGAGGGCGCCAAGGTCATCCAGCAGGAACACGAATTGGGTTCCCTAGAAGCGGGCAAGAAAGCGGACATCACCATACTCAACGACCGCTCGACCGTCCCGCTTTTTGAGGCGAACGTTTCGAGCTATGTCGTCGGCACTTGCGAGCGGACCGATGTAGACACCGTGGTTATTGACGGCGACGTGATCTTCAAGAATCACGAGTTTGTGTCGGTGGACGAACATGAAACCCTGGCCAAGTGCCGCGAGACCGCGGTCAAACTCTGGGAGCGGAATGGTTGGCCGACTCCCGATCATCCTGCCAAGAATTAGGGAGACTGCTCCGTCGTGGATGATAGCAATCCCTTTGACCTGGTGATTCGCCAGGGACATGTTCTCACCCTTGATCCCAAGAGCACATGCTATCCGCTCGCCGATGTTGGCGTTCGCGATGGCGCAATTTCTGCCATCGGCCCTGACTTGTCCGGTCGCGGCCGAGTCGAGATCAATGCCAATGGGAACGCCGTTCTGCCCGGTCTCGTCAACTGCCACATGCACGAAACGTTGTTGCGGGGTTTCTGCGAAGATTTGCCGCTGATGCGCTGGCTCGAGGAAATCTGTTTCCCGATTGACAAATCGCTTCAACCCAAGCACCAACGTGCCGCCGCCTACATGAACCAGCTCGAAATGATTCGCGGCGGCATCACCACCTTTCTCGACATCTATCGCTACCCTGCCCAAGCGGCTGCCGTGGCGCTAGAGTCCGGCCTAAGGGCGATCTTTAGCCCACAGATTATCGAGAATCCGCCCGGCGCGGGGGAATCGTTAGAGAGCAATCTGGCCTTCGTCCAGGAATGGAAGGACCGGGTCCCGGGAAGGATTTTCACTTGGTTCGGCCCGCACGCGCCATATTCCAACTCTGCCGAGACCTATCAGCAAATCTCCCGACTGGCTCGCGAATATCAAGTTGGTATCCACACGCATCTCGCCGAGACTCTGGATGAAATCAAAATGTTCCAGAGCAAGACCGGCAAAACTCCGGTCGCATATTTGGCCGATCTTGGTTTGTTGAGTGATCGCCTCGTGGTGGCGCACGCGGTCCATTTGAGCGGCGAGGATATCCACTTGCTCGCCGAGCATGACGTAAGTGTCGCGCACAACCCCTCCAGCAATATGAAACTCGCCTCGGGAGTGGCGCCCATACCTGACCTGCTGGCCGCGGGCGTGCGCGTCGGGCTGGGGACCGATTCGAACTTGAGCAACAACAACCTCGATATGTTCGAAGAGATGCGCCTTGCAGCCATGCTTCAAAAACTCGCGCGGCGAGATGCAGAAGCGATGCCCTGCGATAAAGTTCTGCGTATGGCTACGTGTGAGGCCGCCGCGTGTCTGGGACTCGGCGAACAGATCGGCTCGCTGGCGGTCGGGAAACGGGCAGACATTATCATTGTGAACTTGCACGCCCCGCACATGTGGCCGATCCTTGCCGGGCCGGCGAGCAACGTGATCGAGCAGTTGGTCTACTCGGCATCGGCCGGCGATGTGCTTACAACGATCGTGGATGGGAAAATCCTGATGCGCGATCGCCAGGTCTTGACCCTCGACGAGGTCGCCATCGAGCCGCTCGTCCACGACGCCGCCCATGATTTGGCGCGTTGTTCAGGTCTCGATCGAACTCCCCGCCAAAGCGAAAGGGGGTGATTTTCAAAGCGAATCCAATAGCCCGCAGGATCCATACGTTTGAGCAGCGAGATTGATTTTTCAGATTGCAGAGAGGAGAATTCTATGAAACACCTTATCGGCGTACTCACTCTGTTTTTCGTGTTGGCAGCGATCGCGGCTTGCGCCCCAGCAGCGGCTCCCCAACCAACCTCTGCGCCACCACCTGCGGCAAGCGCCCAGCCAACAGCCGCGCCCAGCAAAAAGCTCGTCATGGCGATGGTCACCGACGAAGCCGGCTTGGGCGACCAGGGATTCAACGATTCCGCCTGGGAAGGGATGAACCGAGCCAAGAAGGATTTTGGAGCGGACATCAAGGTCGTCGAATCGCGTGAGCAAGCCCAGTATGTGCCGAATTTCAGCACCCTGGCGGAGGCCAAGACCGATCTGATCGTGGGCGTCGGTTTCCTGCTGAACCAGGCCGTGAACGAGGTTGCGGTGCAATAT
>JACQYF010000185.1 GCA_016208315.1 Chloroflexota bacterium | reverse complement strand
GCGCTGACCCAAGAGACGGCTTACGCCTCGGTGCTCCTCAGCAAGCGCCGCGACCTGCACCGCCGCGTCGCCGAATGTCTCGAAAAGCGGGACCCGACGCGCGTCCACGACATCGCGCGGCATTTTCTGCAGGCCGACGAGGAAACGCGCGCGCTCCCCTATCTGGTCGCGGCCGCCGATCACGCGGCGCGCGCCTACGCGACGCCGGAAGCCATCCCGTATTACCGGCGCGCGCTCGAAATTCTGCAAAAGGTAGATAACCTGGAACTCGCGCGGCGCGCGCACGAAGGGCTGGGCGGCGCGCTCACTCTGGCGAATGACGTCGCGGGCGCGGTCAAGAACTATGAGACGATGCTCGACGTCGCCAAGGCGCGCAACGATATTGCGATGCAAGTCTCCGCGCTGAACAAACTGTCCTACGTCATCGCGCTCCGCCTCGGCCAATTTCCCGAGGCGGAGAAACGCCTGGCAGACGCGGAACGCCTGGCGCGCGAATTTCAGGACGGGCCGGGACTCTCCGAGCTTTTCACGCTGCGCTGCATGATGTGTACCGCGACCGCCGATTTCCAAGGTGTGGTGCGGTACATGGGCGAGTCGGTTCAACTGGCGCGCGATTCGAATGTGCAAGCCCAAATCGCGATGGGCTTGGATCACATTTCCAGCACGCAGATCCTCATGACGCTTTACGACGACGCGTGGCCCACCGCGCAAGAGGCCCTGCAACTTTCCCGCGAGGTTGGAAATCGCGAACACGAGTCCTCGATTCTCGCGTTCACGATGCCTGCTTATCATCTGCGGATGGGCGACCTCGACAAGGCCAATGAGGTCGGGCAGCAAGGCGCGGATCTCGCTCAAACCATCGGCTCGACCTATAACCAGGTCTGGGGCTATTGGCTCTTGGGCGAGATTGCTTTGCTGCGCGGCGAATACGAACGCGCGATCGCTTATTACGACCGTTCAGTCCAAGCGTCCCGGCCGCTCGAAGAGGAGATGCCCTTTATGCTGGTTCAGCCGCTGAGTGCGTTGGGAACCGCTTACTTGGCAGTCAGCCGCGCGCTTGCCGACCGCGTCGACGAATTTCACACGCGTGCGGCCAAGCTTTTGGAACACCCGGCGGGCGCGATGGCCGGCGGCACGGCCTGGCTCGACTTGGGCTTGAGCGCCCTCATGCTCGGCGACGTAGACCGCGCCGGCCGTTTATTTGAAAAAGGGCTTACTTATCCCACGATGTTCATGTTGCTGGAAAAGCCGCGCTTTCTGGTTGGGACTGCGCTCGTAGACCTGGCGCACGGCAACGTCGAGGATGCCAAGCAACACGTGAGCGAGGCGCGCGCTTATGCCGAAGAACGGCGCATGAAGCACCTTTACCCCGAAATCGCGTTGGGCGATGCGCGCGTGAGCGCGGCGTGCGGCGACCTCGACCGCGCGCTGGCGCAATTCTCCCACGCCGAAACGCTCGCGCTCGAAATGAAAATGCGCCCCGCGGTGCTGCAAGCGCGCCACGGCGCCGCGCGCATCCTCACGCAGTTCGGAAGAGATGCCGAGGCGGAACGCCAACGAAACGCCGCGCGTGAGATAATGGACGAAATGGCCGGATTGTTCCGAGACGAGGGCTTGAGGAAGATGTTTGTTGAGAGTGTGATGAATAAAACGTAAAGCGTAAAACGTAACCCTTTGACTTGGCTCAGGGTTTTACGTTTTACGCTTTACGTTTTCCGGAGTTTGCCATGAAGTGTCCTAATTGTTCATTCGAAAACGCGGCTGACGCAAAGTTTTGCGAGAATTGCGGTCAGCCGTTCGAGCGCGCCTGCCCCAACTGCGGCAAGCCCGTCTCGCCGAACGCGCGCTTTTGCAAGAATTGCGGTTTCAACCTCGCCGGCGCGGCCGCGCGGCCGACTCCCGTAACCAAGACCGAACCGCTCGACGCGCTGCGCCGCGCCGCGCCCCAGAATGTCGCGACCAAGATTCTGGCCGAACGCGAGCGGATGGAAGGCGAGCGGAAGTTGGTTACCGCGCTCTTCACCGACATCGTCGGCTCGACCACGTTGGCCGAGCAAATGGACCCGGAAGATTGGCGCGAGGTAGTTTCCGGCGCGCACCGGCGCGTGAGCGAAGGCGTCTACCACTACGAAGGCACGATTGCCCAATTGCTCGGCGACGGGGTCTTGGCCTTTTTCGGCGCGCCGCTCGCGCACGAAGACGACGCCGAGCGCGCGATCCGCGCCGCGCTGCAAATTCTCGCCGGCATCCACGAATACGCCGGCGAATTACGTGCCAAATACCGGATTCCCGATTTTCAGATGCGGATCGGGTTGAATACCGGACTGGTCGTCGTCGGCAATATCGGCAGCGACTTGCACATGGAATACCTCGCGATCGGCGATACGGTCAACCTCGCCGCACGCGTCCAGAGCGCCGCGGAGCCGAACGCGATTCTAATTACAGAGAGCACGCACCGGCTGGCCGCTTCGCTATTTGATTCCGAGGACCGCGGCAAAATTACCGTCAAGGGCAAAGCCGAGCCGATCCAGGTCTATCGCGTGTCGGGTGAACGCAAAGGCGCCGTGCGAACGCGCGGCATCGCCGGCTTGTCGTCGCCCCTCGTCGGTCGCCAGCGCGAGTTTGCGACGCTGATGCAAATCACCGCGGACGCGCGCGCCGGCCGCGGTTCGATCATTTCGATCATCGGCGAAGCGGGCTTGGGCAAATCGCGGTTGGTTGCCGAGTGGCGCAAGGCAACGGCCCTCACCTCCTACCCCCTTCCCCCTCCCCCCTCTCCTGAACCTGAACTTCGGTTCAGGAGAGGGGGGAGGGGGACCGAGGGGGAGGGGGGTGCGGCCATCCGCTGGATCGAAGGCCGCTGCCTGTCCTACGGCACTTCGATGGCGCATCACTTGAGCACCGATATTCTGCGCGCCATCATCGGCGCGTCGGCTGGCTCGTCGGAGGAGGAAACGCACCGCGCGTTGTGGCAGACGACGGAAACGCTTTTCGGCGCGGAAATGAAAGAGGTTTATCCGTATCTCGGTCATCTCCTCGGTCTCAAATTGGAAGAGGACATGGCCGCGCGGGTGAAATACTTGGATGGGCCTGCGCTGCAATCGAAATACATCGCGGCCTACAAACGGCTGCTGCACGCGCTCGCGCGGTCGTCGCCCACGGTCCTCATCTGCGAAGATGTCCACTGGGCCGATCCCTCGTCCATCGAATTGGGGTTGCAGATCATCCCCATGGCCGCGGAGGCGCCGATCGTTTTCGCCTTCGTCACGCGGGAGGACAAGGACGCCGCCGGCTGGAAATTGATCTCGCAGGCGCATGACATCCCGGGTGTCGGCGCGCGTGAGCTGCACCTCGGGCCGCTTTCCGACACGGAGAGCAAGACCCTCGTCAGCAACTTACTCGAAGTCGAAGCGCTGCCGGAGCAACTGCGCGCGCTCATTCTCGCCAAAGCGGAGGGCAATCCGTTCTTTGTCGAAGAAGTGATTCGGATGCTGATTGATCGCGGGGGGATCGCGCTAAAGGACGGCAAGTGGACGGTGACGCGCGAGATTCAGAACATTGAAATCCCGGACACCTTGCAGGGCGTGTTGACCGCGCGCATTGACCGCCTATCCGAAGATGCGAAACGCACGCTGCAAATCGCCGCCGTCATCGGGCGCAAGTTCCAGGTCAAGGTACTGGAAAAGGTGCTGCAGGCGGAGGGGTTGTAAGTATGAATGCCATTTCACTATTGCGTGAACAACTCAAACAAGCGCACGAATTGTTGGAGAACACCGTAGCCGACGTAACGCCCGAGCAGGCACACTGGATTCCGCCAGGCATCGCCAATCCGCTCGGCGCGATCTACGCTCACGCGCTGTCGGTTGAAGACGCCGTCGTCAATGGCTTGCTGAAAGGCAATGCCCCACTCTTCGCGAGCGCGTGGAAAGGCAAGACCGGGATTAGCGAGCCACAAATGCACGCGACGTTTGAATGGGCGCGCAAGCTGAAGATTGATCTGTCCACGGCCCGCGAATATGCCCAAGCGGTCTATGCCGCCACCGACGTGTATTTCGCCTCGTTGCAGGATGACGATTTGGAACGAGTGATTGATTTGTCGAAATCGGGATTCGGGCCGACGCCCATGAATTGGATCGTGAACAACATGATCGTCGGCCACGCGCACAGCATGATGGGCGAGATTTCCTGCCTGAAGGGCCTGCAAGGCGCGAAGGGCTATCCCTATTAGATCTTGACGGCGGCATCGGGATGCCGCCGTGAAATCACAATCAGAAAATGAACCTTGATTCGAAACTCACGCAACTGGAAAACGCGCAACTGGTGCGGCGGATAGACGAGCCGGACCTGACCTTTCTCTTCAAGCACGCGCTGACGCAAGAGAGCGCGTATCAGTCACTTTTGCGCGAAGATCGCAAGCGGCTGCACCGCGCGGCAGGCCAGGCGCTGGAACGGGCCTATCCGGAACAATTGGATGAGATCGCGGCGCTCCTCGCCCAGCATTTCGAATTGGGCGAAGATCAAACCAAAGCCCTGGAATATCTGGACCGCGCCGCCGAATGGGCGCGGCGGGGCGCGGCGCATCGCGAGGAATTGCAATTACTCGAGCGCGCGCTGGCGATTGCCGAGCAAATGGGCAATCGGGAACTGGCTGCCGATTTCCACGCGCGACGCGGCAGGGCCTTTGCCATGCTGACCATGTGGAAAGAAGCCAAGCACGAACAGGAGCTTGCGCTTCAAGCCATCGCGCCGGCGCAGATCGAACGCCGCGCCGAGGTGTTAGTTGACTTGGCCATGGTCACCCAATTACTGTGGAATACCGCCGACTCGACGCACTATGCCGAAGAGGCGCTGGGGCTGGCCGAGCAAGCCGGGCGGCGCGATTTGGCCGCCGGCGCGATGAGCACCCTGGCCGTGGTCCAGGTGTCCGACGGACACCCCAAGGCCAGTCTGGAAACGTATGAGCGCGCCTTTGCGCTCGCCGGAGGCACGCGCAACTCGTACCTGTCCTACGGGATGGACATGTCGGGCCTCGCCCTGTATTGGATCGGCCAGCATCGCGCGGCGATCCAGCGCAATCGGGAGGCGCTGCGCGTGGCGCGCGAGATTTACGACAGCCAAGCGATCATGCGCGGGCTGGGCAATCTCGGCCTGGCGCTTATGGCGAGCGGCGAATATGGCGAAGCGATCAAAACGTTTGACGAGGCGGTCCGGTTCGGCAAACAGCACGAGATCGGCGCGTGGCTCGCGCGCGCGATGGCGATGCGCGGCGGGCTGTACTTGGAACTGTCCGATTACGCGCGCGCCGAAGCCATCGCCGAAGAAGCACGGGCGACCAGTCGCGCGGTGAAATTCCCGCCGGCCGCGGTCAGCGCGGCGATTGACCTTTTGCTCAACTATGCGCGCCGCGGCGAACTGGGACGCGCCGACCATCTCGTGCGCGAGGTCGCCCAAGCCATCCCGGCGACGTATGGCAGCCATCGTTGGTTGTGGGAACTGCGATTCACGCAAGCGCGCGCCGAGTTGGCGCTGGCGCGTTACCAATGGGAAGAGGCCCGCGCCGCGGCGGAGGAGGCGCTGGCGCGCAGCCGCGCGACCAATCGCGTCAAGTACGAGGTCGCCGCGCTGGGAACACGCGCCCAAGCTTTGCTCGCGCTGAATCGCAAGGGCGACGCGATTGCCGATTTGAAAGCCGCGGTCGAGTTGGCGCGGCCCGTCGGCGACCCGACCATGTTCTTGCGCGCGGCGACCGCGCGGTTGCACGTTCAAGGCGATGACGCCCTCGCGGCCGAGGCCCGCGCGGCCGTCCGACGAATTGCCGCGTCCCTCCCGGACGAGCAGACCCGCCTGCGCTTCGAGGCCTTCCAGGCAGAGCTAATTTGATAGTCCATCTGTCACTCAAACAACTCCATGCACTTTGGCGCGCATGCCTGAAAGGGGGAATCGTTCGTAGTACGACACGGAGCGCCTTTTGCGGAGTGTCGTCTGGCACGGTGGAGAACGCGACTCCGCAAACTGCGCTACGTCGCTGACTACGAACGGACACACCAAGTTTCTGGGCAGCAATTACAACATGAACCTGACCTTTCGGCTCGATCAACTTGAAAGCGCGCATCTTGTGCGGCGCGTGGCCGATCCGGATCTGACGTACCTTTTCAACCACACGCTGACTCAAGAGCGCGCGTATCAATCGCTGCTCTTGAGAACGCGGCGCGAGTTGCACGCCCACGTCGCGCACGCGCTTGAGGAATCGTACGCGGACCGGCTCGACGAATATGCCGCGCTCCTCGCGCATCATTACGGGGAAGCCGGCGACGAGGCCAAGACGCTCGCCTATGCGACCCACGCGGGCGACGTGGCCGCGCGCGTCTATGCCAATGCCGAGGCGATTGCATTTTACACGCGGGCCATTCAGGCGGCGATCGCGCTGCCCGCGCGCGGGCCCGTGCTGCGCGACCTTTATCTAAAGCGCGGCCGCGTCTTTGAATTGAACTCGCAGCAACAGCAGGCGCTCGCCAATTATGCGGAAATGGAGACGCTGGCCTGCGAATGGAACGACCGCGCGATGGAACTCGCCGCGTTGATGGCGCGCGCCACCATTCATTCGATTCCCAGCGCTTTTTTCGACATTCCGCAGGCGCAGCAATTATCCGACGCGGGGCTGGTGATCGCGCGCGAGTTGGGCGATGAGCGCGCCGAAGCCAAGATCCTGTGGAACCTGATGTTGCTGCGCTCGCGCGCCGACGTGCGCTACCGGCAAGCGATCGAGTACGGCGAGCGCTCGCTGGAGATTGCCCGCCGGCTCGGGCTGACGGAACAAATCGCCTACGCGTTGAACGACCTCAGCCCGCTGTACGCGTTCGCCAGCGAACCCGACCGCGCCATCCAGGTGGGCCTGGAGGCGCGCGCGCTGTGGCGTGAAATGAACAACCTCCCCATGTTGGCGGATAATTTCGGTTACGCCGCGATGAATCATTTGGCGCGCGGTGAACTCGAACCAGCCGTTAACGCGTCCGAAGAGGCGAGCCGCATCAGCCGGATGATCGGCAATCAATGGGGCGAGGCGTTTAGTCTGGCGTGGGTCGGCGCCGGCTATGTCGCGTTGGGACGGCCGGATCAAGCCCTCGCGGCGATGGAATCGGCGTTACAATTGGGCGCGGTATTTCCTCCGACCCTCGCTGTCACCCGCGCCAACCTGGCCGAATTATACGCCGATCTCGGCGCGCGCGAGCACGCGCAAGACCTGGCGCGCCAGGCGCTCGCGTATGCCGAAGAAAAATTTCAGGTATTTCGACCGTGGGCCTGCGGCGCGCTCATTCACGTCTACCTCACCGCGGGCGATATCGCTCAAGCCGAGCATGCCCGTCGGCGTATCGCTTTTGAGTTAGCCGAAGCCAACCCGCGTTTTGGCGCCGGCATGCAGCTCGCCGTGGCCGAACTCGCACTGGCAAAGCAAGAGTATGCCGACGCGGCGTCTGTTTGCGACTTGATCCTCGCCAACCAACGCGCCCTGCGCTTGCGACAACATTTGGCGACCGCCTTGCGCTTCAAAGGCGAGGCCTTGAGTGGTTTGGGCCAACTCGATCAGGCATTTGCCATTCTGTGCGAGGCGCGCGTCGAAGCAGAGCAGACCCACGCGATTTGGACTCTATGGCAGATTCTCGCCGCGCTGAGTCACGTCGAATTGGCGCGGGGCAACGCGGCCCAAGCGCAAGAACACAGCGCCGCGGCACGCGAGATGATCGCCGCGATCGCCGCACACACGCCGCCCGAATTGCGCGATTCGTTTCTGGCTTTAGCCCTGGCGAAGGTTCCTGCGACGATATGAATCTCGATAGTTCTCTCACGCAGTTAGAAATGGCCCAGCTCGTCCGCCGGCTGACCGACCCTGATCTGGCGTACATGTTCAAACATACGCTGGCGCAAGAATCGGTCTACGAGTCCATGCTCAAGAGCCGCCGCGGCGAATTGCACCGCGCAGTCGCGCAAGCCATCGAGAACGTCCGCGGCGGTCAGTTGGAGCAAGACGCGGCGATGTTGGCTTGGCACTATGAACGCGCCGGCCAAGACGACAAGGCCTTTACCTATGCGGCGCTGGCGGGCGATGTCGCGGCGCGCGCCTACGCGCATCAAGAGGCGCTGATGTTTTACGATCGCGCGCTGGCCTTGGCTGAGCGGCTCAAGACGCCCGAACTGAATGACCGCGTGCGCGCGATCAACGCGAATCGCGGTCGCGTCTTTGAAGTGGCCGGGCAACATCTGGCGGCCATTGAGAATTATCGGCAGATGATCGCGTTCGCGCAGCGCATGGGCGACCTCGCGATGGAGGCCGATGGTCTCAGCTATCTACTGACGGCGCAAGGGATCCTGGGCCAAACGCAAGATACGGATCGCGAACTGAATCGCGCGTTGGAACTCGCGCGGCAGTCGGGCGACCCCGCCCTCGTCGGGCGCGCCCTGTGGAATATCGGGTTGTCCATCCGTTTTACCAACCCGGAGCGCGCGGCCGACTATTTTCGCCAAACGCTAGAGCACGCCCGCGCCAACCACCTGCGCGAGTTGGCCGCGTATGCGCTGACCGACCTCGCCGTCGAGTTGCAGTTCACCGGCGAATGGCGCGAGGCACACGGGCATATTCTGCAGGCGTTGGAGGAATTTCGCGCGCTGGACAACCAGCCGATGATTGCCAACGCGTTGGGAATGCTTGCCGAATCCTACCATGGCCGCGGCGAGGCGGACCCGGCGCGCGCGGCCGCGGAGGAGGGCTATCAAATCAGTCAGGCCATTGAAAATCCCTGGGGGATGGGCTACAACGAGTGGTCGCTTCTGGCGCTGGATTTGCAGCTAGGTGATTTTGATCGTGTTTTCGGGCGAGCGGAGCATCTCTTGGCCGTGGCCGGCGCTCTCAACGTGTCTCTCTTCAAGGGAATGACCCACTTGCACCTCGCGCGCGCTTACGGGGCACTGAATCAAATCGAGTTGGCGCAAGCGGCGGTCGAGCAAGCGGACAAGTTTCTTTCCGTCATGAATTTGCCGTTCTGGCCCGTCGCCACTGCGGCAATACACGCGCAAGTTTTGCTCGAGGAAAACAAACTCGCACAAGCCCGAGCGTTGTTGGAACCGTTCTGGCACGATGAGACAAACCGCCAAGCCAGCATTATGGGCCTTGCCTTGGCCGGCGCCATCATCCCGGAATTGGCATTCGCCGAAGGGCGGCTCGACGATGGGCTTGAATTCTGCGATTGGCTGATCGCCCGCCTTGAACAGGAAGAGGCCCGGGGGTATGCCTGCGAATTGTACTATTTCCGCGGTCTCATTCGAGACCGGCTCGGCGATGCGAATCGTGCGGAACAAGACCTCCACCGCGCCGCGGCGATTACAGAGCGGGCGCAGAATGATCTGCTGCGCTGGCGCGTTCAAGCGGCGCTGGCGAAACTGTACGCCGCGCGCGGCGAAACGGACCGCGCGCAAGCAGCCCGTCAGCGCGCCGTCGAGCCGGTTCGGACCATCGCCGGCCGCATCTCTAACCCGACATGGCGCGCCGGCTTTTTGCAGCGGAAGGATGTGGCCGAGGTGTTGAAATCGGAAGGAGATAGAATTGGCTCTGCGTTGTCTTGAAAACGATCAGGTCAGTATCGAATTTTTGCGCCAACTGCCCTTGTTCTCCGGCATGAATGAGCACGACTTAAACTGGCTCCTCGAAAACTCGGAGGAGAAACGCGTCGCCGCGGGCGAGGTGTTGATGGAGGAGGGCAGCCCCGGCGACGCGCTGTACATCGTCCTGGAGGGCGAGTTCGAGTTCACCAAACGTTCGGGCCAACAGCAAGTGACGCTGGCTATGCGCGGCGCCGGCGAAATGATCGGCGAAATGTCGCTGCTCGACCAAGCGCCGCGCACCGCCACCGCGCGCGCGACCCGCGCCAGCCGCCTCGTGATGATCCATCAGGATGCCTTCCGGCAATTGCTCTCCACTAGTCCCGCGGCTACCCTCGCGATCTTACACACGGTTACCAGCCGATTACGCAATACCGAAGCGATGCTGCGTCAAAACGAAAAGATGGCCGCGCTTGGCACGCTTTCCGCGGGGCTGGCGCACGAGTTGAACAATCCGGCCGCGGCCGCGCGGCGCAGCGCGGCGCAACTGCGCGACACGCTGGCGCATTGGCAGCGCCTCAACGGCGAGCTGGCCGCGCTGGGTTTGGATGCGCGCCAGATGGACAACATCAATGCGCTGCACGAGGAAATCATTCGCCGCGCCGCCGCGCCCGCCAAGCTCGACCCGTTGACGCGGAGCGACCGCGAGGGCGAAATGCAGATGTGGCTGGAAGACCGGGGCATTGATAATGCTTGGGAAATCGCGCCGCCGCTGGTTGCGTTTGGTTGGATGGTTCACGACCTCGATGAGCTGGGACATACTTTCACGCCGGAGCAGCTTAGGCCGCTCGCGTGCTGGCTCGGCGTCGGTTGCTCGGTCTTTGCGCTGCTCGACGAAGTGGGCCAGAGCGCCGAGCGCATCTCCGAAATCGTGAAATCGGTCAAATCGTATTCGTACCTCGACCAGGCGCCGATTCAACAGGTGGACATTCACGACGGGCTGGAGAACACGCTCGTCATTCTGCGCCACAAATTGAAACAGGGCATCCAGGTGACACGCGAGTACGCGAACGATCTGCCGACCATCGAGGCGTACGCGAGCGAACTAAATCAAGTCTGGACGAACATCATTGACAATGCCATTGACGCGATGAAAGGCGCGGGCGTATTGACCGTGCGAACCTATCGCGAGGACCATCACGTCGTCGTCGAAATCGGCGACAACGGCCCCGGCATCCCACCCGAAATCCAACCGCGAATCTTCGAACCATTCTTCACGACCAAGCCGCCGGGCGTCGGCACGGGGCTAGGACTGCACATCTCGTACAACATCATCCAAAAGCACCATGGAAAGATACAGGTCCAGTCACAGCCCGGCGCAACCGTGTTTCAGGTGTCGCTGCCGATTCGACTAAAGGGGTAGGTGGGTGGTTTTTTGTTACCATTGTCTCATTGGCACAGACGGCGGGGTCGGTGTATGATAACCCCGTATTGCGCCATTTGGAGGCAGGCATGGACTATCGCGTTGACGGCAAGGGCAAATTCTACACTCAAAAAGTGAGCAAGCAAGCCGTTTCCATCGTCGCACGCGTCGAAAACACACTCATCCACGGCGTCATTCATTTGACGCCTGAAAACCGCTTGAAAGACGAAATGAACAACGGCGAGGAATTTGTCGCGATCACTAAAGCGCAAGTGCTCGATGCGGCAACCGAGCGCGTGATGCACGCCGCCGAGGTGCTCATCGTCAACAAAGCGCGCATCGCGTGGATCTTGCCCGCCGCGCCGAGCGCGACCGACACCACCCTGGACACTCGAACTGAAAATGCCGATTGAAAAACTCGCCACCAACGGCGCCGACAAACCCGAGATCAAGCATCTGCTGCGCGAACCGCGCTCGATCGAAGAAACCGGATTGAACCCCGCCTTTCTGTACGACCTCGCCCTCAAGACCGTCTACTTTGGCGGCGAACTGAGCGGCCAAGCGATTGCCAACGGGCTGCGACTCCCGTATGCCAACCTCGTAGACCAAGTGCTAGCGTTCTTGATCAAAGAGGAATTCGTCGCGATCACCGGCGCGGCGGGCTTTGGCGAACGCGCCTATAACCATGTCGTCACCCAAAAAGGGAGCGCCAAAGCCCAAGAGGTATTGGCGCGTTCGCAATACGTCGGCCCCGCGCCCGTATCGCTCGCGACCTATACGCTGGTCGCCCAGGCGCAAACGATCGGCGAAATCGTCGTCAAGCGCGCCGAACTCCGCCGCGCCTTTTCGCACCTCGTCATTTCCGATGCGATGCTCCGGCGCGTCGGCCCCGCAGTGAACTCGGCCCGCTCGATCTTTCTCTACGGTCCGCCCGGCAACGGCAAGACCACGATTGCCGAGACGATTGCTACGCTCTTGAGAGGCGGGGTCTATATTCCGTACGCGGTCGAGGTAGACGGCCAAGCGATCCAGGTCTTTGATCACTTGAACCATGCGCCGGCGCCGAATGAGATGTCCACTTCCGATGGGTCTTTTGGCGCGGTCGGCAATCGCCTCGACGCGCGCTGGACCCTCTGTCGCCGTCCGTTTATTGTGACCGGCGGCGAATTGACGCTCGAAGCGCTCGACCTGATTTTCGATCCCGTCTCAAAGAATTACCAAGCGCCGTATCAAATGAAGGCGAACGGGGGCATGTTCCTGATTGACGATTTTGGCCGGCAGCAGGTGAGTCCGCGCGATCTTTTGAACCGCTGGATCGTGCCGCTCGAAAAGCGCGTGGATTTCTTGACGCTGCAAACCGGCAAAAAGATCGAGGTCCCCTTCGACGTCCTCATCACGTTCTCGACCAACCTCAACCCGACGGATCTGGTGGACGATGCGTTCCTCCGCCGCATCCGCCACAAAATTCTCGTGCCCAACCCAACCTGGGATGAATTTCGCGAAATCTTCCAGCGCGTCGTCGCGCAGCGCGGACTGGTTTTTGACGAAGACGGTTTCAAATACCTCGTCCTCGAACATTACATCAAAGCCAAGCGCGAGCCGAAAACCGTCCACCCGCGCGACTTGATTGACCAGATCATTGACTTGGCAAAATACTCGGACGTCGAGCCGCGGCTGACCAAAGAGCTAATTGACGGCGCAGTCGAAGCATATTTTGTAAAGCTGTAACCATGCCCAGTTTACTCGATCGCATGCAAGCGCAAAAGCCGGCGCCGGCTGCGCCCGCCGAAAAAGGGCGGGGTGACTCCGCCCCTACATCGCCCGCGCTCGCGCCGCCGGCGCCGCCCCAGCGCGCGCCGGTCAGCGCGGAACAAAAGGAACTCAGGCGCAAGCTCCATAAATGGCTGTTGGAGCGAATCCTGGCCGGCCTTAGCTCGCCGGGCGAACTCAAGCGCGACGACGCCACCCTCGCGCTGTTAAGCGAGCGTTTTGCCGCGGCGCTTGCCGCGGCGAACGTGAAAATGCCGCCGGACGAGGCGCGGCAATTCGAGCGGGACGTGCTTGACGAGCTGATCGGCTTTGGGCCGCTCGAACCGCTGTTGCAAGACCCGACGGTCACCGAGGTGATGGTCAACGGCCCGCGCCAAGTGTTCGTCGAACAAGAAGGGATCGTGCGTGAGACGGAGGTTCAGTTCGAGGATGACGCGCACGTGATGCGCATCATTGATCGCATCATCCGCCCGCTGGGCCGGCACGTGGACCGCAAATGGCCGATGGCCGACGCGCGCCTGCCCGACGGCTCGCGCGTGAACGTCATCATCCCGCCGAGCGCGATTGACGGGCCGACGATCACGATTCGCAAGTTCTCCAAGAGCCGGCTGACGACCGAGGACCTGGTCAAGTTCGGTTCGCTGACGCCGAACATGGCCGAGTTTCTGCGCGCGTGCGTGATCGCGCGCTTGAACGTCGTCGTCGCGGGCGGGACGGGCAGCGGCAAGACGACGCTCCTCAACATCCTGTCCAATTTCATTCCCGATCACGACCGCGTGGTGACCATCGAAGACTCGGCGGAGTTGCAACTTGCCAAGCCGCACGTCGTCCGGCTCGAAGCGCGTCCGCCCGACCCCGACGGCACGGGCCGCGTGATGATCCGCGACCTGGTAATCAACGCGCTGCGGATGCGCCCGGAGCGCATCGTCGTGGGCGAGGTGCGCGATGCCGCCGCACTCGACATGTTGCAAGCCATGAACACGGGGCACGACGGCTCGCTGACGACGCTGCACGCCAACACGCCGCGCGACGCGATCAGCCGGCTCGAAACCATGTCCTTGATGGCCGGAATCGAATTCCCGATCAAAGTGATTCGCGAACAGATTGCCGCGGCGATTGACTTGATCGTACAGCAGGCGCGCCTGCGCGACGGCTCGCGCAAGGTCGTGCAGGTCACCGAGGTGCAAGGCATGGAAGGCGACATTATCGTCATGCAGGATGTATTCCGCTTTGTCGAGCAGGGCTTGGATCTGAACGGCAAGGTCATCGGCGAATTCCAGCCCTCGGGCATCCGCCCCAAGTTCATGCCGCGCCTGGAAACCGCGGATGTTCATCTCCCCATGGAAATTTTCACGGCGGGCGCGGCGCCGCTGCGACGATAGCCCGCGTGCAATGACAAATGAAAAACGCACTGATGACCGAAAGGTGATCAGTGCGTTTCTGATTTGGATGAATGAGTTACGCCGCTCTTTCCAACGAGCGCTCCTCCAAATACACGTCCACTTCGGAGCGCGCCTTTTGGAACGCCCGCAGCAGCACCTCGTCCTGGCCTTTGAACCCGGCGACGGTGCGCTTGGCGCAGGCCGCGCAGCCCATCAGCGCCTTGTAGCGGTCGGGATTGCAGTCGAGACAACTGCATTGCCGAATCATCATTAACGAAAAGGCCAAACTATCCGGGTGGTCTTCGGGCAAATTCGCAACGCGGCGCGCCAGTTCACGCCATTTGCTTTCCCGCACCGACGAAAGCGACGAAACGCTTTTGTGTGGAAACAAGATCTCCGCGCGCATGAGGTACTCGGTTCTTCCTTTCTATTCGTGCGGACGATGGCGCTGCCCGCGCATTTTTGCGTACGCCGATCAGAATCTCGATTCGTGGGGCGCGATGAGGAGGCGAGTGGCAAGCAAGCGATACTCCCGATTCTGTCCAGTCCGTCATCTGTCTCGGCAAATCCTTCGATCCACCGGCTGCGATTGCGTTGCAGAGTGTTACTCTGCCTCAGCATCGCCGCTGCGACGGGAAGCAACCCGCTTGCGCGAGCCGCTCCCACCCGCCTTGCTCCCAGTTGGACATTCACCCAGCCGCCGCAGTCACCTGCGACGCTGGCAGGCTCTTACCCTGCCGTTTCAGCCATCACCCCCATCTTCCCCCTCCCCTGTCGGTGATTTTCCGACGGGGGAGGGTTGGGTGGGGGTTGGTTTGCTTTCTGTTGCAGTTGTCGTCGCCGCGCCGAGCGCGGCGCCCTCACTTGCTGTTTCGTGAGGCAACCTTGCCCTCGACTCGCGCCGAGAGCAGGGAGTCGGGAAGTTCCTCTCGTCCTGCGGACGAGCGACGGATGGCTTGCTTGCCAAATTTGTGAGGCGCCAGGGAATCGAACCCTGAACCCACAGCTTAAAAGGCTGTTGCTCTGCCAATTGAGCTAGCGCCCCAATTTCCTAACGATCCTTTTTAATGTGCCTCGGGCGTAAAAAGAGGCGTGAGCCGAGATGTGCTGCACGCCTCCCGCTCCGTCCGATTTCGCCCGCAGTTTACCACACATCGCCGTAGATTGTCAACAATTCGCGATGACGAGTTTTTTCTTACGTCAATCCTGCACGAGATGGTCTTGGATACGATGCTGAACGGCATAGGCCGCCGCCTGGGCGCGTGTCGAAAGATGAAGTTTGCCCAAAATCGAACTCACATAGTTGCGGACCGTCTTCTCGCTCAAGAAAACATGGGTGGCGATTTCACGGTTGGTTTTGCCATGGGCGAGCTGCGCGAGAATCTTCATTTCCTGCTCGTTCAAGTCGGCGAACGCATCGCCTTCGGCGCGGCGGGTGGCCTCGCGTAATCTGGCAAAGACTTTTTGAGTCAGCGTCGAATCAATTAACGATTCGCCGCGGCCGACCGTCTCCAGCGCCCGCACCAACTCGCCGCTGCCGATCTGCTTGAGCACATAGCCGGATGCGCCCGCCGCGATTGCGTCGAACAGCAGATCGTCCTCCGCGTACGAGGTCAACATGATGACCTTCGTCGCCGGCTGCTTCAATGTAATCTCGCGGCACGCCTCAATGCCGCTCTTGCCGGGCAGCCGGATGTCCATCACCACAATGTCCGGCTTGAGTTGGAACGTTTTCTCGACCGCTTCGCCGGCGCTCCCGGCTTCCGCAATGATCTCGAACCGCGGCTGGCGCGCAAGCAATGACCTTAATCCCAAACGAACGACTTCATGGTCGTCTACCAAAATGATGCGCAGCGGCATGTGTCCAGTCCCTCAATACCTCTCTGTTGTTGGCACGATCAGTCGAACCGTTGTCCCGCGGCCCGGCGCCGAATCAACGACCAACTGCGCGCCGATGATCCGGGCGCGCGCTTGCATGTTTCGCAACCCTTGGTGTTCGCCCGCGACGCCGCGGCCGCCGTGTCCGTTCGACGCGAAGCCAATCCCGTTGTCGGCAATGGATAGCTCCATCTCCATCGGGCGGAAGCTGACAGTAATTTCGGCATGCGTCGCGCGCGCGTGCTTGCGAACGTTCGTCAGCGCCTCGCGCACAATCGTCAAGACCTGATCGGATTGCGCGGGCGATAGGGTCGCGCGGGGTGAGCCGGCCAAGTGGAATTCGGTATCAATCAAGGTCTCCAGTCGAAAAGTGCGCGCCAGGTCTTCCAAAGTCGTTTCCAGATCGCCGCGATTCGATTCGCCGCGCAGATCGAGAACATAACGGCGGATGTCGCGGATGGCGCGGTTGAGCGCGTCGATCACCCCACGGATGCGCCCCTGGGCGCGCGCCTTGTCTTCGTCAATCGTGAGAGTCGCGTCCTCAAGCATCAATCCCGCCGCGTAGAGCGATTGGATGATACTGTCGTGCAATTCACGCCCTATACGCTCGCGGTCGGCGGCCACCGCGCGCGCCTGCGCGACCTCCTCCAGCAGCCGGTCCGTCTCGACATCAAAAATCTCCAAGCCGCGAATGATGAGATAGGCAATCGCGCCCCCTAATGCCGCGCGAAAGACCGGTACCGGTACGCCAATGGTCGTCAGAACCAAATCGTAATTCAAGACGTTCGCCGGGAAAAAATTCGCCCGCGGGACAATCGCGCCCAACGCGGCATAAATCGCAAATGCATAGCCCGCAATGTGAAAATACCGCGCGATCTTGGGCAACTCCATCGCGCGCACCTGGCGCGCCTGTTGCCACAGCCCCCAGGCCGACGCGGCTGCGCCCGGAACGGCCAAGCCATAACGCGCCAACACCTCGCCCAATATCAGCGTTTGTTCCGAGGTGTAATGCAGCACCGAATCCATCAACAGAGTGCCCATCGCCCACAGGACAAACACGATGGGCGGCATCATGCTCAGCCACCCGAAACTGGGGCGGCTCAGGATGACCAGCTCGACGCCGAATTGAAAGAGCGCGAGGAACGAGATGGCTCCGAGCACTACCTGAAAGATTTGCAGCGTGCTCGTCACCGTGGCCGGCAAGTACGTCTGAATCGGAATAAAGACCGTGCCCCATTCGTAAAACGCGTGGACGATGCCAAAGACCGCGAGAATCCACAGGCGATTCGCGAGCGGCAGCTGGCTGTGCTTGCGCGATTGCAGCGCGATCGCCAGACCGAGGATGAAGAACGCCTCGCCGTAAACAAAATAAACGACGATGCGATTCGTCTGGAAAAATTCAGCCACGGGCTACGCCTTGTACTCCCGCACCATCCGCAACTCTTGCCCCACCAAGCGGAACGCGCGCTTTTCGGCTTCGTGGAGAATTTTGTCTTCGTCCAGCGTCGTGAGTTCGCCATTGCGGAGCAGCACGCGACCGTCAACGATGTTATATGCTACGTCGTCGGCGCGCGCGCTGTGGACGATGTTCGCGGCGAGGTCGTGGCGCGGGCGGAGGTGCGGGCGGTTGAAATTGAAGAGAATCACGTCGGCGGCCGCGCCCGCTTTCAGCACGCCGCTGTCGCCGAAACCCATCGCGCGAGCGCCGTTTTGCGTCGCGAGTTTGAGCGCCTGCATACTGGGCAGCACTTCGGGATCGTGCCGCGCTTGCTTTTGCGCGAGCGCCGCCAGCCGCGTCACGCCGATCATATCGTGATCGTTATTCGACGCAGCGCCATCCGTGCCGAGCGCAACGTTGACTCCAACGGCGATCAAATCGGGGACGCGGGTTGTGCCCATCGCGAGTTTCAAGTGGGTCTTGGGGCATTGGACGACCGATGCCCGCTTTTCCGCGAGAATCGCAATGTCCTCGTCCGTCACGCAAATCGTGTGCCCGGCGAGCGTTGGCACGTCGAGCACCCCCAACGCGGCGAGATGCGCGACCGGCGATTTGCCGTGCTCGCGCATGGATTGATCGAACTGCCCTTGCGATTCCGCGACGTGCAAATGTATCCCCACGCCGAGTTTTGCCGCCGCTTCTGCCGCGCGGCGCAGGAATTCCGGCGAGCAGATGTATGGCGAATGCGGGCCGAGAATTGTCTTGATGCGCCCGTCGGCCGCGTTCTGATACTGGGCGACAAACTCTACCGTCCGCTCCAGCGTCGTCCCGCCAATCTCTTGCTCTGCGCCCAAGCCGAACACGCACCACGCGAGCAGGGCCTTGAGACCCGATTCTTCTACGACGCGCGCAACCTGATGCATCCAGAAATAGTGATCCGCGAACGCGACCGTGCCGCCGCGAATCATCTCGCACGCGGCGAGCGCCGCGCCCCAATAGACATCTTCTTCCGTGAGCGCCGATTCGGCCACCCAAATCCGCTCGTTGAACCAGCGGTCGAGCGGCAGGTCTTCGGCCCAGCCGCGTTGGAGCGACATGGCCGCGTGCGTGTGCGCGTTGAACAAGCCGGGCAGCGCGACGTGATCGTGCCCGTCAATCGTCTCGTCGGCGACGAAACCCTGCGGCACCTCGCCCACCGCGACGATCCGCTTGCCTTCGATCGCGATGTTCGTATTTTTCAGCACGCGATTCTGCTCGTCGAGCGTGATCGCGTCTACGTTTTGGATGAGGAGGCGAGGCATTGTCATTGCTCTGGGCTTTCGTCCGCGCGTTTTGCCGCGTTGAGAAACTCGCGAAATTTCTCTAGGTCGGCTTCGAGGTCTTGCAAAACTTGAGGCAGACTATTCACCAAGTCGGCGATGCGTCCGCTTTCGAATTCACACGCGCACGAATTGCGGACGATATGCCGGAATCGCAAATACTCTTCAAGCGCATCACGCGTTGTCACGCGAATTACCGCTGGGCGAACGTCAGGAACCGCAATCGTCATTCGCTCCAACAGTTCACAGTGCCACGCCGATCCGCCGGGCACGGCCTCATCGAACTCACGAGTGAGCCACTCGAAAAGCCGCTCAACACCAGTGTAGAATCCATACGCATTTAACGCGGCCGAGTCGAGATAAAATGATTCGTCTTGCCCGCCGCGCTTTGAATTCTGGAACGCCTGCCGCGCTTTATCTGCGGCGCGGCGAATCGAAGCAAATTCGGTTGCGATTTTCTCGCGATAGACTTGATAGCGTGGAATCATCTGAAGATGACCTCGGTCACAGGAACACTCCTTCACGCAAAATGACAGCGCGCAATGCGGATTGGCATTCTTGCAGATCAACCACATCCAATTCAAAGTCGCCGACGACCGCCGCGGCGTCAGCGGAGGCGCGCCAGAATTTGGCGATGGGGATGCCTTCTTCCGCCAAATCAATATCCGAGCGCGCATCGAAAACGCCGGCGCGCGTGAACGAACCGAACGCGATCACGCGTGTTGCGCCGAATCGGCGCAGGACGTCCGCCGCGCGGTGCGCGCTGGCCCACGCGCGTTCGCGGCGCACTTGCCAACCACGCTGTTCTTCAAGCCAACGTCTTTTTATTCCTGGCAAGTACTCTGCAAATGTTTCGTCTGGCATGGCAGACATTGTAGCATGAATTGAGATGCGCGACAACTAAAACCCGAAGGGTCTCCGCAGACCCTTCGGGTTATTGGTTTGGCTCATTGGTCAATTGGGCAATTGGCTCATTGTTTCTCGTACACTTCCCCATCCGCCGCGGGCGGGGTGACGCGGCCGACCACGCCCGCCAGCGCGACCATCGTCACGATGTAGGGCAGCATGAGCAGGAATTCGTAGGGGATGTTGACTTGGCCGATGAGGATTTGGAGTTTCACTTGCAGCGCGTCGGCAAAGCCAAAGATCAAGGACGACGCGAACGCGCCGGTCGGGGTCCAGTTGCCAAAGATCATCGCGGCCAGCGCGATAAAGCCGCGCCCGCTCGTCATCAGTTTGTCGAACCGCCCGACCGAGCCGAGCGTAAAGTACGCGCCCGCCAAGCCCGCAACCACTCCGCCGAGAATGACGTTCATGTACCGCACGCGATTCACGTCAATGCCGAGCGTGTCCGCGGCGCGCGGGTGCTCGCCGACCGCGCGCGTTCGCAGGCCCCAACGCGTGTGGAAGAGCGCCACCTGGATCACGACGAGCAGAATCAGCGCCAGCCAAACGACCGGGCTTTGATCGAACAGCAGTGGGCCGAGAATCGGGATTTTGCCGAGGTCGGGAAACGCTTGGCTCAGGTACGGGAACGTCATCTCATTGTTGAGATCGGTATAGACCTGCATCACGCGCTGGTTGAGAAAGTTGGTCAGGCCGGTCGCAAAGATGTTGATGACCGTGCCGCTGATGATCTGGTTCATCTTGAACTTGATCGAGAGCACGGCGTGCCACGCTGCCAGCAGCGCGCCGACCGCGAGCGCGGCCACGAAACCCAGCAAGATGCTGTCCGTCATGTTCGCGACCAGCACCGACGTGAACGCGCTGCCGAGCATCATCCCTTCAATTGCGATGTTGATGACCGCCGCGCGCTCGCACAAGATGCCGGCCAGCGCGCCGAGCAGAATGGGCGTGGCGAGTTGGAGCGAGGCCGAGAGAATGCCGATGAGACTGAACGAGGTGCCGCGCGCCGCCCACACGAGGAATGAGACCAAGAACGCGAGACTCACGACGCCGAGCAGCGCGCCGGTCCGCTTGAAACCGCGCACCGCTTGGATCAGTCCCAGAAAAATGACGAGCGCGCTAAAGAACCAAAGAATCGGTTGAACGGGAAAACTGAGGTCGGGCAGATTGACCCATTCCAACGAACGCGTTGTATTCAAGCCAAACGTCGCGATTTGGCCCGGCTGGGTCGTCGGCAAAAAGTAAAAGAGCATCAGCAGCCCGACGGCCGAGTAGAAGACGCCCAATTGCCGCTCGCGCGCGAGGGGGGCTGCTTTTTCGCCGATCTTGGTCATGACCGCCATGGCGTCAACCTCCCCACCCGCGCGTAAACACCGCTTCGCCCACGCCGCCGCGCGCCTTGATGCGATACAGCCAGCGAATGATCGCGGGCGCGGCGACGAACATGATGACGAACGCCTGGACAATCGAAATAATATCAATCGGGATGGCGGCGAGCGACTGCATCTTGGTCGCGCCGTTCCGCAGCGTGCCGAACAGCAGCGCGGCGAGCACGACGCCGACCGGATGCCCGCCGCCCAAGAGCGCGAGCGCGATCGAGTCGAAACCATAGCCGGGCGAAAAACCCTCGGCCAGGTTGTGATTGACGCCCATCACCTCGCCTGCGCCGGCCATGGCCGCGAGCGCGCCGGAAAGCGCCATCGCCAAGATAAAGCTGCGCGTGACGCTAATGCCCGCGTACTGCGCGGCGCGCGGATTCGAACCCACCGTGCGAATCTCGAATCCCAAGGTCGTCTTCCACAGAAACCAAAACACGAGCGCGGCCACCAAGAGCGCGACGATAAAGCCAGCGTGGAAACGGATCGGCTCGGGGAAGAAGGTGGGAAAGTAGGCCGACGGCTCGATGTTACGCGAGATCGGGATCGCGCCGAACGCGCCGCCGCGCTTCATCGGCCCATTCAGCAGATAGTGGGCGAGCGAAAACGCGACGTAATTCATCATCATCGTGTTGATGACTTCGTGCGCGCCCGTCTTGGCTTTCAAAAAGCCCGGCAGCCCGCCCCACAACATTCCGCCGACCGCGGCCGCAATAAACGTCAGCGGCATGTGAATGATCCACGGTAGACCGGTGATGCTATTGCCCACGAACGCGGCGACAATCGCGCCGATGTAAATCTGTCCCTCCGCGCCGATGTTGAACAAGCCGCACTTGAAGCCGAGCGCGACGGCCAGCCCGGCGAAGATGTACGGCGTCGCGGTGACGAGACTCTCGCTGATCGGATAGAACGCGAGGACGAGCCCCCTGGTTTCGCCGGTCGCAATGAAGAGGCGGATCGCGTTCGCAATCGCCGCCGGGTCGCCGAGCGCGCCGATGAATAACGCGCCGTACGCGTCAGCGATGACGCGCCCCGTGATCGCCAGCGCACCGCCGGGATCGCTAAAGAATTTGGCGTAGCTCGCGAGGACTGCCGCATCCGAGCCGAGGACGAAGAACGCGCTGAGGACCAGCCCGCTAAACAGCGCGAGGAACGGAACGACGACCACTCCCAGCGCGCGCCGCCAGCCGGGCATACGCGCCGCGGCCGCGGGTTCGACCACCGCCGCTTGAACGCCTGCCAACTCTTCTGCTTTGACCGAATCAGACACGGTAACCTCAGAGTGAACAGTCAACAGTCAACAGTCAACAGTATTCAGTCCGTACCGTTCACTGTCCACTGTTCACTGTTTACTGTTCACTGGTTCACGCCTGCCATCAGCAACCCCACGCGCTCGCGCGTCGCCTCGCTTGCGGGCAGGATGTCCATGATCTTGCCGCGATACATCACGGCGATGCGGTCGGACAGTGACAGCACTTCGTCCAATTCCGGCGAGACCAACAACACCGCGCACCCTTGATCGCGCTTGGCGATCAACTGCTTGTGGATGTACTCGATGGAACCGACGTCGAGGCCGCGCGTGGGCTGGGACGCGATCAGCAACCTGATCGGCCGCGCGAATTCGCGCGCCACGATGACCTTTTGCTGGTTGCCGCCGGAGAGACTGGCGGCGAGCGTCTCTACGCTGGGCGTGCGAATATCGAAGCGGTCCACCAGTTCTTCCGCCGTCGCCAAAACCGAGCGGTCGTTCATCTGAATGCCGCGCGCGAACGGCGACAAATAATACGTGTTCAGCACGAGGTTGTCGGCGACCGGGTAGTTGAGCACGAGGCCATCGCGTTGGCGGTCTTCGGGGATGTGCGCGACACCTGTTTCGAGAATTTGGCGCGGCGTAGCGCGCGTCGCGTCGCGTCCGAGGATGCACGTGTGTCCGCTGAAAATCGCGCGCAGCCCGGTCAGCGCCTCGACCAGTTCCGTCTGCCCGTTCCCCTGCACGCCGGCCACGCCGAGGATTTCGCCCGCGCGCACATCCAACGAAACGCCGTCCACCACGATTTGCTTGCGGTCGTCGAGCACGCGCAAATCCTCGATCTGCAAGACCGGCTCGCCGGCTTGGGCCGGTTTTTTCTGGACCGTCAGAATCACCTCGCGCCCGACCATCATGCGCGCCAGCGTCTCCATATTCGTTTCCGCCGGACGCGTGGTCCCGACGACGTGCCCATCGCGCAGCACCGTCACGCGGTCGGCGACCTCCATCACCTCTTTCAATTTATGCGAGATAAAAATAACCGAGACGCCGCCCTCGACCATGCCGCGAATGACGCGAAAGAGGTCTTGCACTTCTTGCGGCGTGAGGACGGCGGTCGGCTCGTCGAGAATCAGAATGTCGGCCAGGCGATACAGAATCTTGACGATCTCGACACGCTGCTGCGCGCCGACCGAGAGGTCTTTGACGTATGCTTCGGCATCAATCTGCAAGCCGTACTGTTCCGAGATTTGGCGAATGCGCTTGGCGACACTGGCGCGGTCGAGGAACACGCCGTTCTTGAGCGTCTCGTCGCCGAGCATCACATTCTCGGTGACGGTGAATGGCGGGACGAGCATGAAGTGTTGATGCACCATGCCGATGCCCAGCCCGATCGCTTGACTGGGGGATGTGATGCGCGCTGCCTTGCCGCGCACGAAAATCTGACCCTCGTCCGGATGGTACAATCCGTAGAGGATGTTCATGAGCGTCGTCTTGCCCGCGCCGTTCTCGCCGAGCAGCGCGTGAATCTCGCCGGGTTCGAGCGTGAGGTTGATGTGATTGTTCGCGAGGACGCCGGGAAACCGCTTTGTAATTCCCTGCAATTCGAGGATGGGAGGCATGTTCATTTTTGAGACCCGAAGGGTTTCCAAAAACCCTTCGGGTCTGTGATGCGATTACTTGATGGCGTCCACTCCGGTCTTGATCTTGCCCGCGATCAGGTCGGCTTTGATCTGATCGAGTTCGGTCTTGAGCGCGGCCGGAACCTTGCTTTCCAGTTGGTTAAAGGGTGCGATGCCGACGCCGCCGTTCGCCAGCGTGCCGACATAGTTCTCGCCACCCTTGAACTTGCCTTCCGCCATGGCCTTGATGCTGTCGAAGACGGCGGCGTCCATGTTCTTCTGGACGCTCGTCAACAGCACAGGGCACGCGTCCGGCACGGACTTGCACTGATCCGTATCTACGCCGACCGCCAGCACGTTGCCCGCGGTTTTCGCGGCGGTGAACGCGCCGTTACCGGTCAAGCCCGCGACCGGCATCACCACATCGGCCTTTTCGTCAATCAGCGACTTGGCGGCCGTGCGGCCCTTGTCGGGATCGGTGAAGGTGCCGGTGAACAAGCCCTTGTCGGCCTTGGTGTCCCAGCCCAGGACTTTGACGGTATCTTTCTTCTGGGTGTTATAGTACTCGACACCCGCCTGAAAGCCCTTCATAAAGATGGTCACAGTAGGAATCTGCAACCCGCCGAAGGTGCCCACCACTTTGGTCTTGGACATGCCTGCCGACAGATAGCCCGCGAGGAATGCCGCCTGGTCGGTCTGGAACGCCAAACCGCGCACATTCGGCAGCGCCTTTTCTGAGCCGCAATCTACGCCGACCTTCGCGCCGGGGTAGCAGTCGGGGTAGGTATAGTCCACGATCGCGAAATTCACTTTGGGATTGTCAATCGCGCCCTTGGCCGTGGCGGGACCGAGCAAGAAGCCAACCGTGATGATCAGCGGATACCCTTCCTGCACGAACGTGGTAATGTTCTTCTCATAGTCGGTCTGCTGGCGCGACTGGAGAACCTTGCCTTGAGCGCCCAAATCCTTCTGGGCTTTTTCGACGCCCGCCCACGCGGTCTGGTTGAACGACTTGTCGTCAATGCCGCCAATATCGGTCACGAAGGCGACTTTGAGCGCCGCCGCGGTAGTGGGCGCTGGGGTTGGCGCAGTGGTCGCGGGGACGGCGGTTGGGGCCGCCGTTGGCGCGGTTGTGGCAACGGGGGCTTTGGTAGGAACGGCGGTCGGCGGCGCCGGTGTAGGTGGTACGGGGGTTGGGGTTGGCGCTGGCGCACACGCAGCCACCACGAGTACGGCGAGGGCGATCAGGGCAACGATTGAGAACACACGCGTACGCATTTTACTTCTCCTCCTTGAATTGGAAACTCTGCTTTGAGCTAATTCGTTACAGATGTTGAGCTGTTCATCACCTCCTTGTATATGGAGACACGGGGTTCACCGCCAGGTCACGGGTACTTGTTTCTTCCGTCCCTGGCGGTCGGGATATTGCAGAAAGCCGTGATCGCGGCCCCACTCGAACAATTGCTTCGTAATCGCCACGTCGTCGCAGCAGTAGGCCGCCAATTGTTCGAGTTTGCCTTCCCGAAACCATTGGATCGCCGCGAGACCATCCGCGCTCTTTTTGACGCCGAGCGTCGCGTCGGCCAGCGCGTCCAGCCCTACCCGAAAACCCAGCTTGTTGTAGACGTCTTCTAGCAGGTCGAGGGTTGGCAGATCGCTCAAGCGTTCCTGCGTGTAATACTTGAGCACCTCGTAATCGAAACGCAAAACATTGAACCCGATGACGCGCGTGGCCGCCTTCAGATCGGCGATCAATTCGGCTATCTGGCTTTCCGAGTACGTCTTGAACGCGGCGGTCGCGGTGGAATACGCGACCGCGACGGAAACGCGCAACAGCCGGATATTTTCGCGTCCGCCGACTTCTTGGATGGAGCGCTGGGTTTCAAGATCGAAGAAGAGATCATTCATTGCAAAATCCCCAATAGGACGGTGAGCGTGATGACGCTGAATACCGTCGAAGCGAACACGATACTCGTGACCAGTTTCGGCCGCGCATCGAATTCCACGGCGACGATCGAGGCCATGACCGCCGTCGGCATGGACGCTTCGATGATGGAGACCGCGCGCGCCACGCCCTGCAGCTGCATGACGGCGGCCAAAGGAAAGGCGACGAGCGCGGTGAGCACCAGCTTCGCAAACGTCGCCAGCATGACCACGGCGCGATCGTTCTCGATCCTCGCGCGCGCCAGTTCGATTCCGAGAATGACCAGCATGACCGGAACGGCCGCGCCGCTCGCGAGGTCCACCGATTTCATGATCGGCTCGGGCACCGTAAAGCCGGCCAAATTGAATCCGAGGCCGAGAGAGACGGCGTAGACGAGGGGCATTTTCACGACGTTCAGCAAGGCGTCCCGCACGCTCGCCCGGCCGCGCGCCGCGATAAAGATCGCCAGCGTCTGGGTCAGGATCGCGCTCATGGTAAAGTACAAGGCGGCGCGCGCCAGCCCCTCTTGTCCGTACGCGAACAGAATCAGCGGCAGTCCATAATTCCCGGCATTCACGAATAAGACGCCGAGCGCGAACCCGCTCGCCGTCAGCCGGTCGAAGCGCATGATGTTGACGAGGGCGAGCGTGACGAGGCCCATCAATGCGGTAATGACGACTGCAAAAACTGCAATCGAGACGTACTCGCCGCTGAGCTGGGTGCGATAAGCCGAGCTAAAGACCAGCGCCGGCGAAAAAAAATACAGCATCATGCGCGAGAGCGGGCGCGCCTCGACGTGTAGCGTTCGCGCCAGCACGAAACCGGCGGCGGCGACCAGGACGACCGGCAAGATGATGTTGACGAGGATGGAGGCGAGCGCGGCGAGATTCATCTAGGGACGAGTCATTCCTCCGAGTCTTTGTCGTCCACTTCGCTCACCGCGTCCCATTCCTCGTCGTCCAAGGCCAGGCCGTCCGAGTCAATGTCCAGCAGCAACAGATCCGAGTTGCTGGCGAAATCCAATTCTTGCAGCGCCTCATCCGCAAGGGTCCGCACCATTTCGTCGTCGGATTGCGCCGCGGCGGTCAGCGCCTCGCGTGCCGGCCTGCCGCCAATTTGCCCGAGCGCCGTTACGGCCGCGCCTTGCACTTCGCGGTCCGCGTCTGCCATCAGCTCGATCAAGCGCGGCACCGCGGCGCGATTTTCCAATTCGCCGGCCGCGCGCGCGGCTTCAAAGCGCATGCGCGGGTCGGGCGATTCCAGTTCGAGCGCCGCGGTCTGCCGCCAGTACGTGTCCGCGCTCCGGCCCATCGCCGAAACCGCGCTAGCGCGCATTTCCTCGTCTTCGTCGTCGTACGCTGCCGTGATGATATTGCGCATGACCTCATCGCTCCAGTACGCCAGCGATTCGATGGCGTGCGCGCGCACGGGGGTGGCTTCGCTGCCGCTGCGAATCGTCGAAAGGAGCGCGTCGCGGACGAGCTGGGCGGACGGGCCCTGCGGCAGGCGGTCGTACTCGGCGAGCAAGACAAAGCGGCCCAGCGAATCCGCGGCCGCGGCGCGCACGCGCGGATCGGGATCGCTGCGGAGAAAGCCGATCAGCGGTTTGACCAGCGCGGCATCTTCGTCTTCCCACAGACCGTCAATCGCGTGGACGCGGACCGCCGCATCTTCGTCGTCGAGCAAATAGCGAAAGATCAGATCGAAATCGTTCTTGAAATTCTCCTCCGCCAGATCCACCATCATTTGAGAGGCGCGGCGGCGGCGCTCCACCGGCAGCGCGACCCAGGTTTCGGCGAACTCGGCCAATTCTTGCCGATTCACGCCCGAGAGCGCATTGAGCGCGGCCGGCGAAAGGGTGTCGCCGTCCGACTTGAGGTGGCTGAGCGCGGCCTTGAAATCGAAAAACAGTTCCTTCTTTCGAGTCATACGATCCTAACCTCAGTGCGCCTATTATACCATAGGTTGTAAATGAGCGACGCACCTACAAAGGTGCGTCGCTCATTTACAAGCCAAGCTTGATGGCCAAGGCCCTGGCGGTCAAGATGGGAGTTGCCGTCACGACAACCAACGGTTCGAAAAAAGTTCTGATTTGCAGATCGTCATACGCCTTGACGATTTCCGTGTTGGTGGACTCGACGGTCCAGACCAACAAACAGACGCCGGGCTTTTGGACAACGTAAGGTCCGCCATCGCCTCGCACCGGCTTGTCGAGATGCCGCTGCACGGCGGTCGCGAATGTTTTGATGATCGCGTTGCGGTCCTTGGAGGGCTGAGCAAGCCACGCTGGATGACACTTCCAAACCTCGATTTTGAGCATCGTACTCCCCCGAGGGCAAAGCCAAGACGAACTTGCATTGCATGCGGATTGAAATTGTTCATCATGTGAGCACCGTTTTCTTGGGGCGCCAATTCTATAAATGCAATGCAGCGCCGTTTTCTTTCACATCGGGAGCAAATCCGTAACAAAAAACGGCTCACGATTCTGTGAGCCGCGGCGTCCGGGCGACCGAGGTCGCGGCAACGACGACACAAAGTCGGCCTTCGCCGACTGGAATCTAGTCCACGAAGGTGGACTTGGTGTCGTTGTTGCTGCGACTTGAGTCGCCCGACTACAGCGCCGAAGTACACTGGGGGCAGCGCGTCGCCTTGATCGAAATGGTACAAGCGCAGTAGGGGCACTCTTTGGTGCTGGGCGCGACCGGCGCCGGCGCCGGCTGGGCCGGCAAGCGGTTGACCTGGCGGACGATCAGAAACACGACAAAGGCGACGATCAGAAAGCCGATGACGGTGTTGAGGAACATGCCATAGTTGATCGTCGCCGCGCCCGCTTGCTTGGCGGCGGCCAGCGTGGCGTAGGGCGTGCCCGACAGGTTGATAAAGAGGTTGGAAAAATCAACCCGGCCGAGCGCCAGCCCGATGGGGGGCATGATAATGTCGTTCACGAGCGAATTGACGATCGCGCCGAACGACGCGCCGAGGATGACGGCGACCGCCAGGTCGAGCACGTTGCCGCGCAGGATGAATTTCTTGAACTCGTCCAACATGGTGATTGGCCTCCGTGAAAGATGATGTATCGTTCAACTGTCATTTCGAACGGCGGTTTTTGCCGTGAGAAATCTCCGTTGCGCATGTCGAGAGATTTCTCCTCGCACAAACCGCTCGTCGAAATGACACAGTCAGCAACTACGGACGCGCGCCCAACTGCCGCAGCAAATCCTCGGCGCGCTGGCCCAACGCGGAATTGTTCGTCAGTTGCACGACTTGGCGCAGGTCGTTGATCGCCGGTTCGTTTTGACGCTGGATGGCAAACGCCAGGCCGCGGTTGAAAAACGCCTCGGGAATTTGCGGGTTCAATTCAATGGCTTGCGTATAATCGTCTATCGCGGCCTGCGGGTTGCCGGACGACATGTAGGCGTTGCCGCGATCAATAAACGCCGAAACATTTTTCGGATCCAGCCGCAGCGCCTGCGTAAAGTCCTCGATCGCGCTCGCCTGATCCCCGCGCGAAATGTAGAGCGTCGCGCGGTTGTAATACGCCGAGGCGTTCTGCGGATCGAGTTGGATCGCTTGGCCGTAATCCGCCAGCGCCTTGTCCGCTTCGCCGGATGCTGCGTAAGCCAACGCACGTCCGATGTAGGGGACCGCATTCTGCGGATTGATTTGCGCCGCCTGCGTGAAATCCTCAATCGCTTCGGGCAACCCACTGGAGCGCAAATTGACCAGCCCGCGATTGACGTACGCCTCGAACGATTTGGGATTGAGCTTTAAGCCCTGGGTGTAATCGTCAATCGCCTTTTGGTTCTCGCCGGTCGCGCGGTACGCGTTCGCGCGGCCGATAAAAGCATCCGCCAGCTTGGCGTCGAGCGCCAGCGCCTGGGTGTAGTCGGCGATCGCTTTTTCGGCATTGTTCGAGCGCAAGTACGCGTGCGCGCGCGCCACCCACGCGGCGCTGAATTTGGGATTGAGCGTGACGGCTTGCGTGTAATCGTCAATCGCCTTTTGATCGTCGCCGAACGCCGAGTAGGTATTGCCCCGGTTGTAGTACGCTTCGACAAACTGGGGATTGAGCTTGATCGCTTGAGTATAGTCCGCGACCGCCTTGTCCTTTTCGCCCAGCGCGGCATACGCAAACCCGCGCCCCAGGTACGAAATCGGATTTTCGGGATTGATCGCGATGGCTTGCGAGAAATCGTCCACCGCTTTTTTGTTGTCGCCTTGACTGGCGTAGACGAGGCCGCGGCTCACGTATCCTTCCGCCGCTTTCGGGCTGAGCGCGATCACCTGCGAAAAATCGTCAACGGCCTTGGCGCTCTCGCCCAGCGTGCGGTACGCGTTCCCGCGCCCGAGATAGGCGTCGGCCAGTTTCGGGTCAATTTGAAGCGCTTGCGAATAGTCGGCGATGGCGTTCGGCAGGTCGTTCAGTCGGCTGTAAGCGTGCCCGCGATTCACGAACGCCGCGCTGAATTTCGGGTTGAGTTTGATCGCTTGCGAATAATCCTCAATCGCCTTGCGGTCATCGCCCAGCGCGGCGTACGCGTTGCCGCGATTGTGATACGCTTCCGTGAACTGCGGATTGAGCGCAAGCGCCTGCGAGTAATCGTCAATGGCCTTGTTTTTGTCGCCCAGCGCGGCGTAACCGAAACCGCGCCCCAAGTACGCCACCGGATTTTGGGGATTGAGTCGAATGGCCTCTGAAAAGTCGGCGATGGCTTTTTGGCTGTCGCCCGCGCCGGCATAAACCAGCCCGCGATTGATGTACGCTTCGACGAGCTGGGGATCCACCGCGATGGCCCGCGTGTAATCGGCCAGCGCGTTCGCGGCGTCGTCGGTCGAACGATTGAGGTTCCCACGTTCGAGCAGGGCCGCGGTGAATTCGGGATTGATTTGAATCGCCTGCGTCAAATCCCGCACGGCTTTGGCGCTCTCGCCCTGCGCCTTGAGCGCCAGGGCGCGATAATAATAGGCGAGCGTGTAATCCTGGCTCAGCTCGAGCGCGCGGCTGTAATCGGCAATCGCGTTGACGAAGTCATTCTGGCTTGCCCACACGATACCGCGCCCGAGATACGCCGAAGGCAGTTGCGGATTGACCTGGATCGCGAGCGAAAAATCGGCCCGCGCGCGCGGGCCGTCGCCGAGCGCAAAGTAGGCCAGCGCGCGGCGAATGACCGGCTCGGTCAATTTGGGATCCAGCTTGATGGCCTCGGTGTAATCGCCGATGGCTTGGACGATTTGGCCTTGAGCGCGGTACGCCGTGCCGCGGCCGTTGTATGCCGCCGCGTTCTTGGGATCGAACTGCAAGCCGCGCGCATAGTCGTCAATCGCCAGCGCCAGCTCGCCCAGGGCCGAATACGCGTTCGCGCGCTCGACGTAGGCCACGGCGTTTTTCGAATCGAGCACGAGCGCCTGGGTATAATCGGCGATGGCTTTTTGCGGATCGCCTTGCTGGCTGAACACGACGCCGCGGCCGATATAGCCCGCCGCGCTGAACGGGTCGGCTTGAATGGACTGGGAGAAGAAATCGGCGAGCGCTTTTTTGTTCTCCCCCAGCGCGCGAAAAGCCAAGCCGCGGTTGTAATACGCCGCGCCGAGATACGGGTTGATCTGGATCGCCTGAGTGAAATCGTCAATCGCCGCGCGAGGGTTTTCGTTAGCGAGATGAACTGCGCCGCGATAAAAGTACGCGTAGGGTTTTACGAGGCCATCACTCGCATCGCTCGGATCCAATACGGTGTCCAACCGGCGCAGGGCTGCCTCGTAAGCGCGCGCGCGGAAACTCAGCATCCCGCCGAGCAATTCCACGCCCGCATCGCGCGCCTCGGACGGGCGCAGCGGGAGTTTGAAACTGTCCAACTCGACGGGACTTGACGCGCTGGCTCTGCGGCCGGGCGTCAAGGTCTCGACGTGCAGGGTGACGAGCGGCACGCTGTCGCTCACGACCACGCTGCCCCACAAGATCACATTGGCGCGATAACGCGCGCCGAGCGCGCGCGCGGTGTTGCTGCCCTGCTCTTCGGCGATCGTCGCGTCGAGTTCCCGAATCACGACCGCGCCGTTACTCTCCAACCGTTCGCGGAGGCGCGTGAGCAGTTGCCGGTTGGCGGTCGCGCGCGCCGGCTCGGCGCCGTCGAACGCGGCAAGCCGCACGACCAGCTTGTCGGCCAGCGCGGCATCTTCGCGATAAACATATAGACCGAATGCGCCCGCCACGAGAAACGCGGCGGACAACAAACCCACCGTGAGGCGCGTCTGATTATCGAACCCCTGATCACCGGAGGCCGAATCCGCTTCGCCTTCGGGGAGATCGGGCGCGGGCGCGAAAAGCGCTATGCCGATTTGACGCAGCGCGAGGACCAGAACCAGATAGCAGAGCCAGGCCAACGCCCAGGTCGTCGTCGCGCGGTCGCCGTTCCAAAGCTCGCGCAACTGGACGACGAGGACTGCCGCGGCGGCAGCGCCGATAAGGAGCAGGAGAACCCATCCGAGTCGTTTCATGTCGCGATCAGTCATCCTATGCCGCACAGGATTCAGAGTAGGGGCGGGGTGACCCCGCCCCTACTCTGAATACATCCTATCACCAAGTGCCGGTTTAGACAAGTCGGACAAACACCGACAGAATAATCAGACGCAAGCCGATACTCGGCGTCTATTCGGGATGGCATAATGCGCTTGCCTTATGCCATCTCGAATACTTGGGCCACTCGGTATTGCCGCGTTCCTCATCTATTTCCTCGGTCTGCCGGCTGTAGTTTCCGCGCGACCCGATCCGCCTATCCCCTCCCCTACTGGCACGCCTCAACCGCGCGCCGTGGTCATTGCCGCGCGGGCGAGCAAGGTTTCCCAACTCGTCGGCGACTTTGACAACGAGCGAAACCAGCCCACCGACAATCTCACCGCGAGCCGATACAAACTTGACGCCACGGATCTCGGCGTGCCCTTCCGCCACAAGGACCGCACCTACGTCCTCTTTGGCGATACGATCGGCGCGCGCGGCGGCGACGCCATCGCTTTTACGACCGATTCGAACGCGGACGACGGCCTCGATTTGGAATTCATCCGCGACCCATCGGGAACCTACCAGCCGATCATCATCCCGGGCATCAGCCAGGGCGATTACGAAGTGCCGACCGCGGGCGTCAGCGTGGGCGGTCGCATGTACGTGTATCACACCACGGATGCGATTGCCGGCGACGGCTGGGCCGATATGGGGCGTTCGGTCGTCGCGGTGTCCGACGACGACGGGCAAAGCTTTACGTATCTGTACGATCTATCCCGCCGGTATTTCATCAACGTTTCGATTGAACAAGTGGATACGGGGTTGATGATATTCGGTTCGGGGAAATATCGCCGGAGCAATGTTTATTTGGCGTATCAGCCCGAAGTGGAAATCACGACGCCCACCAGTTTGCGCTATTGGTCGGGAGTTGGCGAAACGGGCGAGCCGCTGTGGAGCGCGCGCGAAGACGCGGCGCAGCCCCTGTTCGATCAACCGTGCGTCGGCGAGTTTTCGGTCACGTACAATCGCTTTATCCGCAAATGGCTCATGCTCTACAATTGCGATTCGCCGCGCGGCATCAATCTCCGCACTGCCGACCAGCCGTGGGGCCCGTGGTCGGAACCGCAAGTCATTTTCGAGCCGTGGAACGACAAGGGCTATTGCTACTTCATGCATACGAACTGGCAATTCCGCCAGTGCGATCAAGTCCAGGATCGCGGGGAGGAAAACAAATGGGGCGGCGAATACGGGCCGTATCAATTCGCGGACTTCGCCACGGGCGACGACACCACGACGACGATCTACTTTACGATGTCCACGTGGAATCCATACACGGTGGTGCTGATGAAGGCGAGACTTCAATGAAGGATGGTAGATGAAAATGTGGAGCGGGCTGCCAGCCCGCCATTGACGAGCGAGCCGCTCGTCCCACAAAATATTCGCAAGGAGCACCAGTCACGATGTATCACTTAGTTTTGCGTGTACGTCCTCTTCTTCCGGCGCTCGTCATCTTGGCCCTCTTGGTCATTGTCTTGAGTGCGCCGAGCATCTCGTCCGCCGCGACGACCACCTTCACGCCGGTGGCCGATGCGCATGTGAACGCGAATTATGGGCTGCAGAATTACGGTACGGACGTTGAATTGAAAGCGCAAGGCACACCGCAAAAGACGGCCTACCTGCGCTTCACAGTCTCAGGCGTGAGCGGCACGGTGAGCCGCGCCTTACTCCGGCTGTACTCGACCACCAGCCAGAGCACGGGCTATACCGTGCATCGAGTCCCGGATAGCACACGGATATTTTTCCAAGCTCGCGACCCTGGGACAATATCCCGGCACTTGGCCGATTGGAGTCGTCTACCATCCCACCAAGGACATTGTTTACTTCGCCTGGGGAGAGACGCAGGAAATCCGTGCCTTCGATACCAACAATTTTACCCAGATCGCCAGCTACAACGTCGGCGCTACGTTCCAGCAGTACGGAATTCGCGCGTACATGCAGGGACGCTTGAAAATCTCGCGCGATGGCTCGCTGCTGTTTGCGACGGTAGACAACGGGATCCGCTACATCAAATTGCCGTAGAAAATGAGAACCAGGCCTCACGCGAGACCTGGTTCTTTTTCAAATCGTGAAACGCCTACTTGCACGGCGTCCATTCCACAAGCCGCGCCCCCGCGTCCGTCAGAACCTCGACGCTACACAGGTTGAGCCACTCGAGTTCGCCCCACAAATCCGCGGGGGGTGAGTCTTCGGTTTGGATGTACCAGATCGGTTGGCCCGTTTGGAGCGCGCGGTAGACGTGCGGCAGAGCGTGCATCTGCATCTGCCCCTTATCCGGCGAGACGCCGACGATGCGCCGCGTGCTCCGGTTCACTTGCCACACTAGTCGAGTGCGATACGCCTTGTCGTCGCCAAACAGCAAGAGCGCATCCGGCGGCGCGCAGGCTTCAGCCGCCGCGCCGAGTGCGCGATAGGGGTTTTCCTCCGCTTGATAGTAATGCGCGAGCATACCGAGTGCCACCCCAATGACGGCCAGCGCGCTTAGGTAACCCGCCGCGCGCCCTCCGCGCCAAGCCAGCCCGAGACCAATAGCGCCGATCAATAAGCCACTGACGACAAAGAGCAACCCGACGTAGTCGAACGGCGAATCCACGCCCGGCTTCCATGCCACGTCGAGACAGCCGCGCAGCACCTCGCTTAGATTGGTGAGCGGCATAAAGAACTCCAAGGTGTTGAGCGACGCAACGTCGGGGTCAACGTCCGGGACTGTCGCCATCACCTGCCAGTAAAACACATTCTGCGACACCAACGCGCCGAGCAATTGCATCAGAAAGCTCAGCCCAGCCAAGAATCCCAATCCGGTAAGCCGAACAAAACTGGACGCGGATAAACGCGGAAAACGCGGATAAAAAGAATAAAATCCGCGTTCGTCGGCGTTTATCCGCGTCCCATTCTTCGCTACGACCTGTATGCCCGATAGTCCAATTGATAATAGCGGCATCATCGAAACGAGCAGGCGCGGCCCGTACGACCAGCCGCCCCACCAGGACCACCAAGCCCCGTGCAATAACAATACGACGAGGACCGTGCCGATGAGCCACACGCGCAGCCCCGCCGGTTTTCGCAACATCCACAGCCCCGGCACCGCCGCGATCATGATCGGCGCGTAGATGAACAGCCCATGTCCCGGCGAAAACAGCATCCCCCACGCGCCCACCCACGGCGCGACCGTGAACGACTCGTCCCCATAGCCGCTCTGCGCGGGATTGCCGAACCGCAGCCAGTTGTAGAACGCGATGACGCTTACCGTCGCGATCATCGGCACGGCGGCGGCGAAGGTCATGCGCCAGCGCCGCGGCCCACCGTATCGCAGCGCGACCAGCAATAGCACCGGCGCGGCGACCGCGACACTGCTCCGCGCCAGTATCGCAAGCCCAACGCCGAACCCGGCCAATGCTGCGCCCCGCATCTCTTGCCGCGTCAGCAGAATCGCCATGCCCCAACACGCGACGGCAAACCCCAATTCGCTCAGCGGCTCGCTGCCAAATCCTTTTGCGTAAACCCACGTGCTCGTACACAGCGCGTAAAGCAGCGCAACGGCCAGCGCCCGCGGCCGCGACGCGCCCAATTCCAATGCGGCGACAAATAGCACCGCCGCGGAGAGCGCGCCCGCGAGCGGATTTGGCAGCAGCGTCACGTCCACCAATCCGAACGCGGGCACGATCAAGCCGATGGCATAGAAAGGCACGGCGGCGAGCGATTGCCCCAGGCCATATTTCGAATAGCGCGAGCCGTCCGGGCCGATCACACCCGGATGGACATACTGCATATTATTCGCCTGGTCAATGCTCGTCCGCGCGAATTTCACCATGCTCTCGGTCACCGCGAACATCGTTCCCGCGTCCGCGTTGAGGTCGAGGGCGCGCGTGTACGTGACCATGTACGCGGCAAAGACGAACGCAAAAAGGGCCAGGGCGAGTGAGCGTTGCACGAGGACAAGATATACCACAACGCGCGCCAATCGGCAAATCAAAAAGAACCAGGCGGCGCGCGGCCTGGTTCTTGCTTCCAACGTGTTGCGCTAGATTTCCGGATCAACCGTTTCCATGCTAAAGGCCAACTCGCCTCTCGACGGCGCGGGATGAAGGTCGAGCGTAATCGGCTTGGGCAACGCACGGCGAGGTTTCGCTTCGGCGCGTTCGCGGCTGTAAAAGTAGACAAAGAACGCGACAAACACCGCCAACCAGATCGAAACCGTCAAAAGCAAATTGGTCGCGGTGACGGGCCGGAGGAAAATCCACGGATTGCGATCCAGCCACGGCAGCCAGTAGGGGATCGGTCGGCCATCCAGCCAGTAATACATAACGTCTTCCAAGCCCGACATCGCCAGGAAAAAGAGGGTGACGACGTAAAACACGGTCGCCCGCCAGTTGGGGGCAAGCAGCATCGCGCCGAGCACCAGCTCGCTGACGAGCATGAGGATCCAACCGGGATGATAGAGCGGGGCAAAATCGTGCAAGCGATACGTCTCAAAAATCCGCTGCCAGAGCATGATATCCACCACGGCGTACGAAAACAACCCAAAGATCACGGCAACCGACGACTTGATCATGCAGCTTCGACTCCGGTCGTGCAACAATGTTCCCGCAAAAAAACAAAAACCTACTACTGACGGGCGCTGGCGTCAATAGCAGGTACGGTGGCCCTCGACTTTCCGTCTCCATTATATGCAAGTTCTCCGAAACACAAAAATCGCATTCTGCGTTATAATCCGCTCCATCGGAGGGGATTAGGTATAATCCCCTCCGATGGAGCGGATTTCTGCAATTTCTCCGCCGGCGCTTCACAATTGATTCACAATGGAATGCCATAATCTCGTTCAGAATCAAGCATCAAAAGGAGTCACACATGAACACGAGAATGGCGTTTGGAATCTTGCTGGCGATCGTCCTGATCGTGGGCGCGGTAGGACTGGGCGTGTACGGCTACAACCTGGGCCTCGCGCAGGGCTTGGCGCAGAGCGACAAACTGCCTGTTCCGCCAACCGGCGCAGCGCCTTATCCGTATTTCGGATACCCCTACTTTTTCCGGCCTTTCGGCTTCGGCTTTGGGTTTTTGGGTTGCCTGATCCCACTGTTGTTCTTGTTCGTCTTGTTCGGCGTGATGCGCATGGTCTTTTGGCGCGCAAGTTGGGGAGGAATGCATCACCGGCACGGGGCAGGCGGCGTGCCGCCGATGTTCGAGGAATGGCACAAGAAGGCGCACGAAGCGAAATAATTCTTTCCAGCGGATTCGCCATCTGCGATGGCGAATCCGCTGAACAGACCTGCGATGAAAACCATTCTCGTCGTGGACGACGAACCGAAAATCGTTCAACTGGCGCGCGACTATCTCGAGCACGCCAGCTATGCGGTGCGGACCGCCGGCGACGGCCCCACCGCGCTCGCCGCGTGCCGCGCGTTCAAGCCCGACCTCGTCGTCCTCGATCTGGGCTTGCCCGGGATGGACGGCTTAGACGTTACGCGAACCTTGCGCCGCGAGTCGTCGGTGCCGATCATCATGCTGACCGCGCGCGGCGAGGAAACGGACAAGCTGGTCGGGCTAGAACTGGGCGCGGACGACTATATCACCAAGCCATTCAGTCCGAAGGAATTGGTGGCGCGCGTGCGCGCCGTGCTGCGCCGGCTGGATGCCTCGCGCGAAAACGTCGGCGCTGAAACGATTCGCGCCGCCGATGTGACCCTCGACGTGCCGCGCATGCGCGCGACCATCGCCGACCGGGAGATCGTCCTAACGCCGACCGAGTTTCAACTCCTCGCCACGCTGGCGCGCGAGCCGGGGCGCATCTTTACGCGCGCGCAACTCCTCGACGCCGTGCGCGGGGTCGCGTTCGAATCGTACGAGCGCGCGATCGACGCGCACGTCAAGAACATCCGGCGCAAGATCGAGCCGAACCCGCGCGAGCCGCGCTATATCCTGATGGTTTACGGCGTGGGCTACAAGTTTGCCGACCGATGACACCGCGACATTTTCCAAGTCACTCGCCGCCGTGGTGGCCCAAGAACGAACCCTGGCCTCCGGCTGGACCGGCCAATGTCGAGCGCTGGCGCCAGATGCGCAACCGGATCATGGTCCGCATCTTTGCCATGATCGTGGTCTTGCTGGTGCTGACGACCGGCGCATGCACGTTTCTCTTCTGGCTGATTCAGGGCTTACTCGGCGCGACCGGCGTTCCACCCGGGCCTGGCAGCTTGGTCGTCGTTTTCCTGCTCTTCGTTATCGGCATAATGTCCGTTACGCGCGCCTTGCGCCGCTTTGCCATGCCGGTGGGTGATCTGATGGAAGCCACCGGCCGCGTCGCGGAGGGTGATTATTCCGCGCGCGTCGCGGAACGGGGATCGCGCGATGTGCGCGCCGTGGCCCGGGCGTTCAATGAGATGGTGTCGCGCTTGCAAGCGAACGACGCCGAACGCCGGAACCTGCTCGCCGACGTCACGCACGAATTGCGGACTCCGCTCACCGTGATTCAGGGCAATCTCGAAGGGCTGCTCGACGGGATTTACCCGCGCGATGATGCCCACCTGGCCGCGATCCTGGAAGAAACGCGCGTGCTCTCGCGCTTGGTGGACGATTTACGCACGCTCGCGCTGGCGGAGAGCGGCGCGCTGCATCTGCAAAAAGAGCCGACCGATTTGGGGATACTACTGAATGAAACGCGCGCATCTTTTCGAGCCGGAGCGGAGCAAGCGGGAATCGAGTTAATCGCCGAGGTGCAGCCGAACGTGCCGTCGTTGCAGGTGGACCCGGCGCGGATTCGGCAGGTCTTGGAGAATATCTTGGCGAATGCGCTGCGCTTTACGCCGCGCGGTGGAACGATTCGCGTGAGTTGCTCGGCGCGCGATGCATTCGCCGCGATATCGGTGAGCGACACGGGCGTTGGCATCTCTGCCGACGATCTCCCGCACATCTTTGACCGCTTTTACAAGTCGCGTAGCTCTCACGGGTCGGGGTTGGGGCTGGCGATCGCGAAAAATCTGGTGGCCGCGCACGGCGGCGAAATCACGGCGCACAGCGAAATCGGGCGCGGGACGACAATTCGTTTTACGCTGCCAACACCAGAAACCAGTAAACCGTAGTCAGTAGTCAAAGCGATATGCGCGGCCAAGCACTTTTGGTCGCAGCAGCAAAACCGGATATAATAGCATTAGGAGCCGAACCGCAACGGTCGGTGTTGACCGCGGGCGAATGTCAAGGTGAGTTCTTCCTCGTCGTTCGTCCGTTTTTATATTCTTGAGGAGGTTTTTCTGCAATGGTTCAAGCAAATGAAGAAAAGGCGCCGGTGCGAGGATTGGAGAGCGTGGTCGCGGCAGACACCAGTATCTCGCTCGTGGACGGGATCCATGGCCGACTGCTCTATCAGGGGTACGACATCCACGACTTGGCCGAGAACACGTCCTTCACCGAGACGGTCTTTTTGCTCTGGAAATGCCGGCTCCCCACGCAAGCCGAGAACGACACCTTCCGCTCTGAAATCGTCGCGGAGATGCGGCTCCCCAGCCAGGTCGTCGAGATGCTCAAGCTCACGCCGCCCAACAGCCACCCGATGGCGGTGCTGCGGACGGCCGTCAGCATGTTGGCGAACTTTGATCCCGACGCCGAGGATCTCTCCCCCGAGGCGAACTGGCGCAAAGCCAAGCGGCTGGTGGCGCAGGTGCCCACGATCATCGCCGACCTGCATCGCATCCGCTTGGGTCAGCCGGTCCTATCACCTGATCCGGCTTTCGACTTGTCGGCGAACTTTCTCTACATGCTGCGCGGCACGCCGCCGAGCGAGTTCGAGCAGCAAGTCATGGAAGTGTTGATGGTCTTGCACGCGGATCACGAGCTGAACGCCAGCACCTTCACCGCCCGCGTCATCGCCAGCACGCTCGCGGACATGCACTCGGCGCTCGCCGGCGCGCTGGGCGCTTTGAAGGGCCCGCTGCATGGCGGCGCGAACCAGCGGGTCATGGAGATGATACTGGACATTCCCGATGTGGAAACGGTGCAGGCCTACGTGGCGGGCCTTTTGGAGAACAAAAAGCGCATCATGGGTTTTGGACACCGCGTCTACCGGACGGAGGATCCCCGCGCACGACACTTGCGCAAATTCTCAGAACTGCTCTGCGAGTCGCGCAACCAAAAGCACCTGTACGAAATCTCACGCCGCATCGAGCAGGCCGTCCTGGAGGCCAAAGGCATTTATCCCAATGTTGACTTTTACTCGGCCACCGTTCAGCATGCCCTCGGCATCCCCCCGGAATACTTTACCGCGGTGTTCGCGGCATCGAGGACGTCCGGGTGGATTGCGCACATCTTGGAGCAGTATGCCGACAATCGCCTCATCCGGCCTACCTCCCACTATGTCGGCGAGATGTCGCTGCCGTTCATTCCGCTCGCGGAGCGCCGCGCGTGATCCGGTAAACAGTCAACAGTCAACAGTCAACGGTTACGAATGCTGAATACTGAATACTGAATACTGTTTACTGCTTACTGTTCACTGCTTACTGTTCACTGTTCACTCGTATGCCAGACTCTGCCGCACGCTGATTTTCGTCGCGCTGCGCGCCGGGCCGATGGACGCCAGCGCGCCGATGACGAGGACGACGACTAACCACAGCACGGCCGATTGAGTATCGTACTGATATTCCAAATTCGCCCCGAACATGATGCGTCCCAAATTGCCGCCGAGCAGCGGGGCAAACACGAGTGAAATCGGCAGCGCGAACAGCCAACTCAGCGCGCCCTGCAAAACGCCCTCCAACATGAACATCCGCATGATCGTCCCGGACCGCGCGCCGACCGCGCGCAAGATGCCGATCTCTTTGGTGCGCTCGATGACGCCGATGGACAGCGCGCCCATTTGCCCGATGCCGCCGACCAGCGCGGCGAGAATCGCCATCGCGAGCAGCATATAGACGACGATGACGAATTGCATTTGCATCTGCGTGCGGTCGCCGGGCCGCGTCGTAATCGCGATCACTTTCATGTTGCGCTGGGCGTACAATGCCTGCAGCTTGTCGGCGACCGCGCGGATGGTCGCGTCATCGTGTTGTCGCGTCTTGACCAGGACCGCCACGCCGCGGCCCGTGCGGTTGGTCGCCGCCAACACCGCTTGACGAGGCGCGTAGACATTGTTGACCGAATACTCGCCGGTCCCAATCGCCTTGTGTAGCCCGATAATCTCCCAATCGCTGCGCCCCAATTCTGCGAGATCGAGACTCACGACATCGCCGATGCTAAGACCGTTGTCGTCCGCGACTTCTTTGTTGACGACGATCACCCGCTCGTCGCCGGGCCGAATCCAGCGCCCGGCCACGATTCGGGGAACGTACATCGGGTCTTCGGGCGGCGCGCCGATGAGTTGCGAAGCAATGCCGGCTTCCTTCGTCCGCTGCCCCTGTTGCAGAATACTCACCGAGTGCGCGAAGAGCATCTCGGCTTTTTCGACCTCTTCCAGTTCGTAGGCAATCGGCACGGCGCGATCAATCCGCTGAATGCGTTCGAATTCGACCGTAACGGCATAGTCCCGCCGCGCGAGTTCTGCGTCTACCGTGGCATTGATCGAAGAATTCAACGCCATCAGCATCAGGAACATCGCGCCCGCGACGACGAGCACCAACTCGGTGAGGATCAAGCGCCCTTTGCGCCGGAACGTGTTGGCGAGCGCCGCGGCATAGTGGGACGGCAGCAAATGCCGGCCCACCCGCTCGACCAGCCGGTCAAAGCGCCCCATCCCAAAGTCCCCGCCCAAGCCGTAACTCGCCATCGCCTCGCGCACGCTGATGGACGCGCCTTGCAGCACCGGCCACAGCGCGGCGAGCAGCGGCACGACCAACGCGGCGATCAGTTGAAAGACGATGGCTTTGTCTGAAATCTGAAACTGTTCGTAAGGGATATTGAACAACGCGAGAAATCCTTGCGAGACGCTAAACGCCGTCAACGCGCCGAGCGGGAAAGAAATCAAGAGCGCGAGCGCGCCGTAAACCAGGGCGCCGGACAGGTAGATTTGGATGACCGTCCGGCTCGTCCCGCCCACGGCCTTGAGCATCCCGATTTGGTTGGTCTGTTGGGTGATAAGCGCCATGAACGTATTGAGAACCAGGACCGTGCTCAGCACAAGGGATACGACCGCCATCACTTCGAGGACCAGCACGAACGAATCCATGAACACGCGGCCCCAGTGTTTGTCCGGGTTCTGGTACTGTGTCGAAGCAACGCCAATGTCTTTGGTCGCGAGGCGATCCTTGATGTCGGACGCGACCTGCTTGGCGTGTTCCAGACTGTACGGCGTCACGCGAGCCATCATGCCGGTAAATTTGCCTTGCGGCAATCCAAAGCGTTCCATCCCCGCGGCATCGGTGAAAAAGAACGTCAGGTCATAACCCAGCGAAGGGGGCGGCGTGAAGGGGTGGCGGATCGTGCCTGTGACCGGCAGTGCGTGTTCCTTCTTTCCAATTTCAAAAATGACCTGATCGCCGAGATTGACGTGGTAGTAGTCGGCTTGCATGAATTCCATCGCGATGCCGTCCCCTTTGGGCCACGCGCCGGCTTTGAGTCGCAGGAGTTGGTATTTCTGATTGCGATAGTCATCGCGCATCATCATGACGCCTTGATGCCAGTTCTCTTGACCGGGAAATCGGTATCGGATGTTGACGGCGTTGCTTGACTCGATATCTTCCACGCCGGGCACTTTGCGGAGCGCAAGCACGATATCGCGGTCAACCGGCATGTTGAAATACATCGTGAGATGCTGGGGCCGATCGCTGCGGTGCGAGGTATCCATCGCGGTTAGCATCTGGTCATTCATGCCGAAGATAGCGCCCACCGCAAACACGCCGACCGCTATGCTGATGACCGCCAGCAGCGTCCGCATCTTGTTATGCCACAGATCGAACCACACCTTTTGCCAAATCACACCCATGATACCCCCAGGGGACTCTAATGCCCCGCCCAATTCCCGTTGCCCAAATAATCGTCGCGCGTGATGCGACCGTCCATGATCTCAATCTTGCGCGGCACCTCGCGGGCCAGCTCCTTGTCGTGCGTGACCATCAGCAAGGTCTTGCCTTGTTTGACGAGATTCTGAAACAAGTCAAAGACGATGCGCGCGGACGCCGAGTCGAGATTGCCGGTCGGCTCGTCGGCGACGATGAGCGGCGGATCGTTGGCGAGGGCGCGGGCGACAGCGGCGCGCTGCTGCTGTCCGCCGCTGACGAGCGCGGGCAGCTTGCTCGCCTGATCGGCCAGACCCACCATGTCCAACAGGTGCATTGCGCGGTCGCGGCGCTCTTTGGCCTTGTACTTGTTCGCGAGGTCCATCGGCAGGACGACGTTGTTGAGGAGAGATAGTCCGGGCAGCATTTGGAAGAACTGAAAGATGATGCCGAGGTTCTCGCCGCGCCAGCGCGCCAGCGCGTCCTCGCTCATCTTGCCGATTGGATTGCCCGCTACGGTGACCTGGCCCTGGCTCGGGCGATCAATGCCGGTGATCATATTCAGCAGCGTAGACTTGCCGTTGCCCGATGGTCCGACAATCGAAACGAACTCGCCATCGGCGACGGTAAAACTAATGCCTTTCAGGATGGTGATTTCCGTGTTCCCCACCGGGAATTTCTTGACCACATCCTGAACGTGCACAATAGGGGGCTTGCCGTTGGTTTTCATCCTTCATCCTTCTCTCCCTCCCCTGCTGTGCGGGGGTGGGGGTCAAATCCGCGCGGCCCACAAAATGCCCGGCTGCGCGCGATAATTCGCGGCATCGTAAAACTCTGCGAGATTGATGTTGCCCTTGCGCTCGGCCACGACCTCCAGCGGCAGGTCCACATAGTTCTCGCCGTGGCGATAGGCGACCAGCCGTCCGGTCTTGTTCGCGGCGATCAGTTTGACCGTCAGCGTTGCAAAGTTCATCGCGCCGAGCATGTCCTGACCGTCGGGCTTGCCCAAGCGCAGCAAATAAGTGAGCGGTTGAAAGATCAGGCGCTGCGCCAGCAAGGTTTCCAAAATCTCGGTCACCACCGCGCCGCCGCCCGCCGCGCCGAGTCCGATCGCGCGCTCGCCGGCGATCGTATAGGCGTCCTCGTCCTGAGCGCAGCAGCGCGCGGTGGCCCGGCGATACAACTCGGGATCGTATTTGGACGCTCTGGCCGGATCAAGGCTCACGGCTTCGCTGAGCGCCAGAATGGCATAGTTGTTCGGATTCGCGCGCTTGTCTTCCATCAAGAGCACGGCCAATCGCTCGGGGTCGAACGGGACTTCGGGAATCAGCACGCGGTCGGCGCCGGCGAGCAAACTGATCAGCATCGTAGTAAGGCCGAACGTTCGACCGAACATCTCGACCACGGCGATTTCTTCACGCGAGCCAGCCATGGCGCGTAGCTCGTGGACAAAATGGACGCCGCTCGCCAGCGCGGTAGAAAAGCCCAGAGCGTAATCGCTGCCGGAGACGTCGTTGTGAACCGACTTGGGGATGCCAATCACCGGCACGCCCTCGCGGCTCAGTCGGATGGCATAGTTAAGGCCAAAGGTATCGCCGAGCAAAACGAGCGCGTGCAAGTTGAGGGCGGCGATGGCGCGTTGGATGTGTCTCGTCAGGTCGAGCGGCTGATTCGTGAGTTGCGACGGGCGCAAATGCGGGGGCGCGAGGTGGGGACTGACATAGCCGGGGTCCACGCGGCTCGAGTGCAGAAAGGAACCCGAGACGCGATCAATATCCCGCACGCGCATCTTTGGCAAGAGCATCGCATTTTCTGCGTGCGTCGCGGGATTGTCCGGATCGAAGCGCAGCAGCCCTTCCCAACCCTTGCGGATACCGACCACCTCAAAACCTTCGTCGCTCGCGTTGTTAATGATGGCTTTGAGGCAGACGTTCAGGCCGGGCGCATCGCCGCCGGTCGTCAACAAACCGATTCGCTTGGCCATACTCTTCACTCCCTCGAAAATGATCCGCGAATCACGCGTCGGCTGTATCATAGCCGCAACCCGGCGCGCTCGCATCGCCATGATGATGGAAGCTGGCGCAAACAAAAAGACCACCTTTTCGGTGGTCTTGCTCCGCGTTCAGAGTACCTGGCTACCACAAATGTAGGACAAGTTGACAACTTGTCCTACCGGGCCACTTGCAATCGGCACCACGCATACAGCGCGTCGTACACCTCGAATTGGCGCAATAGGTTCTCTTCGTCATTCGGATAGCGCAGCCCATACCCCGTCGCGATCGCTTCCAAGCCGCGGGCCAGCGGATCCTGTTCGAGGTCTTGCGCGATGTCGGCGGCGTGGACGATTTTCGCCAGACGTCCTAGCGCCGGGTCTTGCAGGTCGTATTTGAGGAGGATGGATTCGAAGGAGCAGCGCCCGTCCTTGTGTCCCAATTCCGCGCCGGGCGCGTCGAACGGAATCGCGCCGGTTTCCGCAGCGACGGCGTCTACCTGGCTCTTGGGAACGAAGAGAAATTCGGCTTCGTTATCCACGAACCGGGTGATCAGCCACGGGCACGCTACGCGATCTACATGCACGTGCGAACGGGTTATCCACTTCATAATTACCTCTCAAAGCGCGGACGCAGGCGTTTCAAGACCGGCAATGCTTAGCTCAGGGGAAAAGTACTGATTCCCAAGATTCTTTGTGGATCCCACCGTATCTTGAGTCCTTGCATCAAATCACTTGCTGAAGGGCGATAGCCGTACCATTCGATTTCGTTTGCCCACGCGTCTGGCATCGTCATAACGATACCGTAACCGCTTCTGGCAAGCGCCGCGTGCCGCAACTCGGCGACCCACGTTTTGGCTACACTCGCATTGCTCAACTTGGCGGTTGCATACACCAGACCACTCGGCACATCGAGCAAAAACGAGCCAGCATCCAGCGTCGCCGATTGTTCGACGACAAACGATGACAGTTGTTTGGGCGCAATGCCCAGGCGCATTTGCATTGTGTGCGCTTCGAGCTTGCCTAAAAGTTTCAGCCACAAGTCAGTGCCGCTCAGATCATTACTTTCGACAATCGCCGATTGACCTGCATCGCGCAGAATAGTACGCGCTTCCGCCAGCTCAGCATCAACTTCTTCCACAACTCCTTCAGCCGTGTACGCCAGCACATAACCCGATGGCGCTATACCTGGCAACGCATCGCCTTTGTAAAGCACAAGCGCCGAAGCAACCAGCGCGCGCGACAGTAACCGTGTGCCAATCGCCAGACCCGCGTCGATTTTTTCGATGGGCGCAAGTAATGTGCGTTTGCATCGCGCCCGCGGATAGAGTTTGAGCGTGACATCGGTCATCAAGCCAAGCGTGCCAAACGAGCCAACCAAAAGTTTGGGCAAATCATAGCCCGCGACATTCTTGACGACGGGACGTCCCGCGCGCAAGATTCGCCCATCGCTCAAAACAACGGTTGCCGCCAAGAGTTGATCGCGAATGCAACCGTAGAGCAAGCGTTGGGGCGAATTTACGTTTGCGGCGATGAGTCCACCCACCGTAGATTCGCGCCACGGCGAAACGAGCGCAACCTGTCGCCCTTCATTAGCCAAAAAAGTTTGCAACTCTTCCAAGCGCGTGCCTGCGCCAACCGTTACATACAAATCATCAGGTGCGTATTTTTTGATGCCCGCTAACTTTTTCGTGTCGAGCATCACCCCGTCTTCCGATTTTCGATTGATGACGACCTTTCGTTTGTGCGCCGACAAAGCGACCAGACCCTGTGCCGTATGTTCTGCCGTTGTCGGCGTGAAGACATCGCCCGCTTCGAGACTTGTCAGGTTATGCGGCTCCCAAGGAGCCGAGAAAACCTGACAGGACTTCGCTGGCACATTCGACGGGAAAATCTTTCCAGGATTCATCAAATTCGTCGGATCGAAAACTTGCTTAATGTCCCACAACGCCGTCAACTCCGCCTCGTTGAACATCAGTGGCATCGCCTCACGTTTTTCGATTCCGATACCATGCTCGCCGCTGATCGCGCCATCGCACAAGACAATTTGCTCTAAAATTTCTTCGCCCGCTTTCATCACGCGCGCCACTTGGTCCTCATTCGCCGGGTCAACCATAATCGAAGGATGCAAATTCCCGTCGCCCGCGTGAAACACGTGTCCCACTTTAACGCCGTGCCGCTCGCAGATTTCATTCGCCGCTTCCAATGTGTCGGCAATGCGACTGCGCGGCACGGTGCTATCCACGGTGTAATGCGGATACGCGCCGCCTGCGCTCTTGCGCCCGTGCCAAATCGCATTTCGTTCCTCAACCGAGTTCGCAATCTTCAAATCGAATCCACCGTGCTTTTCGAGAATGCGCGCAATCTCTTGAATCTGCGGCGATAGACTCGCCGCGACGCCATCCACTTCGACGATGAGCATCGCGCCGGCGTGAACAGGCAACCCCGCGTGGACATACTGTTCGATGAACTGCATTATTTTCTGATCCATCATCTCAAGCGTGGCGGGAACGAGACCCGCCGCGATGACCGCCGAAACGGCATCGCCTGCGGCGCGAATCGAATCGAACGCCGCCATCATCGTTTGCATTCCTGGCGGCTGACGCAACAAGCGCGCCTGAATCTTGGTGATGAGCGCGAGCGTACCTTCGCTGCCCGTAACAACGCCAGTGAAATCATATTCGGGAATATCGAGCGCGCTTCCACCCAGGTTCACAACGCGCCCATCGGCGAGCACAATTTCCAAACCGGTGATGTACTTGGTCGTCACGCCGTACTTGAAACAATGGGGGCCACCCGCATTCTCCGCAACATTTCCGCCGATGGTCGCCACGCGCCCGCTAGAAGGGTCGGGCGGATAGTACAAATCTTTGGCTTTGACGATGTTATCCAGGTTGAGATTCACCATCCCAGGTTGAACGACGACAACTCGCGACGCCGCGTCGAGTACGAGCAGGCGATCCATCTGCGAAAATTCCACGACGATGCCGCCACGCTCTGGCACCGCGCCACCCGAACGTCCTGTGCCTGCGCCGCGCCCAACCAGCGGCATTTTGTTTTCAAACGCCCAGCGCGCCAATCGGCTCACCTCTTCGGTCGTGTGTGGAAACACCACCGCATCTGGACTGCCGCGTTCCAGCGCCGAATCAATTTCGTATGGAATTTTCTCCGCGAGGTCGGTGATGATTTGGTCTGGCTCTAAAAACGATTGAAGCGATTTTGCTATGTCAATCAATGCAGTGCTCCTAGTTATTGGACACAGATAAACACTGATTCAAACTGATTTTTTCTATCTGCGTTGATCTGCGTTCATCAGCGTCCAATTTATCTTTCCTCTTCCGCACGATACGATAATTCGAGCAATTCGGCGAGATGCATTACTTGAACGCGCGGCGCGAGTTTGGCTTTACGCGCGCCGTAGTCGAGTTGCAGATGACAACCCGTATTCGTCGTCACCAAAATTTCTGCGCCCGTTGCGGCAACCTCTGCCATTTTCAAATCAAGAATCTCGTTCGCGGAGTCGGCTTGCACGATGTTGTACACACCCGCACTACCGCAACAGCGATCGGGCGTTTCCAATTCGACGAACTGAATACCTGGAATCGCCTTGATGAGTTTGCGCGGCTGTCCAACGACTTTTTGTCCGTGCCGCAAATGACACGAATCGGAATACGTCACGCGGGTGGGCAATTTGCCTTGCGGCGGCTTGTTCAAGTGGTTGACCAAGAATTCACTCAGGTCTTGAACCTGCGACACAAATCGGCGCGCCTTGTCCGCATACGCCGCGTCGTGCTCAAACAGATGCGCGTACTCTTTCAGCACCGCGCCGCACCCGCCGGCATTATTGACGACCGCATCGTAACCCCCACCCGTACCTCCCCCGTTCTCAACAGGCGAGGAGATAAGGAACGTATCAATGTTTTTCCGCGCGAGTTGCCGCGCCAGTTCTTCTTCGCCGGCGTGAAGTTGCGCCGCGCCGCAACACGTTTGCCCAGTCGGGAAATGCACTTCGTATCCGTTGCGTTGCAACACCCGAATCGTCGCCGTGTTCACACGCGCGAGAAACGCGTCTTGAATACATCCATAGAAAAATGCGACCGTGCCGCGCTTTTGTCCGATGGCTGGCGCGGGCTTTGAATAATCGGGAAAACTTGCCGACAACGCGGGCAACAGCGCTTCCATATTCTTGAGATGCTTGGGCAGAAAATTCAACCGGCGCACCAACGCTTGAAGGCCCAAGCGTTCATAGAGAATCATCCACCACGCGACAAAACGCAAGCGACCCGGGTGCGGCATCATTTGCTTGAGCGCAAGCCATCGGATACCGCGTTCAATCATCCCAGGTTGGCGCGCTGCCTCAAGCGCGCTGCGCGCGGTTTGATAGAGTTCGCCGTACTTGACGCCCGATGGACACGCGGTTTCACAGGAGCGACACGCCAAGCAAAGCGATAGATGTTTTTGCAGTGCGCCGTTGAGCGGAATGCGCCCTTGCGACGCGGCTTGCATCAATTGAATGCGCCCGCGCGGCGAGTCGGTTTCTTTTTTGAAAATCGTGTAGGTCGGGCACGCTTGCAAACACAAGCCGCAATGGACGCACTCGGCGAGGAGTGATTTGAATTGAGGGCTGGTTAGGTTTGGAGGCGGAATTATTTTTTCAGCCATGGCTATTGCGGATTTCGCCTGACTCCCTCAGCCGGAATATTGTGGTCGGTGATGGCAATGCCTTCGCGCATTTCTTTGATGTCTACCGATAACGAGAGATACCCACTTTCGTAGCGATGTCCAAAGGTTTCCTTCAGGACTGCCATCACTCGCTTTGCCGCGACTTGTTGAACTGGAATCGGTCGCCCTTCGCGGATCAACAATCCGACGTGGACGAACGCATAACCTTCGTAGCCATCGGCGATGCGATAGTCGCTGAGGCGAATCGCGCGGCTCTTGATGCCTTTGAGATTGACCGCGCCCGTTGCGACGAGTTCCTCGTGCAAACGCGCCAACAACGGTTGCGCATCGAATTGCAGATTATCGGTGTACTCAACTGTTAGATGTGGCATACTCTACTCCTCAATCGGCGGCGTGCCGTGACGATGAAATGACTCAATCGTCTTTAATCCCCACGCCTGTCCTTTTTTCCGTTCGGCTTCGCTCCACACAATCGGTTTCCAATCGGGCGCAAGCATCAAACGGGCGCCCGCCGTGGCAATCTCAAAACGATTGCCACCGGGTTCGTACACGTACAGGAAAAACGTTTGCTGAATCGCGTGCTTGTGCGGGCCGCTCTCGATAAAGACGCCGTGCTCCAAACAAATATCGGCGGCGCGCAAAACATCTTCACGATTGTCAACCGCATACGTGAAATGATGCAGACGACCGTGCGCGCCGTAATAGTCTTCCGAAATCGCGACATCGTACGATTTGTTGCACACCGTCACCCACGATGCTTTCTCCGATCCATCGTCGAAAATGATTTGCTCGGTGAGGCGACAACCCAATACGTCTTGCATAAACTCTCGATTCGCGCACACGTCTGCCGCGAGCAGATTGATGTGGTCAATGCGGCGCAAGCCGACGCCGCGCGCTGGGTATCGCGATGCTTGGTTCTTGAGCGCAGGTCGCAATTCGGGCGGCGGCGTGTACCATTCCGTCTCGAAATATATCTCGACGTTGTGTCCATCGGGGTCGGTGAATTGATAGGCGCGACCGTGTCCCAAGTCGCCATCGCTCCAACCCGTGCCCAAACCCGATTGTTCGATGGCGGCGACGCGACGTTGCAGTGCTTGCGGACTCGATGCGCGAAAAGCATAGTGCCCCAAACCCGGTTCGGCCGACGCCGTCAGCTTGAGCGTGTGATGTTCGTAATCATCCCAACCGCGCAGATAAATCGAATTGCCTTGTCGCGCACTTTCGTTCATGCCCATCACGTCAATAAAGAAACGCGCGCTCTCGTCGAGTTTCGGCGTCAGCAATTCGATGTGCGCGAGATGCGCCAAATCGTAAATCGGTTCTGCCATTTATTTCGCTCCACATCCCAACTCGGATAAGCCGAAATCAAACGGGAAATTAGGGACGCGGATTAACGCGGACAAACGCGGATTTATTCTATTTTTTCGATCCGCGTCCATCCGCGTTAGTCCGCGTCCAATTTTCTTTTCTCTTCGACGTAATCGCGCAAACCGTGCAAATCGTACGTTGTTTGACCTGCGAGTAATCTTTCGCGCACACGCGCTTCCTTTTCCAATCGTTCTTCCGCTACTTGGAGTACTTGCGCCGCTCGCTCGCGCTTGACGCGCACACCGCCATCGGCATCGAGCACGACAATATCGCCTGGCGAAATTTGCGCGCCCCCGACAACAACCGTCCCATTCAGTTCGCCGATTTTTGTTTTCGTCGCGCCGCGCACGCGAACATATCTTGTCCAAATCGGCAGACCCAGTTTCACGAGTTCTTCGACATCGCGCACCGCCGCATCAACCAAAATTGCAGAGGCGCCGCGAACCTTGACCTGGGTCGCCAATAATTCGCCGACCAACGCGACGGGCGTGGGTTCGGGCATCGTCAAGACCAGAACTTCGCCAGGTTGAATTTGTTCGATGGCCGCGTGAACCATCAGGTTATCGTCTTGACCGCACAAGACCGTGCGCGCAAATCCGGCCGCGCGACTGCCAGGAATCACTTGAATGAGCGGCACGTCGAGCAATCCTTCTTTGCCCGATGCTTCGTAAACCGTCGCGACTCCCAGTTCGCTCAATCGTTTCAATTCATCCGTGGTCATAGCGTACTCACCACTTGCGGCAGCGTGCGTTGCAGCGCTTCGGCAAATTTCACTTGCTCGTTTCCCGAAATGCGCCGCGCGTGATTGCCGCGCCGCGAAGCAAGCTCGGTGTAATAGCTTTGCAGATAACCCTGCGCCTTCATCGCTTGCATCGCTTGTACCTTTTGCTCCATCACCGGCGTGATGTCAATAAACGTATTCGGCATAAATTCGCACAGCTCGGGTTGATGCGGCTCAAAGAGAAACAGCTCTGGCGGAACGATTCGTTTGAACGCGCTCGCCACACCCGCGCCCGCGGCGAGCAGTCGCGCTTTGTGGACCGCTTGATACGCGACGGGATGGTCGGGATTGAATGGGTCGCTGGGCGTGTGCGTCAACACAATATCGGGCTGGAGATCGCGGAACACAGCGATGAGTTGCGCCAGCGCGGCGTCCGTAATCGTCAACGGATAATCACTCAGGTCGAAACATCGAAACGTTGCGCCCACGATTTGCGCGGCGGCGCGCGCTTCTTCATGCCGAATACGTTTCACATTCTCGATGGTTTGATTCGGCTCTTTCCACAGTTCGCCCGATTCGCCGCGTTCGCCGTAGGAAAGCGCAATGACCGTTGCCTCACATCCTTGGGAAGTCATCACCGCGACGGTGCCCGCCGCGCGCCAAACAAAGTCTGCCGAGTGCGCGCCCACGACGAGGATTTTCTTTTTGCTCACGCTAAACCTCACATCTCATCGCGATTCAAAAATTCCATCCAGAAAATCCAAAACTTGGCGTTTTGCTGCCAGGATTATACCATCAATTCAGGACGAAAGGCAGCCTGCTTTGACACGCTCAAGGTCGCGTGTTAGAATAAGGCAAGAAAATCAAAGGAGAGTTTGCTTTGCCTCAGCCACCCACGCGCGCCGTTGACCGCGCCCTGGACATTCTCTGGTGCTTTAGCGAAGAAGAACCGAATCTGACCCTGACGCAAATCAGCAAGCGTGTCGGCATGCACAAGAGCACCGTGTATCGCCTGCTTGCCACGTTGGAAAAGAAACGCTTTGTCCAACGCTTGGACGATGCTTCGTATCGCCTTGGTTTGGGACTCGTCGAGCTAGGTTTCTCGGTACTCAAAAACAACGACATTCATCGCCAGGCCTTGCCGTACATGCAACGACTTGCCGCCGAGTGTAACGAGAATGTTGACTTGGGGATTTTGGATGGAACAGAGGTCCTCTATTTACAAGTCATCGAAAGTCAGCAACGCGTGAAGATTGCTTCCGCGCCCGGACAACGTCTGCCGGTGTTCTGCACTGCGACGGGCAAGGCATTCCTCGCTTTTCTGCCCGACAAGCAAGCGCAAACGATTCTCAAATCGGATCATCGCAAGTACACCGAGTACACGACGACTTTGATTTCCGAAATCCACAAGCAATTGCAGCTGACCCGCGAACGCGGCTTTGCCGTTTCAGAACAAGAATACGAAGAAGGCATCAGCGCCGTCGCCGCGCCCGTCCTCGATGCGAATCAATATCCGATTGCCGCAATGGCAGTTGTTGGTCCCGCCTTTCGACTTGAATTGCCGCGGTTGCTTGAACTGGGTCGAATCCTCCACAAGACAACCGATGCACTTGCGCGCGACGTCGGATTGAAATTGCAATTCTCGAAATCGCAACTAGAGGTCTAACGTAGGGTAATTTCCAAATTGACCTATTAGAATCCCAAGTTAAAGTCAAACCCAAGTTCTTGCGCCAATCCCTTCAGATTCTTTTGCAACCCCAGACTGATGTCCAGCCCCTGAGCATTCACCTGCAACGTCCGGTCATACTCTTTTTCGCCCGCCGTGTAAATCCGTTCCGCGCCCGGTACTTTGCGCGTGGCGCGTAGTTCGCGCAATAGAATCCCCGTATTCGCTTTGAATTCATCCAACGTTACGAAATTTTCGATTCGCATCGCCAGGAAAAAATGCCCGATGCGAAGTGGTTGCGGTTTCCCATTCGCGTCAAAGTCGGTAAGACCGCTCAGGTATGCGCCGCCTTGCAACGTAGACGAAAGAATCTCGACCATCGTGCCGAGTCCGTATCCTTTGTGCCCACCGAACAATTCCCCTGCTCCACCCAGCGGCAGTATCGCCGCCTTTTTCGATACCATATCTTTGAGAATCTGTTCGCTGTCGGTTGGCGTCGTTCCATCCTCGCCGATAATCCAACCGGCTGGTGTCGGCTTGTGCGCGCGTTCCAAGACTTCAACTTTGCCGCGCGCGGCAACCGACGTTGCAGCATCGAACAAGAATGGAAAGGGTTCGTCCGTTGGCACGCCGAATGCAATCGGGTTTGTGCCGAGCAACGGATACGCGCCGAACGTCGGCGTCACGGCTGGACGCGCATTCGTAAATGCCATGCCCAGCATTCCTTCGTCCACCGCCATCTTGGCGTAATAGCCCGCGATGCCATAGTGACTTGAATTACGAACGGCGACCGCGCCGATTCCACATTGTAGCGCCTTTTCAATCGCCAGCTTCATCGCGTGGTATCCGACGACCTGCCCCATGCCATTGCCGCCATCTACTACCGCCGTACTCGGCATGTCACGGACAATGGCGATTTTCGTCGTCGCACGCTGATGACCATGTTTGATTCGATCGTTGTACAATTTCAGGTGCGCGATGCCGTGCGACCGAATGCCCCACACATCGGCAACCAAAAGAATTTCGGTAGTGATGCGCGCATCGTCCAATGGCACGCCCATCCGCATGAGAGCCAACATCGAAAACTCGCGCATGCGTTCAAGCGGCACATAAACTGTTTCGTCAGTCAACCAAACCTCCATCGAAAAGTGAAAGTGACAGGTGACATGGGACGTTTCACGTCTCGCGCCACCCGTCACTTGTCACTCGTCACATTCTATCGTTTGTCGAATAGGGTCTAAATGCGTTATGGGTCTGGAGTCGGCTTGCTTTCCTCTGGCATTTTCAAATCGGCTGGAACAGCGTCTTGAGGGTTTGCCGTTTTCGACTCTTCGGCATAGTAGATTGCCTGCACCGGGCAGTTGGCTTCGCACGTGCCACATTCAATACAAAGGTTGACATCAATGTGCGATTGCGTTTCCCCTTCGGTGATGGCATTGCTTTCGCAACCTGACACGCACGCCCCGCACAAAATACATTCGGCTGTAACAACGTATGGCACTGGTCACTCCTATCCCACATAAACGCCCTGCGGATCGATCACTTCACGAATCAACCGCAGTTGTTCTGCGGATGGCGGCTCGGTGAACGGGACCGGTTCTTCAACCTGCGGCATAAATCCCATATTCTTCAATACATCGTCCAACGTATTCCCTGGATGGATTGAGATAATGGACATCCGTTTGGTCGCCGGGTCGAATCCGAAAATCGCCTTATCGGTAATCACGCGGCTGGGGCCGCCTTGCAATCCGGCGCGTGCGCGGCTGTCTCCGCCACTGATGTAACCTGGGCTGGTGACAAACGAAACGGCTTGCTTTAGCTTCCTGGCTTCGTGACGGATGATGATGATGGTCTTTTGCGCGCATGACGCAATATCGTTCGCGCCGCCGCTGCCGATCATGTGCCGAAATTTTCCATGCGGATCGCCGAGCAAGGTTGTGTTGAGATTGCCATACTGATCGGTTTCCAATCCGCCCAGGAATCCCACATCGACGCGACCTTTGTGGAGGACCGTTCCCAAAATATCAATGAAACTGCTCAACACTTTGGCGCGATACCACACGCGCGGATCGGCAAGCCCAACGCCGGTGTCAACCGGTTCGGCGTCAATGACACCCAATTCAAACAACAACGTCATATTCGGCGCGTGAGTTCGCTTGGCGACGAATGCGGCGACCATCGGCAATCCCAGTCCGACCGCCACCACCTGTCGGTCTTCCAACTCGCGTGCGCCGGCCACTGCCATCAATTCATTTGGTGTATATTCAAGCCCCATGGAGAATCTCCTCGTCAATATCCCAGCAGCAAATCGGCGCGCAGAGCATCCAGGCGTTTCATTCCGCCGACTCGTTCGAGATATTCCCAGTGGTCTTTGACGCCGTAAACATACTGATCGAGATACGCCTTGACGCTCTCTGGCTTGTTCATGGCTTCGGCATATCGTTCGATTTCTTCGGCATCATAGTCGTAAACTCGATAGACTGATGAGGGATGTGCTCCGAAAGGCAAATGCACGACATGCGAAACCAAGAACCCCGGAATGGCGACTTGTTCTGGATTGCGGCGTGTCATTTCCGTCGAAGCAATTTCCTCGGCGATCACGATCGTGCGCTTCGCCGCTCTGGCTTGTTCGGCATTATCCCAACGGGGACCGAAGATGCTCGCGTTCCCTTCCTCGTCGGCGACTTGGACCTGGACGATGGCGACATCGGGAACGAGCGGCTTGAGCACGAGCCACTGCTCGCCGGTGAATGGATCGGCGATCATCGCAGTTTTTGAGCCATCTTGTTCTTGCAATCGTTCGAACAAATCCGATCCCCTGAGTGAGCGAATCGGAATGAATGGCAAGCCCAACGATCCCGCCAGATAGCGAAATGCAATTGACAAACTGGTGTACTCTTCCGCGCACAGCGATCCATTTTCAATGCCGCGATTCACGCACGACAAGCGCCCAAACCGATCGAGCGATCCGCCCCCGTATATGAGCCGCTCGACCGCGCCAGCGCCGACCAGGAGATCGCCATCCATCGCGCCGACACAATGGGAGATGGTCAGTCCTCGAATACCCTGTCGAATGACCTCGCGCGCGAAGGCCATGTTGCAGCGCGTGATGGCGAACCCTGACAAGGCGAGATGCGAGCCAGATGGAATCGAAGCGACCGCTTCCGAAAGCGTTGCGACTTTGGACATGAACGCCTCCTATCTCAGCACGGGTCGTTGCTCGAAAGTAACCAGCAACAAATTGCAACAGCCCGCTTCCACTTTGATTTCCGCAAGTTCAACGGGACGATCAAGTTTTTCTTCAATGGCAAAAGCAATGAGATTCGCGGGCACGCACGTGAATGGCGGGATGCCGAGTTTGCCCAAACGATCTTCGACGACGCGATGAATGCAACCTTGTACTTGGACGCGCAAGAGCCGACCATCTTCGGTAAACGAAATGTTCGCGACGATGCCCTCGTTCTTCAATGCTTTTTCGATGGCGCGAATAAAGTCGCCGATTTCGTTTGAAGTGATTTGCGGTAGCACGGTTGACTTGAAATGTTCGCGTCCGACCGAGACTGTGCGGAAACGCGCGCCCAAGCCGCGTTCATCCCAAAACGACTTTTGCAAATCGAACATCAAATCGTTCGCGTAATCCTGGGAAATGGTGTGGTCGCTCATCCTTTCACCTCTTCTGGCTTGTTGTAGTACCCTTGCCCGAATTTTTCCTTGAACACCAATTCGTGAATCGGCAAGCGCGGGCGCGGACGATGTGGGCGCAAGGGATGCCCCACTGAAAGAATGCTCACGGCTTTGTATCCTTCGGGCATATCGAACAATTCTTTGACGCGCTCTTCGTCGCGAATGTCAATGCACGGCGCGATGACCCAGCACGCGCCCAAGCCGAGCGCCGCGACCATCAGCAGCATATTTTCGATTGCCGCCGAAACGTCGAACGGCATATCCCAGACGTGCTTTTTGCCGCAGACGATAACGTTCACCGGCGCTTCCGCTAAAAATGCCGAGACGGAACCCGACGTCAATTTTTCGAACGCCGCTTTTTTCTTGGCTTCGTCTTTCAAGTTGGCAAACCGTTCCTGCATTTTTTGCGTGACGAATTCCGCGGTGAACCGGCGTCCGCTGCCACCGCCCGCAATCGCGCCCAATTTCCTACGCGCTTCGGGGTCTTTGACGATGATGAAACGCCAAGGTTGCGCGTCCTCGCCCGATGGCGCTTGGCGACCCATTTCCAAAATCAAGTCCAGGTCTTCATCCGCAACCGGTTCCTGGGTATAATCACGAATGCTTCGGCGGTCGAGAATGATTTTCTTCGCCGCTTCGACGAGCGTAAAATGCTCAGCCACTTTATTCCTCCTTTTCACTTTTATCCGCCCGACACGGGTGGAAAGAAACACAAACGACAATGAGTCGGTACGAGATCAGCCAATTCTTTTTGTACACCGTCAATGACGATCAATCCGATTTCGTCGTCGCGCAATCCGAGTCGCTGGATAAACTCCTCGACCGTGATGGGGTTTTGCAGAATCACCATTTGGCGTCGGACAAGATCGTTCCCTAGTCCACCAAACAATTCGACATCTACAGGCAAGTGATCACCTACAGCGTGCTAAACACGGCGTCGAGTTCTGCATCGGGCACGTCGAAGACGGCGTTGTGCGGCGCCAAAGGTTCTTCGCGCATGTATTCAGGAATGCGATAATCCGCCGAAGTGAAACCCGCGCGACGATTGAATTCCAATTCCGTTCGCAAGACGTCGCGATGAGCGCGATCCGCATCTTCCTTTGTCCAGCCCCAGCCGTAAACGCCATTGATCATGTCAATCAACAACTGCGGGTCGGCGAGGACGGGCGGACGCGCGAACAAACACAAGCCCGTGCTGTCGAGCATCGCCGCGATGATTTGCAACTTGAGCGACAACTCTTTTTGCCCTTGCGCCGCGAGGGGATTGACTTCCTTGCGCGCGCCGAACGCATTGCCCGCCGTGTGATCCGCGCCTTGCGGCGATGTGGCATACGTCACGCCGTTGCCTTTGAGACTGCGCGGATCATAGCCGGGCATCGCTTGTCCCAATGCGGCTGGCACGCGGCGAATTCCCAGGATGCGCCCCGTCGCGACTGCGCCGTTACCTAACATCCGACCAACGACTGTGCCTTTGCCGATTTCTTGCATCAGCGCAAAGATGCTTGCCGCGTCGCCGAACTTCGCCAGTCCCGCTTCGATCGCTACGCCGATTGCCGCGCCTGTCTCAATCGTGTCGAGTCCAAAATCGTTGCACATATAGTTGAGTTGCGCGACATCGTCGAGATTGCCAAGACCCAGGTTCGAACCCAAGAGCGCGATTGTCTCGTACTGCAGCGTTCCAACAATCGGCTTGCCCTGCTCGTCCGCGTGCTGGTTGCGGCAAGAGATTACGCAGCCCGGCATGCAATTCGTACCGACCTTCCCTTCGCGCGCTAAGATGAGTTCACGCAAATGTTCACCGCGTAGCTTTGCCGATTCCTCGAAGCTCCCGCTCGAAAAATTTCGCGTGGGCAGCGAGCCAATCTCATTTACGGCGGCGACGATGGATGCCGTCCCGTACAAGTGCTGCGAACCTTTTTGACCGGTCTTGGGATCATTTATGAGTTCGGCAGCAAACCGCTTGGATGCGGTTCGAAAAAGGTCGGCGTCAGCCAGTTGGCCGGATGCACGCGCGCGGTCAATGACGATGGCTTTTAGGCCCTTGCTGCCCATCACCGCGCCGAGACCACCCCGCGCCGCGTGATTGCTGCGTTGATCGTGCTGCCCTGTGGTTGCGATGCTTGCGCCGGTCATCAAACCTTCGCCTGCCTGCCCGATAGAGATGACCGTGCTATCCGCGCCGAAGCGTTCTTGCAATTTATCGGCGGTCGCGTACGTGCCCAGTCCGCGCAAATCATCTGCGGGCAACAACTCGGCAGAATTTTCGGTGATGCGCAAAAGATGCCATTCGCCTTTGCGCGCTTGGCCCTCGACGACCACCGCCTTGATTCCCATCTTGGCGAGTGTATCGCCTGATGTGCCGCCCGCGTTGGCTTCCTTGATGCCACCTGTCAGCGGACTCTTTGCGCCAACCGACAGTCGTCCCGCCGTTGTCACATTGACTCCCGCCAACAAACCGGGCGCAAAGATCAATTTGTTGTGTGGCCCAAGCGCATCGCACGTTGCCGACACTTGTTCCAAAAGCAATTTCGATGTGAGCGCGCGTCCACCCAAGCGTTCGTACATGGCCGGGACTGGCGTCTGTTGGACTTGCAGTTGTGTCATGTCCACGCGAACTAGTTTCATCAGTCCTCCCTGAAAATGTGACGTGTGATGGCGCGAAGCGCGCATGACAAGAAACGTGATACGTGATACGTGACACGTGAATCTTTTCCTGTCACTTGACACATGTCACGTGTCACTTTATGGTGGATATGCCACGGTGTAAATGTGCTTGCCCCCGTTCAATGGCCCCTTGAGCAATTCATCAATTTCCTTCGGATCGCGTTGCGTAACTTTTCCGGTGGGCGGCAGACAACCCGCTGGAAAGCGCGTCATGATGTCGTTGATGAGACGGCCCATGTAATCCATCACCGCCGCGACGCCGGGCTTGGCTTTATCGGCGTTCGCCAACGTTGGGCGGCCGATCACGCCTTCAGGATATACTTGGACTTCGGTTCCGCCCAAGCCAACGTGTTCGTGTCCTTTGATCGGCAAATGATAAACCTCGCCGCCTTTATCAACGTGGCCGGGGGGCAAGAATCCTTCGGGCTTGGTATCAACCGCGAGATTCATCTGCATAAATTCGGGGAACAATGCTAACGAGTACGACGCTTCAACTTCGCACGCGTGTTGAAACGGCGTTTCGAACGGTCCGCCATGCGCCTTGTCTTTGAGGTAATCGTGAATCACGGTGGGCCAATGCAACGAAATCAAAATGCACGGCACTTGATATTTCTTTGCCCACTGATGGAGCGCGAGCGGAATCACTTCTTCCTGACCGTGACCATTCAGGAAAATCTGTTTGCGGAAACCCGTGTTCCACAAACCGGCAATGATCGCGCGCAATTGCCCCAGGAACACATCCTCGGGCACGACGACCGTGCCAGGCATTCCCAGGTGATTGTAGGGATGCGAACCATACCAAACCGGCTCGGCGACGGTGCAACCCATCTTGAGCGCGACCTGCTCCGCCATCCGCGATACCAAAAAGGTATCTTCGCCCAACGGTTGCGCCGCGCCGTGACATTCGGTGCTGCCGACGGGTATGATGATCAAATCATTTTGCTTGAGCCGCGCGTTGATTTCGGTCATATTCATGGTTTGATAATACACGCCGCTAGGACGCTCCATGTGACCACCGCTCGGCGGAATTTGCCAATCGCCCATGTGCTCCACTCCTGATAATGTGACAGGTGACAAGTGACAGGTGACAAGAAGCGTGAATCATCTCGTGCCACTTGTCACCTGTCACCCGTCACTTTTTATGCAACCGGAATACGCATATCGCTCACGCGCTTGCCCGATTGTTTGAGATCGGGATAATACTTGTTCACCATTTCGACGACGATAGCCGCTTGCTCCGCCATGCGTTTGCCATCGGCGGCAGAAGTCATTTCGCCGTGCCCGCCGATGACCGAGTTGCCGGTCTTGCAGTGAACGGGCGCAGCAACGCGCACGATTTCTGGCGCTTCGTAAACGCGAATGAAACCACCCGAGCCGGGCGGATTGTCCGTGTGAACGTCAATGGGGACTTGGACCGCCGCGCGCAAGGCAGCGATCATCGGGATTTGCAGATCGCGTACGGGGTTGATGCTATCCGCGCCCAAAGATTCCAAAACCTTGAATGAGGCCGGGTTACAATGTCCCAGGTGCGCGGAACACTTGAAGATGATTTCTTTCGGCAGCGCGCCTTCTTTACGCATTTCATTGACGACCCACAACATACCTTCGTCGTAGACGAGAAAGCCCCGAATGCCGACGTCATAGCCGCGCTTGATGTCTTCGATGCCGCGCAAAACTTGCTCCATGCCACGCAGACGATAACTGATGCGAACACCTTGCGGCGTTTGAACCGTTCCGCCCGTATCGTACGGCGCACGCGGTCCAACCGACATCAGCAACTCGGTACCGTACTCATTGCACAGGCGACAAAATTGCTTGAGTTCTTGGCGAGTGTGGCGGAACATGCCGTACGTTTCGGTGATGCGATTGATGGTCACACCCATTTGGGTCGCGGTGTCCAACAAACACGCGACGGCGTCGGCGGAATTCACCGTTGGGCATTCGATGCGAAATGCGGCGCCATCCGGAAAGCGCGCCGGCGAAGTTAGCATGTCGAACAAGTCACCTGGCGGCAGTCCCAACTTTTGAACGAACTTGCGAGTCTCTTCAAACATAATTGCTCCTTTCAGAATTGGAATGTCATTTCGAGCCGGTTTTACGACGCGAAGCGTCTCATGCTGCCCAAACAAGACGCTTCGCGCCGCTCCGCTCGAAAAGACAACTTTAACTTTTGTGATTAGGCAACGGCGGACAATAGCACCAAACGATTCTCAGCGGCTCGGCGCCGATGTTCTCGACGCGATGCTTGACCCCGATGGGCGAATAGAATGCGGTCTCAGGTCCAATTTCCCACTCGCCTTCTCCTTCGATCACGATTTTGGCGCGACCGCTAATCAGGAACAAAACTTCTTCGGATTCATCATGCACGTGGTCTGGAATCATGCTTCCGACTTCGGTAATGTTCATGCCCATTGAAACATTCTTGACTCCGCCGAATTTGGGAGCCAACAATAGTTTTGAGGTGCGTGGCGGAGTCCGAAATTCGCCGGCCACATCGGCGGCTTTGACAAACGGCAATGTACTCATTGCATCTCCTCTCCATGATTATGCAATTCTAAACGCCAGACCCAAATCTCGCGCAATGGCATCCGCCGTCACGCGGACCGCTTTGCCCAATTCCACTAATCTTTCTTGTGGCAAACGAAACGCGGGACCCACAATCGCCATCGCTGCAACTGGGTATTCTTTTCCGTCCAGAATGGGCGCGGCGACCGCATTCACACCCTCTTCGTATTCCTGTTGCGAAATAGCAAACCCTCGTTCGCGAATCACTTCCAGCTCATCGAAAATTGCCGAGCGCTTGGTCTTGGTGTACTCTGTGTATTTCGGCAGCCCTGACTTGAGGATTTGCTCAACTGTTTCTTTCGATAGAAAAGCCAGGAATCCTTTTCCGGTCGCGGTACAAAATACCGGTAATCGTTGACCCGGCGCCGCTGCAAGTTTCATTCGCTGCGGGCTTTCGATGACTTGAAGGTAAACGACGGTTCGAGTTGTTAACAGAGTCATCGCACTGCTGTCCATTGAAACGGAAACGAAAAAGCATCTGCGACGCGAAACCGCGTCAGAAGCAGATGCTTTGACCTACGAGCAATTTACGGATTGAGGAAATGGAAGAGGTCGTACGATTGACACAGAGCCGCTCCACATTGAACGATGCCTACCCAGTTAATTTGAGTGGTTTCATTGTGTGAAATACTGTTTCACACAGTGAGCACAATATAACATAGAATGCAACCGGTGTCAATAGGGAAATTCAAGATTCAAGTACGGGTAACGTCAACATGGCATGTGGCACGATGAGTACGTCGAGACTCGAACCCAAGTCGCGTTGTGCCATCACAAGCGCTTCTTCCATGGTTGCGGCGGGAATCATTTTGCAATTCGCCACAAGGTCGGGATATTGGCTGCCCACGATCACTACTTTTGCTTGCTCCAAAACTTTGGCCATGACAAAAGCGCGTTGCTGACCCGGCGGATAACCGTTGCGGCGGGCATCGTCCAGAATGAATTGAATGTTGGGCGCATCGCGCATCGCCGTGAAAAAGCGCTGTTCGCCAACGCCAGCGCCAACTCCTTCTTCACACAAGGCAGGAATAATGAGATAGCCAGCTGGTTTGACGACGGGAACTGGCGCAAAGAAAAGATACGATGCGGCACGACTGGCTTGATAGAGATTCGCGTCTTTGGGAAATCCCACTCCGCCGATAGCCACGTCATATTGATGGGGAATCGAAACTTCGTAGACTGATTTCGCAAAGGCAACCAGTTCCTCAAACGCAGGTTCGGGCGCCCCTGCCCCAACTTTGAGGACGCGTTTATCATCGTCCAACACCACATTCAAAATGAAACGCAAATTTGCCCGGCGCGCCGCTTCGGTCACCGCATCGTGAAATGGATTTCCATCAACGCGTCCCAATCGCGTTCCAGGATGATCTACAAAAGCAGGACCGTGCGTGTGGGCAATCAGCGCCTCGCCCGCGGCGCCCACCGCCAACGTTTTGCGACCACCCGAGTAACCGGCGTATTGATGCGGTTCGACCAAACCCGTTGCAATCAACAAATCAGTTTCGACCGCCGCACGATGCACTGAGACTGGAACGCCGCCCGGAGTAACGCCGAGGTCCACCAACGCCTTTGGGTTTTGCGGCTCGTTGTCAATCACACGATAGTTCGCAACAATATCCGCGCCAAGTTTGAGACGCTTTTCCTCACGCGTCGAAGGGCGATGCATGCCAATGCCGCAGAGCAGAGTAATATCCGAGTCTTGCACGCCCGCTAACTTTAATTCCCGCAACAACGCCGAGACAAGTACGTCGTCCGGGCTGGATCGTGTAATATCGGTAAAAACGATGCAAACGCGATCGCCCGGGTGCGCCAGCTCACGAAACGGCGGCGTCCCAATCGGATGATTCAAGGCATCGGTCACCGCTCGTTGCGTATCGAACAAGGGAATCGCCGGTTGCGACTCGACGGTGGTTACAGTCATTGGTTCCGGAACGTGGAACGGGAGACTGGTCTTGCTAAAAGGAATTTGATACCTGGCTGTGGGATTCATGGTTGTTTCATCTGATGAGATATAGTTTCATTATCTAGAATACAACAAAATATTCGACTTGTCAACAAAAACATACGGCAAATCACAAAGTTTTATGGTGGCCGCATTCTGTTTCGCGCGCATTGGCGCGATTTGCAATAACGAGCAGCCGCCCTTTGCCGAGGTCGAGCGACAAAGGGCGGCGTGCTGAAGGTCTGGATGAGGCGCAACGCGCGCATCACGTTAGTCGGTTCGACGGAAGATCCACAAGCCGCTGTCGCGATCGCTGCCCAGTATATAGGTCTGTCCATCCCGGACGAACGCCTCGACACCCCAAAAGTTATTGCCTTTTGGATCGAGATAGCCACCAGTCTCGACCAGCTCGCACTTGGGGCCGGCGCATCTGATACGAAGCGCGCGTAGTCCGCCACTGTAGTAACCAATGGTGCTAGTTTGACAAGCGACATAGGACTGGCTTATGTTGATGGTGACCAAACCGACAACAAGGAGCCAGCCCCATGTCTACTCTGGATTTTATCACCGAATTGTTCTGCCGCCTAGACGATAAGATGTGCGG
>JACQYF010000056.1 GCA_016208315.1 Chloroflexota bacterium | reverse complement strand
TGCGTCCTTGGGACCGCCCTCAAAGCCAAGTCCCTCTTTAATCTCTGTGTCGGGGTACCGTGTCTGAATTCTCTTCTTGAGTTCAGCAATTGCCCCTCGCGATGCTCTCAGTCCCATTAGTTATCCCCCACATTACGGCGCACCGTAGCGATAAATGAGCGCGCCTTTTCCAGCATCCGTTTAGCTCGAATTTCGCTTGTCAAAGTCGTGGTGTAATCTGCTTGCTGACGCGCTAGCAACACTTCTGGCAGAACTGAAGCCAGCTCTGCCGGATAGATCTTCCGCCGACGAATCAGATCATGGGCAAACACAGACTGGACCACAGCATGGCTTCGTGTGCCCTTTTCAGTGATTGGTTGTTTTCCCGCATCCATCAACGCCGCAACTGCCGCCTGAAAACATCCGTAATAGGCGCGGTTGACAGCGTTGTCGTAACGCCGATTCGCGAATTCGCTTTCTGCGCCGCGCAAGCATTGCAAGGCCTTGCTCAGCCACTCGTGTTGTTCTGCCATGCCCTCGTCCTTGTCAGCAATGATGTTTGTATCGCTCCTTTCAGCTGTCCGGCGCGTGAAACCCGAGCCGCTGTCTTACTTGGACCCTTTTCTGCGCCTCCATCGCCCGGTCCTCATCTTCCTCCAAGACCTGGGCGATCATGCTGTAGAGTTGCGGATGCGCCTGGCCCACGTGTTGCAGCAATCCCAGCAATGCCCTTGCGTCCGCCCCGCCGAAGAATTCGGTCATCAGATAATCCGGCGCGAGGCGCAAGAGCAATTCGAAATACGCGTCGTTCTCGAGCGAAACTTCCAGGACTGATTCCACCAGCGGTTTGAATGCGACCACACGCTCGTAGATTTCATCCGAAACGGTGATTTGTGGCATTGGCAACCTCTCGACTGGATTATTTGTCAAGATGAAGTACATCAATTATACGGCAATACGCGGGGTCAGGCAAACGGATGTGCGCAAAAGATTCACCGCGCCACCGCCACCAGCAGCAAACCTGCGACCATCGTCGCCGCGGCAAAGACGCGCACGGGACCGAAACTTTCTTTGAGCAAGAGCCAGCCGAACAATGCGCCAATGACCACACTCGTCGCCCGCACCGCGCCGACGTAACTCGCCGCGGTCATGGACATGCCGGTCAACGCGAGGACGTAACTGCCAATCGTCGCGACGCTGCCGACCACGATCCAGCGCCAATTTCGCTGCCATTCGCTCAGCGTGCTCGCCCGATTGCCGGTTGAAAGGACCACGGGCGCGTAGCCAATCGAAATGCCCGCGTAAATCCAGACGTTGTACACCAACGGCGTCGTGTACGCGATATTGATCTTGTCGAGTACCGTGTAGGTCGAAACACAAACCGCGGCCAGAAGCGCCCACTGCGCCGGGCGATGAGACAGGGCGCGCAGCGGTTTGAGCAAATCGGCGACAGTGGGTAAGCTCGCCAAATAGACGCCGGCGATCAATAATGCAATGCCGAGATAGCCCAGAAGCGGTAAGCGTTCGGAGATAAAAATCGCGCTCCACAAAGCGATCAAGAGCGGGGGCGAACCGCGCGCGATGGGGTACACTTGCGAGAGGTCGCCGCTGGCATAGCCGCGCGTGATTAGCCAGACGTACGCGATTTCCATTGCCAAGCTCACGGCGAACAGCAGCCAGATTTCCTGCGGCAGTCCAAGCCATGCTTGCGTCAGCACCCACGCGCCATACCAAACCGCGCCGACTGTGACACCCCACCACATGAAAGCGGAAGAATCGCGCGCGTGCTTGGCAAGCAAATTCCACAGCGCGTGCAGCACCGCGGCGACGAGCACGAGGATGAGAGCGAGAAGAGGCATGTGGTTCAGTAAACAGTAAACAGTGAACAGCGAACAGTATTCAGTATTCAGTCAACAACTCACTGTTTACTGTTAACTGTTCACTGGCTCTTTTCCTCCAATTTTCTCTTAAACACCTTGCCCACAAACGTCTTGGGCAGTTGTTGGCGAAATTCGATGAGGCGCGGGACGGCATAATCCGCGAGACGAACGCGGCAAAACTCCATAAACTCTTCCGGCGTCGCCATCTCGCCCTTCTTGAGCACCACGTAGGCCTTGACGTTTTGCTCCTCGCCTTCGGGCGGAATGCCGGTCACGGCGACTTCTAACACTTTTGGGTTCTCGTAGAGGACTTCTTCCACATCGCGCGGGTAGACATTGTACGCGCCCGCGAGAATCATATCCTTCTTGCGGTCAATGATCTGGAAATAGCCGTCGCTATCCATCCGCGCCAAGTCGCCTGTAAAGAGCCAACCGTCGCGCAGCACTTGCGCGGTCGCTTCGGCCTGATTCCAGTACCCGCGCATCACTTGCGGGCCGCGCACGACCAGCTCGCCGATAGTCCCCACCGGCGCGTCCTGGCCGGTCTGCAAATCAACGATCTTGGCGTCCGTATCGGGCAGCGGCACGCCGATCGTCCCGGTTCGCCTTTGTCCATAAATCGGATTGGCGTGCGTGACCGGCCCGGCCTCGGTCAAGCCGTAACCTTCGACCAGCTTGCCGCGCGTCAGTTTTTCGAACGCCTCTTGTACTTCGAGCGGCAGCGGGGCCGCGCCGCTCACGCACGCTCGAATGGATTTTAGCCCAAAGCGCCTTACGTTCGGATAATTGTTGATCGCGACGTACATTGTCGGCACGCCTGGGAAAATCGTCGGGCGATAACGCGCGATCACGTCGAGCACTTCGCGCGTCGAAAAGGTGGGCAGCAGAATCAAAGTCGCGGCGACCGAAATGCCGACATTCATCGCGGTGGTCATGCCATACGAGTGCGAAAACGGCAGCACGCCGAGTACCCGCTCGGCCCCTTCGTCAATGTCGGTGAGCCAATGGCGAATCTGCGTGGTATTCGCGACGATATTCGCATGGGTGAGCATTACGCCTTTTGGCAAATCGGTCGTGCCGCTCGAATACTGGATGAGCGCGAGGTCGTCGGGCGCACTTTCGACCGTGGGCGGCAGATGGCTGGATTTGGCGAGCAGTTCCTGGAACGCGTGCGCGTCCGGATCGCCGCGAACATCCACGCGATGTCCCTCACGCGCTTCGCGCACAATCGAAAACAGCGTACGCCGCAGGGGCGAAAAATATTCCTTGATGTTGGTAACGATGATGCGCTTGAGTGGCGTTTGCGCTTTGATGCTTTTGATCGTGTCGTAGAAAACGCTCAGGGCGACCAGGGTCTCGGCCCCCGAGTCCACGATTTGCTGGGCGAGTTCGTCCGCGGTGAATAGCGGATTCATGCTGACGACGACCGCGCCCGCTTTGAGCGCGCCATAATACGCCATCACCATCTGCGGCGAGTTCGGCAGCAGCAGCGCGACGCGGTCGCCCTTGTTCACGCCAAGCGCGATCAACGCGTTTGCCAAGCGATTGACCCCGTCGTTCAGTTCGCGATAGTTGATCGGTTGGTCGTAAAAGACGATCGCGCGATGGCGCGGATGGCGCCGGGCCGCGGCTTCGAGGAACCGAACGAGGGGTTGCGATGGGTATGCCACCGTGTATGGTACTTCCGGCTCGTAATGCCGGAGCCAGGGCCGCCGGTTGACCAGATCGAGCGTCTCGCGCCCGCGTCCTTCGCGCCAGGAAACCACGCTGCCGCCGAGGAATCGCCCAATCGCGCGATTGACCGCGTCGGGTCGCTCGAGCATGACCAGGTGGGCCGATACGGGAATTTTGGCAACCTGCGCCGCAGGAATTCGATCGGGTACCGCCTCGTAAGCGGACTGCTTGAAGACGAGGTCGCGCTGGCCGACGATGACGAGCGTGGGCACGCGCACCCGCGTCAGCAGATCGTTGCCGTCCCATTTCGACAAGGCATTGTGATACATTTGCTTGAGCACGTAGGCGGGCGCGGCGAGCGCCTTGGGGAACATGGCACGAATCGGCTCGGCCAAGGTCGCGGGCAAGCGAAAAGCCAGTTTGAGCAGTGGGTTAAGCGAGAAATCAACCGAGGTGCTGGCGAGGATCAAGCGTTCGACGCGGTCAGGGTGTTTGACCGCGTAGGTCGCGGCGAGCGCGCCGCCAAACGAGTGGCCGAGGAGCACGAATTTCGCGGGCAGGTGGAGGGCTTTTACTAGACATTCAATATCGCCAACCAGCTCATGCGTCGCGTACCCACTGCTTGGCCGGTCCGACAAGCCGTGCCCGCGCAGGTCAACCGCGATCACGCGGTTCTTGTCGGCAAAGGCGACGAGTTGATGCTCCCATTGCAGAGCGTAACCGCCAAACCCGTGAATGAAAAGCAGCGTGCGCTCCGCGGGCGAGCGGCCCGCATCAAACACGTTGAGGCGGACGAGCGGCGAATGCGATACCGCGACTTCTTTGCGATAGAGATCAAGGTCGAGGAGAGGCATGGGATTAGAGATTAGAGATTGGAGATTAGATTTGAGATTCAGAGTTTGATGTCGAACTTGGCAACCTCGTCTATTTCGGGACGCATGTGCTGGCGCAGGAATTTTTCGCGCCGGTTGGCGGAGTGCTTGTCGCGGTAGGCATCGAGCATCACGGGCACGCCGTGTTCCGCCTTCACGACAACCCACAGTCGTTTGGGTTTGCTCTCCGCCGCCTCGCCCTGAGCCGCGCGCTCGATTTGCGCGAGAAACGCGCGGTTCGTTTTGAGAGCATCCCAATCGCCCAGCGGCGCGTCTTTCAGCTTTTCCAGCAGCAAGTCAACGTCAACCTTGTAACCCACCGCGCGGCCCACCTCGCGCGATGCCGAGACTGGCTTTGACATGGATCACGCGTCCCCGCGATTCTTCAATTCCAAGAGTGCTTCCAATTCGGGTAGGGCCTGCAGGTCTTTTTGCCGTCCGGCGGCTTTTTTCGCGCGGATGAGCGCTTCCAGCGTAAGCACATGCTGTTCTCGCTCGTAAATCAGAATTGCCTCAGAGTTCGCCAAGACCTTGCGGTAGTCACCGATACCTGCCACTTCGCCGAGTAGATCCAAATTGCCTGCATCGGTGACCAAAGTGAAATTCAGCCCATTGCGAAGCGTGCGCTCGTCCAACACAAATGGCAGATTTTCGTCTACTCCGCGCAGGCGGGGTTGCAGAGGAGCAAGCGCACGGGCGAGCTTTTCCAAGATTGAAACCTCGCGGGCAAAACACAACTGAAGTACCATATCCGCACAACGAGCACCATGTGCTATCGTCGCAACGTCTCCAACAATCACATACTTGACTGAGTGGCTATCCAAAACATCAAGTAAGTGCCTTTGGCGCGAGGCAGCGTGGTTTGGTGACTTTGATGCGGCCCCAAGTTCTTCGGCAAAGAGAACCCAATCTTGCGCGTTCTCCATCCGCTCAGCCGGCGTGCGCTTGAGATTCTCCCTGAGCAGAGTAACATCTACTCCATATTCAATTGCGCGCTGAATTGCGTCCGGTTCCTGCGACGCCTTAGCTGCCTTGTCTTCAGTTGCCATTGCATCAACTCCGCCCAAATCCTAAATCCCTACGGGACGCTCCGCAGTCCTAGATTTGTTCAAGCCACCACGCGACCCGCGCGGGAATCCACGCGTCCATCACAGTCCACGGCATGAGCATCGGGCGCGTGATCGCAAAACGCTTGTCGAATTTCCACGATGGTTTGAAGGCGAGTCTCTTCAGGTGCGCGGTAACTTTCGCATCGTTCTCTTGGGTCTTGGGTAACCGCCCACGAAACAGTTCGGTCTCCAACACGGCGTCCTTGCCCGCGTCGGGACCCGCTTCCTGCTCGGCCCACTCGCGAATCTCGACAAACGGCTCCGGTGACACGGCCATGGCGTGCTTGCCCGGCTGCGCCAGCAGGACGGGGTGCGTTTTCAGAACGACCGGCCTGCCGTCAATTTCGGCGGGGCCATACATGCCATGCCAACTCGCCTCGACCGCGACCACCTCCCCACTCTTCCCGATGAATGTCCACGCGTGCTCCAACTCGTAAAGGTGGCCGATGTCCCAGTCCCACCACAACGCGTACTCGACGGCGCAAGTCGCCGGGTAGCTGGCGCTCTCCCACTCGACCATGCGGCGCGGTCGGAAAGACGGCGATTCGGCTTCCCGCTCAAAGATGGTATATCCGGCGGCAACCAACGGGAACGGCTCGCGCTCGTCGGCATAAATGATCGGCGCGTACTTGGCGGCGAGATCGAGCGCGGCCGCGTCCTGTCTAGCTTGAGGTAATTGGCTACCGTCCATCTTCTATAACCTGGATCAATTGCATCAACTCGCGTGCATTGCGCGCCTCGTACGTTGGCTTGTCTTCACGATCCGGATCGGGCAAGTAACGTTCGTTCCAATGAAACCAAATGGAGATCAGACCAAGTTGATTCGCGCCGCGGATATCGCGCGCCAGATTGTTGCCGACCATGAGCACGCGCCCGTAATCCTGCGGCGCGATATCCAACGCGTTCAGCGCGGCCAGAAACATACGCGGATCGGGTTTCTCGGCGCCGACTTGTTCAGAAATCGCAAACGCATCGAAACAATCGTAGAGGTTGTGTTCGTGCAGCACGTTCCACGCGGTCTTGGGCCGCGTATCGGCCACGAGACCCAGCTTGTAACCGCGCGCTTTGAGCTGCTGCGCCAAAGCTCCAATTCCTTCGACCAATTCGGCATGGAGCGTATTGAACTCGGCATCTTTGACTTCGCTCTCTTCCCGCATGATCACGTCGCCCAGGTCGAAGAGAATGGCTGCAATGGTCATTGGCTATTTGTCCTGCTTCGCCTGAGTGCTCTCGATCCGCCGCGCGCTGATCAAACCCCAATCGTCCTTGTAGCCCGTGACTTCTGAAAAACCGGCCGTCTCCAACATGCCGCGGTATTCCGCGAAGGTGTAGACATCGCCTTCTGCGCTAAACAGCAGCATTCCCACACCGGTTAACGGCACTTCGCCGGGCCCTTTGTGATCCTCATCCGCAACCGGCGCGTTGATGACGATACGACCATTTGGAATGAGCGCCTCGTATGCTTTGCGAAACAGGCCGATGTTTTGCTCCGTGCTGAAATAGTCGGCGATATTTCCCACCAGTACCAGGTCGAAAGAATCGGGACGGAGTTCGAGATTCAGCGGATCACCCGCGAGGAAGCTGACTTGCGAGGCGAGACCCATCGTCTCGGCAATTTGCTTGGTATAGCTCAACACCATCGGACGGTCGAGCGCGGCGACGCGGACGGTGGGGTTGCGCTTGGCGAAGGTGAAGGACAACAATCCCGCGCCACCCGCGATATCCAGGACCCGAAACAGCTTGGCGCCATCCGGCGCGATGTCGAGCTTGTCCCACAACGCGTTCATGCTCTCCGCTTGCTCCTGCCAATCCACCAATGTGGAAGCCGCGCAGGCCGCCCGCATCGGCTCGAACGCGTCGCTGTACGCCGCGGCGACGACCGACTTGCCGGTCCGCACCGTTTTGCTCAACTGTCCGCGTGCGTCCCACGCGAGATCGTCGAGCAGTCCGTCGCCATAATACGACAGTTTGCCTTTGACCAGGAATGCTTCGGCGGTGGGCGAAAGTCTGTACTCGCTGTGCTGCTTGACGAGCAGTCCGGTGAAACAGAGCGCGTCGAGCAGAATGCGCGTGCCGCGTTCGCTCGTTCCCCCGACGCGCGCCAAGGCCGGCAGCGTGCGGTGGCCCTCGGCGATGCGCGTGAATATTTCCAGCTCGATGGCCGCTTTCAGTACCGTGGCTTTGAGCAAGCCAAACGCAATGTCGTCCAAGACATCTCGATTCGGAGAATCATCCACGCGCGTGGCGCGACGGGCCATGAGCAACTCCGTGATTGAATGGTCTCAATGCGATTATACCGTATTTCATCCGACAACGTACGCGTCCATTGGCAGTTTCTCCCAGTCCGGTGTCCACTCCGGCAACACAAGACCGTTTTCCTTGCAGCGGTCGGCGACTTCCTGGGCAAAGCCCATCCGCACGTCGTGATTGTCGCGCTTTTTCAACCCCAGCTCGCGGTAGATTTTGTTCTTGGGCGAATTGGGGCGCCCGAAAATATTCATCGTGCGAACGAACCACTTGTTCAGACTGGCTTGCGCCGGGTCGTGGGTCTGCGGGTCTTGCGCGAGCCGCTTGACCCAGTTGTCGCCGTGCGCGATGTGGAATTTTTCTTCCTTGAAGATTCCTTCGAGCACGCGCGCCCACGGCCTGTAGCTCGCCTGCAAAGAATCTTCAAGTTGATGCCCTGCGCCGCGATCCATGCAAAAGTTGAACATGCAGAAATCTACCCAGGTGTCTATCGGATAGTAAAAGATATTCACGCGCTTGTCGTCCGCGGCGCGTTGGCTGCCAATGTCGGCATCCGAATCCGAGAGCCGCATAGTAAAGTCGTGCGCGCGCACGTGCGCGTTCACATCTTCACCGAGATTTTCCAACAGCTTGTAGACCACGCGCGCGTGGCGGAACTCGTCCTTGACGATCATCGAAGAAGCCAAAAACTCTTCGACGTTGGGCGACATCTTGACGCACGGCACGTAGCCGAGCGCGCCCGCCAATTCCGAATCCGCTTGCATGTAGAGCAAATTGATCAGACTCTCCCGATACAGGTCGGTCATCTGTTCCGGCGATTCGATCGCCTTGGCCGCCGATACCTCAGCCGCCATTCGTTCTTCTATTTCCTGCGCTTCGTTCTCGCGCTTGAATTGTGTCATGGTATCCTCCCGCATGTAGGGCAAATTGGCAATCCTTCGACTTCGCTCAGGACAAGTTTGCCCTACGCGCCTTTGAACTGCGGAGCGCGTTTTTCGATAAAGGCGGTGACGCCTTCGAAATGGTCCGCCGTGTGCCCCGCGATCTCTTGCAGGTACGCCTCGTTTTCCAGCGCGCCTTCCAAATCAGCCGTCAGCGCGCGATTGAACGCGCGCTTGGTGAGGCCGATGCCCCGCGTGGGCGACTGCGCCAATTTCGCCGCGAACTCGTGCGTGTGGGGCAAAAGCTCATCGCCCTTGAACACGCGGTTGACCAACCCGAATTGCAGCGCCTTTTCGGCGTCAATCAACTCGTTCGTCAGAGCCATTTCCGTGGCGCGCCCCAGCCCGATCAGGCGCGGCAGCAAGAACGATGTGCCGGAATCGGGCGCGAGCGCGATACCGATAAAGGCCATGCGGAATTTGGCGTTCTCCGACGCGTGCCTCAGGTCGCACGCGCAGACAAGGCCCAGTCCCGCGCCTGCGGCCGCGCCGTTGACCGCGGCGATGACCGGCTTTTCGAGGGCGCGGATGCGCGCGATGATGAGGTTGTAGCTCTCGCGCAAGTGCGTCCCAAAGTTGATGCCGCCGGGCGTTTTGTAGCGCGCCACCAGCGGCCCGAGGTCTTGGCCCGCGCTAAAGTTCTTGCCCGCGCCCGTAATCACCACCGCGCGCACCTCGCCGTCGCGTTCGACCGTCTTAAGCGCGTCAATCATCTCGGCGATGAGCGTGTCGTTGAACGCATTGCTCTTGTCGGGCCGATTCAGCGTGATCGTGCCCACGCCGTCCGATTTTTCGTAGAGTAGAGTTGAATATGCCATTGATACCTCCCTTCACTCGCTCCCCACGTTAACCCACATGCGCTCCACCGACGAGCGACGAATTGCCGCGATGATGCGCGTGACGGCGATGTCGTCGCGGAAATCGGGAAACGGCAGCGCTTCGGGCGCTTGCTTGATCGCCGACAACTGGCGCTCGAACAGCTTCACCATGGCCCACATCAGCGGGTCCTTGGGCTTGTCCTCAAACTCTAATCGCTTCGGAATCGGTAAGAGTCCCATCTCGCGGTCTCCCTCGCGCTTGGCCCAAAGCTGCCCGCTCTTTACGACGAGCGAGCCGTTCTGCCCATACACGCCAATCGTCCAACCCGGATCGTGCCGCGCGCCCGTCATGAAATTGACGAGCGCCTCGCCGCCGCGCGCGAATTGCATCACGCACCAAAACGCGTCCTCGCCTGTCACCAATTTGCGGATCCCCGCGCCATTCCCCGATTCCTTGTTGCCCGGAATCCGCACCGTCGGAAAATGGGTGCGTGTCCCCGCGATCACCGTGGTCACGTCGCCAAACCACCAGCGCAGCGTATCAATAAAATGCGAGCCCAACTCCATCAATACGCCGCCGCCGCTCGCCGCGTCCGCGGCCCAGTTGCCGTGCTCGCCCCAGGGCCGCTCCATCGTCATCGTCACATCCACGCGATGGAGCGCGCCCAAGTAATCTTCGTCAATCAGTTCCTTGCAGTACGCATGCGCGGGCAGAAAGCGCATCTCGTAGTCCGCCGCGTGGACGATGCCGCGCGCTTGCGCGGCCGCGAGCAGATCGCGCGCCTCCCAGTCGTTCAGCGCGATGGGCTTTTCGCACAGCACGTGCTTGCCCGCGGCGATGGCCTCGTGCGCCATCGCCCTGTGCCATTCCGGCGGCGCGGCGATGCACACCCAATCAATCATATCGCCGGCCAGCAGCTCGCGGTAGTCGGCAACCGTATGGGCGATGTGGTACTGCCGCGCCAGTTTTTCCAGTCGTTCCACGTCGGCGTCGCACAGCGCGACGACCTGCGCGCCTTTGACGCGGCGAAACGCTTCGAGCTGCAATTGTCCCCAGCCCGTGCCGACTAGGCCCACGCGAATCGCTTTCATCTCTCGATATGCTCGCTGGCTTAGTCGTCCGACGCGTACGGCGCCGAGTCGTTGATTCCGCCGATCAAAGCGCGAACGGGTTGGCGCACCCACAAGTTCAACACGTCCACGCCTTCGATTTTATCCAGCCGCGCGCCGATGATCTCTACTTGGCGGCGTAGACCATCCATTTGGCGAAAATCCAGGCGAATCGCGCGTTGGGTGGTCCAGGCGCGGCGGCAGCGGTCCAAGAGTTTTTGACCGTTGAACGAGCGCACTTGGCAAGCCGCGGCGATGTACGCGGCTTGGCCTTCCAGGACTGAAAACGTCCAGGGATCGCCGACGACATGAAACTCTGGAGTCGGGCCTTCAATAATGGTAATCAGTTCCGGCTCTGCCGATTCCGTGCCCACCTCATTTGCCTTTCCATTCCGGCTTGCGTTTTGCCAGAAATGCTTCCATGCCCTCTTTTTGATCTTCTGTCGAGAAGAGCATTTGAAAGATGCGGCTTTCGTATTCCAGCCCTTCGGTCAACGACAATTCATAGACCTTGTTGACGGCCTCCTTCGCAAAGCGCACGGCGACCGGCGGCTTGGACGCAATGTCCTGCGCCAGCTTCTTCGCTTCGTCGAGGTAGACTTCCGCGGGAAACACGCGCGAGACCAAACCGCGCATCTCCGCTTCCTTCGCATCCATGAACTTGCCCGTCAGGATCAGTTCCATCGCCCGCGATTTGCCGATGGCGCGCGCGAGTCGCTGCGTGCCGCCCGCGCCCGGAATGATGCCGATGCTGATTTCGGGCTGGCCGAACTTGGCCGTCTCCGAGGCGATCATCATATCGCACGACATCGCCAACTCGGCGCCGCCGCCGAGACAGTATCCGCTGACCGCGGCGATCACGGGTTTCGACACCTTGCGGATGCGGTCGAAATTGCGGTTGATCCAATTACTTTCTAACATAACGAGCGGCGTGGCCGATTTCATCTGGTCAATGTCCGCGCCCGCGCTAAAGGCCCGGTCGCTGCCGTGAATAATCATGCAGCGAATCGCGGCGTCCTTGTCGAACTGCTCCATCGCGTCGCCAACCTCGGTCATCAACGCGCCGTTGAGCGCATTCATCACTTTGGGACGATTCAATTGAATAAACGCAACTGCCCCATCGGTCGAAACGACAATGTTTTCGAAAGCCATGGCTGTCCTCTCCACTGAGAATTTATTATCCGGCGCGCATCACTTTCACTTCGCCCAAACCCACGCTCGCTTCGATTTTCAGCTTGCGCGGCGCGCTTGCATATCCCTCGGATTCATAACTCGCGTTCGGCCCGATACCCTCCGATCGCTCGCCCAGCACAAACACGTCACCCAATCCCGCGCTGCCCTTGACGCGCACTGGAATATCGCCGGGCACAATGATCGTCAAATCGCCCAAGCCGTGCGAGGCGCGCACAAACGTCTCACCATCCCGAATCACGGCGCGCGTCAGGTCCAAATCGAAATCGCCCAACCCGTGCGAATACTCGCGCTGGCGCAATTCCTGTCCCGAAAGTTCGGGCCGATAATCGCCCAGACCCCAGGAGGGCCCGCTCCCGCCCATGCGCGACGCGGGCAGAAACGCGCGCCAGATCAGCCAGACGCCGAGCGCGATGAGCAAGACGGGCCACACCAAACTCCAGTTTAACGTGAGCAGACCGAGATTGCCGGCGAGCAAGCCCAGCCCCAACAAGATCAGGATGAGGGCCGCCAGCATCTCGCCCGAGTGAGACCGCGACATGATGACCTCCTCGTCACCTCGGTAGGACAAGATGACTCGGCACCACCGGTGCCGCCTTGTCCTACTGTGCGTTTAGTTGCTTCAATATCCCTGCCTCGCGCATGCGACCGATTTGCGCGAGATGGTCGAGCGTATGGGAATAATTGTGTTCGATCAGCCAATGGAGCGAAATTTTACCGTACTCGGGATGCGTCGCCCAATTGTCCCAATCTCGTTTGCTCGATGCTCGCGCCAACCGGACGAGCTTGCGCCGCGCAGTTCGAAACTCGGACTTGATTTTCCCAATCGGCTCGCCGGGCGAATAGTGCTCGCGATTCCACGCCTCTTGGTCAAAACTCTCGACCGCCGGATGCGCTTCGGCGAGGAGGCGCTGCACGCGATACAAAAAGACCTGCTGCTCGGTATCGCGCATGTGCGCCGCGACCTGGTGCGCGGTCCACTCGTCGGGCCCGGGCGGCGCGTGAAGCTCGGCTTCCGACAGTTGGTCGAGGTACCACACATAATCCCGTCCCGCCGATTCGAGCCGCTCGATAAGTTGCGCCCGCCTCCGATTCATACCACCCCCGTGAGGTACACAGGTAGACAGGTACACAAGTAGACAGGTACGTGTTTACCTGTATCCCTGTTTCCCTGTCTACCTGTATACCTTCGCGTTCATTTCCTCAACCAGCTCTGATGTTTCCGTGGCCGACAAGCCGCTGTATTCGGCCGTCTCGCGTACCGAGCCGTTGAGCAAGACGATGCAGCCGCCGCAAATCCGAATGCCGTGCGCTTCCAGAACCTCCATCGTTTCCGGCGAGTTCTGCAATAGCTCGTTGACCACCGTCCTGTCTGAAACGACGCCTGCTCGCTCCAACGAATTTGGTTCCAGATTTTGTCCGCACCGGCCGCAGAATTCAAATTCGTTCGGAATCCTGTTCGCGCCGCAGTGCGGACACGTCTTGGTTGGCTGCCCCCAAGGCCACTCGGGTGAACGCCCGGCGATTTTCGGCTCACGCAGAGAGTGATAGTCCACCGGTCGTTTTTGGAAAAATGACTCTAACCCTTCGCGCGTCTCGGCGGAATCGGCATGGACGCTCAACCAATCGCGGGCGTGTCCGACCGTCATGGACCACGAAAACTCTTTCCAAAAGTTGGTTTGCTGTTTGGTATAGCGAAACACCTCGGGCATTTTGCGTAAGAGTTTTTCCACCATTCGGTCAATCGCGGCGTCCAGCTCGGCAAAGGGCACGACCTCATTGACTAGTCCCCAATCCAGCGCTTGCTGGGCCGTCAATGGCTCGTTGAACCAGAGCATTTCACGCGCGCGGCGCTCGCCGACAAAAAGGGGCAGCCACTGCGTTGCCCCGCCGGCTGCCACACTTCCACGCGTATTCCCGATTTGCTGAATGGTCACATGCTCTGCGGCGACCGCCAAATCGCACGACATGTTGAATTCGTTGCCGCCGCCGACCACGATCCCATTGAGCCGCGCGATCGTCGGCTTGCCGATCCAACGCAGCTTGTTGTGCGCGTCCTGGAATGCGCCGAACCATGACCAATACTTGTCCGGGCGTTCGAGGAATTGCTGCTGCTCTTTCAAATCCGCGCCCGTGCAAAATGCCTTGTCACCTGCGCCCGTAAGGACAAGCACCGAGACGCGGTCGTCGTCCGCCGCGTCCTGAAACGCCCTTTCCATCTCGCGCAGCGTCTGGTAATCAAAACAGTTGAAAACTTGGGGGCGATTGATCGTTACGGTCGCGCGGTGGTCGCGCACCGCATAGAGGATCCGTGAATAAGGCATTCGTTTCTTCCGCATTTCATCATCATGGCCGAGGGGTCAATGATGAGGTTCTTGATAGCAAGACGCGAGCCGCGAACACAGCAGCCAGATTATAGCACAACGGACACGACGCGACAAGTAACCCGCAAAACACGCGATTTCTGAATGGCGCCGTTACAAATGAGAATTGCGTCAAGTGGGAACGTGAGTATAATCAGACCACACATTAGGTGGTGCCGAATGCCAAAGTCTGGGCTGCGAGAGCCAGCCAGTTTAGTTCGCCTCGTATTCCACATGCGCTGGGTAATTCCCCTTACCGTCGCGCTGCTTACGGCATGTTATGTGATTTTCGAGCAAGTAATCCTTCAGGGTCACGTCCTACTTTCCCCGCATGTTGTCCGCACGATTGTGTTCGATGTTTTGGCCGGGCCGGCGCTGGCGTTTGCGCTTTTGACCTGGACCTTGATGCTTGCCCAAGCCGAAGCCCGTGCGCAGCGTGAACTTGCGGCGCGCAACGCCATTGGCGAAGTGACCGGCAAGTCCCTTGAACTGGCTACGATTCTCCAAACCGCGCTAGAAAAGACGATGGAGTTCATACCCTTACCCGCCGGCCAAATACGGTTGCTTGAGGGTGGGCAATTGGTTCGCAAAGCGCAAGTGGGATGGGCCCAGGTCAACCGTTGCCCAAGCGAAGTGCGGGTAGGTCACTGTGTATGCGGGCGGTGCACCGAAACCGGTCAAGCGATTGTCGTGAACGATTTGGCAGCGGATCCCAGCACCGAGGGACTGGGCTGCGCCAAAGAGGGTTTTCGTTCCATTGCTGCCGTGCCGTTAAATACTGAAACCGGTAACCTGGGTGTGCTTTTGCTTGCCAGCCCACAGCCGAACGCCATGGCGCCCAACGACCTGCAAATGCTCACCGGGATCTGTTCGCGCATAGCGATGGCCGTGGCAAACGCCCAACTCTACAAGCAAGCGCACCGGCGGGCGAGGGACTTGGAGATCGCCAGTATCTTGGGGCAGCGGATGACCGCCGTCCTCGACCGGGACAAACTGCTGAGTGATTCGGTCCGGCTCATTCGTCAAAAGTTTGGTTATTATCATGCCAGTGTGCTGTTAGTGGACGCCGAGTCCGGCGAACTGGTCTTGAAGGACTCGAGTGGCGCCGGCGCGGAAGCGCTCAAGCGACAGGGTCTGCGTCTCAAGATTGGACAGCAGGGCATCACCGGCGCGGTGGCCCAAATCGGCCAAGCGTTGCTATGCAATGACGTATCACGCGAGCCGCGCTATTTTGCGGCCGAACCCGCGCCCCAAACGAAAGCCGAACTCGCCGTGCCTCTCCGCGCGGGCCAACGCGTCATCGGCGTCCTGGATGTGCAAAGCGACCACCTGGACGCTTTTGACAAGGAAGACGTCACTGTACTGCAAATCCTGGGCAGCCAGATCGGCAGCGTCGTCGAGAACGCGCGGTTGTTTCAGGAAACCAAGCAGCGTTACGAGGCGATGGTCGCGTTGCACGAGACCTCGTTGGACGTGATCGCCCAACTCGATAGGCCTCGGTTGCTGGAAGGTCTCTTGCGCCGCGGCGCCCAGCTCCTCGGGGTACAGGGCGGCGCGCTGTTTCTTTATGACCCAGACCGCAAACTGGCGTATGGGGTTACCGGCTACAACACCTGGAGGGACCTGAGCGGGATAACATTTCGCTCGGGAGAGGGCGTGGCGGGCACGGTGATGCTCACCGGCAAACCGATCATCGTCAATGACTACGCCAATTGGGAACATCGGTCTGTGGCTTTTGAGGGTACGCGTCTGACGCGAGTGATCGGCCTACCGCTCAAGTGGCAGGACCAACTGATGGGCATCATCAACTTTATCGCTTACGAAGAGTCCAGACCCTTTGACGAGAATGACGTTTCGCTCGCCACTCAGTTTGCCGACCTCGCCGCGATTGCGGTCAAGAACGCCGAACTGCACACGCAGATCAGCCAGTTCAATCAGGAGCTGGAGCAGAAGGTCGTAGAACGGACCGTTGAGCTGACCCAAGCCAGGGATGAGATTGCCGTCAAAGCCGACCAACTCCGGTCGCTGTGGGCCAAGACGATCCGGATTCAGGAACAGGAGCGCGCGCGTATTGCTCTGGATATGCACGACGGAGTCATCCAGTTAATTACGGCCGCGCGCTGTGAGTTAAAGGCGACCCGAATGCTGGCCCAAACGTGCTTACCGAGCGCGGCCGAGGAACGGCTCGACGCCACACGCGAGGTTCTGGATGAAATCGAATCCGAACTGCGACGCGCCATTCACGATCTGCACCCGCCGGTGCTCGATGCGGTCGGCCTGGCGCCGGCCATGGACAAGTACATCAAACGCTTTCAGGAGCTGTCCGGCATCGCGTGCAGTTTGCGCATCATCGGAGTTCCGCGCCGGCTGCCATCGGCCACCGAGATTGCGGTGTTTCGCGTCGTCGAGGAAAGCTTGCAGAACGTGGCGACCCACGCCGAAGCGGAGAAGGTGACCCTGTTGGTGGAATTCAAGCCGGATACTCTGTGTGTTACCGTCGAGGACGACGGACTGGGTCTCGAATTAGCGCGTCGCAAGGAAGGTGACACGGGCCAAGGGCTTGGACTGCTCGGAATGAAAGAGCGCGTTAGAAGCTTGGAGGGAAATCTGGAGATTTGTTCGGAGCCCGGTCAGGGAACTCGGCTGGTGTTTTGTTTGCCCGTCGAGGAAACAGAGGACTGAACCATGACGCAAAGTCGCGGATCAAACCGAATTCGCGTAATGATCGTAGACGATCATCAAACCTTGCGCCGCGGACTACGCAGCTTGTTGCTGCCGCATGACGACATCGAGGTCGTCGGCGAGGCCGCCGATGGAACAGCCGCGGTCCAGGCGGCCGCCGAGCTTGCGCCGCATATTATTCTGCTGGACATCAAGATGCTCGGGGTGGACGGCATCGAAATCGCCTCACAATTGGCGGCCAAAGCGCCGAACAGCAAAGTCATCATCTTGACCGCCTATGACAGCGACGAGTATACGTTGCGCGCTTTCCAAGCCGGCGCGTATGCCTACTTGCTGAAAAGCGGAGTAGACGAAACCGTCGTGGATGCCATCCGGGAGGCCCACTCCGGCAAGCGGCTGCTCTCGCCGGATTTGATGGATCAGGTCTTGCGCCAATTCCAAACCCTGGCGCGATCTCGCCCAATGAAGGAAGCGGGCCTTTCCAGTGAAGAGTTGAGTGTGCTGAGGTTAATCGCCGAGGGCGCGACGAATGAAGAAATCGCGAAGCAAAAATACTGGAGCGCTAGAACCGCCAAGCGCAAGGTCGAGGAAATTGTCGCCAAGTTGGGCGCTAAAAATCGCGCTCAAGCGGCCGCCGAGGCGGTCCGAAAAGGCCTGATCTGAGCCAAGACCCGAAGGGATTCCTCGCCACCGCAGGTGGCGCATAACCCTTCGGGTCTTGGTTTACGGGCCAGATTTGGCACTTTTGGTCCAATGAGAATGGCCCTATTTCCCTTTATTCGCGCGCGCGGCTCTGTTACATTTAATCTGCCCCGTTCTAACCGGCTTTGGGTGTTTGGACAGGAGGTTTGAGCTATGGCAGACGGAAATCTAGGGAGCAAGTTGAATCGCCGCGCGTTCTTGAAAGCATTGGGCGCGGCGGGCGCAACGACGGTCCTCACGTCCGTTACCGCGCAGGCCGCGCCGACCATCGGTTATCTCGGCGCCCAAGCGCCGCTGACGGGCGATGCGCCTCCGGGAATGAAAGCCGTCTATATCTACACGGTAGGCCCGGGCGGAAACATGAACTGGCAGCCGGGCGATGCCATCAAATTCCTGCCGCCAGAAAAGATCCCGGCCGGCAAAGCCGCGGATACCGTCGCTGCGCTGCCCAAGCAAAAACTGCTCGACATCTACCGCACCATGTTTACTACCCGCAAGTGGGAGAACGCGCTCAAAGACGGCTGGATCAAGGGCGAAATCTATGGTGCTTGGCTCATGTATGCCGGGCAAGAGGCGATCTCTTCCGGGGTGATGGCGGCCCTCAACCCCGATGACTATTGCACCAGCACGCACCGCCCGGCCGGGCACATTGTCGCCAAGGGGACCGACCTGAAAAAGGCGACGGCGGAGCTTTATTTGCGCAAGACCGGAATCAGCAAGGGCAAGGGGCATCGCGCGAACATAACCGATCCGAGCATCGGATTCCTGGGAAGTAACGGGATCGTCGGCTCGTCGTGGTTTCTCGCCGCCGGCGCCGCATACAGCGCGAGGGTCCGCGGCAGCAAGCAGGTGGCCGTGGCCTTCGGCGGAGATAACGCCGCCAATCAATCCTATTATTTTAGCGCGGTCCGCAATGCGACGCTTTACAAGCTGCCCGTGATCTTTGTCGTCGAAAACAACTTTCAGAACGTTTTCACGCCAATGGCGGTGACGGTCCCGAGCAAACAGATTTCCGATTATACCAAAGGGCTGGATATTCCATCGCTCACCGTGGACGGGAATGACGTGACGGCGGTGTATGCGGCGGCGAAAGAGGCGGTCGCGCGCGCGCGCGCGGGCGATGGCCCAAGTGTGATCGAAGGTATGACCTATCGCTGGTACGACCACGGGATGTTCGCCGGAACCAAGCCGGGCGAAGAGGGCGCTTTCAAGCTCCCCTATCGCACCGACGCCGAAGTTCGCGAGTGGATGGCGCGGGACCCGCTCGTCCGCTACAAAGCATTTCTCCTGGAAAGAAAGCTCGTTACGGACGGCGACCTGGCGGGCGTCGAAGCGGATGCGCAGAAGGCGATTGCCGCGGCGTTTGATTTTGCGCGCGCCAGCCCCGTCCCGGACCCGCAGGCGGGCTTGGAAGATGTGTATGCAGACGGCAAGCCCGTCGCGGCAAACCAGTTCTTTGCCGGATAGGACGCAAAACCCTAAGGGTCTAGTCGCCATCTTCGATGGCGACTAAACCCTTAGGGTCTCGTAGCGAGCAAGGGGGTCAGAATGCCCAGGAAATCCTACGGCTATGCGGTTTTAGAGGCCATTGCGCAAGAGATGCGCCAAAACAAATACATGTGCTTTTTTTACGAGTACCAGAGCGCCGCCGCCGTGACGCCGACCGGCGAAGTGCTGGACCTCTGGAAGGAATTTGGCACGCCGCGCACTTCGGGATGGGGCTGGCCCGTAGACGAAGCGTGGTACGTTGGGTGCGCAACGGGGCTCGCGTTGACCGGCGTGCCGGTGGTGGTCTGGATTCCCTACATGGCCATGGGCTTTGTATTCGAGCACGTGAACCAACAGATCAGCAAAAGACACTATGCCACCGGCGGCGTGCTGAAAATGCCGCTGGTCATTCGCATGGATGGCGCGAGCCGCAGCGGGTCAACCGGCGTGACACACCAGGACGTGGGGCAAGAGGCCATGTTTGCGAACATGGCGGGCATCAAGATCGTGACGCCGAGCAACGCCTACGATGCCAAAGGCCTGATGGTCGCGGCGATTCGCGACCCCAATCCGGTCATCTTTTTCGATTACCAGGATGTCGCCGCCGGCCCGCAGCCCGATGTTCCCGACGACGCGTATTCACTGCCCATCGGCAAAGCCGTGGTGCGTCAACAAGGCAAGGACCTGACCCTGGTCTCGTGGGCGCCGGCGACCGTAGATGTGGCGCAAGCGCTGCCGGAGATTGCGCAAGCGGGCATCAGCGTCGAATACATTGACTTGCGCAGCATCAAACCGTGGGACGCGGACGCGGTGTTCGCCTCGGTGAACAAGACCGGCAAGCTGCTTGTGGTCGAGCATGGGAACTATATCAACTCGTTCGGTTCGCACATTCTCTCCGAAGTGGCCCAGTATGTCCCCGGGGCCAAGGTGAAAAAGATTGCCTACCCCGATGCCCATGTGCCCGCCGCCAAAGAGATGTACGAATGGATGCGCCCGGACGCGCCCAAGATCGTGGAGGCCGTCAAGAAGATGACTGGGAACCGTCCGTAGGGAAGGAGTAATGATGGATGTGGAACACCAACCGCCCGCCGTCTGCCCGCGCTGTCGCTGCACGGTGCGCCCGGCAATGGTGCGAACCGACATCTGGGCGAATGACCATCTGTACATCGTCGAAGACGTTCCGGCCTTTATTTGTGATGGATGCCTGGAACAATTTTATGATGACGATGTGACGGATGCGCTGCGGCGCTTGAACGAAGACGGGTTCCTGTCCATTGTGCCTTGCCGAGAGATTCTCGTCCCCGTCTACTCTTTGGCCGGTGAGGTCCAACGGGCTAGATCGTCAAGGTAAGGGTTTGGTAGCCTTGCGAAGGTTCATCTTTTGGATTCTGCTTTTCATAGTCGTGTTGCCGCTCGCGTCCTGCGCTGCTCCGCCGACGCCGACGCCAACGGTAGATTTCAGGGCCACCGAGCAGGCCATCCTGTCGCACGTTCTGGCCACACTGACCGCCGCCGCGCCAACGCCGACCAGGATTCCAACGGCCACGCCAACCCGCACACCCACAATCGTGCCAAGCGTCACGCCAACGGCAGATTTCAGGGCCACCGAGTCATCCATCCTTTCGCACGTTTTTGCCACATTGACCGCCAGCGCGCCAACGGCCACGCCGACGGCGTCACCTACGGTGACGACTACTCCGACACGCTTCCGGCTGAATATGGACGCGATCTTTCCTCCAAATCCGGCGCGCGAGGTTCTGTTCGACAATTGCATGGGTTGCCATACGTTTCTGCCGTTGATGCAGCAGAAGACAGAAGAGCAATGGCGGGGCACTTTGACCAATCATCGAACCAGATACGTGAGCAAACTGCCCTTGCCATACTTGGAAAGTTTGATCGGCTATATGGCTGAACACTTTAATCCCGACAAACCGCTGCCTGAGCCACCCCCGGAGGCGGACTGGCGAACTTGGCCCGCCTACTAACCTTTTCCACTCTATCCGTAGATGCAAAGTATAGACCATGGGTTGCTGTGGTTGTTGAAGGTCATCGCGATCGCGGCGGCAATTTCCTGCGGAGCAGCAATAGGAGTCGCCGGCGGATCCTTCGCCGTCTCCAGGCGCGTGCCAACGCCGGTGCGGGAAGAATCGGTTGCAATAGACGCGAGCCGAAAGGTTGAACCCGCCGTCGTCACGATCGTCAACAAGACGCTCCCGAATGGGGCTTTTACCGGCCAAGAACTCACGACGATCGCCTATGGCTCGGGAGTCATTATTGATTCAAAGGGATATATCGTCACCAATTATCACGTGGTCAACCTGGATGACATCTTGTGGGTGATTTTTTCAAACGGGCAGAGAGTGCGCGCGCGTGTGATCGGCGAAGATTCAGTTGCCGATATCGCGGTGATCCACGTGAGCGGGGACATGCCAGCGGTGGCGGAGTTTGGAGATTCGAGCGAATTGACGCCGGGTCAAGTCGTCATCGCCATCGGCAGCCCCCTCGACGAATTTCACGGCACCGTGACGCTGGGCATCGTGAGCGGACTGAACCGCCAGGTGGGCGGGCTGCGCGGTTTGATCCAGACGGATGCGGCGATCAACCGGGGCAGTTCGGGCGGACCGCTCATCAACCTGCGCGGACAGGTGATCGGCATCAACACGCTGACGGTACGGACGGCGAGCGACAGCGGCATTCTCGAAGGGTTAGGGTTTGCCGTGCCGTCGAACCGAGTGCGCGAAATCGTCAACCCGTGGATCGAAAGCGCTCGGCAAAAGTAGGCGGATATGCAAACACGCGGCTCTGCGCTTGCTTCTTTCTTCAAAATGCTCGTCGCCTTGATCGGCATCACGGCCGTAGCAGCGATTGGAGTCGCGACCGGATATTATGCGGGCTACACGAGCCACCCTACTCCGGTCAGCCAAGAGGACCTGGTGACCGATGTCATCCGCACTGTCAAACCGGCCGTCGTGACGATTGTAAACTATATGCAGCCGAACTCTGGCATTACCGGCTATATGATTTACCCCATCATTTCCGGCTCCGGAGTCATTGTTGATTCAAGGGGATACATCGTCACGAATTATCATGTCGTCAATCGTGAACAAAAACTGCAGGTGGTCTTCTCCGACGGCAGAAAAGAGAACGGGACTGTAATCGGCGAGGACTCTGTCTCCGATCTGGCAGTTGTCGCCGTGAGCGGGGAAATGCCAGCGGTGGCGCAGCTTGGGGATTCGAGCGAATTGACGCCGGGTCAAGTTGTCATCGCCATCGGCAGCCCCCTCGACGAATTTCACGGCACCGTGACGCTGGGCATCGTGAGCGGACTGAACCGCCAAGTGGGCGGCATGCGCGGCTTGATTCAGACCGATGCCGCGATCAACAAAGGCAATTCGGGTGGACCGCTCCTCAACCTGCGCGGCCAGGTCGTCGGCATCAACACGTTGACCGTGCGGACGGCGAGCGACAGCGGCATCCTGGAAGGGTTGGGGTTTGCCGTGCCGTCGAGTCAAGTCCGCGAGATCATCAGCCCGTGGATTCCCAAACCTGACGGCGACCGCCGGTAGCGGTTTATTGGAGAACGCCGTTCTCTCAAAAAAACGGGGTATCAGCATCGTTTCCTACGGCTCTAACGAGCCGTAGTTTTTTTTGCCTATGCTTAACGTGGCACTTTTGGTCCAGCAAAGTTGGCCCCATTTCCCTTCAAGCCAGCGATTGGTTCTGCTATAGTGAGTACTGGCTATGTGCCGCCTTCTGGCGGCAAAGTTGCGAGATTCGCCTCCCTTACGCCTCCATGTGAAATGTGCCGAGGATTTGCTACCCGAGGTACGTTGCCCTGTGGCAGGGATGGCACGGTGTTGATGCAATCGGTTTATGGCTCTAGTGTCCAGCGACGCCGCCGAGTCGGCGCTGGGAGGAGCCAATCCACGGCGAGGAGGTGCCGGCAGAACACACCAACGTTGCGCTCTAGGTGCGATGTCAATTACATCGAAAGGTAGGATTGGCTAAAGGAGGGTTAATCCATGTCAGCAAAACAGAGATTCGTAATGGACCGGCGCGCATTTCTCAAAGTGCTGGGTACCGCGGGGGTTTCGGCGGCCTTTGTCTCCGCCCTCGGTGGTGCTCAGCAAGCCCAAGCGCAAGCTCCAGTAGTGGAGCAGGTTGCCAGCGTAACCGGCGTCAAATTTGGCAAGAGCGTGCCATTGGCTACCGAGGGACCGGGTCAAAACCTGAAATGGCAACCGGGAGATACCGTCAAGTTCTTGCCCCCGGAAAAATTCGCCGACACCCCGGCGGCGGCAAACTTTGCGAAACTCCCCAAGGACAAACTGCTCGGGTTCTATACCACCATGGTCGCCGAGCGCGTCTGGGAAGACACCGGCAAAGACCTGTTCCTGGGCGGCAAAGACAAGCTGTACGGCTACTTCCACATGTACATCGGCGAAGAGGCGATCGCCGCCGGCGCGATGGGCGCGCTCAACAAGGACGACTTTATCACCAGCACCCATCGTGGACACGGGCACATTATCGCCAAGGGCGGCGACCTCAACAGGATGTCTGCCGAAATCTTTGCCAAGCAGGAAGGGTATTGCAAGGGCTATGGCTTGTCCATGCACATCGTGGACATGTCCCTGGGCATCATGGGGTCGAACGGCATCGTGGGTGGCGGTTGGTGGCTCGCCGCCGGCGCGGCCTATAGCGCCAAGGTGCGCGGCACCAAGCAAGTTGCCATCTGCTTCGCCGGCGACCAGGCAGCCAGCTCGCGCTATTTCTTCAACTCCATCCGCAACGCCCAAAACTTTGGGTGGCCGTACATCGCCTTCATCGAAAACAACTTCCAGGGCACCTCGACCGGGACCGGGTTCGTCACCGCGACCAAGTACCAGTCCGAGCTTCCCAAGGGCATAGGGGTCCCAGTCTTCTTGGTGGACGGCAACGATGTTTCGCAAGTGTACGACGCAACCAAACAGGCGGTCGAGTACGCCCGCGCCAACAGCGCGCCCGCCGTCATCGAGGCGATGACCTGGCGCTGGTACGACCATCAGGGCTTTGCCGGCGCCAAGGCCGGTCAACAGGGCTCGTTCGGACTCCCGTATCGCACCGACGACGAAGTGCGGCAATGGATGTCGCGCGATCCCATCGTGCGCTACAAGGCATTCCTCCTGGACAAGCAACTTGCCACCGCCGAGGAACTTGCCGCGATCGATAAAGACGTCAGAGCCAAAGTAGATGCGTCTTGGGAATTTGCGCGCAAGGGTAAAGTGGCGACTCCAGAAATGGGGCTCCAGAACGTGTACGCGACCGGCTCGGTGGAAGCGACGCAGTTCTTTGACCGCAAGGGAACCTCGACGGCTTGGCGGACGCCCGACTACGTCCGGCAACTCGCCAAGAACTATGTGGTTGAGGCCTAAAGGAGAGGAGGACAATTCCCATGGCTAAAAAACCGTTTGGTTACGCATGGCTCGAGGGTGTCGCACAGGAAATGCGCGCCAACAAAAGTGTGTGCTACATCGGGCAGCTTAATATTCCGACGTCCACCCTGCCGACCGGCGAGGTCATTGACCTGGCAAAAGAATTCGGCACCGTTCGCACGGTCCGCGCGCCCATTGACGAAGACCTCAACGTCAATATGTCAATCGGCGCCGCAATGGCCGGCCTCAAAATGGTGGCTGCGATCCCCAGCATGGTCCCGCACTGGGGGCTGGAGTTTATCCACAACCAAGCCGGCTCGCTGCGTCTCATGACCGGCGGGCAGGCGAACACCTCGTTCGTGCTCATCGTCCAAGGCGCATCGCGTGTCGGCGGACCCGCGGCGCAGCACGTCATCGTCGGCGCCGAAGCTGCTTATGCAACACTGCCAGGCATCAAGGTCGTCGTCCCCAGCGACGCGTACAACGGCAAAGGGTTGATGGTCGCCGCGATCCGTGACGCCGACCCGGTGATGTTCGTCTCGTACTCTGAAGTCGGCTCGACGGCGCCCGTCGAAGTTCCAGACGAAGCGTACACGGTGGAAATCGGCAAGGCAAAGGTGCGGCAGGAAGGCAAGGACCTCACCCTTGTCGCCTGGGCGCCCGCCACCATCGACGTCAACAAGGCGCTGCCCGAAATCGCCAAGGCGGGCGTCAATGTCGAGTTCATTGACCTGCAATCCATCAAGCCGCTCGACACGGCCACGCTGTTCGCCTCCGTGAAAAAGACCGGCCGAATGTTGGTGGTGGAACACGGGCCATATGTTGGGTTCTCTTCGCACGTGATTTCCGAAGTGGCCCAGTTCGTGCCCGGCGCCAAACTCCGCAAGATCACCTTCCCGGACGCGCCCGGGCCTGGCGCCAAAGAAATGATCGAGTGGATGCGCCCGGATGCGCCCAAGATCCTTGACGCAGCCGTGAAGATGATGACGATCTAAGTCGCGTCCAAGCAGGCATTTTGCTGCTTTGAACCGATGGCACGCTGCGCGTGTTTTTCCCTGCCCCTGCTTTCGCCGGCAACGGCAACCGCAGGGGCAGGGTCTGTCCTCTAATAGAAACGGAGAGAAAAACAAATGAGTGTTCAAACGAACCCCCAAGCAGTTCCTTGCCCGCGCTGTGAAAATCCCATGCGCTCCGGGCTGGTTAAAACGACCATGGTGATCCGAGACCAACTCTATATGGTGGAAGATGTTCAAGCGATGATCTGTGACGAGTGCGTCGAACAATTCTACGACGAAGATACAACGGATGCGCTGCGACGATTGACGCAAGATGGTTTCCCCCCCGCCGAAGTTGTGCGTGAGATCCTCGTTCCCGTCTATTCGCTTAAACCGCGCATGCAGCGCTACACAGGCATACAAGTTGAAGAGCAGCCAGAATTTGCGCAGGCGGACGCGCAGGGTTGAGTAATCGAGGAGAAATCTATACAAGGAGAAAAGACTCATGATCCGCCGTGAGAAGGTCATCTTGACCCTGTTCTGCGGCTTGTCCCTATTGCTCTCCCTCACCGCTTGCGCCGCGCCTCCCACGCCTCCGCCAACGGCGACCCTTGCGCCTACTGCGGCGCCTACGGCCGTGCCAACTCGCGCACCTACCGCTGTTCCCACCACCGCTCCAACCGCTGCGCCTTCGGCTGCGCCCACCGCGGCCCCTACCCGCACTCCTACGCTTGCGCCCACGACTGCGCCAACTCCGGCGCCGACCACCGCGCCGACGGCGGCCGCGACGACATCAGCCGGTGCGGCAACGCCCGCGACCAAACCCGGCAGTATGGCTTCCTACTTGCCAGCGGGAGCCGGTCGAGATTTGTTGCTCACCGGCTGCGGCAATTGCCACTCACCCCTGTGTCCTGTGATCGGTCAGCGAGCCGCCGGGCACTGGGAACGCGTCAACATCCAGCATAAGAGCGAAGTTAGCGCAATGAGTGACGCCGACTATAAGACAATCTTCGATTATCTTGGGGCGAACTTTAATGATACCAAGCCCGAGCCGGCTCTCCCGGCAGAGATGAGGCAGGGCATAACCTGCGCGCCTTTCTAGAGGAGTAGAAGCATGAGAATCCGAACCTGGTACTTGCTCGCCGCGCTGATAGTTTTGCTGTCAGTCGCGGCATGCAGTGCGCCCGCCACGAGCGTGCCACCCACGAGCGCGCCACAAGCAGCAGCGCAGACGCCGACGCCGGCGCCTGTAACCACGGCGACGAGCGCCCCAAAAGCTGTTAGCCCGACCGCGGCGCCAACATCGGCCCCAACGGCGACGGCGGCACCAAAAGCCGCGAACCCGACCGCGGCGCCCGCCCAGCCCACCGCGGCGACCAAATCACAGGGCGCCACCACCAAGCTGGACATTGACAAATTGCTGCCTAACGCGCCCGGGCGGCAGGAGACGCTTGAGTACTGCGTTGGTTGTCACCACATCGCGGCCATCGCCATTGCAGCCAAGCCAAAAGAGGAATGGCAGAGCCATCGGCTCGGGCACGTGGGTCGCACGATTGTGCCCGACGCCATGCTCGACACGATCTACGCTTACCTGATCGCCAACTTTCCTCCCGACCGGGTGATCCCACAACTGCCGGAGGAACTCTTGGGCGACTGGACGTCCTACTAATTCAGACGAAATCATCCTTCATGTCTTGAATGTTGATGCCGACATTCGTTCGGAGGAAACCCATGCGACGACTTGCGGCGCTCGTTATCTTGTGCGTTCTGGTATTGAGTGGCTGCGCCGCGCCGCCAACACCGGCGCCACCTACGGCGACGCCCGTGCCGCCCACCGCGACACGGGTGCCGCCGACCGCGATCGCCATTCCGCCAACGGCAACTAGGGTTGCGCCGACGGCAACACCCGTGCCGCCAGCTCCCGCGTCCAATGGCGTGACCTTCACCTATTACGGACAAGCCATGTTCACACTCAAGGTCGAAGGCGGTCCGACGATCATGCTGGACCCGGTCGGCGCAAGCGTGGGGTATAAGGTTACCGCTCGGAGTGGCATTGACGTGGTCACGGTTAGTCACGAGCACAGCGACCACAATAATGTCGCGCTCGCATCCGGCGCCCCAAAGATTCTGCGCGGGCTTGCGGGCACGGACTGGGCCAAGGTTGACGAGACGGTGCAGGGCGTGCGCTTGCGTACCGTGAACACCTATCACGACGATACCCAAGGGTCGGCGCGCGGCAAGAACGCCGTCTTTGTCGTCGAGGCAAATGGGCTAAGGATCGTGCATGTCGGCGACCTCGGGCATTTGCTTAGCGCAGAGCAGGTTACGACGATTGGCGCGGTGGACGTGCTCATGATTCCGGTCGGCGGCAATTTCACGATTGATGCCGCCAAAGCTACCCAGGTCGTCGAGTCGCTCAAGCCGAAGGCGGTGATCCCGATGCACTATAAAACCCCGGCGGTGACGTTGCCGATCGAAACCGTAGATGCATTTCTGACCGGCAAGACCGTGCAGCGCGTGAGCGGAAATCAATTGACCCTGAATACGCAGACTCTTCCCAAGACAACCACGGTGCTCGTGCCGGGATACGAGCCGTCCCAAAGTATGAGTACACCCGCGCTGGGCAAAGTGGCTGACAGCGGCCTTTAATCGTTCCAAGACTTTACGAACGGATCAACCATGCTATTCAATTCCTTTTCGTTCCTTGCCTTCTTCGCCATTCTCGTCGCCATCTATTATGCTCTCCCGCCCAAGTTTCGCTGGCTGTTGCTCCTGGCGGCCAGCATCTACTTTTATTCGACGTTCAACGCCGGCTACGTTTTGCTGCTCCTCGCGTCCGCGCTGCTGGCCTACGTGGCGGGATTGGGCATCGGCGCAGCGCAGGAACCGGGGAGAAAGAAACTTGTCGCCATCGCGGGAGTTCTCGCATCCCTCGCGCCCTTGTTCGTTTTCAAGTATTTTGACTTCTTTGCCGGTTCTCTAAATGAACTGATGCAGTCTTCGGTCGCGCCCGCGTTGGGACTGTTGCTGCCGGCCGGTCTATCGTTCTTTAGCTTCTCCTGCGTCAGTTACATTCTAGACGTGTATCAGAATCGTCTCGCGGCCGAACGGCACGTTGGACGATTTACTCTGTACGTTTCCTTCTTCCCGAAATTGCTGGCCGGGCCGATCGAACGCGCCACGACGTTTCTGCCCCAAGTGCTGCGACCGGTGAGATTCGATCCGGAGGGTGTGACGGCCGGCTTGCAGTTGATGCTCTGGGGCCTATTCAAAAAGGTGGTGATCGCGGATCGGCTCGCCGTATTTGTGGACACCGCGTACAAGAATCCAGAGTTAGGCTCGCCGCTCGCGCTCGTGATCGCCACGTATTTTTTTGCGTTCCAAATCTATTGCGACTTTTCGGGCTATTCGGATATCGCGATCGGCGCGGCGCGCGTGCTGGGATTCAACCTGATGGAGAACTTTCGCCGCCCGTACATGGCCACCTCGGCGCCAGAGTTCTGGGGCAAGAACCGGTGGCACATTTCGCTCAGCAATTGGTTTCGCGATTACATGTACATCCCGATGGGCGGGAGCAAAGTCGGCAAGCCGCGGTTCTATCTGAACCAGGTGGCCGTCTTTCTCGTGAGCGGCTTGTGGCACGGCGCGAATTGGACGTTTGTGGTTTGGGGCGGTCTCAATGGGTTGTACCAAATCGTCACGGTGATGACGGCCGGTATCCGTGAAAAATTGGGGCGGATTCTGCGAGTGCCGGGTGTGGTCGGCTCGCTCGTCGGCAGTCTGGTGACGTTCCACCTCGTAACCCTCGCCTGGGTCTTTTTCCGCGCCAGCTCGATCTCTGACGCGACCACGATTCTCGCGCGAATCGCCGCGGCGGTGCCTCGGCTGCCAACGCTCGTGGCTTCATATCCTTTTACCGACGAAATCGTGCTCTCGATCATCCTCATCGGCGTGCTCCTGGTCGTCGAAATCGTTGACGAAAAGCGCGCCCTCTGGGAGAGATTGGGGACTCGGCCGGTCTACGTGCGCTGGGCCGTCTACTATGCGCTGATTTTCGCACTGGTCATTTTGGGCAAGTGGGGCCTGAAACAATTCGTGTACATGCAATTCTGAGGATAAGGCAAGATGTCAATCCAATCTGATTTTCCCGCGATCGCCGATGGAGCCAGGGGACGCGGCGCGGCTCTCTCCACCGCGAGCGCCGGCGCGCAAACCCGCAACTGGCAAAGCCGGGCGCTCGTTTTTCTGTTAGTCGGCATGCTGATTTACATCGCCGTCTACGCGGTGGCCGACCAACTGGTTTACCAGTACGCCAAACGCAACCGGTTCTTTGCGATCAAGACCGCGCCCTATAGCGACTATACCTATGTGATCCTCGGCGCATCGCACGCCGCCGCGCTCGATTACGAGGACATGACCGTGCAGCTCGAACGAATGACGGGCGCCAAGATCCTGAACCTCTCGACGGTCGGCGGCGGCATTACCGTGAATCGCTTGCTGCTGGACTATTTTCTGGCGCAGCATCGCACGGCGAGCATCGTCTACGTTTTGGACTCGTTCGCGTTCTATTCCGCGCAGTGGAACGAGGAGCGTTTGAGCGACACGGCGCTGTTCAACCGCGCGCCGTTCGATCTGGCGCTCGTCCCCGTGCTGCTGCAGAACCCGGCGAGCCGCGGGGCGGCGTTCGACTATCTCATCGGTTTTTCCAAGATCAACAACGCCGACCGGTTCAAGCCCGACATCGGCGACGACGAAGCGACCAAGTTCAACAAAACCTATCGTCCGGTCAAGCAGATAGACGACCAGCGACTAAAGTACTTGTACCCAAAGCCGGTCGAGCCGGAAACGTTTCGCCGCTACGTGGCCGAGTTTGAGGATCTGCTGCGCCACGCAAACCAGCGCAACATGCGCGTCGTCGTCGTCAAACCGCCGGTTCCCACGCGGTTTTATAACGTGCTGCCCAACGAAGCGCAATTCGATGAGACCCTCAAGCCGCTGCTCGCGCAGTACGGCGCCGAGTTCCACGATTTCTCGCTGGTCGGCAACGACGAGAAATTCTTTTTCAACACCGACCACCTGAACAAGACCGGCGTGTTGAACTTGTTCGAGAACTATATGAAACCGATCCTCGCGCAGCAAAATCAGGCAAAATAGAACAAGGCGAATGAGCGCAAACCTCCTACAACACCGCACCCTACGCGCTTTTCTCACCAGCGGCCTCTATCCCGCCGTCTTCCAAGCCCTCACTGCCGCCTTTTTCGTCCTGGTCCTCTTTCAACTCGTCGCCGGCCCCGCCGCCGCCCACGACAACCTCGGCACCGCCCTCACCTGGGTGCTGTGGTGGCCCCTCATCCCCATCGTCTTTGTCCTGCTCGGCCGCTTTTGGTGCGCCATCTGCCCCTTCGGCACCCTCAGCGACCTCGTTCAAAAATTCGTGGGCCAGCACCGTCCCGTCCCGCTCTTCTTGAAACGCTACGGCATCTGGATCATTGATGCCCTCTTTATCCTCATCACCTGGGCCGATCACGTCTGGGGCATCGTGGACAATCCCGTGGGTACCGCGGCCCTGCTCCTCGCCCTCACCGTTGGGGTGATCGCTTCGGGCGCGCTCTTCGTGCGCCGGACCTGGTGTCGCTATCTGTGTTTCCTGGGCGGTCTGGCCGGCAACTACTCGCGCGCGGGCCTGGTCGCCTTGCGCGCCGATCAGCACATCTGCGCCACCTGCCAGGCCAAGGCCGCGTGCTACAACGGGAATGCGCACGGCCCGGGCTGTCCCATGTTCGAGTTCCCGCGCCAGATGGACAGCAACGCCCGCTGCAACCTGTGCGCCGCCTGTTTGAAGACCTGCCCCAACGAGGCGCTCCAGCTCACCGTCCGCCCGCCGACCCAAGAACTGTGGGGCATCCGCCAACCCAAGTTCGAAGAGGCCTTTCTGGCGATCGTGATCATGGGCATTGTCTTCGTCCAGAATGTCACCATGCTCGAGGTCTGGAATACGCTGTTGCAGCAATTGCAGCGCGTCACCGGGACGGACAGTTACGCGGTGAACTTTACGCTCACCTTTCTGATCGCAATGGCGATTCCGCTCGCGCTGTTCGGTCTGGCGGCGGGAGTGGCTCGGCGGTTCAACCGCGACTCGTTCGCCAGCAACTTTACCCGGTTCGGGTATGCGATCATTCCGCTCGACATTGCGGGGCACATGGGGCACAATCTGTTTCACCTGCTGGCCGAAGGCAAGGCGGTGGTGTTCACGGCGCAGCAGATGGTCGGGCAACCGGCGACGGGCGAGTCGGCGGCGCTGTTGCCGACACCGGCAATCCAGGCGTTGCAATACGTGCTGCTGGGCGTGGGGGCGGTGGGGTCGCTGTATGCGGTGTATGCCATCGGCAACCATCAGTATGAGCGGGTCAAGGGGTGGGGGACGTTTGCGGCGTATGGAAGTTTGATCGGGGTGTTCCTGATGATCAACATGTGGCTGTTTGCGCTGCCGATGTCCCTGCGGATGCACGGCGGACATTCCAATCCGGGCGACAGCGCAAATGAATCACACGCGCACGCGACTACTGACTCACACACGACCGATCCTCACACCCACGCCAATTCGAGCGAGTCACAACCGCACACTTTTGACGAATCGCAGTGGGTGGATGTGCCGGAACCGGTCGGCTGGCCGCGCAAGGTCAACATGGAAGCCATCTTCCCGCCGGGCGAAGGACGTGATTTGGTGCTCTGGAATTGTATGCGATGCCATTCGTTCGTGCGGATTGTGGTTGGACACCACACTCATTCGCACGGTACCGAAGCGGGGCGTGACACGCACTGGGATACCCACCGTATTCTGCACGGACACAGGTTAGTTCACCTCGCCGAAGAAGAGCGAGACCAGCTTTACGCCTACCTTAAGGAGAATTTCAACGACAAGAAACCGGCGCCCAAGCTGCCGTCGTGGCTGCGGGAATACTGGTAGCCAAGTATGCGCCCCTGCACAGCAAACTCCGCACACCGCTCGCTTGACCAAAACAAACACCCAATCTATAATCCATCCGGATGGAAATCGAAAGCAAACTCGCGCTGCTCGCCGACCAAATGCGCCTTGAACCGGCCGAAGAGGTCAAGGTACGGCCCTCGGCGGGGTCGTCGGTCGCGCCTTGCGGCTTTTCGCCGACCGCGCTGCACGACGCGGTCCAGGCGGGCGCGCTCGAAACCAAGAAGAATTCGCTGGGACTGTACGACGCGGCTGCGCCGGGCGGCAAGCGCATTACACTGCTCAAGACGCTCCTCACCTCCGCCTGCGAACGCGATTGCTGCTATTGCCCCTTCCGCGCGAAACGGAATTATCGCCGCGCCACATTCAAACCCGAAGAAATGGCGCAGGCCTTTCACCAAATGTTCACAGGCGGAATCGCGCAAGGGCTCTTCCTCAGTTCGGGGGTGGCGGGCGGCGGCGTCCGCACACAAGACCGGCTGATTGCCACCGCGGAGATTCTGCGTCGCAAATTCAATTACACGGGCTATCTGCATCTCAAGATCATGCCCGGCGCAGAGCGCGATCAGGTCTGGCGCGCGATGCAGCTTGCCGATCGGATTTCGATCAACCTCGAAGCGCCGAATGCCGAACGGCTGACCGCGCTCGCGCCGCATAAGAATTTTGCCGCCGAGTTGCTTCGGCCGTTACAGTGGGTCGAGGAAATTCGACAGAGCCAACCTGGGCACCTCGGATGGAACGGGCGTTGGCCTTCGACCGTAACTCAGTTCGTGGTTGGCGCGGTCGGCGAAAGCGACGTCGAAATCCTCGCGACCAGCGCCTATTTGTTCAAAACGCTCCGCCTCGCGCGGACGTACTACTCCGCCTTCAGTCCGGTCAGCGAAACCCCGCTCGAAAGTGTCGCCGCGGAAAATCCCTGGCGCGAGCACCGCTTGTATCAGGCCTCGGTTCTGCTCCGCGATTACAACTTTGAAATGGAAGAAATGCAATTCGATCCAAAAGGCGCGCTGCCCCTCGACGTGGATCCCAAGGTCGCTTGGGCGCGGGCGCATCTCACCGAAAAACCGATTGAAGTGAATCGCGCCGACAAGCATGAGTTGCTGCGGATTCCCGGCATTGGGCCCAAGGGCGCGGAGCAGATTCTTGCGGCACGGCGGCGCGGTCGTCTGCGCGAGCCACGCGATCTCGACAAGCTAGGCATCGTCGCGGTTCGCGCGGCGCCTTTTATCTTGTTGGATGGACGGCGACCGCCGCAACAGCTGGCGTTGTGGTAAGATGCAGGGAGGCATCGTGCAATACAACTTTGACGAGGTCATTGATCGCACGCAGACCGATTCTGCCAAGTGGGCCAGGAACCGGGCCGATTCTGGCGTCGCGGATGTGATTCCCATGTGGGTTGCGGACATGGATTTTCAATCGCCGGCGCCTGTGATTCAAGCCCTTGTTCGGCGCGCCCAGCATGGCATTTTCGGCTACCCCCGGCGTTGGGATTCGTACTATGACGCGATCACGGGCTGGCTCCACAGGCGGCACGGTTGGGACATCCAACGTGATTGGATTGTGAATGCGCCGGGTGTTGTGAACGCGCTAACTTTAGCGATCCAGGCCCTCAGCAAACCCGGCGACAAGATCGTCGTCCAACCCCCGGTCTATCATCCGTTCTACCCGATTGTCCAGAACCACGGTCGTCAAATCGTCCTGAATCCGCTGCGCTGGGAGAATCAACGCTATGTGATGGATCTGGAAAATCTAGAGCGGCAAATTGACGGCCGGACAAAACTGCTGATCCTTTGCAATCCGCATAATCCCGTAGGCCGCGTTTGGACGCGCGCGGAGCTTGAAGCGCTGGGCGAGTTCTGCGCCCGCCACAATCTGTTGATTCTGTCCGACGAGATTCACTGCGATTTGATTTTGCGCGAACACCGGCACACGCCCATCGCCGCGCTATCCGACGAGCTGGCCCAGCGCACGCTCACCTTTATCGCGCCCAGCAAGACGTTTAACCTCGCGGGTCTCGCCACGTCGGTCGTCATCGCGCCAAATGAAAAACTGCGCGCCGAACTGAGCCGGACGATTGAGGATTACGGCCTCCATATCGGAAACGTCTTTGGCATCCGCGCGCTAGAAGCCGGCTATCGCGAGGGTGAGGAATGGCTCGACCAACTGCTGGTATATCTGGAAGGCAACGTTAGGTTTGCGGTCCGGTTCATAGAAGAGCGTATTCCCAGAATCAAGCCCATTTGCCCCGAAGGCACATATTTGCTTTGGCTCGACTGCCGCGCGCTCGGGCTTGACCGCGCCGCGTTGAATACCTTGATGCGGCAGAAAGCAAGGGTGGCGCTGCAAGATGGCGCTGACTTTGGCATCGGCGGCGAAGGTTTTCAGCGCCTGAACTTTGCCTGCCCACGTTCGATCCTGGAGCAAGGGCTGGCGCGAATTGAAGCGGCCGTCAATCAAACTTCCGAAATCTGCTAGATTTCGGAAGTTTGACTTATCCCACCGTCTGGTAATTCGGCGACTCGCGCGTGATGATCACGTCATGCGGATGGCTTTCGATCAAGCCCGCGTTCGTGATTCGCACTAGCCGAGTCTTGGTTCGCAAATCCTCCAGCGTCACTGCGCCGGCATACCCCATGCCCGAGCGCAGCCCGCCGATGAGTTGGTAAATCACGTCGTGCAGCGAGCCCTTGTACGGCACGCGGCCCTCGATCCCTTCGGGCACGAGTTTGCCGCTGCCCCCTTGTCCCGAGCCGTAACGATCGCGTCCCAACCCTTGCATCGCGCCGATACTACCCATCCCGCGATATTCCTTAAAGCGCCGCCCTTCGTACAACACGACCTCGCCCGGCGATTCATCCAGCGCGGCGAGCAAACTTCCGAGCATGACAACATCCGCGCCCGCCACAATTGCCTTGACGACGTCGCCGCTGTATTTGATGCCACCGTCGGCAATGACGGGGATGCCGGCCGAGTGCGCGGCCCGCGCGCAATTCCAAATCGCCGTCAATTGCGGCATACCCGCGCCCGCGACGATGCGCGTCGTGCAAATCGAACCCGCGCCCACCCCGACTTTTACCGCGTCCACGCCGGCCGCGATGAGCGCCCGGGTCCCTTCTTCGGTCACAACATTCCCGGCGATCACCGGCAGTTCGCGCCACGCGCTCTTGATGCGCTGCACCGCGCGCAGCACGCTCTCGGTATGGCCGTGCGCGGTATCCACGAAGACGCAATCCACCCCTTTCTTGACGAGCGCCTCGACCCGCGGCTCGACATCGGCGCCCACGCCGACCGCTGCGGTGGCGAGCAAGCGTCCGTGCGCGTCGGTTGCCGCGTTCGGGTAATCGCGTTTTTTCTGAATGTCCTTGACGGTGATGAGGCCTTGCAAGCAGCCATCCGCGTCCACTAACGGCAGTTTTTCGATGCGATGCGCCTGCAGTATTGCTTTGGCCTGCTCTAGCGTTGTCCCGACGGGCGCGGTGATGAGATGGTCCTTGGTCATAAACTCTGTCACGCACCGCCCCAGGTCGCCCGGGCCGACAAAACGCGTATCGCGATTGGTCAGGATGCCGACGAGCTTGCCGCCGTTGCCATTGTCGGTGATCGGCACGCCGCTGATGTGATAATTCGCCATGATCGTTTCCGCCTCTTCCAGCGTCGCCGTCGGCGGGAGCGTCACCGGGTTCGTAATCATGCCGGATTCGGACCGCTTGACCTGCTCAACCTGCGCGGCCTGATCCTCAATAGCCAGATTACGATGAATCACGCCAATACCGCCCTCGCGCGCGAGCGCGATTGCCAAGCGCGCCTCGGTCACGGTGTCCATCGCCGCAGAGACAATCGGAATGTTCAGCGCGATATTGCGGGTCAGACACGTTTTGACGTTGGTGCGGTCCGGCAGCACCTCGCTGTACCCCGGTACGATCAACACGTCGTCAAAAGTAAGCGCTTCAAACCGATTGAATAATTCCTCGTTCATAATTGACTCCCTCCAAAATAATTCGCGAGATTAGCGGATAACTTCTTGAGTGTTTCCACGAGCAAGCGATGCTCGACCACGTGAATGCGCGTCTCCACCGCGGAGAGCGTGTCGTCGGCATGAATCGGTACGACCTCTTGTGCTAACACCGGCCCGCAGTCCACCCCTTCATCCGGGACGAGATGCACCATCACGCCGGTATGCCGAATCTCGCCGCGCTGATACGCCTCAAACGCGCGTTCAATCGCGTGCGTGCCGGGAAAAGTGCCGGGCAGCGCGGGATGCAGATTGACGACCCGATTCGGAAAGCGTTGCAGAAAAGCCATCGTGAGGACCCGCATCCAGCCCGCGAGCACAACGCAATCGGGCTGATACGCCGCGACGAGGTCGGCGAGTTCGGTATCGTACGCGCGGCGGTCCTGTGTTTTCGATTTCGCCTTAACGACCGCAGGCACATTCGCGCGCCGCGCGCGTTCCAGTCCGAACGCGTCCGGCTTGTTCGAGATGACGGCGACGACCTGTGCGCCCAATTCGCCCGAGGCGCACGCGTCGAGGATCGCCTGCAAGTTGGAGCCGTGGCCGGAAAGGAGAACCACTAATTTTCGATTGCAGATTTCAGATTTCAGATTTGCGGTCATACCAGTATCACGCGTTTTTCGCCAGGGACGAGTTCGCCAATCAGAAATGTTTCTTCTCCGACGCGAGCGTGAAACGACTCAACTTGCTCGGGCCCGACAATCGCGACCATGCCGATGCCCATGTTGAACACGCGGTACATTTCGTCGCGCGCGATGTTGCCACGCTGCTGGATGAGTTGAAACAAGGGCGGAACCTGCCAACTGGCGAGGCGAACGATCGCGCTAATGCCGTCGGGTAGCACGCGCGGAATGTTTTCGATAAAGCCGCCGCCCGTCAGGTGCGCCAATGCCTTGACGTGAGCGAACGCGGGTTCAAATATCGGCAAGTAGGAACGATGCGGCGCAAGAAGCGCATCGGCCAATGGGATTCCCAATTCCGGAAAAACGGTATCGAGTGGCATATCGGAAAAGATTTCGCGGATGAGTGAATAACCGTTCGTATGCGGGCCTGAGGAACGCAAGCCGATCAGCACATCGCCGGCGCGGATTCCGGGACGCGGCAAAACGTCATCCCGTTCCACTATGCCCACAATCGTGCCGGCCACGTCGAAGGCGTCGGGCGCGTACACGCCGGGCATCTCCGCCGTCTCGCCGCCGAGCAAGACGCAGCGCGCTTCCCGACACGCCGCGGCCATCCCGCTCACAATGTCCGCCATCACCTCTGGCTCAAGCTGGCTGCTCGCGAGATAGTCGAGAAAGAATAACGGACGCGCGCCCTGGACGAGAATATCGTTCACGCAATGGTTCACAATGTCGTGACCGAGCGATTCATAGCGGCGCGCCTGCGCGCCCAACTTGACCTTCGTCCCGATCCCATCGGTCGAAGCGACCAGAACGGGCGCGCGCATTTCGCGCAGCGCGCGCACGTCAAACATCCCGCCGAACGCGCCGATGCCCGCGACCACGCGCGCGTCGTAAGTCGAACGGACGGCGGCGCGCATGAGTTCGACCGCGCGGTTGCCGGCAGTGATGTTGACGCCGGCGGAGGTGTAGGTTAACGGATTGGGTAACGGATTGCTGGATAGCGGATTGCTGCGCGAAGCGGATAAGCGGATGGGAAACGGATGGGACGCGGATGAGTGGGCGGGAAACGGATGGGCAGAGGAACGGATAGAGGGGACGTTGACGGTTTGAATTGGCGGGGACCAGGGTTGGCTGATCACGGAGAAGCGGATTGGGGTATCTGCGGTAAATGTTTCGATTGGGGGCAGTTGGCAGCCGGGAGGCGCCCAGATGCAGCGGTAAAGATACTTGTGCCATTCCTGCACGTCTTTGGCTGGGAGAATGCGACGATATTCCAGTTTGCGGAGTCCAAAGTTGTAGAGCATCCCAACCGGACTGCCGGTAGCGGCAAGATCCGTCACAACCTGCCCAACATCCATTTCGTCCACTTGATGGCTGAACGCTTTACACTCGACGACCAACGCATCTTCAACCCATAGGTCGAGAAACATATAACCGATGAGCGAATCGTTGATATAGACCTCGACCCGTTTCTCCATCTCGTTTCGCAAACCGGCCTCGGTCAGCAGTTCGGCCAAACGGCGGTGGTACATTTTCTCGCGATGCCCCGGCCTGAGTTCGCTCTGCACCTGCATTGCCAACCCATTGACCTGATAAGTCAACTCATCCAGCGGAGTCTTGACGAATCCCATAGCGCCTCCTTATCATCCGTTCATCCGTTTGCTAATCCGTTTCCCATCCGCTTATCCGCTTCGCGCAGCAATCCGTTCCCGCAATCCGCTATATCCCGCCTGTACTGCATCCCCTCAAACCTCACCGCGCCCACCACCGCGTAGGCCCTCCGAATCGCATGCTCCAGCGAATCGCCGCACCCCGTCACGCCGAGCACGCGCCCGCCCGCGGTCACCACGCGCCCGTTCTCGAGACGCGTGCCCGCGTGAAAGACGACCGCATTCGTGAGCGGGTTCTCCAAACCGGAAATGGCGCGACCCGTGATCGCCTTCTCGGGATACCCTTCCGAAGCGAGGACGACGCACGCGGCCGCACCCGCCTTCCATTTGATTTCGATGTTTGCTAATCGCCCGCTCGCGCACGCGTCCGCAATCTCGAGCAAATCCGATTCGAGCAGCAGCATCAGCGGCTGTGTCTCCGGGTCGCCAAAGCGGCAGTTGAATTCGAGCACGCGCACGCCGTCGCGGGTCAGAATCAAGCCCGCGTACAATACGCCGACGAAGGGCACTCCTTCCGCGCGCATCCCGTCCACCGTAGGTTGTAGAATAGTGCGCGTGAACTCGACGACCATGTCCGGCGGACACAGGGGCGCGGGCGCGTACGCGCCCATGCCGCCCGTGTTCGGCCCCGTATCGCCGTCGCGCAAGCGCTTGTGATCACGCGCGGGCGGCATGGGCGACACCGTCACGCCGTCGCTAAACGCGAGCAGCGAGACCTCTTCGCCCTGCAAGCGTTCTTCGATCACGACCTCTGCGCCCGCCGCGCCGAACTCGCGCGCGACCATGATGCGCCGCAAAGCCGCTTCGGCTTCCGCGTTCGACTCGGGAATGATCACGCCTTTACCCGCGGCGAGACCTGACGCCTTGATGACGACCGGATAACCTACCGTTCGCAGACATTCGAGCGCGGCGGGAACACCGGTCACCGTGGTATAGCGCGCCGTGGGAAAGTGGTGACGCGCCATGAACGCTTTCGAAAATGCTTTGCTCGCTTCGATTTGCGCGGCAGCGCGCGAAGGGCCGAAGACGCGAATGCCCGCGGCGCGCAATTCGTCGCTCAAGCCCGCCGCCAGCGGTTGCTCTGGGCCGATGATGACCAGGTCTATCGCGTGCTCGCGCGCGAACGCGACGAGAGTGGGCGCGTCGTCGGCATGGATCGGAATGTTTTGCGCGCACTGCGCGGTGCCGGGATTGCCCGGCGCGACGAACAGACGCTGTAATCGCGGCGACTGCGCCGCCTTCCACGCCAGCGCATGTTCGCGTCCGCCGGAACCGACGATGAGGACATTCATATAATCGCCTTTTCGAATCCCGTTTTCTGGTGCATCCCGTTGACCTCAATCGGATAGACGCCGGTAAAGCACGCATTGCAGTAACCCTCGCGCCGGCCAATCGCGCGCATCATGCGATCCAGCGAGAGAAAGTGCAGCGAATCGCAGCCGATGTGCGTACAGATCTCGTCAATCGTCATCCGGTGCGCGATCAGTTCCGCGTACGTTCCCATGTCCACGCCCATAAAGCACGGATGCGCGATGGGCGGGCACGTGATCCGCACGTGCACTTCGCTTGCGCCGGCCTCGCGCAAGAGCCGCACGAGAGGGCCGGCCGTATTGCCACGCACGATACTGTCGTCAATCATCACGACGCGCCGCCCGCGCAGGTTCTCTTCCAGCGCGTTGAACTTGAGCGCGACGCCCTGCTGGCGCAGCGCATCGGTCGGCTCGATGAACGTGCGCCCGATGTAGCGGTTCTTGATGAAACCGTCGTTGTACGGAATGTTCGAGGCGCGCGCATAGCCAATCGCCGCGGGAACCGACGAGTCGGGCACGGGTACGACGACGTCTGCCTCGACCGGCGCTTCGCGCGCCAGTTCTTCACCAAGACGCTGGCGGACGTGGTGAATGCTCAAACCGTTCCACATGCTGTCGGGTCGCGAGAAATAAATCAGCTCGAACGTGCAGCGCGCGAGTTTGGGCGCCGCAGGCAGGCCCACCATCGCGCGCCAGTTATTGGGTTGCAGCGTGTGAATCTCGCCCGGGCCGATCTCGCGGATCTCCTGACAGCCGATGGTCTGCAACGCGCTCGATTCGGAAGCCACCGCGTGCCCACCGTCGGCCAACCGTCCCACGTTGAGCGGACGAAAGCCCCACGGGTCGCGCACGGCGAGCACGCTGTCGCGCGTGAGCATAACGAGCGAGTACGCGCCGCGCCATTGCCGCATCGTGTTTTGGATGCGCTCTTCCCACGTCTTGCCCGGCGCGCCCGCGAGCATCATCGTCATGATCTCGCTGTCGGAAGAGGACGACAGGCCCACGCCGCGCCCTAATAATTCGCGGCGCAATTCGGCCGCGTTCACAATGTTCCCGTTGTGCGCGACGGCGAGCGGCCCGTACTGCGTCTCGATCAAGAACGGCTGGATGTTGCGCGGCGACGAGGAACCGGTCGTGGAATAGCGCGTGTGCCCGATGGCGAGCTGCCCGGTCAACGGCGCGAGGTTCTCCGGTGTAAAGATTTGCCAGACGAGGCCCGCGTCTTTACGCATCTGCACGCGCTCGCTGTTCGCGACCGCGATGCCCGCGGCTTCCTGTCCGCGATGCTGGAGCGCGTGCAATCCAAAATAGACCGTCCGCGCCGCTTCTTCGTTCGACGTGCAGATGCCGATCACGCCACATTCGTCGTGGGGTTTATCGCCAGTTTGGAAGTTGGAAGTTGGACGTTGGAAGTTCGAAGTTGGCACTTGAAAGTTGGAATCGCTCACTTTAATCTCCAATGCCTAATCTCTGACCGACTCGTTATCGTCCGCGACGATTTTCCGCGCCTGCTCTTTTTGAAATGCCGCTACTCGTTCGCGCACTTGCGCGTCCGCGAGTCCGAGCATTTTTGCGGCGAGCAGCGCAGCGTTCGCCGGATCGAGCACGACGGCCGGGGCGATAGCGGACGGCATTCGCAGCGACGAGAGAACATCCATGCCGCCAAACGCGTCGCTAGGCGGCGGGCACGCGATGACCGGCGCTGTTACGGCGCCGTCGACGAAACCCGAGAGCGCGTTGCTGCGGCCCGCGACGGTGATGTAGCATTTGGGACGCGGGTCGCTTTGGTATTCGCGCAGGATCGCCAGCACATGCTCGGGCGTCTTGTGCGCCGAACCGATTCGCGTGACGACTTGCAGGCCAAATGCTTTTGCGAACTCGGCGATTTTCGCACAATGCGCCGCGTCCGCTTTCGAGCCCATCAAAATGACGACGAGTGGTTTCATTTCACGACACCCGCTTGGCGCAGATTCGCCATCAGTCGCGGTTCGACCGGGTACGCTCCGGGTACGAACGGCTGCCCGGTCAACATCGCGTAAATCTCGATATAGCGCTGGCTCGCCGCGACCCACAGTTCGTCGCTCATTGCCGGCGGTGGCCCGTCGCCGCGATAACCGCGTTCGGCGTAGGCGAGGCGCACGAATTCCTTGTCGAAATTCTCTGGCTCGACATTGCGCGCGAATTTTTCCGCGTAGGTGTCCGCTTTCCAAAAACGCGACGAGTCGGGCGTGTGCACTTCGTCAATCAACAGCACGCGCCCATCCTTGGCCCGGCCAAATTCGTACTTGGTGTCCACGAGGATCAATCCCGCGCGTTGGGCGATCGCTTGCCCGCGCTGGAAGATGGCGAGCGCCGCGGCTTGCATTTGGTCCCACGTTGGCGCGTCGAGGTATCCTTTGGCGACGACCTCCGCGCACGTCAGCCGTTCGTCGTGTCCCGTGACGCCGCCTTTGGTCGTCGGCGTGATGATCGGCTCCGGCAAGACCTGGTTTTTCTGCAATCCTTCCGGGAAGCGATAGCCGTAAATCTCACGCTCGCCGAGCGAATAGCGATACCAAAGCGCGGTGGAGGTCACACCGGTGATGTAACCACGGACCACGACTTCGACCGGGAACGGCTCAGCGTCTCGCGCGACCAACGCATTCGGATCGGGCACCGCGAGCACATGATTCGCGACCACGTCCGCCGTCTGCTCGAACCACCACGCGGCGAGTTGATTGAGTACCTGGCCCTTGAACGGCACGCACGCCAGCACCCGGTCAAAGGCGGACAGCCGGTCGGTCGTGACGAGCAAGCGCCGTTCATCGCGCAGCGGATACCAGTCGCGCACCTTGCCGGATTGCTTGCCCACCATCACATTCGAATCGCCAAACGCTTGCGGCAGTGCCGCGCGAATTTTGCTTTCGTCAATCACGCTTGTCCTCCATTCGTGTCTTGAAAACGATACAGGTGGTAACGGCATGGGCATAGAGCTTGCCCTGAGCATCAACCACCTTGCCTTCCGCGGTGGCGATCCGGCTGCCGGCATGAATGGTCTTGGCTTCACAGCGTACAAGTCCTGTATCGCCAAAAATCGGGCGCACAAAGTTCACCTTCATTTCAAGCGTAGAACAAGCAACGCCTATTGGGAGGGTTGATAGAATCGCAGACGTCATCGCGCTGTCGAGGACGGTGCTGGCGATGCCGCCGTGTACCGAGGCAAAGGGGTTGTAATGATACTCCGCCGGTTCGAGTTCAAAGACCACGCGACCGATTTCGGCCTCTGCCAACCGGTAGCCGATCAGGTTGGCAATGGGCGGCGGCGCGATTTTGCCTTCCACGATGGCGCGCAAATAGTCGAGTCCGCTGATGCGGGTTGCGTCGCGCGCGCTAACGCGGGGATCGTGCCAAGTCACGGTACGAGTCCGGGCGGACTCACGTTTCGCTTCGGACATGCGGTGCTCCTCGGAAGATAATCCGCTAATTTCGCGAATCCTCGCTGTACGACACTCTGCAAAATACGCTTCCCTCGTTGTCTCGGGACGTCTTACTACGAACGTCATTAGCGAAGATTCGCGTGGATTCGCGGACCAAGTTTTTATCTGGCGCGTTCAAAATTGTGCGGCGTAGCGCACACCGTTTTCAAACAAGCGCAATCCCAGTCCGCGCGTTTCGCCTCGCGTCCAGCGCGGGTGCTGATACGCGACGACGTGATCTTCGGGATGCGGCATCAGCCCGAGCACGTTGCCTTGCGGATTGCAAATACCGGCAATATCGGCGACAGAGCCGTTGGGATTTTGCGGATACGCGCCCTGCGCGGGCGTTCCATCGGGACGCGCGTAGACGAGGGCGATTTGGTCGTTAGCGCGAAACGTGTCCAGCAGCGCCGCGTCGCGCAAGACGAAATTGCCTTCGCCGTGCGCCACGGGACATTCAATTGGTTCTTGCAGCCCGCGCGTCCACACACATTTTTGCGACTGCGGCGCGAGCGTCACCCAACGACACTCGAAACGTCCCGCGGCGTTGAAGGTGAGCGTAGCCTCCTCACCCCCCCTCCCCCCTCTCCTGAACCGAAGTTCAGGTTCAGGAGAGGGGGGAGGGGGGCCGGGGGGGTAGGGGGTGAGGCCCGGCAGCCAGCCCGACTTGACCAACGCCTGAAACCCGTTGCAGATACCGATTACCGGTTTGCCGCTGGCGACGAACGCGCTCATTTCCTCCGCAAAATAAACCCTTAGGTCGAGCGCCCAGAGCCGTCCCGCGCCGAGCGTGTCGGCATACGAGAAACCGCCCGGCAGCGCGAGGATTTGATAATCGCCCCAACGTCTTTCACGCGCGCGTAACTGGTTGAGATGCACGATTTCCGACTGCGCGCCCGCCAGCTCAAACGCTCGCGCCGCGTCGTGGTCGCGATTCGTGCCGTCCGCGTGCAAAATCAAAACGCGTGGTCGTATCACTGGGCTTGTCCACTCCACGCCGCGACGAGCGCGGCTACGTCGAGCGCGAGAATCGGTTCCGCTCGATTCGCAATCGTCAAGCGCGGGTCTTGCGTCACCGCGCCAATTCTCGAAATCGGCAAATCGGCAAAGAACGCCTCGAACGCGGCACAGTCGTCTGGCTGCACTTCGGCCAGCAATCGCCCGTTCGATTCGCTAAACAGCGCCGTCACGGCGTCGTCCGTGTCCAGCGCTATCGCGCAGCCAAGTCGTCCGCCAATGCACATCTCGGCCAACGCGACCGCTATGCCACCTTCGCTCAGATCGTGGCACGCGCGCACGATGCCCGCCCGCATCGCGCGATGCAATGCGCGATACATTGCCGGTGCGAATGTCGGCATTCCCGGCACTGGACTGTTCACTGTTAACTGTTTACGCGGACGCAGTTCGTCCGAGTTTACTGCAAAGTGGCTCCCCCCCAACTCGGCCCGCGTCTCGCCCAACAGATAGACGACATTGCCCGCCGCTTTGAAATCCATCGTCACTGCGCGCGTCACATCTTGAATAATTCCCATCGCCGAGATGAGTAACGTCGGCGGAATGGCGTGGCGCAACCCGTCCGCGCCGAGATACTCGTTGTTCAGCGAGTCCTTGCCGGAGATGAATGGCGCGCCATAGTGCAGCGCCGCGTCGTGGCAACCGCGTGCCGCCTCGACCAACCCGCCCAGCGTCTCGGGACGCAGCGGATCGCCCCAGCAAAAGTTGTCGAGCAGCGCGATGCGGTCGGGGTCGGCCCCAACTGCGACGGCATTTCGAATCGCCTCGTCAACCACGCTGACCGCCATGCGATATGGGTCGCGTTTGCCAAACTCGGGATTGATGCCACACGCGAGGACGACGCCGCGCGTGCCCTGCGTGCCGATCGGTTTGAGCACGCACGCGTCCGAGGGACCATCGTCCAGCGCGCCGGTCAGGGGTTTGACGACCGTGCCGCCTTGAACCTCGTGATCGTAGATTCGAATGACGTCGTTTTTTGAGGCGATGTTGGGGTGGGAGAGGAGGTGGAGGAGGGTTTGGGGGAGATCAAGTGCGGAAGTCGTAATCTTGTCCTGACCGAAGTCGAAGGATCGTAATTCGTAATTCGTAATTGGGGGTTGGGGCAAGTCGGCGGCGAGGGAGCGTTGGGGCATACCGTTGAACAAAAGGTCGTTCGCGAGGTCGAGCACAATCTTTCGGTCGTAGCGGACGACGAGTTGGTTCGTGTCGGTGAACGCGCCAATGCCGGTGAGTTCGACATCGAATGTACCGCACAGCGATTGCAGTTGTGGGAGCGATGAGCTGGGCACGGCGAGCACCATGCGCTCTTGCGCTTCCGAGAGCCAGATTTCCCACGGCGCAAGCCCCGCGTATTTGAGTCGCACACTCGCGAGGTCAACGTCGGCGCCCGTGTGACGCGCCAATTCGCCCACCGCCGAGGAAAGCCCGCCCGCGCCGCAATCCGTGATCGCATGGTAGAGACCTTGATCGCGCGCGCGGACGATGACCTCGATCAATCCCTTTTCCGTGATCGGCGCGCCGATCTGCACCGACGCGCCCGAGACCTCGCCCGTTTGCGCGTCCATCGTCATCGAGGAAAACGTCGCGCCGCGTAATCCATCGCGCCCCGTGCGCCCGCCGAGAACGATGACGCGGTCGCCCGGCTGCGGGCGCGAGGCGTGTTTGCCTTTCGGCGCAATGCCAACGCAGCCGCAAAAGACCAGTGGGTTCGCCGTGTAGCCCGCATCGTACCAGATCGCGCCGCTCACCGTGGGGATGCCGATCTTGTTGCCGTAATCCTGCACGCCCGCGACGACGCCCGAACGAATCCGCCGCGGATGAAGCACACCCTCCGGCAATTCGTCAAAAGCGACTTGCTGCGGTCCGAAGCACAGCACGTCGGTCGCGGCAATCGGCTTGGCCGAAACTCCCAGGATGTCGCGAATCACGCCTCCGACGCCGGTATTTGCGCCGCCGAACGGCTCGATCGCCGAAGGATGGTTGTGCGTCTCGACCTTGAACGAAATCTCAACCTCGTCGTCGAAATCTATAATTCCGGCATTGTCCACGAATGCTGACCGCACCCACGGCGCGCCAATCTTTTCCGTCGCGGCGCGAATATACGTTTTTAGTAAGCCGTCAATTCGGAAGTTCGAAGTTGGAAATTGGACGTTGGAAGGTAGGCTTCCAACTTCTAACTTCTCCCTCAGACCCCGAGGGACCGAGGGGCAACTTCCAACTTCCAACTTGCCCCTAAACGTCTTGTGACTGCAATGTTCGCTCCACGTCTGCGCGATGGTTTCGAACTCGACGTCACTTGGCTCGCGGGCGGCGCGGCGGAAATAGGCCTGGATCGCGCGCATCTCGTTTAGATCGAGCGCGGCGCGGCGCGTGCGAGAGACGGCGAGCAATTCATCGTCGCCTAATTCGCGAACGGGAACGATCTCAACATGGCCCGACGATTCGGCCGATTGCGGAAAGGCCGCCTCTATTGTGCCGAGCGCGTATCGTTGGATCACAAGATTGACGAGCAGGCGGCGCGCGAGAACGCGCATTTCGGCATCCGCCATCGGGTGCGCGCTGCGGACGACGAACCGCTGTCCGGTCGCCGCGTGCGCCACGCCTGCGATTCCCAATTCGCGCGCCCCGCGCACGATCTGCTCGGCGACGGTGTCGGTCACGCCGGGACGCAGCGCCGTCTCGATCACCTGGCCTTGCGCGCCGGGATCGTTTTCGCGCCAACAAAAGATTTGGGCGAGGGAATCGGTGAGCAGTTCGGTTGCCAAGCGGTCGCGGTCGGTCTCACTCAGGTTTCCCGCGATGAAATACAAATCGTGGCAATCTATCCCGGTCACGTCGCCAAAACCGAGCGCGTGCGCGTCGGCGAGCAAAGTCGCGGCGCGCGGGTCGCGTTCCGAACGCGAGCGGACAATGAGGCAGAAGGTCGGCACGATGGTCTCTTTCGGCAAGCGGCAAAAATAAGAGCACCTACCGGTGATGCGGCGTCATCTGTGACGACGGGTCATTGAGGATGACGAGACATCAAGCAATAGGTGCTTGACGATGGTCGGACCCAGTATACCAGAAGCATGTCAAAAACTCAAATCAGCGATGGGCATTGACGGGATAAGGCGCATCATCTATACTTGAGCAACTATATCCTGCTGGTGGAACCGCCTAAGGGATAATCGAGCGCGAGCGGTGAAAACTAAAGCCCTGGCGTGATTCGACCAGGGCATTTGCTTGGCATGACCCATTGACGAGGCAAGGACACGAGCATATAATCGCCGTCATGAACTACTCTGACGCCGTGCTCGCGATCAATGCGGTGATCGAGGCCGAAAACTCGGCGGGGAATGTCAACCCGGTTTGCCTGACACGACTCTTGTTACGCGGCGGCCCCGCGGAACGTGCTGTTTTGTTTTTGCACGGGTTTACTAGTTGTCCCCAGCTGTTTGCCCCATTGGGAAACCAGTTCTTCGATCTGGGCTACAATATCTTTATCCCGCGACTGCCGTATCATGGCAATGTAGATACGTTGACTCAAGACCTGCAAGCCATGTCCGCGGAAGAGCTGTTCGCGTTTGTGGAGCGATGCGTAGACCTGGCGCGGGCGCTGGGCAATCATTTGACGGTCGTCGGCCTGTCGCTCGGGGCGAGTCTGACGGCGTGGCTGGCGCAGCATCGCGGCGACGTGGATTTGGCCGTCCCAATCTCGCCGATGTTTCGGCCCTATTTTTTGTCGCGCGGGGGCGTGGGCTTGTTTGTCGCGCTCGCGCAGCGCCTGCCCAATTTCTACATTTGGTGGGATCCGCGCACCAAGGAGAAGAACCCGGCGGTCTATCCGTACTCGTATCCGGGCTTTCCGCTGCGCGCCTTTACGCAGGTCGTGCGCGTGGGCATGATCGCCGAAAGGCAAGCGCGCCGGGGCCAACCGGCCGCGAAACGAATTCTGATGGTGAGCAACGCCTGCGATCTCGCCGTGAGCAACTCCGCGATCAATAACGTCGTCAAGTGGTGGAGCCGCGGAGATCAATCTTGCGTGTCGGCGTATGAATTCGAACGCAAGTACAAACTACCTCACGACCTCATCACGCCCGAATGCCCCGGCAGCCGAATTGATATCGTCTACCCCAAATTGCTCGAATTGATTCAGACTTGCGAAATCTGCTAGATTTCGTAAGTCTGCCATGCCTAGTCGGACTTGTCAAGTCCGACTAGGCAATTTGCTCGACGAGATAATTCTGGATGCCCATCTGCGAAATCTGGTCGAGCTGCGCCTCCAGCCAATCCACGTGTTCCTCTTCGTTCTCGAGAATATCCTCGAGCAAGTCGCGCGAGCCATTATCGCCCGCATCCACGGCGACCCGGATCGCGGCGTTGTACGCCCTGACCGCGTCGTGCTCGGCGTTCAGGTCGTTTCGGAATTGAGTCTCGACGTTGTCGCCAATGTTGATCTTTTTCAAGTTGCTGACGACGGGCTGGCCTTCGAGAAAGAGAATGCGTGCGATCAGTTTCTCGGCGTGCTTCATCTCCGTCACCGCACGCGCCTCGATGGCTTTGTGCAAACGTTCATACTTCCAGTTGTCGCACATTTCCGAGTGGACCATGTATTGGTTGATGGCCGTCAGCTCGTCCGACAAAAGGTCGTTCAAACGGTCTAGCACTTTCGGATCGCCTTTCATTGTGTCATCTCCTATGCGCGATTAGATCGTGCGCGATGTTATTCGCCGACCTCTTCGGCGAACATGAATGTCACCAATCCCTTGGCAAAGCCCATCAGGTTCTTGCCCGCGGCCGCGTTCTCCGGCGACGCCATCGCGCGGTCCATCGCCGCCCGGTCGTCAAAGTACATGGCCGCCATCAGATAATATTCGGGTTCGCCGCGCGGCGCGCCGGTGATACGCGCGACCTCGACCCGGCGTAATTCGGGGACTTGACGAACGAGCGGAACGTGCGTCTCGAAATAGGCGCGATCAAAAGCGGCAGGATCAGCCGGTTTGCGGAAAAGCGCGATGAGTTTAACCACGGACGTCCTCCTTCTCTGCAATTCAGAGCGCATTATATTCGCAGTCACAGACGACTGTCAAGCAGAGTTACCGCGTCGGGCTGGGCAACGGAGGGAGCGGCGTCGCGCGCGCGGGATCGGGGAGAAACGACGTTCCGCCCCAGGTAAAGACCCGCCGCTCGGTGCGGCGCGCCGTTTCGCGGTCCGTGTCGGCCAGCCCCTGCGCGTCGCGCGCGTAATCCACCCGCGTGGTATCCAGAATGATTTCGTCCAAGCCATCGCCGTTGACATCGCTTAGGCGCGCGTCAGATACAGAGGCAAAATAGTTTGGCTGATTGATCGCGCCGGTATTATCCTCGCCGCTCGGCGCTGACCAAATCTCCGCGAAAGCCGGATCGTTCCATTGATACAGAAACGCAGCGGTCGTCGAAAAGCCGAGGCGTTTGGCCGTCGTCGTGATCAGCAACTCGTCTTGGTCGTCGTGATCGAAATCCACGACCCGATCAATCTTGGCGTCGAAAGCGACCGGCGACATCTCGGTGGGAAAGAGGAAACTGCGCTGCGCGACCTCGATCTTGCCTCCGTATTTTTGAAAGATCGCCAAGAACGATCCCCACGGCGCGGTTCGCTGCGCGTCGGCCGCGGAAATATGCGGCGCCTCGTTGGCGACGATCACCGCCAGTTCGGGCCAGTTGGTTTGAGTGAATTGCCCTTCGGCGCGCGAATTGATCCACAGCGTCCAGTTCGGATTGTCGTTCACACGAAATTCGTCGCCGTTAGGGACGAGTTTGATATCGGGGAACAAGGTCGCCAAGAGCCGGCGCGCGTCTACCTCGTCAAATTGGTGGGCACGGGGTGTCGGCGACGGGGCGACGGGCGGCACGGGCGTCACCATCGCGCGGCGCGGTGTAGGGGTTGGCATGAGCGGCGGGGCGGGCGTGGGGGGTTGAGAGGTGAGAGTAGGCAGAGCCGCATGCGTGGGCGTGGGACTAGCCGGAGGCGGCGCAGCGCACGCCGCCAACGCCGAGACGAGGAGCGTCCAAACGATCGCGCGCGCGTACCACACGCGTTTGCTCATTCTCTCCTCCGCACCCAGCCGCCGAAAGGCGCGGGCTGGCCGCGTGCGACGGCAAAGGCGAGCGCCGTTTCGAGCGCAAGCATCGTAAGCGAAGCGACTAACAAACCGGGAATCTGACGGAACATTTCTGTGGCGATCAACGCCCACAAGAAATACAAGTGAATCAAATAGCGCACGGCTGCCAAATATGGGTCCGGCATTTCGCGCGGCTTCCGGCGAGGCAACAGGCAGGCGCGAAACGTGATGAGCGCAAAAATCACCAGCGCGACCGCAAAGAGTATCCAGTCCGAGCCAACCTCGGGGAAAAAGGTCGTTTGCGTAAACACATACGCGCCAACTCCCGCGAGCAAGACGCCATAAGCAGGAAGCGGAACGACCAACTGCCACAGTCTGGCCCGTCCGCCGCGCTTGGTCCTTCGCCGGACCGCGCGGGTAAAGTACGAGAATACGGCAGCAACCAAGAGCCAGGCGAAGAAATTACTGTACGGGACGCCGAACCAGCCCTTGTCCATCGGTATCGTCCACCGCCAAAAACCCAAACGGATCGCGACCGCGTCGAGCGCGAGGTCGAGTATGATCGCCCACACCGCGTCGGCAACCGGCGCAACGCGCTCGTCAATGCCCAACGCATCGGAAATGTTCATCGCCGAGGCGATAATCAGCGCCCAGCACAGCGCGATCGCGGGTGGAACGAGATCGAACGAGAACCAGTGCAGGGCGTAGCGATAGGATTGGAAGATGATGATGTCACCTTCTTCCAACAGCAGCCCAAAGCTCACCGCGCTCGACAATTCGAACAAGCGTTGAATTGACTGTCGCCCGGCGCGAAATGCCGCCACAAGAAAGGTAGCGAGAATGCCGAGTTGAACAATTGCATAAAGCCAAGGGGGATCATTCCACAACGGAACTGCCCCCTTATGACTCCATCACGCTATCCAACCCGCGCTTCAAACCGACAAACGAGCCAACGCGGCGAATCGCCAAGAGCGCGCCCGCGACGTATGGTTCGGGGCTGCTGCCCGCGTCGTAGCGCAGAGACAGCTTTTCGTCGAACGCTCCAAACAAGACCTCGGCGGAGATGACGTACCCAGGCAAACGCACCGAATGAATTTGCATTCCATTGATGCTCGCGCCGCGGGTCTCTTTGGGCCCTTGGGTTTGTTCAATCAGCACATCAAACTTTGGTCTGCCGGCTTGCGACAGCTTGTAGGCCAGCTCGCGCGTGGTGCCGCTGGGCGCGTCAGGTTTCTGCGACGACGCGTAATCCACGATCTCCCACTGCGACAGATACTTGGCGGCGAGTTGCGCGCACTTGGTCAGTACAACCGTCACGAGCGAAAAGTTGCCGACCGCCAGCACGCCGACGTTGTGTTCAAGCGCCAAGTTGCCGATTTCTTCCAAATCTTGATCCGTCAGGCCCGACGTGCCAATCACCACATTCGCGCCGCGCCGAATCGCCGCGGTGACGTTTGCCTTGGCGATTTCGGGCCGTGTGTATTCCACGAACACGTCAGACGCGGTCTCAAGTGCCTCATCGGCAGAAGAATAGAGCAAGGCGTCAAGATTCGGAATGCCCAAGACCTGGCCCAGGCGCTCGCCCGCGTGTTGGCGCGACACACCAGCCACCAGCTCCAAATCGTCCGCCTGCGCGATTGCCCGCGCCAATGCCGCGCCGGCCCATCCCGTCGCGCCCGCCAAGCATACCTTGAGTGTCATAGCATCCTTTACTCGGTTTGATAGTGGACTTGCGGAAGTTCCGCGATATTGATTTCGTCCATCCGTTCCGGCCCGAGGGCGTGTACCTGTTCCAAGACGCGCGACGCCTCGTCCAACAAACGCCTCACATCCACGCCCATACAATCCGGCGCGTACGGTTTCAGATAATTGATCCCACGCGTGAGCACTTTGATCACGCCATTGTAGTTGCGCCGTGTGACGTGGTGAAACCCGACGCCGACTTGCAAGATTCCCTTGTAGAAATTGCGGATCGTCTCATCCTGCTCCGCGCGCCAGATCAACTCCAAAGTCTCGTGCTGATGCCAGAACGCGCCATGGTTGAACTGCTCAAAGGCGCGGACCATTTGCGGCGTGGGATAATCGTGACAGCGCGGGTTGGCTAACGTCATGGCTTTCAGCTCAAACGTAAAGAAAGGGTGGAGTCAGTGCGCTCGGTTTCTTCTGCCTCCTGCACAAACCACACCCTTTCCAATGCTTCTTGGGCTTCCAGACGAAGATCAGCCGTGCTTTTCATCTACGGCTTCCCGGAGTTCATCCAATTTTCGTTCGATTGTTTTGATTCCGCTGATTGCCGTTTCCCAATCCATCGCGTCCTTTTCGACATCCCAAGAAAAACTCTTCTGTTTGTATTCTATTATCTCTGTCGGACTTTGTCAATGCAATGACGGTTGGGGCGCGGCACGTCTGCTCCAAATCGTAAATCTGAAATCCCTACGGGACGCTCCGCAGTCATAAATCCTAGATTCCAATCGCCTCGATGGTCACGCGGCTCAGTTCCATCCACTGCTTCTGCGGGATCGCCATGCGACCGAAGGCGAACTCCCGGCCCGGGCCCATCACCGCGAGGTTGTTGTCTATCCATGCGACGAAACCCAGAGGCACGTTCGGCGGATTCGGCGCGCGCAACACCTCGGCGTCGTCTACAAAGAAACGCGCCTCACGCGCCAGCCAGTCAATCCGATACGTGTGCCATTCGGGGAGTGCGACATCGTCCAACACCTGCTCGTGCGCGTTAATGCGCGTCTGCGCGAGACTGAAAACGAGCTTGCTCATTCCTGGCAGGCGAAAGACGAAATTGCCGAGCGCCATCGTCAACTTGTCGGCGCGTCCCGCGTTCAGCGTCGCGGCCTTCCAGCCGTGCCCGCGTACGCCCGGCGCAAACGCCATGTCGCTTTGCGGCGATGCGTAAAAGAACCATAGCGCATTCGGCGGGACCTGCACGTTGCCGACCCAATCGAACGGATCGTTCCAAAAGCCAAAGCCCGCCGTGCCCAACATCTCGCCCGCGCTGTGGCTCATCCGCGCTCGGACGGTCATCCGCAGCGGCGGCACCCACGGCAGCTTGTGCCGCGGCACCGTGCGATGATCGTCAATCTCCGCATCGGACAGCAGGCCCTCTTCTGCGCCCTCGAGCACGAAACAAAAGAGCCGCGGCTCGTGCTCCATGTCGGCGTGGCCGGTCGCAAAGCGCACCCAGTACGGCGACGCGCCACATTCAAATGTATCGTCTATTCTCATTCCGCGTATTTTATTCACTTTGATAGCGACTGCAGCAGGTTCGGCATTTCCGCAGCCATCCGCGAACGCGCGACAACCTCGTCCGCGCCCGCCGCTTTCGCGGCCCGCAACAACTCCACGTTCTTATGTGACCCGAACGCGAGCACCCGCGCCCCCGCCCTCTTCGCCGCCGCGATCGTCCGCTCCCAACCCGCCGCGTCCAGCGCGACGACGACCAGCGCGGGCGACAGGCGCGCCATTACCGCATCGGGATCATCCGTCGCGCTCAAGGACTCGATCCGATAACCCAGGTGTTTCGCCGTATCTTCAATGCGTGTCCCGAACATGAGGTCGGGGACGAAGGTGACTATCGTCTGCATAATCTCACATTCTTGGGTATGGGAGTGTGGGAGTATGGGGGACTCCGACACCCCCACACGCCCATACTCCCACACTCAAACGGTCATCACAATCTTGCCAAACTGCTCGCCGCTTTCCAAGCGCGCGTGCGCGTCGCGGGCGCGTTCGAGCGGAAAGACACTGTCAATCACCGGTTTCAATTTCCCACTCAGCACAAGTTTCATTACGTCACGAAATTCGCTCTGACTCGACATCGTGGAGCCGAGGATGTCAATCTGCTTCCAAAAGATGTACGCGAGTTCTTCCTGGGGATGCGGCCCCGTCGTCGCGCCGATGACGACCACGCGCCCGCCGCGCTTGAGCGAACGAATGGACTTGAGCCACGTCGCCGCGCCAACCGATTCGAATACCACATCCACGCCGCGCTTGCCGGTCTGGACGAAAAGTTCGCGGTCCCACTCTTGCGTCTTGTAGTTGATGAGCTCGTCCGCGCCGATTTCCTTTGCCATTTGCAATTTCTCGTCGCTCGAGGAGGTAGCAAAGACGCGTGCGCCGGCATACTTGGCAATCTGAATGGCGGCCGTCGCCGTGCCTGCGCCCGCGCCGATTACGAGCACGTCTTCGCCAGCGCGCAAGCGCGCGCGCGAAATAAGCGCGCGCCAGGCCGTGAGGAATACCAGCGGCGCGGCCGCGGCAAGTTCGAAAGAGAAACCGTTCGGTATCGGCAAGACGTTCACTGCCGGGACACAGACGAATTCTGCCGCCGCGCCGGTAACGTGCTCGCCCAGGATTTTGAATTCGCCGCAGAGACTCTGCTCGCCGGCCAAACAGAAATCGCAGCGACCGCACGAGAGGCCCGGGTTGATCGTCACGGGCTGCCCGACTTGTAGCCCTCTCACATTCGCGCCGATTTCGGCGATAATGCCCGCGCCGTCCGAACCGGGAATATGCGGCATCGGCAGTTTCAAGGCCGGCGAACCGTTCCGCACGAACAAGTCGAGCCGGTTGAGCGCCGTCGCCTTGACGGCGATCAAAACGTCGTCCGGCCCGATCACCGGCTTGGGTAGATCCACGATCTGGAGCTTGTCAATTCCGCCGTGCTCGTAGATGGCGAGCGCTTTCATGTAACCCCCAGGGAATTTCAGATGTCAGCTTTCAGAATTTGGATTTTGGATTGTGGCGCGCACGGGCTTGGCGTTCGTCAGCGCGATCAGGTCTTTGGACGAAAGCTGTAAATCTACACCGCGCTGGCCGGCGCTGATGTGAATTTGGTCGAGCGCGAGCGCCGGTTCGTCAATACAAATCTCAAAGCCGCGATTGAGGAGCGCGAGCGCGCTGATCCCGCCGACTTGAAGCCCGGTCAGCGACTCGGCTTCACGTTGGGTTGCCATTTGCAGCTTTTTTTCGCCGAGCGATTTGGCGAGCAGTTTCAGATCGAGCTCACGATCTGACGCGATCATCACGAGAATCGGCTTGCCTTTTTTCGGCGGCTCGCGCAGGACGACGAGCGTCTTGTAGACCGATGCGACCGGCGCGCCGATCAGTTGCGCGGCCTCGGTCGCCGAGTGAAACTCGCAAGACGCATCGTAAGTTTTCGCGATGTACGGAATCTTGTGCGCTTCGAGCAGGCGCATGGAATTGAGCTTGGTGCTCACAGCGCATCCACTATCGAGTGCAGGACGGCGATGGGCCAGATGTTGCGCGTGCGCTGGTACGCGAACGCGAACGCATACCCAAAGCCCATTTGAAAGGTCAGGAGCACGATCCACGTTTCCCGCCAATCGCGGTTGGTAAAGACGAGATAGTTGATCGCCAGATGCGACAAGCCAAAAATCGCGCTGGCCCCAAAGAGCGCCCAACCGGGGCTTCGCCACCACGCTTCCAGCCGTGTCAGCAAGACCGCGCGAAACAGGAACTCTTCCGGCAGTCCCGCGCCAACAAAATAATCGCCGATCCTTTGCACGAATTGCCATGGTTCCGTTTGGTGCCGGTAGAATCCGAACGCGACGATCGCCAATAAAACCGGCAGCGCGATCCACCAGGCGCGCAGATTCAGACTCACGCCCTGCGCGCGCCAACCATAGCCCACGACAAACAAGATCAGAAACGGAAAAACGACCGCGTCGAACAGTTTGGGCAGCACGGCAAAGCCAAAATCGCTAAAGCAGTTAAAGCCGGCGGGTAAAAAGAACAGACTGCCGCTGCAAATCGCCGCGCGCCACTCGACCCACAAAAAGGCCAGCGCGATCGCGAAAAAGGTCTCGGACATCGGACGCTTGACCTCGGGCGCGGGCGCGCTCCCGGACCGCGACATCCACCAAAACAAAAACATCACGGCGACGATCTCGCCTAACGACTCGAGCCAGCCGGTATCGTCGCGCAGAAAAATGAGCGACCACCACGGCAGGAGAAAAAGCAGGATCGCGGCGAGCGCGGCCCGGTCGCGAATGACGCGTGTGAGCGCGGCCCGCGTATCGGCGATGAAGGAACGAACGTAACCAAGCGGTGAGAACCTAATCGCCGGCAATCCGCACCTCGCTCATCGCCGGCCGCGCTATCGGCTTGTTCACGAGGTACACGCCAACCAGAATCGTGACGCCCCCGAGCAACGTGATAATTGTGATCGGCTCGCCGAGGAGAACCGCCGCGACGACGACCGTAACCAGCGGCTCGATGTAGATGAATGCCGCCACTTGCGATGCCTCGATATTCGAGAGGGCCGCGTACCAAAAAATGTAGGCCAGCCCCGAACAAAAGATTCCGAGAAAGCCAATCGCCAGCCAACCGTCTATCGTCAATCGAGGGATCTCGTTCCAGTTTTGTCCCATCGCGAAGAACGGCAAAGTCAAAAGCCACCCGATAAACATGACGTAGGCCATCATCAGCGTCGGCGGCAGACGTTTCAGCATCGGCTTGCTGGCGACGGAGAAGATCGCCCAATTCAGCGCGCTCGCGGTCGCCAATAGATCGCCGGTCGTGCTCGGCAGCCGCAATGTTTCGGACGAGAACGTGCCTTTGGTCACTACAAGCACCGCGCCCGCGAACGCAATCGCCAGGCCGAGGATTTTGATCGCGCCAAATGGCTCGGAGAGCAAGAGCAGCGCGAGGATGGCGGTGAATACCGGGCTGAGCGCGACGAGCCACGCCATGCTGCTCGCCGACGTGAATTCCAGGCCGGTCGCTTGCAGCCCCTGATGGATCGTAATGCTGATCGCGCCGAGAACAGCAAGCGTGACGAGGTCGCGGCGCGTGACCTTGCGAAAGATGCCCATGCGCCAGACGGCGAAGGCGAGCACGAGGACGCCCAAACCAAAACGAAGGACGATCAACGTTACGGGGTGAATTTCGCGCAGCGCCGCTTTGGTGGCGACAAACGACGCGCCCCAAAACACCGCGGCGGCCAGCGCTTGCGCGCGGTTCAAGGTTTCAGACGACATCCCTTCTCCATCATGGCTACAATGACCGGCATTATATCAAGGACTTGACAAATAGACAAATATCTATATAATAAAGCCATAGAAGATTATCTATATGTCGCGAACAACCCCGGTGGATTTTGCCAAAGCGTTGGCGGACCAAACTCGCCAAAAGATCATGCGATTGTGCTGCTGCGAATGGATTAGCGTGAACGACATTGTCGCCAAGACGAACGTCGCGCAGCCGACCGTGTCGCATCATCTCGCCATCTTGCGCGAGGCGGGACTGGTTAAGGTACGGCACGCGGGCCGGCAAACATTCTACACGCTGAATCAAGATATGGTCGTCGTCTGCTGCGGACAAATCATGACGACTTTTGCGCCGGAACAAAAGGCGACGCAGGAAATCGTAAAGATCACCGAGGCGGACAAGTAGCAGCCTTCTCTTTTTTTTGCGCCAATCCATAGACAACCATCAATATTTAAACCGCGGAGGCATTGCAGTGAGCAGCAAAGCGTATTTCGACAAAGTGGCTAACCAATGGGATCAGATGCGTACATCGTTCTTTTCAAAAGAGGTGCGCGATGAAGCGTATGCGGTTGCCGGCGTGCGCGCTGGCGAGTCGGCTGCCGATATTGGCGCGGGTACCGGCTTTATCGCCGAAGGGCTGCGCGAGCGCGGCTTGAATGTCATCGCAGTAGATCATTCGGAAGCCATGCTAGCCGAATTACGGAAACGATTCGACGGAATTGATTGCCGCTTGGGCGGCGAAGATCATCTGCCGATTACTTCGGCGGCGGTAGATTACGCGTTTGCCAACATGTACTTGCATCACGTCGAGAATCCCGCCGCGGCGATCGGCGAGATGGCGCGCACCGTCAAGCCCGGCGGCAAACTAGTCATCACCGATTTGGATGAGCACACGTTCGAATTCCTGCGGACGGAACAGTACGACCGGTGGATGGGATTCAGGCGCGAGGACGTGCGGCGCTGGTTCGAGCATGCGGGCTTGAGAAACGTCGTCGTGGATTGCGTCGGCGCGAATTGTTGCGCGGATTCGAGTTGCGGAAGCGAACACGCCAATGTCAGCATCTTTGTTGCCAGCGGCGAAAAATAAAACCAACACATAGGAGAACCCAAATGTCAAACATTATTGCCCCAGACGAAATTCGCAGTTCGGTGCGCGAGCATTACGGCAAACTCGCCCGCAAGTCGTCGAGTTGTTGCGGCCCGAGCGCGTGCGACTGTGATTTTAACTCGATGTACTCCAATCAACTGGCGAACGCGGTGCCTGAAGACATCGCCAACTTTTCGCTCGGCTGCGGCGATCCGATCACGATCGCGAGTTTGCAGCCCGGCGAAACGGTCGTTGACCTGGGATCTGGTGGCGGCCTGGACTGCTTTTATGCCGCGCAGCGCGTGGGCGCAACCGGGCGCGTGATCGGCGTGGACATGACGCCCGAAATGCTTGCCAAGGCGCGCGGCAATGCGACGCGGTTGGGCGTCACGAACGTCGAATTCCGCGAGGGCTACATCGAGCATCTGCCGGTCGCCGACGGCGAAGCCGACGTGATCATCTCGAACTGCGTCATCAACCTCTCGCCTGACAAGCCGCAGGTGTTTCGCGACATGTATCGCGCGCTGCGCTCCGGCGGGCGGATTTCGATTTCGGATATCGTGACGAACGGCGAACTGCCCGCGATTGTGCAGTCGTCCATGGAAGCGTGGGGCGCGTGCGTGGCCGGCGCGCTCGACATGCGCGATTACGCGCGCGGCTTGCAGCAAGCAGGTTTCGCGGATGTCAGGGTCGAGCCGAAGGGCAAGTTCGACGCGGGACTGTCGCTGATACCCGTGCATGTCCCGTTCTCGGCGATCATCACCGCGCGCAAGCCGTAACGCGAAAGCCGCGAAGATTCGCGGATAAATCGGCTCAGGAAATGAGCACGGAGCGCATTGAGATCGAGCCGAGCGTGACGCGGTCGGCGAAGAAGCGGATTTGCTCTTGCGGGTCTTGGAGCGCGAGGATGTAGAGCAAGGGCAAGTAATGCTCATTCGTCGGTATCGCCAGGCGCGCGGCTTGGCCCAGTTTCTGATAGCCGACGAGCGACTGGTGATCGCCAGCCGAAATCAACTGCTTGGCAGTTTCGTCGAACTCGACGGCCCAATCGTACGGCTTGTCCTCTTGGAAATTGACCACGCGCAGATTGTGGACGATGTTTCCGCTGCCGACGATCAGGACACCCTTGTTTCGCAGCGCGCGCAGTTCTTTGCCGAGATCGTAGTGGAAATCGGGCGATTGCGTTCGATCCAAGCTCAATTGGATGACGGGAATGTCCGCCGATGGAAACATGCGGCACAAGACCGACCACGTTCCATGGTCGAGTCCCCAACTTTGATCCAAGCGCACGGGGACTTGGACCGTCTCTTGGGTGAGCCGCGCGAGTTCCGGCGAACCGGGCGCGGGGTATTCCATCGCGTACAAATCGGGCGGAAAGCCGCCAAAATCGTGAATCGTTTTCGGCTTGTCCATACCGGTGACCAAAGTGCCGGCCGTTTCCCAGTGCGCCGAGACGCATAGGATCGCGTTCGGCTTGGGCAGCGACCGGCCGACTTGGGCCCACGCACGGCTGAATTCGTTGTCTTCGAGCGCGTTCATCGGGTTGCCGTGCCCGACAAATAGCGCCGGCATTTTCCGGTCTTGATCGGAAAACTTGCCCTGCAATTCCCTCAACGTTTGATTCAACGTCATTCCGAATACATCTCTCTCTAGTTCACATTCAAGACAAAGTTGTAGAGCGCTACTTTCGCGCCGGACACATCTTGCCAAGTCACGAGCAGCTTGGTTTTGTAGATGCCATCGCGGTTATTTTGCTGTACTTCCGGAAAGTAAAGCTGCGTCGTCACGATAGGTTGGTTGGGCGCCTGAACCTTGACGTGAATGTGGCGCGTGCGCCCAGGATATAGGCCCGGCAGAATCGTTTCGAGCGTATAACGGCCGTCCGCGTCCGTGAACAGGTGGCCGCGCAGCGAATAGCCGCGATTGTCGTACTCGCCCTTGTCGTCGGCCTGCCAGAAATCCAACCACGCCCGCGCAATGGGCCTGCAATTGCGAGTGAGGACGTAGCCGGTCACGACGATTTTGGTTCCCGCCATTCCCGGCTCGAGCAGCGAAGCGCGCTCAGGCGTGTTGGCTTTGTAATACGGCCCTTCGGTCTGCGCGGGCGTGACGCCTTGGCTGCAATCCGGCTGCGGTAATGTTAGTTGCGCGGCAGTCGTCGGCGCGACCGTGGGCGCTTGCGCGGGAGGGACTGCCGTCGCGGCGAGGGTCGGTATTGGCGCAGGTGGTAAGACGGTCCGTGTCGCGATCGGCGCGGCGGTCTGCGTCGGCGCGCAGCCAGCCGCGAACGAAACGATCGCCATCAAGATCAATGTATGCGCAAGTCGCTTGTCGAACAAAGTGCCTCCTTGAAAGAACAAATTCGCCACCCACCAAATTGCGGTGCGCGGCGATGAACACAGTCCTATTATATTCACTTTGGGGCGACACGGATAGCCCCGGCGCGACCTCAGGTCGTCTGCAATACGAACAGCGCGATCATCCCCACGGCAATCGTCAACCAGATATTTTTCGTCATCCAGGCAATCAGCATGGCGACAATCCCGGCGACCAGACGCGGGTTGCCAAGCGATAAATTCACAACACCGTTTTGAGATACCAGTTCCGGTAGAATAATTGCCGACAAAACGGCCACGGGCACAAAGTTCAAGCCGCGCGTGAACCACGGCGGCATCTCAATGCGACCGTGCGCCACAATGAACGAGAGTCGAATCGCGTAGGTTACCGCTCCCGCTGCTATGATCGTCAACCACAATTCCACCGATGTCTAATCCTCTACCAATATTTGGCGATTGCTCTTGATCGCCATTCCTGCCGCAATCCCCAGCAGCGCGGCCAGCGTCAATCCCAATTTGTACGGCAAACCGATCGTCAGCACGCCGACTCCGCCCGCGACCAACGCGGCGACAACATACGCGCGGTCCTTGAGCATTGGGATGACAAGCGCCGTGAAGGTGAGCGGCAACGCAAAGTCGAGCGACCAACTCGCCGGCACTTGGCCGCCGATGTAAACGCCGACGGCCGTGCTCAGTTGCCAACAGACCCACAAGATCAAGCTCGTACCGAGAAAGAACCAAGGCTTAGGGCGCGCGCCCTCAGGGGTTTGGTAATGCGCGATCGCGACCGCGTACGCTTCGTCCGTGAGCAAATACGCGAGCAGCAGCTTCCAGCGGCGCGGCAAGTGCTGGAGGTAAGGCGCGACGGACGCGCTGTACAACATGTGCCTCAGGTTCACCACCGACACGGTCAGCAGTATGATAATGCCCGGCGCGGCGTCCGCGATAAGAGGCAAAGCGATGAATTGCGCGGATCCTCCAAACATGATAAGGGACATCGCTTGCGTCGTAAGCGCCGGGAGTTGCAGTTGGGTCCCTAGTGTGCCGTAGATAAAGCCGAATGGAATCACGCCGACCAGAATCGGCAATTGGGCGCGTACGCCAGAGAGGAACTCTGAACGCTCGTCCATCTAGAACCGAACCACGCGAAAGCCCTCGGCGTAAAAATCCTCGTCCATATCCGGGCGGCGGAGTCGTTCGCGAATGCGCTTTTCGAGGGTCGCCATATCCTTGATTTGGCTTTTGTGTTCGCGCAGCGCGGCTAACTTGGTCTCGAGCGTGTCATTCACGACGACCCACATATTCGGCTCGAGGGTGACGCTGAGCCAAACCTCTTTGGGCGCGTATGGCTCAAGCCCCTCTGCCAATAGTTCGGGAAAATACATGCGATTGCCCGCCGCGGGGAAAATCGCGTCCAGGGTGGCCGCGCCGGCCATGCGATGATCGGGATGATTGATGGCGATGTTGGCGCGAATGTGGGTTTGCGGGTCGCACGTGACGACGATTTGGGGTTGGAAGCGGCGAATCTCGCGGACGATTTCGCGGCGCACTTCCAGGGTGTTGAACAGCTCGCCGTCCGCATAACTGAGAAATTTGATTTCCTTAACGCCGATCACATCGGCGGCGGCGCGCTGCTCGCCCTGCCGGTCGGCGCACAGCATTTCGGGAGTCACAGTGGGATTGTCGCTGCCTTTGTCGCCGCAAGTCAGCAACAGATAGCGGATTTCTCGCCCCTGGCGGGCCCATTTGGCGAGGGTCGCGCCGCAGAAAAACTCGGGATCGTCGGGATGAGCAAGAACGACCAGGACACGTTGGGATTCGGGGTCCATGCCTATTTCCTCGGTGAAAGTATGATTGGTGCTGCGGCGATTATATCACGATTTTACGCCCCGACCACAACCCGATCGCGTCCCTCGATCTTGGCGCGATACAGCGCCCGATCGGCCACACGCAACAGTTCTTCGACGGTCACGCCATGATCGGGGTAGGACGCCACGCCCAGCGAAATCGAAATGTTACCATAGGAATGGCCCTCGTGTTGGATGCGAACTTGTTTGATGCCCGCGCGGACGTGCTCCGCCCGGCGGCACGTTTCTTCGAGCGTTGCGTCGGGCAGAATCAACATGAATTCCTCGCCGCCGTAACGCGCCGCGATATCCTCGCCCCGAATATGGGTCTGCAGAAAACGGCCCAAGTCATGCAGGATCACATCGCCGATCGCGTGGCCGTGATCGTCGTTGAACTTTTTAAAGTGATCCAGGTCGAGCATGATGAGGCCCACCGACGTCTGCCGGCGCGCCGCGCGGCTCAGCTCGCGTTCGAGGGACTCGAGCATATAGCGCCGATTATAAACACCCGTCAGCGAATCGCGGATGGCCTGATTGTGCAGGGTCTCGCGCAGTTTGAGACTGGACAGTGCCAGCGCGACATGTTCTGCGACAGTCACCGCCAACCGCTGCCTGGCTTCGTTCCAAGTCACGCCTTCCCCTTCTGCGGGGATGTACTGCAACGACAACACCCCGAGCGCCTCGCCCTGCGCCATCATTGGGATACAGGCGGAACTGAACGCGGGCGCGTGGTTGCCCAGTGCGAAATGCCCGCACGGCAAACGGGATTTGGCGTCCTCGACGACATAGATTCGGCCACGGCGCAAGGCCCAGCACTCGTCGGGCTTGAAGACATGCTCGGCCGCTGCGAGGAGCGGGTTTCCCCACACGGCGACGTTTTCCATCCAGTCCTTGGACTCGTCGAGCATGAAGAGAACTCCGGAACAGTTGGGAAACAACTTGAGCGCCGATTGCCCGATGACGCGGTAGGCCTCCTCGACCGTCAGACAGCTCTGGAGGAGATCGCCCATCTCGTTGAGCAGACCGATCTCGTGGTTGCGCTGCTCTAACTCGGCGGCCCAATTCATCAGGTTGTCGTTTGCCTGTCTCAGCGCCTGTTCCGCGCGTTTGCGTTCGGTAATATCGAGAACAAAGGCCACGGCCTCGCGCTCGGGGCCGGCGCGCATCGCGCCGCCGACGACAATGGGGAAACGCGTCCCGTCCTGTCGAATAAATTCCTGCTCAAAGGGCTGCACAGAACCCGCGGCCACCAAGTCACGCAGGGCTTGGTGCGCGACCGGGAGCCACTCCGGCGGCGTCAATTGGTCCCACTCAAGCTGGCCCAATGCTTGGCGCGTGTATCCGAGCATCGCGAGAAACGCATTGTTCGCATCCCAAATTCGGCCGGTGAGATCGAAAAAGGCAATGCTCAACATGTCCGATTCAAAGATGCGCCGAAAGCGTTCCTCGCTGACGCGCATTTGCTCTTCGGTCTGCGCGTGATCCAAGATCTCGTCGCGCAGTTGTTGATTGGTCGCCGCCAACTCGGCGGTGCGCGTCGCGATGCGCTGCTCCAGTTCCGCATTGAGCCGGTAAAGGTCCTCCTCGGCCTTTTGGCGCTCGGTCACGTCCTGGGCAATTCCGAGGATTTGGCGGATTTCGCCGGCCGCGCCCAAAATCGGAACGTAGGTTACCAACTGGACAAGGGTTCCGCCGAACAGCGGCACGGCAATCTCGGCGCTTTGCACGGTGCGTGTCTCGACGGTCCGCTGGACAATGGGCAAATAGGCATTGTAAAAGTCCGGCGGAAAAATCTCTTCGTCCGTGCGACCCAAGATGTCCGACTTGGGCCTACCGCTCAGGATCTGACCAGGCAGATTGATGAAACGGATGCGGCACTCCGAATCGTAGATGATGAACACACCGGGAAAGTTGTCTACCGCGAGACCAAAGCGATGGTCGCTCTCGTGCAATTCCTGCTCGGCTTGTTCGCGTTCGGCGATGTCTTGCGTGAGCAGCCGTTCGGCTTCGCGCAATCGCTTGCCAAGCGCCTGGTTCTCCGCGCACAGTTTTCGATTCACAGCCAGCAATCGTTTTCGCTCTCGTGTTGATTCCATATGCTTTGCAAGCCCATGAGCGGTCGAAAAAAAACACCTCTTGCCTGCCGCCGAGCGGCATGATGCAACAAGGTGCCTTGCAAGTGATGTTCGACGAACGGTACAATTCAGTACGACGACCTGCCTCGCATCACGAACAGAATCCTGAAGCAGGGGCACACGCGGGTTAAATGGCGACTAACACGCCATCTACCAGGGATTATACGGGGCGAGAGCGCAAAAGTCAAGAGCAGAGTAAGGGAACGCTGCGGCGAGCGTTCCCTACACATTCCACTGGCCCGTGATCAATGGGCGGACAATGGGGTTTAATTGTTTCTCTTCGCCAATCGTGGTGGCGGGGCCGTGGCCCGAGTAAACAACCGTGTCTTCCGGGAGGGGCAATAGTTTGTCGCGGATAGACCGCATCAAGGTCGCGTAATCGCCGCCCGGAAAATCGGTTCGCCCAACGCTGCCTTGAAACAACGTGTCGCCGACGAAAACCTTTTTGTCTTGGAGCAAGCAGATGCCGCCGGGCGTGTGCCCCGGTGTGTGCAGCACCTGAAGCGTGATCGTCCCGGCAGTCACGTGGTCGCCGTCGCGGAGCAAACGATCGGCCGCTTCCGGCTGCTTGACGTACATTCCGAAAGCCCCCGCGCTGCGCTCGGCCGCCGCGAGGATAGGCGCTTCGTCGGCGTGGAGCAAGAACGGCGCGTGCGTTGCCGCGCGGAGGTCGTTCAAGGCGAGCACATGATCGAAATGGGCGTGGGTATTTACAATCGCGCTGACCTTGAGCCGATGTTGTTCGAGCGTATTCAGGATATCGCGCGCGTTACCACCTGGATCAATGACTATCGCTTCACGCGTATTCTCGTCGCCCAAGATGTAGCAATTCACCCCCAGCGGGCCGACCAACAGGGTTTGCAGAATCATGTGACTCCTTTTCGTGTTCGGCTGGATTATAGAGTCGAAGATTGGGATTGTCAACCATCTGCCCATTTTGCCCTCCTCCCGCCGCGTGCTATAATGCAAGCGACTCGCTCGCGAGAATTTCGAATTGAGGAGCACCATGATCAATCCGCCACGCCGCCGGCGCGCCTCGTCGTCATCACGCCTGATCGTCGTCATGCTGATCACCCTGTTCGGATTGGGAATCTGTTGTCTCGGCGCGATCGTCGCCGGTTATTTCGCGACCGATGGGTTTCGATTTCTAACGGCGAGCGCTACGCCGACTCTGGTTGCCAAGCCCGCTCAATCGCCCACGACGGCGCAGAAGAAACCGACGCCGACGGAAACCCCTCAGCCCACGCCGACGATACCGCCGACGCCCAAACCCAAACCGCTCAAAATGAACTCGCCCGAATACGGCGCGCAGGCCTTTATGTGGTGGCGTCCCGAAACCGCCGACCGCGATGCGGGTCTGGCGAAAGAGATCGGATTGACTTGGCTCAAGCAACAATTCGCCTGGCGCGATATCGAAGGCGCGCGCAAAGGCGCATTTGACTGGAGCCATCCTGACCTGGCCGTTTATACGGCGAACGCCAAGGGCGTGGATATTCTCGCGCGCGTGGACAATGCGCCCGATTGGGCCGCGCCCGGCTGCTACAATGCCGAAAAGAAAACGATGGGGCCGGCCAAGAACACGCAAGACTGGGTGGACTTTTTGACCGCCTTTGTCACGCGCTACAAGGGCCGCATCCGCGCGTACGAAATCTGGAACGAGCCAAACCTCGCGCGCGAGTGGTGCAACCAGCCGCCCAATCCCGCCGCCTATGCCGCGCTGCTGAAGATTTCCTATCAGACCATCAAAGCGATTGACCCGAGCGCGATGATCGTCAGCGCGGGCATGACGCCGACGACGCGGAATGACGCGCAGGCGATGCCCGATTCGCAGTACATCGAAAGAATGTACACCGCAATGAATAACAAATCGGACGGCTACTTTGACGTGTTGGGGATTCACGCCCCCGGTTACAAAGCGCCGCCCGACATGAGTCCCGACGATGTCGCGAAGAATCGGGCCTACAACAACAACGATGGACCGGCGGGCCGGATTTATTCCTTCCGCCACGCCGAGGACATTCGCAAGATCATGGTGGCGCGCGGAGACAGCGCCAAGCAGATCGCCATCCTCGAATTTGGCTGGACGATGGACAACATTCATCCTGCGTACGCGTGGTTCAGCGTGGACGAGCAGACGCACGGCAAGTATATCGGGGATGCATTTCGGTATGCCAAGAAAAACTGGGCGCCGTGGATTGGGGCGATGTTCGTGATCTACCTGGCGAATCCTGATTGGACCAAGGACAACGAGGAATATTGGTGGGCGATCACCGAACCGGATGGCACGCCGCGCGCAGCGTTCGTGCATATCAAGGCACTGGTCAAGTAGCGTGATGAGTTCCAAACCCAAGGGCGACAAGGCGGGCAAGGCAGACAATAGCATACTGGAGTTTACGGGCTGCTGGCGTAACGTCGCGATCATGCTGGCCGTTGCAGGTCTCTGGCTGGGCGCAAACTACTTGGCGCCGCCCGTCATCATGCCCGAGACGCCGGCTGCAATAACGGTACTGGCGGCGACGCCACGGGCTATCACGCCCACCCGCGTGGCAACGGTTCAACCATTGCCAACGCCATCGCCAACGGTGAGACGATAACGGGCGATTGAAATCGCTGCTACCATCACACAAAGCCTGCCTTCGCAGGCTAGTGCCCAGTCGCCGAAGGGCGACTTTGTGTGGTTGTTGCCGCGATTTTCCCAAAGGGACGCCCTGGCGCAATCGCCCCGCGACTATCTCTGCGCCTTGAAATCTATCCGCGTCGGACAATTGCCGGAGCCGAGATAGGGCTGAGGCGCTACGATCGTGATCTGCGGGCTGATCTGCGCCCCGACGGAGTCAACTAACCACAGCGTCCAACTTCCGCCGGGCGCCGGCGCCAAAATGTTATAGATACCGGGCGGGTCCGGCGGTCCCTTGGAAGCCGCCCGGTCCACATTGCCGAGCGGCGTTCGAAACCGGATTTGCGTCTCGGGAAGGCCCTTCCCGCTCACATCAACGATTCGGCCCCAGATGTAATTGCGTGGACATGGATCGCCGGTCGGCGCAAGTTGCGCATCGGGTGGGCCGCCGCTGGGGCAAAAGGTGAAATTGCTGCACGATTGCGCCGCCGGTGATGGGGCAACAACGGGCGGCGGCGCGGTGGGCGGCAGCGGCGCGCGGAGAGTTGCCGTTGCGGTGGTCCGGGCGACAGTCGCCGTAGTGGCCGCCGTAATCGTTTGGAATGCGCCGAGGGGCGAAGGTATCGGTGGGCTGGTTGCTACAGGCGGAACGGTTGCGCCGGGTTTGGTGGGCGCAGGCGTGTCCGTGTTGATGACGACGACGACCAGTGTCCCTGGAATCGCGGGGGTCGCCGAGAGCGAAGCAAAGCCGGAGGGATTGCTGTTCAAATAACCCGAGACCGCAACGTACATGCCGAGGCAGCAAATCGCGAGGACCACGACAATCGCCATAGCATAGGACCGATCTTGCATCGCACTCCTTTGGTCGAGGGATCGTATCCTTTCGAATAAACCCTACTCTCGTTTCAAATGATACCACGTCAACTCCAAAAAGGCAATTTGCGTTGTAGGCGACCGCGTGATATAATTGGCCCACGCTTGGGCGGTTGGCTCAGTTGGTAGAGCGCTTCGTTCACATCGAAGAGGCCATAGGTTCGAGTCCTATACCGCCCACACTGGAGCCGCGGTCCCATTTGCATCGAGGAGCCGCGGCTCTTCCAGTATCGTCATCTCGTGGAGGTCACGTGTGGCCCAGTTGATCGGCGCGCTCGACGCCAAGCCCGTCGCGCGGGTCGAGCATTCCTTGTTTCGCGTGCGCTGGGTGTTGTGGCTGCTGGTTATCCCCATCGCCTGGATAGATGTCGGCGGCGAGCAATTGCCGGAGAGCATCCTCGTGTGGCTCCTCGTCGTCGCCATCGTCAACGTGGCCATTCGCGTGATTCTCCAGTTTAACCAAGACCCCAGTCCGCGCTTTTTCCTTTTGACGTTTGCGTTTGACGTGGTTTTCTTTGGCCTCCTGCCGCATTTGTCCAACACCGACACGAACCTCTTGGCTTTTTTTGCGATATACCCCGCGCTCGTCGCCGCCGTGCGCTTTGGACCGCAGCAAGGTCTCATCGTCGCCGGCCTGCTCGCGCTCCCCATCGAAATCCGCGCGTTCCTCCCTATCTTCAGCCAGCGCAGTCTTTCGGCCCTCTCGTCCGGCCTGCCCGTCGCCGCGCTGCTCGCCGCGACCGCGCTCGTGGGCTATCTCGCGCGACACGAAAAGGATGCGGCGATCAAGCAAGCCGCGGCTGAGTTGGACGAGTTGCGTCACGCGATGGCCGGCGCGAAATTGCTCTACCAGACGACGGATGCCCTTTCCTCGACGACGAGCTACGCGCCCGTGCTCGAGGCGATGCTCGAGGCCGGCGTCAAAGGCCTGCCACCGGGTCGCCGCGAGGATGGCTTGCCGGTTGGGGTGGCGCTGTTTTTCGACGAGAAGGACGCGGAGAAACAGTTACGGGTGGTCGCCTCGCGCCATCTCGACCGGCGCGATACGGAGCAGCACATCGCGGGCAAAGCCGGGATCATCGGCGAGGCGTTACAGAGCGGGAATTTCGTCGTCTTTGACAATGTCGCGACCGATCCCGAGTTGTCGGCTTTTGGCGCGTTGGGCCGATGCCGCAGCGGGGTGTGCTATCCGTTGCAGGCCGGACTGGAACAATACGGGGTTGTGGTGTTGGCCGGCCCGGCGCCTCGTCGTCCATCGGAACAGCATTTGGAGCTGATGCGCGCGTTCACGAATCAAGCGGCCATTGCCTTTCAGAACGCCAAGCTTTACGAGAATCTGCGCGTCGAACACGACCAGACGATTCGGAGCGAAAGCGAGATGCGCCAAAAAATGGCGCGCGATCTGCACGATGGGCCCACGCAACACGTCGCCGCGCTCGTCATGCAGTTGGATTACATTCAGCGCCTACTCGACAAAAATCCCGCCGAAGCCAGGGCCGAACTGGGCAAGGCCCGCGAGGTCGCGCAGCAAACCGTCAAGGAAATTCGGACGATGCTCTTTACCTTGCGGCCGCTCGCGCTCGAAACCAAGGGTCTGTCCGCGGCGCTGGAACAATTCTGCGAACGTTTGCGCGACTCGGAAAAAGTGCCGATTCAGGTCGCCCCCGGCGATTTTGGAAACGAGTTGGACCTCAACGTCGCGGCCCCGGTCTTTGCGATTATTGACGAGGCGGTCAACAACGCGCGCAAGCACGCCGCGGGCATGCCCATCTATGTCCAAGTCGGACGGCAGGGTGGCATGCTCGTCGCCGTCGTGCAAGATCAGGGGCCGGGCTTTGACGTGGACAAGGTCGTCAGTTCCTACGATCAACGCTCCAGTCTCGGCTTGCAAAACATGCGCGAGCGCGCGCGGCTGATCGAGGCCGACCTGCGGATCGAGTCCGCGCCACGGCAAGGCACGCGAATCACATTGATCGTACCGCTGCCCCCGGCGCAGCCGGCTAAACCACATTCGTAAGTGAGGTTACCTTCGATTGACCTTGACGGATCTGCTTAATACCCTCTCCCCGCGTCAGGCCCTCGCCATCGCCGTCGGCTTGTCCATCGTCCTATACGCCCTGGCCGCCAATCTGGCGCGCCTCACCGCGAAACCGCGCGCCGGGCGAGTTGGACGATTCCTCGCTTGGACGGGCAAATCTTGGCTCCCGCGCGCGGCGGGCGAAGTGGGCCGTTGGCTGTACTACCTCGGCTTACCTTATGCGACCCTGATGCTCGGCTACAATACGCCGCGCGCCCTGGGCGTTTGGAATTTGGATTGGCTCGACCCACTCGTCTACGCGATCCTATTGGCGCTGGGCGCCATCGTCGTGTTCATCTGGGTCTGGCGGCCCTACGCGCGGACCGAACATCCCCACGCGGTTGACGAAAGCCGGTGGAACTGGGCGCGTCACATTATCGAACTGATCTACCAACAGGCGCACTGGGCTTTTTACCGGAGCGGCCCGATTCTCTGGCTGGGGGATTTTTACTGGGGAAGCTTTCTGGGGCTGGGGTTGGTCTTGCTCGAGAGCTGGAGCAATCCGCAGGCGCGAGCCAGCATACACGACACGACGCGCGCCGATGCGCCGTTGTGGTCCGGCAGTCTCGCCGTCGCCAGCACGATCATTTTCATTTTCACCCAAAATTTCTGGTACGCGCTCGCCATACACTTTTTGCTCGATTTGGGTCTGCGCTCGGTGATCGGTTTCCCAAGAATCGCGCCGGAAGACGGAACGATACCGTATTTAGAAACCTCTGCGGATCTCAAAGAATAAGAAAAACGACGCACATTACCGGTGCGTCGCTTTTCTTATTTGATGACGAACGACAGAATGATCAGCACCGCAAAAAAGAAACCTGCAAACAGCGCAATCCGCTTGAGGTCGCTATAGATGTGCGAGTAATCAAAAGTGGTCGTCGTCGCGGGCCGGGGCGTGGAAAACGTGGGGCGCATTCGCACGGGCGCTTCTTCTTGCGCCTCTATCCCGGCTTGCTCACTCTCTTGCGCTTGCGCAACCTGCGTGGTACGACGCATCGCCGCGCGCTGTTTCATCTTCCGAGTTTTCTTTGGCATTATTCCCCCAAAAAGATTTCAGATTTAGGACTGCGGAGCGTCCCGTAGGGATTTCAGATTTCAGATTCTACCACAGAGTGCCAGAAAATCATAAATCTGAAATCTGAAATCTGAAATTTCTATGGCGCTAGTTCTCCAATTAAGATGAGGCGCATCGTGTCTACGCGATATGGCGTGCAGGTAATCAGCGTAACGATTGGATTCCGCGATGGGGCCAGCACGCTCAGCTCAGTGGGCTGGACGACGCGCCGGGCCTTGATGATGTACCGAAAGGCGTTCGCGCCCGCGTAGAGCATGACCTCTGCGCCAAGCTCCAGGTTTTCCAGGTAGCGAAATGGCTCGCCGTAGACGTCGTTGTGGCCCGAAAGGACCATGTTGCCGCGCTCACCCGGATTCACCGAGCCAACGCGATGGCCGATCCCCTGTTTCAATTCTTCCCAACCGTCCCCTTGGACCACCGGCCAGTCCAGATTGATGGCAGGGATGACGATGCGCGTGGGCGAACGCGGACCGGGAGTGGGCACAGGAATCGCCGCTACGGCCTGCAAGCGAACCCCAAGCGCGGCGGGCGCCGGCTCGGGCGGGAAGGAACTACCGGGCAATTCGCTGATCGAATTCGAGGGCGGGAAGGAACTACCGGGCAATTCTTGCGGCAAGGCGCTCGACGCATTGGGCGTCACCGTGCGCGCCTGGATGACCTCTTGATTGAGCGTCTGCAAATTCGTAAACGATCCGAGAATCACGACCACTAACGCCACCGCTGCCGCCAGCTCGACAAAGAGCAATAGGCGGTCGCGCAGTTTCTTGACGCCCGCGGCGCGACTGACGCGCGGTTTTGCTTCGGGGTCGGCGGGCATGACCGTCACAGGCCGAAAACCGCGCCCCTGCGCGCTCTCGGCGAACCGGCGCGCCCGTTCGATGCGTCGCCGCTGTTCGACCAGCGCTTCCAATTCCTCCAGCGAGAGTTCGTCAACCGTGCGATTATCCGCCACCGCGCTCCAGTTCGGCGATGGTCTTTTCCGCCAATTCCACCGCCGCGCCCAACGTGTCCGCATCGAAAGCCAGTTTCGCGCCCGCCGCGGCGAAGAGTTCGGGCAGCGAGAGCGTGCCGCCCAGTGCGAGCGCGCGGCGATAGCTCGCGACCGCGCCGGCCTGATCGCGCAGCGCATTGCGCCAAATCTGCATCGCGCCCAGTTGAGCCAGCCCGTATTCGATGTAATAGAACGGTAACTGGTGGATGTGTAGTTTGCGATGCCACCCGGTCTGCATTTCTTGTTCCAACCCGCTCCAGTCCACGCCGCCCATGAACCGCTGCCACTGCGCGGCCCATTGCGTATCACACTTGCTCGGATCAGCGGCGTCGTTCGGATTTTCATAGACCCAATGCTGGAATGCATCCACGACCGCCATGTACGGCCAAAAGAGGATGTTCGATTCGAGATGCTCGACGCGCGCCCGCGCGGCATCGGCATCCGAGTAGACGCCGCCGTGCTTCGCGCCAAGATACGGCGCGGCAAGCAATTCCATGCTCATCGAAGCCACTTCGGCAAATTCCATGCCGACCTGACGCTGGTGCGAGTAAGGCAAGGCATAGCGCTCAAAATTGTGAAAGGCGTGCCCGCTTTCGTGCAGAACGGTTTGCAGATCGTCGTGCAGCCCGACCGCGTTCATAAAGATGAACGGACGCCTGGACATGGGGAACGAAGTGCAATAGCCACCCGGCGCTTTGTTTTTGCGGTTGTCGAGATCGAGCAGCGACTCGCGCGCCATGATGTCAAAGTATCCGCCCAATTGCGGGTCGACGCGGTGAAAGATAGACGCGGCAATCGGCTTGATTTGCGTCTCGTCGGCGAACGGTTTGAGCGGCGGGCGGCCGAAGGGATCAACATGCAAGTCCCACGGGCGCAACGTTTCCACACCCAAGCGTTGGCGACGCTTTGCATACAGTCGCTTCGCCGCGGGCACGACCGCTCTTTCAATCGCGTCGTGGAACCGGGCACAATCGGCAGGCGCATAGTCAAACCGCAGCAACTCCTGCCAGCGATATTCTCGATAATCCGGCTTGTCGGCATTGACGGCCAGCGTTTTCCGCAACTCGAGGAATTTCCCCCAGAGTTCGTTAATCGCCGACCGGTCCGCAAGCTGCCGCTGCATCGCCGCGCGCCACGCGCGTTCGCGGCGGCCGCGGTCGGTGTCCTGATAGACCGGTCGTAATTGCGTGACCGTGACTTCTTGGCCTTCCCACTGAATCGTTTGCGCGCCGATGATCTTGTCGTACTCAATGGCATACTTTTGCTCTTGGGTGAGCAGCGGCAAGTTGGCTTCGCGGAACAGGTCGGCTGCGGCGCGCATTTTCTTGAGCGGCACGTCAAAGTTCTTGGGCGTCAAACCGCTCGCCAACAATTTCTCGCGCAATTTCTGCTCCGCGGCTTCGGCTTGGGGATAGATCTGGTCGAGGAACGCATGCAAGCGCGCCTCGGCCTCTTTGTCGGCCACATTCTGCGAAGTGGCGACATTCAGCCGCGAATACATCTCGCTGAGCCGCTCGTCGAGCGCCGTCCAATCCGCGAGCCAATCGGCAACACCCTTCGCCGTTAGTGCGCGTTCGGCCAAATCTTTGAAATACGGTTCGACGTCGGTCCATGACCACTGCATTAAGCTGGTGGGATTTTGGGGGAGGGATGGGAACATTTCGGCTACTCTCCAACGCTATGCAGAATCCGAGTGTATAATTCTTGCCCAATCCAGAATCCGGCCTTGGCGATCAAATCGTCTAATACCGGCTTGACAGCGGTAACTAGGCGCCGATGCTTGGCTTCCACAAGCACGCCAAGGAGGCCGACGAACCTGACGCCCAAACGCGCAGCAACAAGCCGTCCCTTCCTTTCGTCGATCAGAAGGAGGTCTGCTTTCAATTCCACCGCAAGCGCAATTGCTTCTGCTTCACCCTCATCGAGTTCTAATTCCAATGACATGACTGCTGTTCGAGCGGTCGCCCGTCTTGTTTGAATCCACCCACACGTCTGTACCTCAGTTGAGCCGGGCAGGCCTTGTCCCGATAGAACGATTTCATCAAAGACTGACTGGGGAATCGCAACCTCTCCATACAAACGGTGCAGCAGGTCCAAGTGCCCGACCATGGCGAGATTAATGATCGGCGAGGTATTGCTTACGACGATCACCGAAGTGGGTTTGGTCATAGGCGTCCCATCGCGCGCAACGTCTTCAGGTCAGATTCAAAGTCGGCAACATCGTAATGAATCGGTATTAGCCGACTAGCTAGCAAATGCTGAAACTGCATTTGACTTACCTTCGCCAAGCGACTTGCCTGGCCCAATGTAAGCTTTTCTCTTTGGTACAGCAGAATGGCAACCTCTTGCGTCAACTCGTCTGCTGTCATGTGAGTTGCCTGTAAAACCTCATCCGGTATTACCACACTCATTGCTCACCTCTTGGGCATATCCCGCTCGTCCACCCAATCTTCCGCCTCCAAATACGCACGCAGCGCGCCGCTGACGCCGAGTCGCAACGGCTCAGGCGGCCACGGGATCACGCGGCGATTCACGAAGAAGGTGTCCGTCAACTCAGTTTGCTCGTCGAGAATCAAATCGCGAATCGTCTGCCCGTTCAAGTGCGTGAGCGAGACGCCGTGTCCGATGCAGCCGACCGAATACACCACGCGTTTGTCGCCCAGATAGCCCAGCGCGGGCGTCAAATCCACAGTCACCGAAAATGGTCCGCCCCAACGATGCGTGATTTTGATTCCTTTCAGCGCGGGAAACACGTAACCAATGTGCTCTTCCAAATGCCTCCACGCGCTCGCGTTGCTGTCGCGGTCCAAATCCGCGCCGAACGATAGACCCACCGGCCCGCCGCCCATCAACAAACGATTGTCCGGCGAGATGCGATAATAGTGAACCAGGTTGCGCGCGTCCTCCACACCCTGCCGGTGCTGCCAGCCGATTGCCTCAAACTGCTTGTCGGTCAGCGGCTCGGTCGCGACCATGTATGTCCACGCGGGCACTTGCTTGCGGCGCACTTGCGGAATCAAATGCGAATACGCGTTCGTCCCTAGCACAATCTTTTTCGCGGTCACGCTTCCGCACGGCGTCTTGAGCGTGAAATCCGTACCGCGCTCGATGGCTGTCACGGGCGCATGCTCGTAAGTGTCCGCGCCTAACGCCAAGTTGACGCGTTTCATTTCGCGCGCCAATTTGACCGGATTGACGAGCGCCATCCTCGGTTCCCACCACGCGCCGAGATACAGGTCCGAATTTACTTCGGCGCGGGCTTGGTCGCGCTCCAACCATTCGACGCCGGTAAAGCCCAATTCGTGAACCAGTTCGATTTGCTTTTTGATCTTGTTCACGTAACCGGGCGTCGTCGCCATCCGCAGAAAGCCGGGGCGGGTGTAATCGCAATCGAGGTTCTCTTCCTCGACCAGATCACCCACCGTGTCCACCGCGCGTTCCATGTAGCGATGGCCGTCACGCGCGGCTTGCTTGCCCTTGAGCATTGCGAGCACGTCAATGCCCAATCCGATCACCGTCATCGCAAACGAGCCGTTACGCCCGCTCGCGCCGTAGCCGACGACCTCGCTTTCGAGCACGACGACCTTCAAACTCGGATCGGCTTTACGCAAGTAGTAGGCGGTCGCCATTCCAGTGAACCCGCCGCCCACAATGGCAACGTCGGCTTTCACATCGCCTTGTAAGGGTGCGTTCGGTTGGTAAGGACCGTAGGTTGCGAGCCAAAAACTGACGTCGGCATAATCGGTTCGCATGCTCCTCCTTGAGCCAACATCAACGCGAGCGGAAAGTCATCCCAGCCAAAGAGACGCTTGTCGCCAGAAACCTTCAGAGTTTGATCAATCACGGCATACGAATAGCTGGAGGTTGTAGGATCGAAATGGATATCCAAGAACCTTTGGCCATCAATGGTTGCGCGAATCTTGCCGCCAACCAATTCCACCTTGGAGAACAACCCAGAAGCTTGCAACTTGGCAGTTACGACGCGGTGCCAGAGCATCAGATTTCTCCAAGGATCGCAAGTAGCTCGCGTACCTCGCTCTCGATCGCTCGCCACTCGATAAGATCAGTGTAAAGCGTATGGTCGTCTGGCGAAACACCCTCCTGCTTAATTCGCCCTTCCAAAAGACTCGGCGATTTGTACTTGTCTTGGAAGCGTGCGGCCGCCTTCTTCAGTTCGACGATCCTATCGGTGACCTCCCCGGCGATGCCGCGCACGAGAAGGTCGTCTTTGGTTACGGGTAGTACCGCCAACGTGCGCTCAAGCACTTGGTCCAGTGAAGTTGCCATCTTTCCGCCTCCCAGGAACCATTATACCTGCAACCGCGCGTGCGTCAAACCCGCCTGACGCGCGCCCACACGATTTCCAATACCCGTTCCGCCTCGCGCACGCGCAACAGCCAAAGCAGCGCGATATACGCGCCGGCGCCGGCGATCGCGGGCGCGGCCACCTTCAGCCAAAGCGGTCCGACCGCGCTTTCGATTGCGAACGCGAGCAAGCCCATCGCGGCAGACGCAAGCGAAACCTTGGCGATGGTCACACCTATTCCCGCTTGTCCGAAGCCGCCGAGCCGCGCCTGAGTGAGCCAAACCATGATAAGCGCGTGCCCCGTCAACTGCGCCGAGTTCGCCAGCACCAAGCCGATCATGCCCAACGATTGAATCAGCGCCAGCGCGACGATCAGGTAAATCGCGACCCCCGCAAATGCAACCAGATTCGGCGCGAGCGTATTCTTGCGAGCATAGAACGCAAACACAAGCGGCTGGTCAATCGCCGCAAAGGGCAGGCCAATCAAGTAGAACCGCAGCACGGTGGATGTCCAAAAGGTGTCATTCGCCGTAAACGCGCCGCGCTCGAACAGCAGCGCAACGATCGGTTGAGCGAGCACGAATAAGCCAACCGCGGCCGGAACAATCAGGAGCAAGACCAATTTGACGCCGAAAGCAAGCGTGGATTGGAATTCGTAATTCGTAATTCGTAATTCACGATTCTGTGTTGCTTGACGGCTCAACGTGGGAAGAATCGCGAACGAAACCGCAGTTGCCGCAAGGCCCAGTGGGAACTGGATCAGCACCGTTGCGTCCTGCATCCACGCGAGGGATTGCTCGCCGGTGAACGACACGAGGTAGCGATCAACGGCCACACCCACCTGGGCAATCGCCAAGCCGCCGATGACCGGCACGTACAACCGCAAAATTCGCGCGAGCGCGGGGTGCGTGAAATCAATCGTCAGCCGATAGCGCATATCGCGCAGGCCCGGAAGTTGGAGCATAACTTGGACGGCTGCCCCGACGACGATGCCGACGAGCAGACTCGCGATTCCGAAAATCGGCGAGAGTGCGAGCGCGAGGATGACAATTGCGGCATTGAACGCGGCGGCTGTAAAGGCGGGATAAACAAAGCGTTTGAGCGCGTACAACAGTCCGGTGATGATCCCGGATAGACCGAGGAAAAAGACCGCGGGCAGCGCCAGCCGGATCATTTGAACCGTGGCGTCTTGCAGCGCTGGATCGTACCCCGCGCCGTAAATCCAGACTAGTTGCGGAGCGAAAACCTCGAGGACGAGCACCGCGAGGGCGAGGACCACCGCGAGGGTGTTGACGACGATACTGGCGACGCGCCACAACTCGTCGCGGTTTTTGCGCGCGGCGAAGTCGGACAGGATGGGCACGAGCGCCGCGCTCGCCATTCCGCCGACTAGGAAATCGTACAACTGCTGCACGAGGGTCGAGGCCACGCGAAAGGCGCTGACATGGCCGGTTGCCCCGAACAAATACGCAATGACCGACTCGCGCGCCAGCCCGAGCACGCGACTCGCCACATTGCCCGCGGCGATGATGGCGGCGGCGCGGACGAGGCCGGTGTTGGCCGCGGACTCGCCAAGCGCCTCTCGTGGAACAGACGGTTCTTCGAGCGCCTGCTCAATCGTCATTGCAAGCGTCCAACGACGGTCTCCCGCTCGCCCGCTCTCCCGCTCTCCCCCTCTTGCCCAATCTCCCACATCCGGCAGAACGCGCACCGCCCCGGCGACGTGGTCGGCTGCCCGCAGACTTCGCACTCGTGCAACTGGTCAACGCGGTTGAACTGCTCGAACGCGCCTTCGCCGCGCGCCCGGAGAAATTCTAGATAGAAAGATAGTTTTGCCCCGGGCGATTGCCCTTCGAGCTGGTTCAACAGAGTTTTGTAGAAATTCGTCAGGTTGCCAACGGCGTGCGGGCACTCCTCATAGATGTAATCTATTCCGCGAACGAGCGCGTAGGTGGCGGTCTCGCGTTCGTAAAATCGGCAAAAGGGTTTGACTTTTTTCGCCAAGTGCGGGTTGGTGGACGGCAGCACGGGCGCTTGGCGCGCGAGGTAGCCCGTCTGCCAGCGCAACGTATTCTGCATCAGCACGGCCACCTCGTCGTCGAGGTTGTGCCCCGTCGCGAGCACCGCGTAATCCTTCTCCGCCGCCAGCCGATTCATCACGTAGCGCTTGGTAAGTCCACACGCCGAACACGGCTTGCCATGCCCGCGCGTTTTCTCCATCGCGATCTGTGGAATCGTCTTGCCGTAGGTATCTGCGATGTCTACGATATGGAGGGTGGCTTGAGCGTGCTGCGCGGCAAACGCCCGCGTCTTTTCCAGCGATTGGTCCGAGTACGGCGCTTTATCGTTGATGCCCAAACCGATGTACAGGCCATCGGCCTGATAACCCAGCGTTAGCAGCACATCCCACAGCGCAAGCGAATCCTTGCCCCCGCTCACCGCGACCAAGACGCGCTCGTCGCGCGAAAACATCTTGTATTTTTCAATTGCGCGGTCCGTCTGCGCGACAAACCATTCGACATAGTGCTCGCCGCACAATGCCAACTTGTGCTGCCGCATGTTGATGACCGCGGTCTCGTTACACTTTCGACAACGCATGGTGCGCTAAACCGTAAAACGAAAAACGTAACCCTTCGACTTCGCTCAGGGCGCTTTACGTTTTACGTTTTACTTTTTACCCTCCTTCCCACACAATTCGATACACCACTCCGCTCCCATGATCCGCTACGTAAAGCGCGCCGTCACGCGGACCGACGGCAACCGCCAGCGGATGTTCAAAGCCGCTCGCGAACGTGCTGACCCGGCCCTGCCACTGGCCGAGTGGTTGCGTGAGCACGACGCGCTCGACGCGCTTGCCAACAGTCGGCAGCGGGAGATTTCCGCCCCACAGCGCGACAAAGACATTGTTACGATACTCGGCAGGGAAATTGCTTCCCGAATAAAAAGCCATTCCGTTCGCCGACGAATGTTCCTGAAATTCGGCGACGGGAAAGATCGTCCCCTGGCAATTCGAACCCTGCCCTTGTCCCCAACAGGGGGGCCAACCGTAATCGCCGTCTTTGACGATGACGTTCAATTCGTCCGGCACGCCGCTGCTGGGACTGTCCCGGCCATTGTCGGTTGAGAAGAGTTCTCCCGTTTGCGGATGAATCGCCACTCCGAACGGGTTGCGCGTGCCGCGCGCGTAAACCTCTTGGGTCGCGCCATCGGCGCTGATCCGCAGGATGGACGCGCTGCGCGGGTCGCGTTCATTGCACGCGTCGCAGGTCGAGCCGACGCCCAGGAAAAAGAACTGACCGTCGGGCGTAAACGCGATTTGGTCGTTCTGGTGCCGGCCCGTCGGGATGTCTTGAACGACGATTTTCGGCTCGGCGAAAGAGCCGTCCACCGCGCCGCGCGCCACGTAGACGCGTCCGGTCGTCGAAATGTACAAATCGCGCGTGCCCGGCCGAAAGGCAATGCCCAACGTCGAGCCGCCGACTTGCGCCGCTTCGCGCGGATTTACACCCAGCCCATTTTCGTCCCCAAGCGAAAACACGTGGCCGTTCTGCTCGGCAATGTAAAGGCGCGCATCTGAGCCAAACGCAAGCGAAGTGGGCCGATTCAGCCCCTCGTAATACGCGTAGGCGCGAAAGCCGGGCGGCAGTTGAATGCCGGACGCAACCGGCGCATTATTGGCCGCAGGACGAGTGACCGTCGGCGCGGCTTTGGCGGGCGCGGTGTTGGCCGGCAAAGGCGTCGAGCCGAGCGGCGCGCGGGTTGGTGTGGCTGCGATGGCAGTAACGGGCACTGATGTTTGCGGCGCCGTCCGAGTGGCGGGCGTGCCACAAGCGACAACGATTAGAGCAAACAGAATCGGCACTATTCGTTTATTCATTCGCATTCGTCGCCACCACCCGACACCACGGCGACCAGCTTGACCTGATCGCTATCCTTCAGCATCACATCGTCCGTGCGAAGCTTGCCATTCACGACGACCAGCACGCCCTCCGGCTCGAGGCCGATTTTCTTGATGGCATCGCGCGCGGCGATGTTGCCTTTCAGTTCCCATTTCTTGTCGCGAAAAGTGATTTCCATCGCGGAAGGATTCTACAACAAATAGAACGGATAGACAAGACCCGAAGGGTTTGGGAAACCCTTCGGGTCTGGGAGCTACACCACTTCAAAGTACCGCGACCATTCCCACGGCGTCACTTGGAGCCGGTACTCGTTCCATTCGCGGCGCTTGGCGCGCACAAAGGCCTGGTACGCGCGCTCGCCCAACGCATCGCAGAGCAGCGGGTCGCGCTCCAACTCGGCCAGCGCTTCGCCGAGCGAGCCGGGCAATGTGCCGATGCTGCGCTCGTGCAGGGCCTCTTCGGTTAGCTCGTACGCGCTCTCCTCGATCGGCGCGGGCGCTTCTAACTTGCGCTCGATGCCGTCGAGTCCCGCCGCGAGCATGGCCGCGGTAGCGAGGTAAATGTTGCTGCTCGAATCCGGGCAGCGCAATTCCATGCGCGTAGATTTCTCGCGCCCGACCGAGTAGCGCGGGATGCGAATCAGCGCCGAGCGATTGATTTGGCCCCAACAAATATAGACCGGCGCTTCGTACCCGGGAACCAGCCGCTTGTACGAATTCACCGTCGGAGCGACGATGGCCGCGAGGGCGCGCGCGTGCTGCAATTGACCGGCCAAAAAGTTGTAGGCGAGCGGCGAAAGATGGTAGCTATCGTTCGGATCGTAAAAGAGATTGTCGTCACCCTTCGGGTCGAAAATGCTCTGATGCGTGTGCATGCCCGAGCCGTTGATGCCCGCTATCGGCTTGGGCATAAAGGTCGCGTACAAATCGTGCGCCTGGGCCACGGCCTTGACCGTGTACTTGAAGGTCATCAGATTGTCCGCGCTCTCCAAAGCGTCGGCATATTTGAAATTGATCTCGTGCTGACCGGTCGCCACTTCGTGATGGCCGCGTTCGACTTCGATGCCCAGCGCTTCGAGGGCGAGGATAATATCCTGGCGCACTTCGGAGGCGAGATCGCGCGGCGAGAAATCGAAATAGCCGCCGACGTCGTGCGGCACCGGTTCCGCGCCCTGGTCTTTTCGAAAGAGGAAAAATTCCGGCTCCGAACTCGTGTAATAACGCAAACCCATCGCCTGGGCGCGCTGGAGCACGCGTTTAAGCACGCCGCGCGGATCGCCTTCGAACGGCGTGCCGTCGGGCTTGAATGCATCGCAAATGATGCGCGCCAGGCGATGATCGCCTTCCGTCCACGGCAGGACGCGATACGTGCTGACGTCGGGCATCATGTACATGTCGCTTTCGTAAATGCGCGCAAAGCCCTGAATTGACGAACCGTCAAACCAAATGCCGCGTTCCAACGCCTCGTCCAACTTGTGCAGCGGCACGGTAATATTCTTGATCGCGCCCACCACGTCGGTCAATTGCAGACTGACGAATTGCACCCCATCCGCCCGCGCCCGTTCCAATAGTTCTTGCTTCTCGTCGCCCATCGTCGCCTCCTTTAGAATGTGACCCTTCGATAAACTCAGGGCAAGCTCGGTGACAAGTGACGTGTGACGGGACAACGACACGCGCCACTTGCATCCGACCGTTCAGAATAAAGAGCGCAACCAGAGCATTTGCGCGACCCACCCTGGCTGCGTTGGGCGTATTCTATCGCAAAAGCGGGATGTGTCAATTTTGACCCAACCCACCTATCCCCCTGCCCCCTTTCCTCTCAGGAAAGGGGGACGCGTTGTGCGCGATTTCACGCGGTGGGCGATTCAGGATATAATAGAGACGCGCAGGGCGATTGCCCCCTTCCTGCGAGGTCGAAGATCCCCGAAGCGAAGCGGAGTGGGAAAGGGGGTTGGGGGTAGGTCGGTGACCGATTTCTTCATCAGCTACAATCACGCGGACCAGAGTTGGGCGGAGTGGATCGCCTGGCAGTTGGAGCAGGCCGGATTCACGACCGTGATCCAGGCGTGGGATTTCCGCCCCGGCTCGAATTTCATTCTCGAAATGCAGCGCGCCGCGGCCGAGTGCGAGCGCACGATTGCCGTCCTCTCGCCGAATTACCTCGCCTCGCTCTTCACCCAGCCGGAATGGGCCGCCGCGCTGGCGCGCGATCCAACGGGCGCAAAACGCGCGCTCGTCCCCATCCGCGTCCGCGAGTGCGAGTTGAAGGGACTGCTCGCGCCAGTCGTCTACATTGATTTCGTCGGCGTGGACGAGCCAACCGCCAAGCAACGCCTGCTCGACGGCATCCACCGCGAACGCCGCGTGCCCGTCAAGCCCCCAGCGTTCCCCCGAGTTCCACTGACACCCGCGCGTTTTCCCGGCGCCCTCCCGCGCATCTGGAACATTCCGCCCAATCGCAATCCAAATTTCACCGGACGCGAAGAGTTGATCGAGAGTTTGCGCGACGCGCTGGCCGAACACAAAGCCGCCGCGCTCACGCAGCCACAAGCGATCTGGGTGCGCGCGGAAGAAACTGCAACGCTGGCGGCGGATTACGCGCGGCTGGCGCAGCCGCTGAATTTGCCGGAGAAGGACGCGCAAGACCAGCGCATTATGGTTGACGCGGTGCGGGACCAATTGCGCGCCAGCGCGGACTGGCTCCTCATCTTTGACAACGCCACCGATCCCGCCGAGGTGAGCGGCTATATCCCGCAGTGCGACTGCGGCAACGTCATCATCACCTCACGCAACCCGGCGTGGCGACGCGTGGCAAAGCCGCTGCCGGTTGAGGTGCTGCCGCGCGCGCAGGCAATTGAATTCCTCGGCAAGCGCACCGGAGACAAGGATGCCGATGCAGCCGACAAACTTGCCAAAGCACTGGGCGATCTGCCGTTGGCGCTGGAGCAAGCGGGCGCGTACATTGAGGAACGTGGCGGGTCGCTGGCCGCCTATCTTGCCCTGTTTCAGCAGCACGCGCGCGAACTTTTAAAGCGCGGCGCGCCTTCACCGGATTATCCGGCAACGGTTGCAACCACCTGGGAAATCGCGTTCCAGCAAATCGAAAAGGACGCTCCCGCTGGCACCGACCTGCTTAACCTGTGCGCGTTCTTCGCGCCCGACGACATCCCCCAACCTCTAATTACTGATCACTCCAATCTCTTGCCCGCCCCGCTTGCCCAAGCCGCCGCCGACCCGATAAAATTTGACGATGCCGTCTCTGCGCTCCGCCGCTATTCGCTGATCCAGACCGGCGACGCGACAATCTCCATTCACCGCCTGGTGCAAGCCGTGGCACGCGACCGGATGGCAGGGGAGGCGCGCAAGAGTTGGGCAGAGCGCGCGGCGAAAATCGTATCGGATGCCTATCCCGGTGGCGATATCACCACCGACCCTGCGAGTTGGGCGCTTTGTGCCGACCTATTGCCGCACGCACTCGCAGTTGCTGGATATGCGGCGGAATTGGGCGTGGCAGCCGAGCCAAGTGCGTACCTGTTCAATCAAGCGGGCCTGTACCTTCAAGTCCGCGCCCAAATCGCGGAAGCAAAGCAACTCTTCGAGCGCGCACTCGCGACGGACGAGGCCGCCTTCGGCCCCAACCATCCCAACGTCGCCATCCGCGTCAACAATCTCGGCTCGGTGCTGCAAGACCTCGGCGACCTCGCCGGAGCACGCCACGCGTTCGAGCGCGCCCTCGCGATTGACGAGGCCGCCTTCGGTGCCAATCATCAACAAGTGGTGCTGCGCGACCTCGGCGACCTCGCCGCAGCACGCCACGCGTTCGAGCGCGCGCTGAAGATCTGCCGCGAGTTTCTTGGCGAGGAGCATCCAAACACCAGGATTGTGAAGGGGAATCTGGAGGGGCTGGGTCCGCTTCCAGCGGATGGGTAGCGGATCAGCGGATAGTCGGAAGACCCGAAGGGTTTTTGGAAACCCTTCGGGTCTAGGGACCGCCTTCGATCGCGATGTCGCTGCAGTAGACCGGCGAGAGGTGGCCTTTCGCATCGCGGTATTGGACGTGGAGCTTGAACGTCGTCCAGTTTAGGGCAACGTTGACCGGGTACGATTTTTGCGCGACGAACGGCTCCCACGCGGCGTCGCTCATCTCGTCGGGCGTGAGGCAGCGACCGATTGAATCGCGCTTGAGGCGCATCTCGGTCACCGGCGCGAGCGGACTGGCCGCCTCGAATTGCACGGTGACCGTGATCGTGCTCCCCGCTTTGCCACCCATCGGGCGACCTTCGCCAACTTGGATTTTGCCGCTGATCGGGAACGCCGCGCGCGCTTGCGCGATGATCGTTTGAATCGCGGGTGGCTGCGCCACGGCGGGCGTGCGTTCGTCAACGACGCCCGTGATTGGCAGCCAATTGCTGGCGCTCTCGGCAAGATTCAAGCCGGCGGGAATGGTCTTGCCGCTCGCTTCGCGAAACTGCGCGGTCACCCCAAAATCGCGCAGCCCAATCCAGTTGATCGGCACGGAGACGCGCTGCTCGTTGGCGAACGGCACCCAGCGGTCGGGCAAAGTACACGTCCGACCGGGGCCCGCGCAATAGCGCATTTCGCCGACCGTGTGATTCGCCCAACCGGTCGAGTATTTGGTGGGAGTTCCGGTGCTCGTTTGCGTGAAAACGTCTTTGGACGGTCGGAAAGCGATCGTCAGCGTGACGGTCGCTCCAACCGCGTCCGTCACCGCGGTTCGCGCATTCGAATCAAAGAGCGCAATCTCGACGCGATAATTGCCTTCGCTCGCCAAAATCGGCGTACGCGTGGGGCTGGGCGGTAGGGGCGGGGTCACCCCGCCCGTACTCGGCGCGGGTGTGGGGCTGGGCGGTAGGGGCGGGGTGACCCCGCCCGTACTCGGCGCGGACTGACACGCGCTGAGCAGAGCCAGCAGCACAACAAAAACAAGAAACCAGGTCAGCGCCTGGTTTCCTTCCAATTTCATTTCCGCCTCATTCGTCCGAGCAGCGCAATCGCAATCCCTACCGCCAGTCCAAACACCAGCGCGCCGCGCCTGTCAAGCAACGTTCGAATATCGCCATGTACCTCGCGCGCGATCAAGAACATCGCGCCGCCGTTCTGCACGTCAATGCGCGGTGCGGCCATCAGAAGCGCCCCACCCTGCTCGACGCGAATGCCCTCGCGGGCAAGCATGTACTGAGCGCCGCCCGCAGTGACCTCGATGTTCGTGCCAATCACGGCCACCGCGCCGCTCGCCTCCAGTTCGACATTCTCCGCTTGCACGAGGCCAATCGCGCCTTGTGTAACCTCGGCTTCCTCGGCTTGGACGCGCAGCACCGCGCCCTGTTTGACATTTAGCGTACCGGCGTTTGCATCCAGTACCGCGCCTTGCGTTACCGTAACCGTTTTCGCGTCAATCGCATTCGCGCCGCCTTGGGTGATGGTCACCGAGCCGGCTTTAGTGATGTCGCGTGCGCCGCCCGCCGTGATCGTGACCTCGCGGGCGGAAATGTCGCGGACACCTTCGTGCTCCAGCGTGACGCGCTCTTGCTCGAATTCCTCGGTTTCCGCTTTCTTGCGTCGCGGCTTGCGCGGCGCGCGCTTTTTCGCGCCCGTGTCAGTTTTAGGCATCTCAACCTCCAGTCAACAGTTAACAGTTCGCTGAATACTGTTCACTGTTCACTGTTCACTGTTCACTGTTCACTGTTCACTGTTCACTGTTCACTGTTGACTGTTTACTGATCCACCGGTCCCGCCACCACCAGCGCGTAATGCTCGACGTGCTCGTATTTTTGCGTGACGGCTAGGATTTGCTCGGGCGTCAGCGCGCGGATGATCTTGGGATACCGTTCCAAGTAATCCAGCCCAAGATCGAACAGCTCGATGTCGCCCACGGTCGCCGCGACGCCGTCGTTGGTTTCCAGGCGCAGGGCGAGCGAGCCGGTCACAAAATCCTTCGCCTCGTCCAGTTCGTCTTGGGTAACTGGCTCCGAGCGCAAACGCTTGACTTCCGCCAGGATGCCCTCAATCGCCTTGTCCAGACCTTTCGGATTGACACCGGCGTGGACGGCCCACGGGCCCGCGCCCAAGCCCGCTTCGACGCCGCTGTAAACATAGTAGGCCAACCCTTGCTGGTCGCGGACGCTCGCGCCGAGGCGACCGTACAATCCAAGCCGACCAAAGATCAAGTCGCCGATACTCAACGCA
>JACQYF010000189.1 GCA_016208315.1 Chloroflexota bacterium | reverse complement strand
GAGAAGAACCGGTCAACCTTCGCCGCGTGTTGTACGCGATGGGCGAGCATCCGCCAATCGAGTAATCGAAAACGGCTCAAGGTCCAGAGAATCAATGCCCACCGCGCTTGCTTTCAATCTCCAGCAATTCAGCACCGAGGACGGGCCCGGTATCCGCACGACCGTGTTTATGAAGGGCTGCCCGCTGCGCTGCGCGTGGTGTCACAATCCAGAGGGCTTGTCGCCGCATCGCGACTTGGTCTGGTACGACGTGCGCTGCATCGCCGCGCGCGAGTGCTTGCGCGTCTGCGCCGAAAACGCGCTCACGCTCACGCCACAGGGAATGCGGATTAACCGCGCGCGCTGCACCGTCTGCGGCAAATGCGCCGACGCGTGTCCAGCCGGCGCGCTAGAAGTCATCGGCATGGAATGGAACGCCGACGAACTCGTTCGGGAACTGCTGAAGGATCGCGTATTCTTCGAGACATCCGGCGGCGGAGTGACATTCAGCGGCGGCGAGCCGATGCAGCAGGTGGATTTTCTGTGCGAGGTCTTGCCGCGCTGCCAAGACGCGGGCCTGCGCGTCGCGCTCGATACGTGCGGCGCGGTCGCGTGGGAACGCTATGCGCGCGTGCTCGATGCCGTTGATCTGGTATTGTTCGATCTCAAAATCATGGACGCGGCGCGGCACAAGCAAGCCACCGGCTTCCCCAACGAACTCATCCTCGACAACGCGCGCCACATCGCGAACGCGGGCAAGCCGATGTGGATTCGCACGCCCGTGATCCCCGGATACACCGACGACCACGTGAACATCGCCGCCATCGCGCAATTCATCCGGGACGCGCTGCCGACCGTCGAACGCTGGGACCTGTTGGCGTACACCAATCTCGGCAAGCCCAAGTATCGCCGGCTGGATTTGGCCTACGCGTTGGAAGATGCCGTACTGCTCACGCGCGCGGAGATGGAATCGCTGCGCCAGACGGCCGCGGAGATCGTGCCGGTCGCGCACTGGTCGGGCGCGACACGGTGAGATGAAAATGGGACGCGTCGCCTTCCAAAGTAGGCGCTGAACGCGGACCCTGGCACCGCCCGCCAGGGCTAGGTGAAACGCGGATAAAAAAAGAAAAATCCGCGCTCGTCCGCGTTCATCCACGTCCTATTGAATCGCAACTAGCGGGAGGAACGCAATGTCCATTCTCGAAGTAACCACCGGTTTGCTCGATGCCTTGCGCGGGGAAATGACGCCGAAATTTCTGGCGACGCGCAGCGCGGCGGGTGTGCCAAACGTCGTGCCGTGCGTTTCGATCATGCCCGCGGGCGACCAACCCGACACGGTTATCTTTGGCAACTTTTTGCTGCGTAAAAGCATCCGCAATCTCAAAGAGGACGCGCGGGTGGGCATCCTCGTCATCACGCCAGAACTGCGCGGCTGGATACTCACCGGCGATTTCGTCGAGTTTCAGCGCACGGGCCCTTACGTAGACCGGCAGATGAGCAGCTCGCTGCTGCGCTATAACGCGTACACGGGAATCCGCGACGCGGGCATTATGCGCGTGCGGTCGGTGGTCACGAGTTTCGAGATCTCCAAGATGCAAGTCGCGAAAGATTACGCGCTGGCCCGTGCGGCAGCGCTTGTGGGAGCCGGCCGGAGCGAAAAGTGTACCGTGATGCCGCTGGCCGTGCAGCGCGAGTTTGAGAAAATGGCCGCGGTCAAGGTGTTGGCGTGGATTGGAGAGAATGGCTATCCGCAAGTCGTCCCCGCGCTGTCGCTGCAACCGGCAGGCGTCGAGACTCTGGTCTGTCACGCCGATGCCAGGTTGCCTCAGCCGCCGCCCGGAGTGCAGGTCGCGACCAACATCCTAACGTTTGAGGCGATCTCGTACCAAGCCAAGGGGAAATGGGCCAAGCGCGGAAATACCGGAACGATTCAGGTTCAAGAGGTTTACGCGGGAGGGCCGCCGTTGCCCGGAGGGCGGGTGGCGTGAGATGAGCATCCTGAGCCAGTTATCATCGCAGGTTGGCGACCGCACCGAGTATTCCAATCGCAAGGTCGTGTTGCAGGTGCTGGACGAGCCAACGCTGCTCGAGGATATTGTCGCGGGTCTCGACGACAAGGATGCCGCGCTGGTCGGCGATTGCGCCGAGGTGTTGACCCAGGTTGCGGAAACGCGTCCTGATTGGGTCGCGCCGCACGCCAAAAAGTTGGGCGGCCTGCTCGACCATCGCAAAACGCGCGTTCGCTGGGAAGCGATGCACGCGCTCGCGCTCGTCGCGCCGCTTGCGCCGAAAGTGATCGGCCCGCTCTTACCTCGATTGGGCGAGCTGATCCGCAATGATGCCAGCGTGATCGTGCGCGACTATGCGGTGGACGCGATTGCGAATTACGCCAAGACAAGCCGAAAAGCCGCGCAAGCAAGCTATCCGTATTTGAAACAAGCATTGACAGTTTGGGACGGCAAGCAGGCCGGCCATGCCCTGAATGGCTTGACGATCGTTGCCGCGGTCGCGCCCAAACTCGCGTCCGAATTGAACGCGATTGGGCGGCAGCACCTGGAGCATCGCCGCGGCGTGGTTCGGCAGGCGGCCAAGAAACTCGTGCAGACAACCGAGAACATGTAACAAGCGATTTCCGCGAATCGCGCGAATCATCGCCAATTGTCATTGCGAGAATTCCATGCCCGTTAGCGGGTATACGTAAGGACAGAATCGAGTGCGTGTTTGTAGTTAGCGACGTAGCGCAGTTCGCGGAGTCGCGTCCGCGCGCATGGAACGGCACTCCGCACACCTAGCCCTGGCGGGCGGTGCCAGGGAAACCCGCTGCGTGCCTGACTACGAACGCGCAATCGCAAATCTCTGAGCAGCGAAGCGCAGCAATGAAACTTGG
>JACQYF010000055.1 GCA_016208315.1 Chloroflexota bacterium | reverse complement strand
GTCCGGAAGCTCGCCGCCCTCCATGGGACAAGTGCGGTCGCCGTTCGTGGCGACGAAATGCGCGCCGTGGAATTTGATCGCCTGAAACGCAATGTTCCATTTGCGATACTCGAACGTGCGATCAAACGCCGCGACGACGTATTCGATTCGCGCCGGCTCTTCGCACAACTGCAAGCCCGCCGCTTGCATCTCGCGCAACAGCGGCAGCTCGCCGATCACAAAGACGCGCGCGCCCGGCGCGGTCCGCGCGAGGTACGCGCTCAACACTTTGCCGGATGTGATGACGTCGTCCGCCGTCGCGGGGATGCCCAGCCGCGTCAGTTTTTCCGCGTAGCTGGAAGCGGGTTCGAGCGGTTTGTTGGAAATAAAGACGACGGGCAAACCGCGCCGTCGCAATTCCGCAATCGTCTCGACCGCGCCGGGAAGCGCGCGGTCGCCCAGATAGATTGTGCCGTCGAGGTCGAAAATAAACCCGCGCGGCATCGCGTCGCGTGCCATAACCCGCTCCCTCGAAAAAAATAATCCGCGAATCTACGCGAATCTACGCCAAAGGATTTTTCCCTTCGCGTGGATTCGCGTAGATTCGCGGATAAACCTTTATCGCCCGGTGGACTCGCTCGCCGTTCTTGGGTCCCCAAACCAAAATCGTGCTGCCCACTTTGACATCGGCCAGGGTTGCATCTTGCACTTGGAGCTGGACCTGGGTCGCGCCTACTCCGCCTGGCATCGCCTGCACGCCGGTCGAGGCGCTCTTGTAGTATTTCGTGTCGGCAGTGACCGTGATCTCCGTCTGAGTGCTCGCCGTCCCTCCACTGGGCGCGCGCCCGCGCGCCAACGTAATCACCGTATCGCGCACTTGCGCGACCGAGCCGGTCCCCGCGACCGGGTCCTTGGGCAATTGCGACGGAAGCTGCGCCGAACCGGGCGTTCGATTGGCGCGCGCGTTCTGCTGCCCCAGCATCCGCCCGCCCACAAACGCCGCGCCCATGAGCAAGAGTTGTACGAAGATAAGACCGATAAGAAGTGGACGTCTCACAGGTTACTCCATGGAGCCAGTCAACAGTCAACAGTCAGTCTGTTCACTGTTCACTGTTCACTGGCTACTACTCATACCGCAGCGCTTCCATCGGATCGAGGCGCGAGGCGCGGATCGCCGGATAAATTCCAAAGACGATGCCGACCGCCGCGGCGACGCCGAACGCTTGCGGGATGCTTTGCCACGTCAACACCGCGGCGAGGTCGGGCCGGTACTGCGTCAACAGCGGAATGACGAGGATGCCCACCGCCACGCCGATAAAACCGCCGCTCAAACTCAACGCGACCGCTTCGATCAGAAATTGCTGAATAATATCCCACCGCCGCGCGCCGATGGCTAACCGCAAGCCCACCTCGCGCGTCCGCTCCGTCACCGAGACCAGCATCACGTTCATAATGCCGATGCCGCCCACGGCCAACGACACGACCGCCATGCCGACGAGGAGCAGCGCGAACGTCTGCGCCGATTCGGACTGCGCCTGCGTGATCTGGTTCAGACTAAAGACGTCCACGTCTTCCTGTTGATTTTCCGGCGTATCGTGTACCTGTCGAAAATAATTCTTGATCGCCTGCGTCGCGGCCGCGATCTGCTGCTCGTCCTTGACACGGACGCGGACCGCGACCGACCGCTCCTTGCCGAACAAATCGCTGATCGCCGTGGCGATGGGGAGAATCACGACGTTGTTGGGGTCTACACGCGGGTCGGGACGATCTAACTCCCTGACCAGGCCAATGACCTCGAACCGCAGCCGGTTGATCCGCAGTTCCTGCCCGATCGCGTCCTCGTCCGGGAACAATTGGCGCGCCACCGTCTGCCCGATGACCGCGACGCGCGTCTTGTCCTCCACGTCGGCTTCGCCGAAAAATTCGCCTTGCGCCACGTACCCCGCGGTTTGGGTCTTGATCCAGTCCGCCGCGACGCCCTGAATCGAGGTGTCGCTCAAACTTTCGCGCCCGCGGACGACGGTGCCGACGCCGCCGAGACTCGCCTGGACCGATGCGATCGTCGGCAAATCCTTCAGTCCTAGCGCTTCGTCATACGTGATCGGCTTGCTCGTGGCGGCCTGATTGCCGCCCCCAAACCGCCGCTGCGAGATCGTCATCTCGTTCGAGCCAAGCCCGCGGAACCGGCTCTGGACCGCTTGCTGCGCGCCGGTGCCTAACGCGACCATGACGATCACCGAAGCCACGCCGATGATGATGCCGAGGGCTGTGAGAAATGAACGGAGTTTGTTGTGCGCCAGACTTTCGAGCGCCGTCTGGAAACTGTCCCAAATCCGCATGGCTATTTCTCCACCAGGACGCCATCGCGGATATTGAGAATCCGGTCGGCGTTGCGCCGCGCAATTTCGGCGTCGTGCGTCACCATCATCACGGTGCGTCCCTCGCGGTGCAGTTCTTGCAACAGCTCCATGATGAGCTGCCCGTTCGCGCTGTCGAGGTTGCCAGTCGGCTCGTCGGCCAGGATGAGCGGCGGATCGTTCATCAGCGCGCGCGCAATCGCGACGCGTTGCGACTCGCCGCCGGACAGTTCTGCTGGACGATGGTCCATCCGCTCCGCCAACCCCACACGTTCCAAGAGCTGTCGCGCGCGATCGCGGCGCGTGCGGCGGGCTTGCTGGTTGTAAAGCCCGGGTAATTCCACGTTGCGGAGCGCGCTGAGACCGGGCAGCAGATGAAACGATTGGAATACGAATCCAACGTAGCGGCTGCGGACCTGCGCCAGCTCGCGCTCGGACAGTTGTGTGATCTCGCGGCCTTCGAGCCAGTATTGGCCGCCCGTGAGCCGCACCAGGCAGCCGATGGTGTAGAGCAGCGTAGACTTGCCCGACCCCGAGGGGCCCATGATCGCCACGAATTCGCCGCGCCGAATCTTGAACGTCGCGGCGCGCAAGGCGATCGCTTGCTGCTTGCCTTTGGGATACGACTTGTTCAGTTCCCGCGCCTGAATGATAATGTCCCTCATTGCGTCGAGACCACCTGGTCGCCTTCTTGCAGGCCGGACAGAATTTCGACGTTGAGATCGCCGACCAAGCCGATGCGGACGTTGCGCGTGACCGTCTGCTCGCCTTGGACGACCTGGAGCGAGATCGTCGCGTTCGCGCGCGCGCGGATGGAACGCCGCGGCAGGGTCAACACGCCCTTGCGTTCGGCGACGATGATGTCGGCATCCGCCGTCATGCCGGGCAGCAAACCGACGGGCGCTTTGTCGAGCGCGACGAATACTTGGTACGTGACCGCGCCCGAAGTGCCCGCCTTGGTCGGCGTCATGCGGCTCACCTTGCCGGCAAAGGTCTCGCCCGCGCGCGCGTCAAACGTCACCGTCGCCGATTGGCCCGGTTGCACCTGTGCGATGTCTTCTTGGCCCACGGTCGTCTGCACTTCGAGGCGCGTCAAATCGGCCAGCGTAATGACCGCCGCGTTCGCCGACACGTTATCGCCAACCAGCGCGGTGGCGTTTAGCACACGCCCGTTGAACGGCGCGACCAGCGTCGCGCCGGCCAAATCGTTTTGCGCTTTTTTGAGGGCGAGTTCGGCGGCGAGCGCGCTCGTTTCGGCTTGTTTGATATCGGTCGCGCTCGCCCCAGCTTTGAGCGTGGCGAGACTCTCCTGGGCCTTGCGTAGAGTTTCCTGCGCGTTCGAGATTTGCTGATTGGCTTGGTTCATCGCGATGGCGGCTTGGGTCTGCGCGGTCGCGTATCGTTCCTTCGCCGTCAAGAGATTATTGTATTCCAGGTCCAGCCGCGTCTTGTCAATCTTGCCGCCGTTGAACTTGTTGAGCATTTCGCCGTAGTTGGTTTCGTACCACGCCGCTTCGTAACCGCGCTCGCGCGGATTCTTGGCGACGGTATCGCTGTTCTGGACGACGGTCAAGTTGAACTGGGCATTTTGCAGCGCGGTCTGCGCGTCACGGATCGCGGCGTTGGCCGCGGCCAGGTCGGTCGCCGAAGGGCCGGCCCTGAGTTTATCGAGCGCGGCTTGCTTGATGTCAAACTCCACCTGTGCTTGCGCGACGGCAAGTTGTAGCGGCGCCGTATCGAGGCGCGCGAGGGTTTGGCCTTGCGTCGTGGTATCGCCCGTGCGAACCGTGATTTCCACGATGCGGCCGCCGGCGGTAAAGCCCATCTGTTGTTGGCGCGCGGCGATCACATCGCCCGGCACGGTCAGCGCCTGGCGCACGTCGCCACGCGTCACGGCCACCGTCCGCGTCGGCGCGTTCGGCGTCGGCGACGCGGCGGCCAAGGGCAATGGCAACGTGGGCCCGGACGTGGACGCGGTCGAATATCCGAGCCAACCGGCAAGAGCGATCAGAGCGATACTGGAAAGAATTAGCGCGGGGATTGTGAGCCGTTTCACCACAACACTCCTTGTTGTGCGATCTCCCTTTCACTATACGCCGGAATGCAGAAAAATTCAAATGGGCCGGCGCGTTCATTATGTTCTACACAGCTTAAAGAAAGCTGAGCCGAGTCTGAGAAAAACTGAACAGGATTCTCATCAAATTCTCACGCTCCGCTTGGCATATTCTAATGCGCGTCCTCTAGAATGGCGAAACATGGCAACTGCTCACGCCGCCACTGCGGCGCGATTCTTAGGCGGACGAACTGCGTCCGACTTGCCGAAGGATGCAACGAAGCAATCTCCGACTCGCGAATTGGAGGTTGCTTCGTCGCATTAAACGGGCTGAGCAGCAGCCAAAATTCACCTAATACCGAGGAGGCCCCTTGTCTCGCAATTGGCTTCGACACGGGTTAACCCTTGTCTCGATAGCATTTTTTGCCGCCGGCTGCGCGTCGAACGCGCCCGCGCCGGCGGCGACCGCCGTTCCCGCTGCGCCGACCGCCGCGCCGGTTGCCCCAGCGCCGACGTCGGTTTCGACCAACAGCTCGAATACGGGGAACACGATGGTTCGACTCCAGGTCGTGCCCGACAAAAGCGAAGCGCGCTACCGCGTCCGCGAGCAGCTCGCCCAAGTCTCGCTCCCCAGCGATGCCGTTGGCAAGACCAGCGCGATCACGGGCACGATTGTCGGCAAGACCGATGGCACGATCGTCGCCGCCGAGAGCAAGTTCGTGGTTGATTTGCGCACGCTGCGGAGCGACCGCGACCAGCGCGATAACTTTTTGCGGCGCGAAGTCCTGCAATCGAATCAGTATCCCAACGCCGTTTTCGTGCCCACCCAAGCGTCCGGGCTGGACCTCACTTTTCCGCCCACCAAGCCGACCACGTTCAAGCTGATCGGCGACCTGACCATTCGGAACGTGACCAAGCCGGTGACCTGGGACGTGACGTGCGAGCCGCAAGGCAACGGCGGGATGTGCCGCGCGACCACCAACTTTAATTTCGCCTACTTTAACCTCACGCAGCCGCGCGTGCCAGTCGTACTGAGCGTCGTAGACAACATTATCCTCGAACTCGACTTGCAACTGCAGCGCGTCGAGGGTTAATCGTGTAGGGGCGGGGTCTCCCCGCCCTGGATTGGGCGGGGAGACCCCGCCCCTACTATCAAACCATGATCGAATACAGTGCGCTACAAGACGAAGATATCATCCGGCGACTCTGCGCGGGCGAAAGCTGGGCCATGGCGGTCTTGTACGACCGCTACGACCGGCTGGTTTTCTCGCTCGCGCTCAAAATTCTCAGGGACCGCTCCGCGGCCGAAGAAGTGGTGCAAGAAGTTTTCGTCAAGGTTTGGCGCCGCGCCCGCGATTATCAGGCGGAGCGCGCCAAGTTTTCGTCCTGGCTCGCCCGCATCGCGCACAACCACGCGATTGACAAACTTCGCCAACGGAATACACTACCTTACATGACGAGCGACGAGCACGCCGCCCAAATCGTTGACGTGGGTCCGACACCGCACGACATGGCCGAGCAGCAGCTCGACCACCGCCGCATCGTCGCCGCGCTCGACCAGATTCCGGGCGAACAGCGCCGAGCCATCGAGCTGGCGTATTTCGATGGGTTTACGCATCAACAAATCGCGCGCAAACTGGGCACACCGCTCGGCACGGTCAAGACTCGCATCCGCCGCGGGATGCAAAACCTCAAGCTGGTTCTGCAACAACCCGAGTTTGCATAGAAAAAAAAGGAGACATCAATGAAACGCAATATCCTACTCACTCTCTTGGTCGTCGTCGCGTTGCTGGCCGTGGCTGGTTACGCGCTGCCGGCTCTAACGTCCAATACGGCTTTGGCTGCCACGCAGCCGTCGGGCGCGACCCTGTCGCCCGCGTTGGCCGCGGTCCCGCAATCTTCGGCGCTCACCGATTTAGAGAGCGCGTTCCAGAGTATCTACACCCAAGTTAGTCCTTCGGTCGTGGCGATTGACGTGGTCGAGCAAGGAACCGCAACTCTGCCGCAAAGCCGACTGCGACAAGGGCTTGGCTCTGGATTCGTCTGGGATACCCAGGGGAACATTGTGACGAATAATCACGTCATCGCGGACGCCACGCAAATCTCGGTCACTTTTTCGGATGGCACGATCGTATCCGCCAAGGTCGTCGGCAAGGACCCGGATAGCGATCTGGCCGTGATCAAAGCCGATGCGCCGGCGAATCTTTTGCGCCCGGTCCAAATGGCCGATTCGGCCCAGGTGAAGGTCGGCCAGTTGGCGATTGCGATTGGCAATCCTTACGGCGAACAGAACACGATGACGACCGGCATCATCAGCGCGCTCGGTCGCACGCTTCCGTCCGGAGGCGGCAGCGGCGTGCTCGGCGGCCGGTACTCGATTCCGGACGTGATCCAGACCGATGCGCCGATCAATCCCGGCAACTCGGGCGGCGCGCTGTTGAACGCGCAAGGTCAAGTGATCGGCGTCACCGCGGCGATTGAATCCGACTCGGGTTCATCCGCGGGCATCGGTTTTGCGATTCCTTCCTCCATCGTGCAGCGGGTGATCCCGGCGCTGATCAAGAGCGGCCGCTACGAGCATCCCTACTTGGGCGTGAGCGGCGCGACCTTGACGCCGACCATCGCGCAAGCGCTGGGCTTGAAATCCGACCTGCGCGGCGCGGTGATCTCGTCCATCGTGCCGAACGGCCCCGCGGAAAAAGCGGGCTTGCGCGGCAGCGCGCGGCAAACGTCGGCCAGCGGCGCGTCAGCGCCCGTCGGCGGGGACGTCATCCTCGCGATAGAGTCGCAAACGGTCAAGTCCTTCGACGACATCATTGCCTATCTCGCGCGCGCGACCCAGGTCAATCAAACGGTCACACTGACGATCTTGCGCGACGGTCAACAGCAGACAATCAAGGTGACCCTCGCGGCCCGACCGAATTAGTCAGTTAGTCCATTAGTCAATTAGTCAATTAGTCAATTGGTCAATCGGTAATCAGGCAATCAGTGACGGGTTGCCTAGTTGACTGATTGACTGATTGACTAGTTGACTTTATTGTAGAAGGGACGTTCCCGATGAACCAGACTCTGTGGCGGCGGATCGCCACGTTCGCTTTGCTCGCGCTGGTGCTGACGATCGGTATGGGCGCGGGAATGATCTTGGACCGCCAAGCGTTTGTGGCCTATGCGCAATCCGGCGCGACCGTGGAAACCGGCGCGCCGGATTTTCAATTGATCGCCGAAGCGTGGAATACGATTCAACGCGTCTACGTGGACCAAACGGCGAAAAAGACAAAGCCGCTGACCTATGGCGCGATCGGCGGGATGGTGAGCGCCCTGGGCGATACGGGGCACAGCACGTTTCTCACGCCGGAGATGGCGCGTGCGGAACGCGATTATTCGCGCGGGCAATTCGAGGGCATCGGCGCGCAGGTACAAGAGAAGAACGGCCGCATCGAGATCGTCGCGCCCTTCGACAATTCGCCCGCGCAAAAAGCGGGCTTGAAGGCGGGCGACGCGATCCTCAAGGTGGATGGACTGGATGTGACCGGTTTGCCCGTCGAGCAAGTCATCAGCAAAATCCTCGGCCCCGCGGGCACGTCGGTCATGCTGACAATCCTGGATAGCAAAACGGGCCAAACTATCGAACTCACGTTAGTGCGGGCGCGCATCGTCGTAGACAACGTGACCGTTACGCTCCTACCCGGCACCAAGATCGCGCTTTTACGCCTGAGCGGATTCAGCCAAGGGGTCAGCCGTGAGGTACGCCAAGCCCTGACCGAGATTCAACAACAAGGCGCAACCGCGATCATTTTCGACTTGCGAAACAATCCCGGCGGGCTGCTGAACGAGGCGGTGGGCATTGCCAGCCAATTCCTGGCGAGCGGGGACGTGCTCCTGGAACAGGACGGCGATGGCAAGATCACGCACGTCGCCGTCCGCTCCGGCGGCGTGGCGACGGCGATACCGATGGTCGTGCTCGTCAATAACGGCAGCGCGAGCGCGGCCGAAATCGTCGCCGGCGCGATTCAAGATGCGCGGCGCGGGACGTTGATCGGCGAAACGACGTTTGGCACGGGCACCGTGTTGAACAAGTTCCCGCTTTCGGACGGCTCGGCGATGATGCTGGCCGTGCAGCAGTGGCTCACGCCGGCCGGCCGCGTCATTTGGCACAAGGGCATCGTGCCCGACCTAGTGGTCGCGCTCACGGCCGGGGCCTCGCCGTTGACGCCCGAATCGGCGAGCAAGTTGACCGCGGAACAGTTACGCGCGACCGGCGATCAACAATTGCTCGAGGGCTTGCGCCGGCTCGAAAAGACGGCGAGCAATCCGGGAACGGATGCGATGTCCATGGTGGCGAGTTCGAGCACGGATGTTGAAATCGCGGCGTCAGTGGTTGCGCTGGAATTGAGCCAACTGCAAGCGGCGCGATGGATCTAAGCCGGCTGTTGCAAGGTCAGATTTAGAGACCGCCCGATCACTCGTTGCCGAGTGATCAGGCGGTCTTTTGCTAGTGCTTCAACATCGAATCAGATCATAGACGGTTACGCCTCCACCACATAGGTTCCCGGTGCGTTCGCCAGTGGTGGATATGCGGTACCGCCTAGCGAGGGGGGCGCCACTTTCGCGCCTGATTGAGTGTCTAGCCATTTGTTCCAGTCGGGCCACCAACTTCCGGGGTTGCGCTGCGCCGTCTTGAGCCACTGATCTGAATCGGTCGTGTCCGAGTCGTTGCTGTAGTAAAAACCCTTGATCGCGGAGGGCGGATTGACGGTCGTGCCGATGTGCCCGCCGCTGCCGAGGATCAATCGAGTGGAACCGGAGAAGAGCGCCCGGGTGCGGTGCGCCGAGCGCCACGGGACGATGTGATCTTCGATTCCGGCGACCACGTAGCTGGGCGTCTGGATACAACTCAGATCAATGCCTTGCCCGAACATTCGAATGCGGTTGGGCTTGACGAGGTTGTTCTCGATGTAGCAGTTGCGGAGATATTCGGAATGGAACGCGCGCGGCATGCGGATGCCATCCGAACTCCAGTAGAGCAAATCAAAATCGAGCGGCGTTTTGCCGAGAAGGTAATTGTTGACGACAAAATTCCAGATCAGGTCATTGTCGCGCATCAGCTTGAAGATGGCGTTCATCTCCACACCGTCAATATAGCCCTTGGGGTGAACCCATTTCTCGATTTCGGCGAGCCATTCCCTGGAAACAAAAACCGCGGTCTCACCTACATCGGAGAAATCTTGCAGCGAGGTGAGGAACGTTGCGGTGTTCGCGGTTGCGTCTTGGACCGCACTCTGGTAAGCGAGCAGTACGGACACGAGCGTGCCGCCGATGCAATGACCGAGGAGATTGATTTTTTCCGAGCCGGTAACCGCTTTAATAACTTGCATCGCGGCCAGCGGCCCGAGCCGGACGTAATCTTCCATGACCAGATTTTGCATCGCCGGCTTAGGGTTGCGCCAACTGATCATAAAGACCGTATGGCCCTGCTGGACGAGGTACTCGACTAAGCTGCGGCCAGGGCGCAGATCGAGAATATAGAACTTGTTGATCCAGGGCGGGATTATCAAAATGGGGATTTGATAAACCTGCTCGGTCGCGGGGCTGTACTGGATCAACTCGACGAGTTCATTGCGAAAGATCACTTGTCCCGGAGAGATCGCCAGGTTCTGGCCGATTTGAAAATGCTCCTTGCCCGAGACGCTGACCTCGCCCTGCTTCATATCGTCGAGCATCTGCTCCAGCCCGCGGCGCAGGTTTTCGCCGCCGCTGTTCAACGTTTCGTGCAGGGCCGCCGGATTCGTGAGCAGAAAATTCGACGGGCTGATCGCGTCCACAAATTGGCGAACGTAAAACTTGACGCGCTGCCGAGTTTGGGGATCGAGTCCGTCGGCTTGGTTCGCCGTCCCCACCAGCCAGTTCGAAAGGATGAGGTACGATTGCTTGAGCGTGTTAAAGATCAGGTTGTTCGTCCACGCCTCATCCTGAAAGCGCTTATCTTGTTTGTCCGTCGCGACCGGTTCCGGATCCGGCTGCCCCAGAGCGCGGCTCAGCGTCCAGACGGAAAGCTCGTTGTAACGACGCAACAATTCGGCGGTGCGCTCTTCCAACAATTCAGGCCGCGCGGTCAGGTCTTCGCCCAGTTGCTCGAACGCGCGCCAAAGTTCCTCGGCATCCAACGGAACCAACCGGCTCAGCGGACTGCTGGCCCATAGAACTTTCTGCCACGTGATCCACGACTGGGTGAGTGGATTCGTCACCCATAATTTGTAAACATCGGACAATTGAATTGGCTTGGTCTGTTCGTCAGGCATACTCGTTCATACCTCGAGCACATAACTTCCCGGCGCATCTATCAAGGGTGGAAATTCCGCATTGCCCGTCGGCGGCGGTGGCACTTGCTTGTCCGATTGTTTTTCCAGCCAAGCGGTCCAATCCGGCCACCAACTGCCCGCACGTTTTTGCGAACAGTTATTCAGCCACTCGTCGGGATCGTCCGTCTCGCACTCTTCGCACCAATAACCGCGCGCCTTGGCTTCCGGCGGATTGATGACACCGGCGATGTGTCCACTTTCCGCGAGCGTAAAGCGCAATGGTCCGCTAACCAGCTCGCGCATCTTGAACGCCGATTTCCAGGGGACAATGTGATCCTCCGCCATCGCGAGCACGAAACTCGGTGTGGTGATCTTTTTCAGGTCAATGCCCTCGCCCAACAACGTCAGCCCGTTTGGCTTTGTGAGTTTTTTGGCGAGGAAAAAGTTTCGCAGATAGTACGAATGCATCGTCTCGGGCACGCGCGTGTGGTCGGCGTTCCAGCTCAGGATGTCGAATGCGGGCGGGTCTTTGCCCAACATATAGTTGTTGACGACATACGCCCAGAGCAGATCATTCGCCCGCAGCAGATCGAAGGTCGTACCCATGTTTTTGCCGTCGAGGTAGCCGCCGCTGGCGCTCATCAGCCATTCCAAGAAGGTCACTTCGGGCGGACTGATGAAGCACGCCAGGTCGCCGACATTGTCGAAATCTTGATGGACTGCTAAATAGGTCGCGGTGTTAGCAGTCAGATCGCCTTTAGCGGCCCAATACGCGACGACCGTTTCCAGCAGCACGCCGCCAACGCAATAGCCGACCATGTTCACGCGCGCTGTACCGGTGATCGCCTTAATGACGCGCGCCGCGTCGAGCGCGCCGAGCGACATGTAATCTTCCCAGGTCAGGTCGCGCAGCGAGCTATCCGGATTCTTCCAACTGATCGCGAAAACGGTGAACCCGGAATCCACCAGGTATTTGATCATCGAGTTTTTCGGACGAAGGTCGAGCACATAGTATTTGTTAATCCACGGCGCCATCACCAGGATTGGTACGGCGTGAACCTTGGGGGTGGCCGGAGTATACTGAATCAACTCGATCAGTTTGTTGCGATAGACGACCTTGCCGGGCGTCACCGCAATGTCTTTGCCGAGCACGAACGCGTTGTCGGGTACTTTGCGAATCTTGCCTTCCAGCGCATCGGAGAAAAGGTTCTGCGCGCCGCGCACCAAATTCGCGCCGCCCGTACGGACCGTCTCCTCGATCACGACCGGATTCGTCAGCGGAAAGTTGGTTGGGCTGAGCGCGTCGGTAAACTGCTTGGTATAAAAGCGCGCGCGGTGATACAGCGCCGGGTCAATTTCTTTAAACCCCTCCGCGAGGTCCAGCAGCCAGCGGCTGTTGCTGAGATACGCCTGCTTTAGCATATCGAAACCTGGATTCTTGGTCCAGGCATCATTCGCAAATCGTTTGTCGGCGGGCAACGCCTCCGGCGTGGAAATACCCCACAGCCGCGCGTAAGCATTCGTCATCAGTTCAAATGTGCGGGTTGAAGCGTCGAGATTGGCTTGTTGGGCGCGCGCGAGCGCGGCGGCAGAGCCAAACATCACCGCGACCATTTCTTCGAACATGGTTGAATTTCCATTCGTGCTTTCGGCCTCATTGATTTGCGTGACGCGCGGCGCGGTGGGAGGCAAAGTAACCGCTGGCGCGGTTTCCCCGCGCGGCGCATGTTTCAAAGTCGAGGTTCGTTTGCGCGGTTGAGCGCCGCGCGTTTTCTTTTCAGGCATCTCGGCTATTCCTTTCCTCAGTGCTTCGCTGGATGAGCCAATGCGCCAGCGCCGGCCATAGCTCATTCCAGGCATCGCGTCCAATCGTCATCCCCAGATGTCCGCCTTTGAGCACTAACAACTGCTTGTCGCGGCTGCTCACCAAATCGTTCAACACGGCCGCCGATTTCCACGGGACGACGTGATCTTTTTCGCTCGTCAGCGTCAGCACCGGACAAGTGATCTGGCGCAAGTCAACGCGCGTCCCCGCGATCTCGAATTGACCCTGGACGAGCAAGTTGCGTTGGTAGAGGTCCTTGATGAATTGGCGAAAGAGTTCGCCGGGCAAAGGCACGACATCGTTGAGCCAGGTATTCAGCGCGACGTAATCGCGAACGTATTCCTCATCTGCGACGCGTTCGCAATAACGCAGCGTCTGCGCCAGCGCGCCGGTCGGATTGACCATCTGAAAGCTCGCGCGCAGCATTTCGCCGGGGATGTTCCCTAGCGTATCCACGAGCAGATCCACATTCAGTTGCCGCGTCCACAAGCTAAAGATTCCGTCGTCGTGAAAGTTGACCGGGCCGGTTTGGCTGACCAGATTGCGCACGCGCTGCGGATAGAGCGCGGCGAAAAGAATCGCCAATAACCCGCCTTGGCAATAGCCGTGCAGGGTCACTTGCGACGCGTGGGTCATCTGGCAGACGGCTTGCACGGCGTGCTTCAAATAGCGTACTACATAATCGTCGAGCGTATCGAAACGGTCCGCCTCCGCGGCTACGCCCCAATCAATCATGAACACGTCCAGCCCGCGCGCGACCAGATACTCGACCAAGCTTTTGCCGGGTCGCAGGTCCATGATATAGTGGGGCATGATGATGGGCGCAGTCATCACGAGCGGGATAGGATAAGGTCGAGGCACGCGGGGCTGATAGTGCAGCACCCGCATTTTGTTCTCGCGATAAATGACTTGAGATAGAGTCCGCTGCCCGTACTGCTCGGCGATTCCAGCGGCATTGCTGAGAATCGCGAAAGGCAGTGCGAGCCGGTCAGGACGGTCGGATGGTAACATTGACTCGCTCCACGCGATCGGCGAGTAGTTCCACCTGGACTTGAAGCTGGTGGATCAGCCGCAGGGTTTGATCCTGTTCTCGCCGGGTCGGCAATTGCGCCGTTCTCAAGGTCACCTCGGTCGCGCGATCGAGTTGTTGTTTGCATAGCAACCAACCCTCTAACTGTTGATGCATGAGAGTGATGAATTCGGGCGCCTGGATCAGGTGCGTCCAGGCCTCAGAGGTTAGTTGTTCCCAGGATTGGAAACTCTCCCAGAATGACTCGTCCATATCGTAGGGTTGCGGTGAAGTCGTAAGGCCGGATTCAGGGAAACGTGGCTCAAGCCGTGTACCGGCCGCCGGGTTCTCTGTCTGCCGACGTTAGTTTCTTTGGAGGGCCTTTAGCTCTTCGACTTGCGTGGTAAGACCTTCGATTTGGCATTCCAAAACTTTGATGGCGGCCAAGGCGACACCCACCTGCGTGCTGATGGCGGCGTTCGTGGCCTTGTCAATTTCGGCGCGGAACGAACTCGATTGTTGCAAAGCGGTTTCCATGGCTTTGAACATCGTCCCTTGGCAGTCGTTGCTCCATTTTTCCCACAACTCGATGTTCTCTTCCCAGATGCTTTTCTCGGCTTCCATTTTCTACTCCCCGTTGGAAGGGCGCACGCGCGGCGCGAGGCCGCGCGCGTCGCAAGTGCCAGGCAGGCAGATGAGTTTCCCTACCTGCCCGGTACGCTATTTTTTCTCTTGAACCAGTTTGTCCACTTTGGCGGAGAGGCCTTCGACTTGCCGCTCGAGCGCCTTGAGGGAGACGAGGGTCATTTCGAACTGGGTGCTCATAGCCGCGCTTACGGCTTTGTCAACCTGACCGCGGAATAAAGTGGATTGATCGAGGGTCTTCTCCATCGCTTTAAACATGGTGTCGGTGTAGTTGCTGGTCCACTTTTCCCAGAGCGCAATGTTCTGTTCCCAAATGTTTTTTTCGGCTTCCATTTTGTTCTCCTGTAACAGTGATTTGTGGGGCGAGTCGCCCGTCCTACGTTTCTGTCGCTCGCGTTTCCAACTCGGAAACTTGATGAGTTAATTCTGCATTGAAAAACTCTTGAGGCACCTCCTTTCCTAGTTGCTCACGCATGAATTGCAGGGCTTTAGTAAACTGTGTAAAATTCAGCTTGGTGTCGCTCTGGACGTGATTGATCGTCCCGCGCCAGCGCGCTTGTTCGTCTTCTGCTATTTCGCGAGTGAACCGAAGCACAAAGCTCGTCGTATCTAGAGTCATCGCTCACTCCATTGAACGCGCCATTGACTGCTACCTTACCAAATCGGCATTACAGACGGGTAACAATTCGGTAACAGAAAAAACTGCCCTGATAATCATCAGGGCAGTTCCGTCGAACAAAGGGAGCGCGGTCTAGCCGGCGGTTACGTTCCCGAAGCTTGCTTTAGGACTTGACGCGTCGCGGGCGAGGGCGGTACGCCCAAATCTTCCTGCAGGACGCGAACGCATTCGTTGAAGGTGCGGCGCATCTGGATCGTGTCTCCGCGCTGGCTCGCGGCCTGCATCATCAACCGGTACGCGTGCTCCGAACACCGGTCGCGGGCGAGGATTTGCCGGCACCACGCTTCGCATTCATCTAGTTCGCCGCGCTCCAATGCGCCCCTCGCGAGCCGGTCGGCCACGCGCAGATACAGCGTTTGCAGGTGTTCCCGTTCGGCGAGCGCCCAATCTTCGTACGGGGCATCCAGCCGTAAGAAATCGTCATGATACAACGCGAGCGCCCGACGATAGAGATCGAGCGCCGCGTCCGAATTTTGAAGCGCATCCGCCCGCGCGATCAATTGCGTGAACTCGTGCGCGTCAATCCACACGTCAATGCCGCTAGATAGACCATAGCCGGATTCTTCGCGGGTAATGAACGCGACGGCTTGGTCCGCCGCGCGTCCCGGCTCCAGCGCTTTATTCAAAGCGTTCAAGGTGACTTTGAAATCGCGTGCCGCCACATCCGGCGATTCATTCGGCCAAAGCAGCTCGAAGATTTCCTCGCGGCCGAGCATCCGCGTGCGGTGGGCGATCAAGAGCTGTAGCAGTTGGCGCGCTTTTTTCCGCTGCCATGCTTGCCGTGGCACTTGCGCGCCGCCGCGCCAAACCCGAAACGGGCCGAGAGTCTGGAATCGCACTTGATACCCCGGATGTCGGGTCACATCGGTCAAGCCCATCGCCGCTAATAACTGGCGGACGTATGCGGCGCGCTTGGGGCGTTGCTGCGCGGCGATGAGCACGGGCAGAAACATACAAGGATCGTGCCAGCCCAACAGCGTGCGCGTCGTCAGCAAGTAATCATAGTGCTTGGCTTGCGCGACGACCAGCGCCTCATCCAAATGCGACAACGCGCGTTCGCGCTCACCCAAACGCCAGTCGGCGAACGCGAGCCACATCCACGCGGCGGTGCTGCCAAACGCATCGCCGCAACCGTGGAACGCAATGAGCGCCTCGACCAGAGTTTCAATCCCTTGGCGATCCGATGCGGCGAGCACTTGGGCCGCGCCGAGCGCCAGTTGGATTTGCGCGACGATCCACAAATCGCCCGCGCTACGCCCAATCTCGATCCCCTCCGTTGCCGCGCGTTGCGCCGCCGCTAAATCGCCTACAAGCCCATAGGCGCGGGCCAGGCCCCAACAGGCCTCCGCGCGCACGCGTGGGATCGCGATTTGGTCGCCGAGCGCGACCTGCTTCTCGTAACATTGTAACGCCTCGCGCAATTCGCCGCGGATTTGATGAGCATGCCCCAAGCGCATTTGAGCCACGGCTGAGATATACGGCGAATCGAGTCGGGCGCCAAGCGCGAGACCGGCCTGGGCCGTCGCAAAGGCATCATCCGCCGCGCCTTGCGCGGAATAGATGAGAGATAAAAGCAGCGCGGTCTCGCGATGCCCACGCGGCGGGAGGCGTTGTCCCTGCTCTTCGCGCACCCAGGTTTCCAGAATCTCACGCGCCTCGTCCAGATGCCCCGTCCGCAGTTTGACGCGCACGCTCAACGTATCTTCGCCGGAAATATCCTCCCGTAAGTCGCGCGCTTGCCGTCGCAGATTTTCCGCTTCGCCCACCCGACCCATGTTCAGTTTGTTTTCGGCTAACATTTCCAGCAAGCGCGCCTGAGTTTCGTAATCTGCCGTGCCGTCATTCAACCTGAGCGCTTCCTGGAGTAATTTTTCGGCTTCCGGAGTTTGCAAGATATCCAGGTAAACCAGCGCCTGCCCACGCAACGCGCGCGCGATGCCGACCCGGTTCTCCGCGGCGCGCCAGATGCGTTCCGCCTGGGAGTGCCAGGAGAGCGCTTTGTCAAAACGACTGCCAAGACGCGCCAGTTCGCCGCCATAGAACAAGAGCGCCGGGCGCCTTTCGATAGTCACCGCGGGGATTTGCTCGATCCAACCGGCGAGCGTGTCGAGCGTCCCATTCCGGAGTGCGTCTTCGCCTGCCTGTTCGATCAGCGCGCCGGCTTGGTCGAATTCCTCCGCACGGAGCAAATGATAGATGGCTTCGGCCAAGTCGCCGGCGGCGCGAAAAAATTCCGCGGCGCAACGATGTAGCTCAGCCACTTGCGCGCGATTCGCGGCGAGCGCGTGCGCGTACAGAAAATCGTGAAAGAGATGCTGATAGCGATAAGTGTTGTCGCCGAGCGCAATCAAAAAGAGGTCCCGCTCTCGCAGTTCGGCAAAAACTTGCTGGCAATCCGTGCAGGTGAGCGCTTGACATGCGGCGGGGTCTATTTCGCGCAGTACACTAGTTTGCAGCATGAAATTCTGCAACGCGGGCGGCTGTTGCGCCAACACATCGCGCGCCAGGTACGTGAACAGCGTATCCAGCGAGCCGTGGCTCGAATCCGGAGCTGACAGGAGCGCGGCAACTTCGGTCTGTGGGTTGGCGCGCAGACCTTGCCAGACCAGTTGCAGCGCCGCCGACCAGCCCTCGGTTTTCTCGGCGAGCAGGTCCAGGTCGTGTGGGGCCAAGGGCAGGGCATACTGGTCGCGAAAGAGTGTTTCGATTTCGTCGCGGGTAAAAGCCAGCGCGTCGTGCTTGAGCTCCAGCACCTGACCGTGCGCGCGCCAGGATGGAAGCTGCCCCCACGGCGGGGGATAGCGCGTCGAAACGATCGCATGCAAATCAGCGGGGAGAAAGGAGAGAAAATATTCGACGAGCGTGTCAACTTCAGGGGACGCGGCAAAGTGGTAATCGTCAATGACGAAAAGCGTGGGTCGCGTAATCACACCGCTAAGGACGTTGATGAGCGCATCGGCGGCGCGCCGCACCTCGTTGGGATACGGGTATTGCAAGAACAGGTGGGGAATTTCATTCACCGTCGGCGAGGCCGTTTGAAACGCGGCTATCAAGTGGGCGAGGAACTGCTGCGGGTCTCGATCGCTTTCAGTCGCCGTGTACCAGAAAAGCGCCGTACCGTTTTGGGCCAGGTGCGCGAGCGCCGTAGATTTGCCGTAGCCGGTGCTCGCCTGCAAGATGGTTACACGATAGTCGAGCGCTTGGCGCGCCAAATTCAGAACGCGGGGCCGCACTAGGGAATGACGTTGAGGACGGGGAGGAATCAGTTTGGTCCGGAGGAATGCTTCACGCGACATCCAATCACCCACAGGCCAAGTTTGTCGAGGACATCACCCCTTTGTAAATGTCTTTTAACATCATAGCATCAAATGAGTGACTTGGCAAGCGAGTCCTTGAGATAGACGTGGGCGAAAGATTGACCCGCCATTCCATTTATGCTAAACTGAATCTGCCGGTTCCGAGCCGCCTGGTTAGTTCGCCGCGCCGAGAAATCCTATGAGGGCGGTCGCTCAGGCGATCGGCCATCTGGAGCGATCATGCCCAATGCGGGAGTGCTCCACGCCCAACTGAATCCGCCGCAATTGCGGCGTTACACGCTCGCCCATCCGCGCCTCGCCGCGCTCTTGCGCGAGGCGCTGGATCACCGCGCCACCATCGTCCAAGCCAACACCGGCTATGGCAAATCCACGGCGCTGGCGCAAATGGCCGATTGGAATTTGCCGCTCTTTTGGTACAGCGCGGGTGAGGGCGATACCGATCCCCGCCAATTCTTGTCCCATCTCATCGCCGCGCTGCGGCTGCGACTCCCCGCCTTCCCCGAAGGCCCCTTGGCGCTCTTGCAAGACGCGGACGCGGGCGCGCCCGCCGCGCTCGATGCGGTCCTCCATGCGCTCGACGAAATCTGCGCCAATCCCTCCCTCCTCGTGATTGACGATTATTACCTCGCATCGTCGCCGGAGACCGATGCGCTGCTCGAGCACTTGATCGCGTCGGTTCCGCCCGCGCTCCGCGTGATCGTCGCCACCCGCTATCCGCTCCAGTGGAAAATGCTGGTCGGCTGGCGCGCCGGCAATCAGGTCCTCGAGATCAAGCGCGCCGCCCTCGCGTTTACCCCCGACGAAATCGCGGCCCTGTTTCGCGACACGTACAACCTGCCCTTGGCGCCGCACGATGTCGAGCTTCTCGCCGAGCGCACGGAAGGATGGCCGATCGCGCTGCAATTGATCCGGCAGGAGATGCGGTCGAATCCGCAAGCCCCGCTCGATACCCTCCTGGCGCGCGGGTCCGGCTCCCTCGCGACCTTGTTCGACTATCTCGCTCAAAGCGTGCTGGCGCAGCAGCTGCCGCGGCGGCGGGAATTCGTGCTGCAAACGTGCGCGCTGCGTGAACTGGAGCCGGCGGCTTGCAATGCGATCACCCAGCGCGACGACGGCGACGCGCGGCTGCTCGAACTGTGCGACAGCGACCAGTTTGTCCGTGCGGTGGGGGAGCGTCACTACCGTTATCATCATCTGTTTCACGATTTTCTGTGGGAGCAGGCGCGCCGCCAAAATCCCAGCGCGGCGCGCGACCGGCACCGCCGCGCGGCCAAATTCTTTCGCCGCGCCAAGCGGTACGACGAGGCGGTCTATCATCTCTTGCAGGCGAGCGAGTTTCGGCAAGCCGCCGCGCTGATCCAGGAGATCGGCGAAACCGTTCTGCGCGAGGGCCGCCTGGACACTCTGGCCGCGTGGATTGATGCCCTGCCCCCGGACGAAGTCGCCAGCCATCCTTTCATCCTCTTTATGCTGGGCGAGTTGGCGCGCCTGCGCAGCCGCTTTGACGATGCGCTCGCGTGGTACGCGCAAGCCGAACGCGCGGCGCGGGACGCCAAAGATACGAGCGGCATCACGCGCGCCCTGCGCGGGCAGGCACTGGTTTACCTCGATACCTTGCGGCCCGCCGAGGCCGAAAAATCGCTCCAAGAGGCGCTGCGCTTGAGCGACCGGCTCGACGACCGCGCGACCAAGGCGCGGCTCTTGGAAATGCTGGCGGAAAATAAACTGAACATCGGCAAAGCCGAAGAAGCCGAACGCTTGCGCGCCCAGGTGCGCGCCTTGCGCGACGAGGGCCCCAGCGAAGACGCGCTGAGCGTGCGCGTCAAGATCCGGACGGGACGCCTCGACGAAGCCCGCGAGACCCTCGAGACCTGGGCACGCGCCGAGAGCGGCCAACTGCACCCGCCGCGCGGCCACCGCGAAACGCTCTTGATTCTCTCGCTCCTCTACGCGTTCCAGGGACGCGGGGACTCGGCCCTTGATACGGCGCAAGCGAGCATCACGCTCGGCGCGCGTTTCCATTCGCCCTTTATCTCGGCGGTCGGACAACTGCGCCTGGGGCACGCGTACCAAATCCGCGGCGATTTGCCGCAGGCCATCCGCTGCTATCAGGAGGCGGCGGCGCTCGGCGACCAACTGGCGGTACCGCGCACGCGCGCCGAGGCGCACTGGGGCCTGACGCGCGCGTACGGTTTGATGGGCGACCATCCCGCCGCGTGCCGCGAAGCCGCCGCCGGGATTGCGGTCGCGCGCCGCTCCGGCGATATTTGGGTGGCCGGTCTCGTGCAGATCGCGCTGGGCGCCAGCCACATGCTCGCCGGACGCGACCGGGACGCGATCCAAACGCTTCAGGACGGCCTCGCCGCGTTTCGCGCCAGCGGCGACCCGTTTGGGCGCGCGGCGACGCGGCTGTGGCTGGCGCTGGCGTGCTGGCGTTTGAGGCAACGCGAGCGCGCGCTCACGCATCTCGACGACGCGCTGACCCTGGCGGAAGCACAGCATTACGATTACTTGTGGACGCGCCGGACGCTGTTGGGCTTGCAGGATCCGCGCGTGATCGTGCCCTTGCTCCTCGAGGCGCGCCAACGCGAAGGCAAGCCGGCCGGACGCGACAACGCGTATGTCACGCGTCTTCTCGCGGCGATGCGGCTCGAACAAGTCAGTGCTCACCCCGGTGACCAACTCCGCATCCAAACGTTGGGCGCATTTCGCGTGTGGCGTGGGGCGGCCGAGGTGAGCGAGCGCGAGTGGCAGCGGCGCAAAGCGCGGCGGCTGCTGCAACTGCTCGTCACGTTCCGCGGCAAAATGTTTCAGCGTGAAGAAATCCTGGAATTGTTGTGGCGCAAGGAAACCCCCGAGCAGGCCGCGCGCGATTTGCGCGTCACGCTCAACGCGCTGAACCACGCGCTCGAACCGGAGCGCGTGGATAAAGATCCCGCGTTCATCGCGCGCGAGGGTTCGGCGTGCGGCTTGCAAAGCGGCGCGGATATTTGGATTGACGCCGACGAGTTCACCCACCTCATCACGCGCGCGGACGCCGAGCCAACCCCCACGGCGTTCGACCTCTATCGCCGCGCGCTCGCGCTGTACCAGGACGATTACTTGGGCGACGCGCGCTATGAGGATTGGACCAGCGCCGAGCGCGAGCGCCTGCTGGCTCTCTATCTCCGCACGGCCGACCGCGTCGCCCGCGAGTTGTTCGCCCGCGGCGAGTGGGACGAGTGCCTCGCGCTGTGCGAGCGCATCCTCACGCGCGACCGGTGCTGGGAGCACGCCTACCACTTGCAGATGCGCGTCCACGCCCAGCGCGGCGAACGCGTCCAGGTCCGCCGCGTGTTCGATCGCTGTGCTGCCGCGCTCCGGCAGGAACTCGATCTGGAACCCTCGCCCGCCACGCAGGATTTGTATCGCCAATTGCTCGCGTGAGCGGGGGTTAAAAACCACCCGCCTCAGTAGGTTAAAATCGGTTGAAGACCGATTCAGACCGATTTATCGGTCTTGTGTTTGCTGAGGCGGGCGATTGATCGCCGCTTGTAACACCGTTGTAACACCAGTGTGATGACCGCCTGCTATACTCGCCGGTAGCGGGCGGTTTTATTGGGCCTGCGTTTCGACGAGGAGAGTGTGGATGGGCGGGGAGACCCCGCCCCTACGGATTTTTTGCGGTTATATTTGGGCCGCGTTGCGACGCGGAGTGTCTGGATGGCTGCGGATTTTCCGCGGGTCGAGTCATTCGTCTTGCGCTTTGTCCAAGACCTGCCGCGCGACGAGCAATCCGATCGCGCGCGGGGCTGGCACGGGGCCATCGTCCACGTGCAGACCAACGAAGAGAAATCGTTCGCCCGCTTCGCCGATGTGATCGCGTTCATTGCGCGCTATGTACACATCGGCGATTTTGTTTTGAAGGACGAGGGAGTGGTGGAATGACCGAACCGCACGACGATTTTTCGATGGGCATTGCGAGCGTGGGCCTGTATCTGCCCAACTCCGTGATGACCGCCGCCGAGATCGCGGAACGGAGCGGTCTGCCCGAGTGGGTGGTGCGCGACAAGCTCGGCATCACTCAAAAGCGCATCGGCCGTCCCGACGAGCATCCCAACCAGATGGCCGTCTGGGCGGCGCAGGATTGTCTCTCGAAATGCGACATTCCGCCGGAAGAAATTGACGTCGTGTTGTGTACGACCGAAGAGTGGAAGGAATACCTGCTGTGGACCGCCGGCATTGACCTTGCGTATCAAATCGGCGCCACGAACGCCTGGGCGATTGATCTGCACATGCGCTGCGCGACGACGGTCGCCGCGCTCAAGATGGCCAAGGACATGATGCGCGCCGACCCCGAGATCAACACCATCCTCATCGGCGGCGGCTATCGCATTGCGGATGTCATCGCTTTCGAGCACGCGCGCAATTCGTTCCTCTTCAATATCGGCGCGGGCGGCGGCGCGCTGCTGCTGCGCCGCAACTGGCCGCGCAATCACGTCCTGGGCGCGCACCTCATGACCGATGGCTCGATGAGCCGCCACGTGGTGGTGCCCGCGAGCGGCACGATGCGTTTCCCCGCCGACAAGGCGGTACGCCAGGGTCAGTTCGCGTTCGATCTGGTGGAGCCGGAGGCGATGAAAAATCGCTTGAACGAAATCAGCATGGACAACTGGATGCATTGCATTGACGAGGCGCTGCGCAAAAGTGGAACCAAACCGGACGGCACGCCTTACACGCGCGCCGATCTCGGATTCCTGAATATGGTGTTGATCAAGCCCTCGAGTTATCGCGACATGTTGCAGCGCTTGGGACTGACCGAAGCGCAGGGCGTCTACAACGACAGCATCGGTCACATCGGCGAACAGGACAGCATCATCAATATTATCGAGGGATTGAGGCAGGGTCGCTTGAAAGACGGCGCGTTGATGGCGATCGTGGGCGCGGGCATCGGCTACGTCTGGGCCGCGGCGTGCGTGCGCTGGGGCAAAGCAAACGGAGCGTGACGGATGCGAATGAAAAATAAAGTGGTGTTGATCACCGGCGGCGCAGCGGGCATCGGCAAAGCGACCGCGGCGCGATTTGCGGAGGAAGGCGCAACAGTTTCGATCTGCGACGTGGCGCAGGAGCCAGGCGAACGCGCGGCCAAATCCCTTGGCGCAGAGGCAAGTTTTTATCGCGTCGATGTCGCCGACCGCCAGCAAATCCAGGCGTGGGTGGACGCGGTGGCCCTGCGGCATGGTCGTATAGACGTTCTCGTCAACAACGCGGGCATCCTGCGCGACTCGCAATTGGTCAAGGTGAAGGACGGCGCGCTTATTGGCGAAATGCCGGAAGCAGAGTTCGACCTGGTCATCTCGATTGATTTGAAAGGCGTTTTCAACTGCGCGCAAGCGGCGGCGCCCTACATGATCCGACAGCGCCGCGGCGTGATCCTCAACGCCAGCTCGATCGTCGGCATAGATGGCAACATTGGGCAGACCAACTATGTCGCCGCCAAGGCGGGGGTGATCGGCATGACCAAGGTGTGGGCGCGGGAATTGGGACGCTACGGGATTCGCGTCAACGCCATCGCACCCGGGTACACCGCGACGGAAATCTTCCAATCCATCCCGCAGAAATTTCTCGAAACGGTGACGGCGCGCACCCCCTTGGGGCGGTGGGCGCAGCCGCGGGACATCGCGAACGCGTACCTGTTCCTGGCGTCCGACGAAGCGAGTTTCATCACCGGCGTGGTGCTCCGCGTGGATGGCGGCATCGTCGTCGGGACATAATCGGGCGATGAATCGCCCGCCTCAGACAGGTGCAAGCCAGATGAATCGGACTGTAACCGAGTCGGCTGCCAGCCGATTTTCACCTCTTTGAGCCGTCGAATTGATCACTACGTTGGCACATTCGTAGGGGGCAGTGCCTTGTGCCTGCCCATCCGGGGCATTCCTAGGGGCAGTGCCTAGTGCTTGCCCGTCCGGGGGCATTCGTGGGGGCCGTGCCTTGTGCCTGCCCTTCGGGGGCAACCACAAGGGATTGCCCCTACCGAATGTCAATTCGCCAAAAGAGTCATTGCTCCGACAGCGGTTGGGGGTTGATATGCACGCAGCGGATTTGCTCAGCGCGCGGGCGCGTTTGACGCCGGAGCGCGAAGCGCTGCTCTATACGCACACGGGCGAACGCTTTACCTACGCGCAACTGAACGCGCGCGCCAATCGCGCCGCGAATTTTCTGCGCGCGCGGTTCGGCGTGCGGAAAGGCGACCGCGTCTCGCTGTACGCCAACAACAGCGTGATCTTTGTGGACCTGTTCTACGGCCTGGCGAAACTGGGCGCGATCTTTGCGCCGCTCAATTGGCGTCTCACCGCGCGCGAGCTTGCATACATCGTCGGCGACTGCGAGCCGAAGGTGGTTCTGTGCGGTCCCGAATTCGTTCCGACCTTGAACGAAATCTGCGCTCATCTCAAGGTCCCGCACCTCGTGGGCGTCGAAGGCGCGCAAATGGACGACGCGCCCGCATACGAGGACGAGATCGCGCGCGCGTCCGATGCCGAGCCGGAGCGGCCCCCGTTGAGCGACGACGATCCGTACTGCATTCTCTATACGTCGGGCACGACCGGGCGTCCCAAGGGCGCGCTGCTGCCGCATCGCCAAGTGTTATGGAATTGCATCAACACGGTCGTCAGTTGGGGCTTGAATGAAAATGACGTGTCGCCGGTCCTGACGCCGCTGTTCCACGCCGGCGGACTGTTCGCGTTCCTGACGCCGCTGTTCTACGCCGGCGGACGCATCATCCTTGCGCGCGCCTTCGATGCGGAGGAATCGCTCCAGCGCATCGTCGCCGAAAAGTGCAGCGTGGAGCTCGGCGTGCCGACGCTGTTCCAGTTGTGGCACAACACGCCCCACTTTCGCCAAGCCGATTTCAGCCACGTGCGGTTTTGGATCAACGGCGGCGCGGCGATTCCGGTCCCGCTGATGGAAGCATGGCTCGCCGCCAAGGGCGGCGTGTTTCGCCAGGGCTATGGGCTTACCGAAGTCGGACCCAATTGCTTCAGCATGACGGACGAAGAGTCGGCGCGCAAGCGCGGGTCGCTGGGCAAGCCGATCTTTCACAGCCAAATGCGGCTGGTCAATCCCGCGACGGGTGAGGATGTGCCGGTGGGTCAGCCGGGCGAATTGCTGATACGGGGCCCGCACGTTTGCGCGGGCTATTGGCGGAATCCGCAAGCGACCGCGGACGCCTTGACCGCTGGCTGGTTCCATACCGGCGACGGGATGCGGATGGATGACGACGGCTTTTTCTATTTTGTCGGGCGCTTCAAGGACATGATCAAGAGCGGTGGCGAAAATATTTATGCGGCCGAGGTGGAAAAGATTTTCCGCGATCATCCCGCGGTCGCCGACGCCGCGCTCATCGGCCAGCCCGACGAGCAGTGGGGCGAGGTCGGCTTGATGATCGTCTTGCTTCAGCCGGGGCGCACCGCGACGCCAGACGAATTGCTGGCGTTCTGCCAGGGCAAACTCGCGCGCTACAAGATCCCCAAACGTGTGATCTTTGCCGACGCGTTCCCGTACTCGCCCTATGGCAAAGTCGAAAAAGCCAAGCTGAGAGAAAAATACTTGCCCTAGCGCTGTCAATCGGCGAAAGTCTTCCGCGAATCTCGCGAATCTCACGAATAGGAAAATTATTTTTGGCGAGGATTCGCGAGATTCGCGGACAAAAACGCAGGGCGGACAAACGACCAAGCACTTGTAAGGACAAAACAATGAGTATTCCAACGCTGCCTGGCATCCGAGCGAACATCGTTACGACGCCGCGCATTCGCACGCGGGTGCTGTTCGCCGGTCGCGACGATGGCGTGCCGGTCGTGTTCTTGCACGGCAACACGAGTTCGGCGACGTGGTGGGAAGAAGTGATGGTCGCGTTGCCGCCGGGTTTCCTCGGCATCGCGCCCGACCAACGCGGTTTCGGCGAGGCCGATTTCGAGAAAAAGATTGACGCGACGCGCGGACCAGGTGACTGGGCCGACGATGCCCTCGCGCTGCTCGACGAACTGAATCTGTCGCGCGCCCATTTCGTCGGCAGCTCGATGGGCGGGTCGGTGATCTGGCGCATATTGATGGACCAACCCGCGCGCGTCCTCAGCGCGATCCAGGTAGACCCCGGCTCGCCTTTCGGGTTCGGCGGCGTCAAAGACCTGGAGGGGACGCCGTGCTATTCCGATTATGCCGGTTCGGGCGGCGGGCTGGCGAATCCCGAATTGATCAAACGGTTGGGTGAGGGCGACCGCAGCATGGATAGCCCATTCTCGCCGCGCGTCGCGATTCGCAACCTGGTCGTCAAGCCGCCGTTCATTCCCGCCCGCGAAGAGGAACTGCTTTCCGCGATGCTAACAATGCACCTGGGACCGCAAGATAATTCGGGCGGCGCGGAGCAATCGCCGAACTGGCCCTTTGTCGCGCCGGGCGTTTGGGGCGCGGCCAATGCGCTTTCGCCGAAATACGCGGGCGACATCGGCAAATTGGTCGCGGCAGACCCCAAGCCCGAAATCTTGTGGCTGCGCGGCAGTCACGATCTCCTTGTCTCCGATACGGCGCTCGCGGATGTGGGCTACCTCGGAATGCTGGGGCGCATCCCCGGCTGGCCCGGCAAGGAAATCTTTCCGCCGCAGCCGATGATCGGGCAAACGCGTGCGGTGCTCGACCGGTATGCCGCGCGCGGCGGCAAGTATCGCGAGGTCGTGATCCAGGACGCCGGGCACGCGCCCTACGTTGATCGGTTGGACGAGTTTAACGCGCTGTTGCACGCGCACCTCACGTAGGACGGGCGGCTCGCCCGTCGGCAGCGAGCGAGCCGCTCGCCCTACTCCACGGATGGCTGGCGCAGGAGACGCATGAACGCCGAGATGAAGGGCAAGGTCTGCATCGTAACCGGCGCGAACGGTGGGATTGGCAAAGCCACGGCCGCCGCGTTGGCGCAACGCGGCGCGACGGTGATATTAGCTTGCCGCGACCAAGCGCGCGGCGAGGCCGCCAAAAACGAGATCATCTCGGCCACGGGCAATTCGGACATTCAGGTCATGCGCGTAGATTTGGCGAACCAGGAATCTATCCGCGAGATGGTCACGCGTTTCTACGCAATTCGCAATCGCTTGGATGTTTTGGTCAACACGGCGGCCGTGTTCAAGGCGCAGCGCACGACGACCCCCGACGGACTAGAGACGATGTTTGCCGTGAACCATCTCGGCGTCTTTCGGCTCACCAATTTGCTGCTCGACACATTAACAGCCAGCGCGCCGAGCCGCGTCCTGGTCGCCACCGCGCCCTCAACCGTACAACTCGATTTCGACGACCTTCAAGGCGCGCAGAAATTTCGGCCGTTGTGGGCGTTTGGCGCCAGCAAGATGTGCAATTTGCTTTTCACCTACGAACTGGCCCGGCGGCTTGAAGGGACCGGTGTGACCGTCAATGCCGTTCATCCCGGACTGGTCAAGTCCAACCTCATGCGCGAAGCGCCGCCAATGATGCGATGGGTCACGCAACTTGTGTCGTCACGTCCTGAGAAGCCAGCGGCGGCGCTCGCGCGCCTGGCTTCATCACCGGAGGTCGCGGGCGTTACGGGAAAATTCTTCAAGGACGGCCAAGAAATCGAATCCAGCCCCTATTCGCACGACCGGAATGCGCAGCGCCGACTTTGGGACACAAGCGTTGCGCTTACCGACCGGACACGTCCTATCTGAACGGAGGCGAAGATGTACATCGGCGATTATTTGGGACGCCGCGCGATCTATTCGCCGGACAAATTGGCAATCATTGACGTCGGCAAGACTCCCGAATGGCGCTTGACCTATCGCGAATTCAACGCGCGCGCGAATCGCTTGGCGAATTGGCTGCGCGACGCGGCCGGCGTGGGCAAGGGCGACCGCGTGGCGATTCTCGCGCGCGACGGCGTCGAGCACCTCGATTGTTTTTACGCGTGCGGCAAACTGGGCGCGATCCACACCGCGCTCAACTGGCGGCTGCACTGGCGCGAAAATTTGGCGCTGATCGAAAAGAGCGCGCCCAAGGTCTTGATCTACTCGGACGAGTTCAAGGAGGGCGTGGGGGAGATCGAAAGGGCGACTCGTAATTCGCAATTCGCAATTCGTAATTACCTACATATTGAAGGGGATGGCATTTCGGGCAGCAGGCATTTTGAAAGCACCTGGCAGTCCGGCGAGGCATCTGCGGTAGCTTGTGAGTCTCTCGACGCCGAAGACATTGCCTGTTTGCTTTTCACGGGCGGAACGACCGGTCTGCCCAAGGGCGCGATGATCAGCCATCGCATGATCTGTTGGAACGTGCTCAACACGGTGACTCACGACTTGCATCACGACGACATCTATCTCAACATCTATCCGCTGTTCCACGCCGGCGGCTTGTTCGCGTACATGTCCTCGCAGGTTGTGTTCGGGAACACTTCCATCCTCACGCGGCAATTCGATCCCGTGCAGGTGCTCGATCTCATCCAACGCGAAAGGGTCACCGTCTTTGCCGCCGTGCCGACGATGTACCAGATGATGCTCCAAGCGCCGAACTTTCGAACGGCTGACGTCTGCAGTCTGCGTTTCTGCACGTGCGGCGGCGCGCCTTTGCCCGTGCCCGTGATTCAGCAATACATGAAGGAAAAAGGCATTCGCTTTAAACAGGGCTTTGGGATGACCGAATTCCGTCCCGGCTTGTTCGCGCTCTCGGCGGAAGACGCGGAACGCAAAGCCGGCAGCATCGGTCGCCCCAACTTTTTCGTTGACGTGCGCGTGGTGGACGATGCGAACAAACCGTTGGGTCCGCATCAGGTCGGCGAATTAGTGCTGAAAGGACCGAGCCGCAGTTCGGGCTACTGGGACGATCCCGCGGCGAGCGCGGCGGTAATGGACGACGAAGGATGGTTCCACACGGGCGACCTCGAGCGCTATGACGAGGAGTGGTATTTCTACGTCGTGGACCGCAAGAAGGATATGTTCATCTCCGGCGGCGAAAACGTCTATCCCGTCGAGATCGAGAATGCCTTGTACAAGCATCCCGCGGTCCACATGTGCGCGGTGGTCGGAGTGCCGGACGCCAAATGGGGCGAGGTGGGCAAGGCATGCGTCGTGCTCAAGCCCAGCGCGACCGCGGGCGAGCAAGAGCTGCTCGATTTCCTGCAAGACCATCTCGCGCGCTACAAGCTGCTTAAGAGCGTGGTCTTTCTGGACCGCTTGCCGTTGTCCGGCATGGGCAAGACTCTCCGGCGCGAATTGCGCGCCCAGTTTGCGCGGTAAGGTGGTATCCATGTGCCTCGCAGCACTCGAGCTGTCGGATGTAAATAGGACGCGGACGAGCGCGGACGAGCGCGGATTTTTCTTTCTTATCCGCGTTTTCCGCGTTCATCGGCGTCCTATTTTTGGGGAGAAGTAGTATGACGAATCGAAGACTGGGGCGCGGGGTCGCCATCGTCGGAGCGGGCATGAGCAAGTTCGGCGCGTTCCCGGACAAGGCGACGCGCGATCTGTTCGTGGAAGCATTCCGTGAGATGCGGCAGTCGGTGGACAAGGGGTTCGAGCCGAAAGACATCGAAGCGATTTTCATCGGCAATTACAGCAGCGATTTGTTTGAGGGACAGGGACACACCGCGCCTTTGATGGCGAGTTGGGTCGGACTCACGCCGCGGCCCACGACGCGCATCGAGGACGCGTGCGCCAGCAGCGGCGTCGCTCTCCGCCAAGGCATTCTCGCGATCGCGTCGGGGCTGTACGACGTCGTGCTCGTGGGCGGGATTGAAAAGATGAGCAGTCTGCCGACCGAAAGGGTGACCGACGCGCTCGCCACCGCGGGTGACGCGTTGTACGAGATTCCGGCGGGATTCACCTTCCCCGGTTTCTACGCGGCGATGGCGACGGCGTACATGCACGCTTACGGCGCGACGCCCGAAGCGCTCATGTGCGTCGGGATCAAGAACCACGAAAACGGCGCGCTGAACGACAAGGCGCAGTTGGGCCAACGCATCGCGGACATTATGGCGGCGCGCCAAGCGAGCGCCGCGAAAAAAGGGCTGCCGATTCCGACTTGGAAAGACGAAATGGAATTTCTGCGCGACGACCGCGCGAATCCGATGATTGCCTGGCCCCTGCGTTTGTTCGATTGCTCGCCGGTCTCAGACGGCGCGGCGGCATTGTTGTTGGTCAGCGAAGACATCGCGCGGTCGTTCAGCGATAATCCACTCTACATCATCGGATCGGGACAGGCCAGCGACGACGCCCTGCACGAACGGAGCGAGCTGACGACGATTGCGGCGGCGCGTCTCGCCAGCCGGCAAGCGTATGAAATGGCCGGCGTCCAGCCCTCGGACATCAAGGTCGCGGAGGTACACGACTGCTTCACGATTGCCGAAGTGATCGCGTCCGAAGATTTGGGTTTCTTTGCGCCAGGCCAAGGATTCCGCGCCGCCGAGCAAGGGCTGACCACGCGCGCCGGTCCGCGGCCGATCAACACGTCGGGCGGATTGAAGGCCAAGGGGCATCCGGTCGGCGCGTCCGGCGCGGCGCAGGTCGTCGAGGTCTGGAAGCAAATGCGCGGCGCGGCAGGCGCGCGGCAATTGCCAGGCGACCTCAACCTGGGATTGACGCACAACGTCGGTGGCACGGGGCAGACGTGCGTGGTACACATCTTTGAGAGAAAGTGAGACTCACCCGTCATTGCGAGCGGAGCGAAGCAATCTTCCTTTTCGCCACGGAGTACCATGACATTGAGGAAGACCAAAGGTCTCGCAGAGATTGCTTCGGGCAAAAACCGCCCTCGCAATGACCAGCGGAAGGATGACGTAGGATGGAAGCGTTTACCAGCGCCGCATACAACCAATACTTGGGCGAGCGCGAATTGATGGGCACGCGCTGCCGTGTTGACGGACGTGTGTATCTGCCGCCGCGCGCGATCTGTCGCGAGGGTCACGACGAGATCGAGTGGATCGAACTCGCCGGGCAAGGCACGTTGGCGGCATTTACCGTGGTCTATGTCGCGCTGTCGGCGATGATCGCCGAGGGTTTTAATCGTCAGAATCCGTATTGCGTCGGCATCGTACGCCTGGCGGAAGGGCCCGCGATCAGCGCGCAAATTCTCGGCGTGGATATCAAGCATCCAGAACAGATCCAAATTGGAATGCCGCTCAAAGCGATCTACGTCGAGCGCGGCGAAGCCGCCGCGCGCCGCACGTTCCTCGCTTTCGAGCCGGTGTGAGGAGGTGGTGCATAAAGGTCTGTCCTGTCACCCGTCACATAGCCTGCCCTGAGCTTGTCGAAGGGTCACTCGTCACTTTCCTGAAGGAGGAGAAGAAATGAAAAAGAACGTTTTGCTCGTTTTCGCATTGATCGTCGTGCTCGCAACGATTGCCGCGTGCGCGCCCGCGCCCACCCCAACGGCTGTCCCGCCGACCGCCGCGCCGACGCAGCCGCCCGCGCCAACCAAGGCCCCGGAACCGACCAAGGCGCCGGAGCCAACCAAGGCGCCTGCCGCGACGACAGCCCCAACCGTCGCGCCCACTGCCGCGCCTGTGCCCACCACCGCGCCGACCGCCGGGCCGTTCGCGGGTCTCAAGTGCGACCGCACGATCAAGGTCGGTCTGGTCGGCGATTATTCCGGCGCGCTGGCTGTGTACGGCACGACGCAGCGCCGCAGTTTCTTGTTGGGCCTCGAGTATCTCGCCGGCGCGCCGGCGACCGGCGGCAGCTTCAAACTCGGCGATTGCTCCATCCAAGTCATTGACAAGGACGACAAAAGCGATCCCGCCACCACCAGCACCGTCGCGCGGCAGTTGATCGAAGTCGAAAAGGTGGACGTCCTGGTCGGCAGCGTCAGTTCGGCGGCGACGGCCACCTTGCAAGGGTTAGCGCGCGACAACAAGAAACCGCTCATCGTCGCGCCCGCGGCCGCGAACGACATCACCGGCAAGGATTTTAACGATTACACCTTCCGCGTGAGCCGCAACAACTATCAAGACGCGATCAACCTCTGCCAGTACCTCACGACCAAGTACAAGAAATTCGTCCAGATCGCGCCCGACTATTCGTTCGGCTACGGCGCCGCGGCTTCGTTCCGCGATGCCTGCACCAAGTTTGGCGGCACGTTTGTGCTGGACGACATCTTTGCGCCGCTCGACACGAAAGAGTTTACGCCGTACCTCGACAAGATCATCAAATCCGGCGCGGAGGCATGGATCGCCACCTGGGCCGGCGCGGGTTTCGTCCCGATGTTCAAGACCGCGCGCGAAATGGGCGTGTTCGACAAGATGGCGCTCGCCGCCTCGGTCGCCGACAACGCGACGGTGCCCCTGTACGTCGACGCGCTGGGGCAAAGCAGCGGCATCCTGTATCACTATACCCTGCCCACGAATCCCATCAACGCCTGGCTCGTGAAAGAGGTCACGGCGCGCTTTAAAGCCCCGCCCGACCTGTTCGACGCCGATGGGATGAATGCCGCGCTGATGTTTGTCGCGGGACTGAAAAAGACCGGCGGCAGCACCGACGCGGCCGCGCTGCTCAAGGCGTTCGAGGGCTTGGAATTCGACGGGCCTAAAGGCAAAGTGCTCATCCGGCCCGAAGACCACGTCGCGATCCAGGACATGTACATCGTCTAGATTCTGAACGTGACGGACAAAGAGTTCAAGTTCTTTAGTCTGGTTTCGACCACGCGGCCCGAGCCGCCCTGCTTGCTGCCCGACGCGCTCAAGAGCCGCTGCGGCAAGCTGCCTGTCGGCACGTTGAGCGGCAAGTAGTTTAGCACTTTCAGGCCACAGAATCACACGGAATTACACAGAAAGTATCTTTTTCGGTGTGTTTCGGTGTGGTTCTGTGGCAGCGAGATTGGAGATGGACAACAGCGTAATCCTGCAAGCGCGGCGCTTGCGGAAAGAGTTCGGCGGCTTGGTGGCGGTCAACAACGTCAACCTCGAAATTCGCGCGGGCGCGTTTCATTCGATCATCGGCCCCAATGGCGCGGGCAAGACGACGCTCTTGAATCTGTTGAGCCGCACGCTCGATCCGACCGGCGGTCACGTCGTCTTCAAGGAACGCGACATCACGCGCCTGCCCGTGGAACGGATCGCGCACCTCGGCATGGGGCGCTCGTTCCAGATCACCAATCTCTTCCCGAACCTGACCGTGTTCGAGAACATTCGCCTGGCGTGCCAAGCGCTGGGACGCGACAATTTCAAAATGCTGAATCGCTCGAGCGATTTCACCAAATACGCGGAACGCACCCGCCAAGTGATCGAGCAAGTTGGGTTGACCGCGCGCGCGACGACCATCGCGCGGAATCTGCCGCACGGCGACCAGCGGAAACTGGAACTGGGCATGATTCTCGCGCCGGACCCCGACGTGCTGCTGCTCGACGAGCCGACCGCGGGCATGGCGAGCGAACAGGTCGCCGAGTTTATGGCGCTGATTCAGCAGGTTCAGAAGGCCGGACGCAAGACCGTTGTCCTGGTCGAGCACAATATGAACGTCGTAATGAACGCCTCGACGGTCATCACGGTGATGCACCAGGGCGCCGTACTCGCCGAGGGCACGCCGAAAGAGATCGCCGCGAACGAAACGGTGCAGACCGCATACTTGGGCGGCATGCCGTGGTGATAGACCACCACCGAATAAATTCGGCGTCTAACGTAGGTGGAAATCCGATGGAATCGGATTGGCTGCAACCCGATTTATCGGGTTTCCACCTATTGAGGCGGACGATTGCATCGTCCGACTGATATGAGCAACCTATCGGAGATCCGCGATATTCACACGTTCATCGGCCAGTTCCATATCCTGCAGGGCGTGACCGTCAACGTCCCGAGAGGCGCGGTCACCGCGCTGTTGGGGCGCAACGGGGCCGGCAAGACGACGACGCTGAAATCAATTCTGGGCCTCACGCCGCCGCAGGAGGGCCAGGTCATTATCGACGGCGAGGAAATTCAGGGTTGGCCGACGTACGACATTGCCGCGATGGGTGTGGGCTTTGTGCCCGATTATCGCGCGATCTTTCGCGACCTGACCGTCGAAGAGAATCTCCGCATGGGCGAACGCCGCAAGGACGATTTCACGCGCAAGCAGGACCTTATCTTTAGTCTCTTTCCCGATTTGAAACGCCTCCGCAAGCTGAGCGGCTTGCAGCTCTCTGGCGGTCAGCAGCAGATGCTGGCGATCGCGCGCGCGCTCGTCGCCGAGAATAAACTGCTGCTGATTGACGAAACGAGCGAAGGGCTGGCGCCCGTGCTCGTCGAGCACCTGATGCTGGCGATCGAGAACCTGGCGAAAGAAACTACGGTCCTCTTGGTCGAGCAGAATTTTGCGGTCGCCAGCCACTTGGCAAAACACTATGTCATTGTCGAGGAAGGGCGTTCGGTCCACGGCGGCTTGATGGCGGACTTGCTGCAAGACCGCGCGACCGTCCATCGGTATTTGGGGGCAGCGTAATTCAGACTTCCGAAATCTCGCAGATTTCGGAAGTCTGAAAGCAGGAGCGGTGGATGATTACAGCATTGAAGAGGCGGCGCACGCAGTTGATCACTCTGGCCGCGCTGATCGTGTTCTTTCTCATCGCGATGCGCGGCATGGAGACGCAGGATTGGATGATCACGGTCCTGCGCGGGCTGGCGGTGGCGGCGGTGACTTTTCTCGTCGCCTCGGGTTTCTCGTTGATCTTTGGGCTGATGGATGTCCTGAACCTAGCGCACGGGACTCTGTTCATGATTGGTGCATACATCGGCTGGACGATGTATTTGCGCCCGGACACCGTGGTAGACCTCGCCACGCCGGCGGCGCTCCTCGCCGCCGGTCTCGTGCTCGCGCCGGTTTTTCAGACCGTGCTCGGCCGCGTGAATCTCGCACGGCCTATCCTGCGCGTTCTCCCCTGGGCGGCGGTGTTCTTCTCCGTCCTATTGCTCTTCTTCTCACTGCCGCGTTTTCCCATAACCGCTTGGGACGCGCAAGCGTACGAGCAAAGCCCGGTGATATTTGGCGTGCAATTGGAACAAGGGACGCTCACGCTGCCCGAGCCGGTTCAAGCCGATGCGACTTGGCTCGTCGCGAGCGCCGCCGGCCTTTGGCTCGCGGGCTTGCTGCTCGCGCTGGCGCTCGCCGCGTTTGCGCGACGACGACGCGCGGCGCGCGCTAAAGCGCAATCGCCGCGGCGCCCTGTGATCCTCGCCATTATTTTGACGATTGCGGCTCTCGGCGTATTCGCGGCGAATGGATTCTTGACGCAACTCTTCTTGGACATGGGCACGACGGCGCGGTTTCTCGTCGCGATGTTAGTCGCCCCGCTCGCCGGCGCGGGGTTGGGCGCGCTGATAGAAATGTCGTTGATCCGTCCGCTGTACGCGCGACCGATTTACCAATTGATGCTCACGCTGGGGCTGGGCGTCGTCGGGCGCGAGGTCGTCATTGCGATCTGGGGCCGCACGCAGTTGACGATGCCCAAGCCCGCGCTCTTCAACGCCATCGGCAAAGGTTGTCCGGCCGCGGACATCGGCAATTGGCTGGCCACAGGATGTTCGACGATCTCGTTTATGGGCAGCCGCATTCGCACCTATAACGAGATGTTTGTGATCCTGGTCGGCGTGGTCGTCCTCATCGCCGTATCGCTGCTACTGAAACGCTCGCGCGTCGGGATGGTCATTCGCGCGGGCGTGCAGGACCGGGAGATGGTCGAGGCCTTGGGGACGAACGTGCGCCGCGTGTTCACCTTCGTGTTCGCGCTCGGAGTCGGGCTGGCCGCGCTGGGCGGCGTGTTGGCGGCGCCGGCATTCGGTCTATCGGACAACATGGGCGAGAGTTTGCTGCTGTCCGCGTTGATCGCGCTCGCGATCGGGGGTCTGACCAGTTTCCCCGGCGCGGCGGCCGGCTCGCTGCTCGTCGGATTGCTCCAGCAGTTCATCGTGCAATACGGGCAGATCGGCATCGCGCTGCCATTCCTTGCCCAACCGTTCAAACCGACGCCGCCGCTCGTGCCGGCTTCGACGCTCCTCTTGATGATCATCATCCTCTTGGCCATGCCGCAAGGACTTTTCGGGCGGAAGGACTAACGTGTCATGCTGAATAACCGAGCCGGGTCCGGGACCACGGTCGTCGCGGCGACCGTGTTGGGCTTGCTCATTCTGTTCCCGTTCATCGTCGCGTTTCTCGATGGGCAGTCGCTTGCGGACGTGTTGGCGAACGAGTCCGGGAATTCAAAATTCTATCAAGGGCTTCTCGTCGAGGTCTTTATCCTCGCGCTGTACGCGCTGAGCTACGATCTCCTGCTGGGCGTTACCGGGCTGCTCTCCTTCGGGCACGCAATGTTCTTCGCCGTCGGCGCGTACGCGACGGGCATCGCGCTCAAGACGCTGCGCTTGGAGTTGCTGCCCACGCTCGGCTTGGTGTTGATCGCGGCGATTGCGCAGGCGCTCTTGTTCAGCATCGTCCTGCCGCGCGTCAAAGGCATCACGTTCGCGCTGGTGACGCTGGGATTCGCAGCGGTGTTCGAAGTCGTGATCCAATCGCACGAGTTGAGCGCGTTCGCGGGCGGCGATGTCGGCATCCAGAATGTGCCCAAGCCCGCCTATCTGAATCCGGCCGAGCAGCGCCTCGCGTTCTATTTCGTCGCGCTCGCAGTGATCGTGCTGGCGTACGGGTTCTACCGCCGTTTTCTCGATTCGCCGACCGGGCGCGTCTGCGTCGCCATTCGCGAAAACGAAGCGCGCGCCAAGATGCTCGGCTTTAGCACGTTTTACTTTAAACTCGTCGCTTTGATCGTCTCGAGCATTACCGCCGCGCTCGCGGGGGTGCTGCACGCGCTGTACCAGCCCATCGTCAGTCCGACCGTGGGTGGATTGGGCTTTACGGTCGCCGCGCTGTTGATCATTCTAATCGGGGGTGTGGGAACACTCAGCGGGGCGCTCGTGGGCGCGGCAGTTTACCGGCTGATGCAGTTCTATCTCGACCGGTTCTTTGGCGAGGCATCCAGTTATCTGCTCGGCATCGTCTACGTCGCGCTCGTGCTCTTTTTGCCCTATGGCATCATCGGCACGTGGCGCGCGCGGAGTGCCGGCTGGCGCGCGGCGTGGACGCGGCGCTTGGCGAAGGCGCCACAAGAAAAATAGCTTTTCAGTTGTTCGAGTGGGGGTGCGTTTATTCGAATTCTGCCATAACAGAATCCAGAATGTCCAACGCCATATCTGCCTCTTCTTGATTGATGACGAGAGGTGGAGCAATGCGAATCACGTTGCCGTAAAATCCCACCTTGCCCAGCAAGAGCCCATGCTCCGCGCAGTCTATGATGACCTTGCGCGTGATCTCCGGCGAGGGTGTGTAACCATCGCGCGCATCCACAAATTCCAATCCCATGACCAAGCCCTTGCCGCGCGCGTCACCCAGGAAGCGGTATTTTCCCTTCATCTCCAGAAAACGCGCTTTCATGCCCGCGCCGATCTGGAGCGCGTTCTCCGGCAGTTTTTCCTTGTCCATCGCCTCCATCACGGCCAGCGCCGCCGCGCTCGCAAGTGGATTGCCGCCCCAAGTACTCGACAACTCACCCGCTGCCATACTTTCGAGCACCTTGCTCTCGCCGCCCAGCGCGGAACACGGCACGCCACTGCCCAACCCCTTGCCGAGGCAAATCATTTGCGGGTGGACATCCTCCCACTCGATGGCATACATTTTGCCAGTGCGCCCGAAACTGGACTGCACCTCATCAACGATGAGGACGAGTTCGCGTTCACGCGCCCATGCTTCCAATTGCTTGAGCCAACCGTCGGGCGGAAAAACGAACCCGGCAGTCCCCTGATACGGCTCGACGATGACCGCTCCTAGATCGCCTGAGGATGAAGAGGCAATCACGCGATCCAGCGCCTTGAGGCAGTACAGGTCGCACTCGGGATATTTCTTATCGTAAAAGCAGCGATAGCAGTACGCATACGGCGCCATGATCCCGCCCGGCACCGGAACGCCGAACTGGCGCCGCGTGCCCATGCTCCCCGCCACACCCATCGCCCCGTAGGTGCGCCCGTGAAATCCCCCGTAGAATCCGAGCACTTCTTGCTTGCCGGTATACCGGCGCGCCACGCGCAGCGCGGCTTCGGTTGCCTCAGCGCCCGTGCTTAGGAAAAAGACCTTGTCGAGATTGGGTGGAAATGTTTTTACCAGCCGGGCAGCCGCCGTCACGCGCTCGGGTGTAGGGAACGAATAGCAGTTCATCTGACGCGGTGCTTGGCGCTGAATGGCTCTCACCAAGCCGGGCTGGTTGTGCCCGAGATTGGTTACCAGAACACCCGACGTGAAATCAATGTACCGGTTGCCATCTACATCGGTCACCCAGACGCGCTCGGCGTGATCCCAGACCACCGGGACCTGATCGGCGGCGCAAGGCGGCTCGTACGTGCGCGAGAGTTCCAAGAGCTTGGCGGATTTGGGACGCGGTACCTCGCGTTTTTCCAGTTGCGGCATCTTAGTTTGCTCCATTACGCCGCGCCATCCATCACCCAATCGGCGAGGACGGATGCGGCGGTCAATATATCGTCCAATTTGATTTGCTCTTCCTTGGAATGGGCATGGCTCAGAGAGCCAGGCCCGAAAACGACCGTAGGGATTCCCGCCTGATTGTTGTACAACCACGCGTCGCATGAGGCGGTCATCGCGCGCACCCGGTCGGGCGCTTGATTCTTACGGATCGCCGCGCGCAGCGATGTCACCAGTGGATGATGTACCGGAATCACGTTTCCATCCGAGTTGAGCATCGGAAAAGTGAGATCGAAATGATCTCGGAGCCACCCGTCACCTTGCGAGCGGAGCGTCTGTCGCATTCCTTCGTGTACCTCATGCCGATGATGATTGGGGAGAAAGCCGAGGACACCTTTCAGTTCCGCGACGGACGGGACGCTCGCCGGCCAGTTGCCCGCCGTGAGCATCCCGAACGTGAGCGGCATCGGGTCGGCAAATTCGTCAAAGAGCGGGAGACCGCGCGACTCGGCGAGCAAACGGTCGTGATAATCGCGCAGCGCCTGCATCGCGATCACGGCTTTGTCCAGCGCACTAATGCGCCCAGCCACGTTGCCGCTGTGCGCCGCGCGGCCCAAGACCTTGAGATCGAACCACACCGCGCCGCGCACGGCGGGGATAATACTCATCTCGGAAGGTTCAAGGACGACGGCCGCATCCGCGCGCACGCCGCGGCGGATCATGGCCAGTGTGCCGTTGCCGCCGTTCTCTTCCTCGACGACAAAGTGAAACGTCAGGTCTCCCGGCGGACGGACGCCACGCTCGCGCAATAACAGAATGAGCGCGTAAAGCGTCGCGACTTGGCCTTTCGCATCGCACGCGCCGCGCCCAAAGATCATGCCATTTTCTTCGATGGGATCATAGGCGTGCGTCTGCCCTTCGCTGGGTGGGACGACGTCCAAGTGCGTATTGAATACAACCGAACGCCCTTGTCCACTCCCCGCAACGACACATTCGAGGTTGGGCGTGTCGCGGTAGGTGTGTCCCGCCAAAGGGAATGCATAGTCTGGGTCTTGCATGATCGCGTCGTCAATGGCGATCAATTCGCAGCGGTCCGCCAACGACTCAAGCCGGTCGCACAGAACGCGCGCCGCCGGTCCCTCTTGACCGCGCACTGAAGGGATGCGAATAAGCTCCATCAAAAGATCGCGGACCGCGTTTTTCGTCTCTTGTGAAATCTGTGGCATATGGCATCCGTTTCGTTCAGGGAATCAGGAGCGCCTTTAACGCGCGCTTGCTCTCGACCGCCTCGAAGGTTGGTTCCCAATTCTCGAGTGGCTCGATATGGCTGATGATCTTGCGCACCGGCATCTTACCCGAAGCGATCAGCCCGATCGTCCGGTCCCAGCAAGTGTAACCGGTGCTCATGTTAAACAGAACCGTCAGCACCTTGGACATCGCCACATCCCACGGGAAAGCAATCTCCGGCTTGCCGGTCAAGCCAATGGCGGTGATGCGTCCCAATTTGCGCAGCATTTGCACCGATGCCCTCACGGCGGGCGCCGCGCCCGAGGCCTCGACCACTAGATTCGCGCCGCGCCCGTTCGTCATGTCCATGACGCGCGCGACCGCGTCCTGCTTGTCCGCGACAATCACCTCATCCGCGCCCAACTCGCGCGCAAGCGGGAGGCGTTTATCCTCGTCCACCGACGCGCCCACCATCACGATCGTTCCTGCGCCGGAAAGCTTGGCCGCCATGACCGCCATCAACCCAATCGGCCCAGGCCCATTGATGACGACAAACTCGTTTGGCTCTACACGCCCGCGCTCGATGACATCCTGGACCACATTCGCCGCCGGCTCCACAACCGCGGCTTCTTCGAAGGACATTGAATCCGGGATGGGATGGAGCAAGTGCTCAGGCATCGTCAGGTAGCGCGCGAACGCGCCGTCAATTCCCCACCCGGGCGAACGCTTTTGCGCGCAGATTTGAATGTTGCCGGTCCGACACAGGTAACACTTGCCGCAAGCCCGCGTGTGCGGCTCGCCGACGACGCGGTCGCCGACGCGAAATCCGGTAACCTCTTTCCCTGCTTCGACAATCACTCCAGAAAATTCATGCCCGAGGATGACGGGAGGCCAATAGGGGAACTCGTCATGCTTGATGTGAATATCCGTGCCGCAGATTCCGGCAGCTTTGATTTCGATAAGTACCTCGTTCCGAGCAGGAGAGGGTACGGGCGCGTCGCGGAGCGCGAGGTTCCCGGGGCCCTTGGCAGTCTTGAACAATCCAATCATGGTATCTTTGTGGGTCATGGCTTCCTTTTCCTTGTTGCCCGGGGGCGATTGAAATCGCTGCAACAACAACACCAAGTCCACCTTCGTGGACTCCTTTCAGTCATCGAAGCGTATCTGCACGTCACCGTTCACCGGGTAGCGCGGCGGTTTGTGTTGCAGGAACCGCGCGACATCCTCCACAATCTTTTTCCGAATGTTCCACCCCGCTTCTTCCGAGAGCCAAGACAAGTGCGGTGTGCAAATCGCATGATCGTTTTGGAGCAGCGGGAAATCGGGGTCCGGCGGTTCCTTTTCTTCCCACACGTCAAGGCCCGCGTGCGCGATCAGCCCGTCCCGGAGCGCGCGGTCAAGCGCGCGCAGGTTGACGATGCCGCCGCGCGCGGTGTTCACGAGGACCGCCGTTCGCTTCATCAGCCGGAACTGGGGTTCGTCAAACAGGTGGTACGTTTCCGCGTTCAGCGGGACGTGCGTGGTAATGACGTCCGACTCGCGCAACACGTGCTCGAAGGAATCAAGCTCGATTCCCAATTCTTGGCGGCGCTGTTCGGAGAGATACGGGTCGCAGATCAGAAAACGCACGCCGAATCCCTGCAACATGCGATACACCGTGCTGCCGATGCGCCCAATGCCGACGATGCCGACCGTCTTGTCATGCAAACTGTACATTGGATAAACGGGCGTAAAATCCCACTCCCCCTTTTGCGCGGAAACGGAGAGCACGCGGTGTTGGAGCAGGAGCTTGCGCTGGCACGCCATGATAAGCATCACCGTCTGCTCGGCGACCTCGTTCATGCAATAGTCGGGCACATAAGCCACCCCGATCCCGCGCTGGCTGGCCGCGGGAATATCCACATTGTCGTAGCCAACGCCATGGCGGATAATGAGTTTGCAGCGGCTCAGCCCATCCATCACCGCGGGCGTGATTTTCGCCATGTTGACGATCACGATGTCGGCTTCCGCGGCGAAGGCAATCAGTTGATCGGGCGCGGCGAACTTGAGTTGCGCGCAATCGAAATCAACACCCAGGCGCTTGAATTCTTCCGACTCCCATTCCAGGTCTGGCTCGATATAATCGGTGACCACGACTCGCAACTTGCTCATCTTCTGCTCCACAGGTTAAAAGTGTTGCCGCACGACCGCCAGCGCGAGATTCGTGCAGACAATGCGAATGCGCTGAACCTGGCGATAATCGGGCGACGTAATCCGCACCGTCCGTCCGCCGACGCGTTCGACCGTCGGGATGTAGGCGGCGAGCTGCGCGATCTCGGAAAGCGAAAAATCAATTTCGAGGTCGTAGGAATCGAGCGCGGGCAGACGGGGTATCTCTGGAGCGCGGCGCACCGCTCGCTCGGCGGCCGCACGAATCACTTGGCGCGCGTGTTCGAGCGGCAGGTGGTGCGCGGTGAATTGCGACAGTCCGGTCTTGACCACCGCGGTCTCAATTTCGGGGACCAGCGCGCGCGCTTCCTGGGCAACGCAGTCGTCGCCGACGACCAGGATCGCGGGAACGCCGAGGACGCTCGCCCAGTGCATGTTCAGCCCCACTTCGCCGATCGGTTCACCATTCAAGCGCAGCGCGACTACATCGCGCATCACATAGTTGTGATTGAGCACGCCCTGCGCCGCGCCCGCCATCGCGTGCCCCATCAACACCGCACCGGCAAAGGATGCGTCCAACCCCTCCATCTGATTGTCGGCTTTGACGTAGCCGGAGATGTAGGAGGCCTTGGGATGGAGCAGTTCCGGCACGAGGTAGTTCATCGCCGCATGCGCCTCGTTGACGACCACCTCAGCCGCGCCGCCGGCGAGCGCGCCTTCGACGATCGTGTTGATGTCCTGAATCCAGCGACGGCGGGAGAGATCGAAATCAGAGTTGCCGGGAAAACACTGCTTGATCTCGGTGATCCCGCAGGTTCCCTCAAAATCCGCCGAGATGTAAATCTTCATGGTCTATCATCCCAACAGGTTCTCTTCGGTCTGAGGATCGAACAAGTGAGTGGCTTCGGGCTGAAAATAGACGCCGACCTCCTCGCCTTCGTGGATGGCAAGGTCCGGGCTGACGAGCGCGATCAGCATCCGGTCGCCGACTTGCAGATTGATGAGGTTATTTTGCCCGAGCGGCTCGACCGTTATGACTTGAGCGCCGAGCGCGCCGGCGGCGCCAGAGCCAGCGATCTTGACCGACTCGGGACGAATGCCCAGGACGACCGGCATCTGCGCGCAGTTGGCGCGGCTCAGTACGCCGGCACCCACATCGCCAAGTCCGATGCAGTGCCCCTGAAAGCAAAACGCCGCAGAACCGTTCGTCCGCTCGAGCGATCCTTCGATCAGGTTCATCGAAGGACTGCCGACAAAGGTGGATGCGAAGAGGTTGCGCGGCTTGTTGTACAGGTCGCGGGGCGTCGAGAGTTGGACGATGCTTCCTTTGTTCATGACGGCGACGCGCGTGCCGAGGGTCAGCGCTTCCACCTGATCATGCGTGACGTAGATGAATGTCCCCTTGCGCTCTTTGCTCTGGCTCAGGTTCTTGTGCAAAAGTTTCAATTCCGAGCGCATGCCGGCGCGCAATTTCGCGTCGAGCGACGACAGCGGTTCGTCGAGCAAAAAGACTTTGGGGCTGCGAACGAGCGCCCGGGCGACGGCCACGCGCTGCCGCTGTCCGCCGCTGAGCTGGTCCGGATAGCGCAGCAGGAGTTCTTGAATGCCCACCGTCTGTGCCGCGTGCTGGACCTTTTCCTCGATCGTCTCTTTGGACGTTCGGATGTTTTGAAGATAGAAGGCGATATTGTTGAAAACGGTCATGTGCGGGTAGAGCGCGAGGTTTTGAAAGACCATCGCCATATCCCGGCGCTCCGGAGGAGCATCGGAAATATCCTTCCCCTCCAACGTAATCTTGCCTTCGGTCTGCACTTCAAGCCCAGCGATGATGCGCAGGGTAGTCGTTTTGCCGCAGCCCGATGGTCCGAGCAACACCAGGAATTCGCCTTCTTCAACTTCCAGATCGAGGTGGTCTACCGCCACACTGCCCGAGAACCGCTTGGTGATTTTTTCGAGTTTTAGGAATCCCATATCATCATCCTCGCGTGCGCGACATTAGGCGAACCGGGTGGTCAAGCCCTTGACGACTTGTTTGCGGAACAAAATCGCCAGGAGGATCGGCGGCAGGAAAGAGACCACTGCGGCCGCAGCGACCAGCCCCCGGCTCGCGCTCAAGCCCTGGGCCAGCCCGGCGATGACGACTGTCTGTGTCTTGGCATTGAGACTCGAGGTGAGCACGGTCGCAAAGACAAATTCATCATACGCGGCCATGAATGCGAAAATGGCGGCCGCGATGATCCCGGGGCGCGCGAGCGGAATGACGACCTTGAACATCGCGCGCAGGTAGCCGCAGCCATCCATCCGCGCGGCCTCTTCGTATTCAACCGGGATGTTCTCAAAGTATGCTTTGAGAATCCAAATCGTGAACGGCAGGGTGATCGCGGAATAGATGCCGACGAGCGCGCGTTTGGTATCCAACTGATCGAATTGTTGGAGGAGAATGTACATCGGGACGACGATGGAAATGGCGGGCAGGAGACGCGTCGCGAGGAAACCCATGAACACCGGGTTGCTCCCCCAAAAACGATAGCGCGCAAACGCGTGTCCCGCCGGAAGCCCGAAGAGCAGGTTAATCGCCGTGACGACCAGCGCGATGATGATGCTGTTCACGATGCCCGGCAAAATGTATGTGCCGCTCATCGTGTACTGCGCCTGGATCATCGTCGTCGCTTCCGGGTCAACCTCCCCGGTGAAAATGAACTTGTAGTGGCTGAGCGTAAAGATATCGGCCGTCGGGATAAAGCGCGGCGGGCGGTCTTCGAGCGCACTTTCTTTTTGAAAGCTCGAAACGATCGCCCAGGCGATCGGCGCCAAAATGTAGACCAGGACCAGCGCGGTCGCGACGAGCGTGAGGGCCTGTTTGCGGCGCCGCCGGCCGGTAATGGTATCCGCCAACATGATCATGCTCCTTTCGCCGCCGACCGTTTCTCTGGATTGAGGACGACGAGGTACAGGTAAATAAAGACGATCATGATCAGCGACAGCATGATCGCCATCGCCGCGCCGCGCCCAAAGCGGGTGAACGTGAATGACTCGTTGTAAATGAGCCAGGCGAGTGTGGTCGTCGCGCCCCCCGGTCCGCCGCCGGTCAGCACGAAGACGAGGCCAAAGTGCATCAGGAGCGCAAAGATCGTCTGGATGACGAGCACCATTTGAAAGACCGGCAGCAACAGAGGGAGGGTCACTTTGCGAAAGGTGCGCCAAATCCCGGCGCGGTCCATCTGCGCGGCTTCGTAAACGCTTTGCGGGATGGTGGACAGCCCCGCGACGAAGAGGAACGTGCTGTAGGGAACGAATTTCCAAATGTAAGCAAACGCAATGCCCCAGAGCGCCAGGTCGGGATTGCCCGTGATGGTGAAATAGTCCTTGATGAGACCAAGCTGAAAGAGAACGCCATTCAATACGCCGAACGTCGGGTCATAGATCCAATTCCACATGACCGCGTTGACCGGACCGGGGATCGCGTACGGCAGGAGGAGGGCGAGCTTGAGCAAGTCATTGCCGCGGAAACGCTCGTTGATGAGCAGCGCGATTCCGAGCGAGATCACCACGACGGCGATCACCGCCACGACCGTGAATTTGCCCGTAACCACAAGCGAGTCATAGAACTTTGGCGCGACCGTCGAATTCGTCAGAATGTCCAGAAAGTTCTGGAACCAGATCACGTTTCCGGTGGGCACGCCATATTTGAAATCCTGGAACGAGATCCAGACCGAGTAAACCAGCGGATAGCCGATGAAGAAAACGACAAAGGCCAGCGAGGGCAGCAGGATTCGATAGGCAAACGCCGTGGTGTGGCGATAGTGTCTCTGTTCGAACGTGATTGCCATACTTTTCGCTCCGCGTCTTGCGCAATCGTACTGGCACAGGGGGCAGGTTACCTGCCCCCTTTTTTCGTTCAGCAATTACTTTTTCAGCAATTACTTGGCGAGCGAAGTCCAAAGGGTCTTGAGACCGTTCAGCACATCGGCGGTCTTGGCTTGCCGCAACATCGCCTTTTGTACTTGACTGCGAACCGAGCTAATCCACTCGGCGAACCACGGCGCCGACATCCCCTGCTTGGAGAATGCCAGCGCCTGCTGGGCCTTCATGACGTTCGTGTCCGCCATCGCGGAAAATGCCTTGTCCACCGCCGGATCGGTCCAGAGGGAAGGGAAGGCAAAGCCCAACCCGTTCTCGATAGACCAGCGTTTGGCGATGTGATAGCCGGTCACGCCGTCCACGGTTGTCTTGCCGCCAAAGAACTCGATCAGTTTCAAAGACGCGAGTTTCTTGGCGTCATCGGCCACCGCCCCTTTGCCGAGCAAGTACATGCGCGTGAATCCGTTGGTGTTGTGCGTCTTGCCGGGCATCATCGAGACAGCCGCTTGTCCGGCGATCTTGGAAACGCCGGGGGTGTTGAATTCCTTCATCATGTACCCGGGCACGATCACGAACGCGGCGTCGCCATTCTTGAACGCCTGCTGGACGTCTACAGCGGTCATGTCCATCACCTTCGCGGGCATGATCTTGTCGTCGTTGATCGCCTTGGCGACCCATTCGATCATGTCGAAGATGGGACCTTTTTCGGCGTCAAACACGGCCGCGTTCTTGTCGTCAAACAACTTGCCGCCTTCCGAGTAGAACATCGCAAACAGGTCTTCTTCAAACCACGAACCGGCTTTGAAACCGATGAGGACGGGCGTCTGGCTCAGTCCTTTGTTCTTGATGGTCAGCGATTGCTGAGTGACCTCAGCCCAGGTGGTGGGGGGGACCGAGATGCCCGCGTCGGCGAGGATCTTTTTGTTGTAGACAAAGAACATGGTGTCGGCATAGTAGGGGAGACCATACTGCTTGCCCTTGTAGGTCATGGCCGACAGCGCGAATGGGGTGATGTCGGCCGCGTACTTTTTGGCGTCCGGGAAATAGTCTTCGAGCGGCACGACCCAGCCCGCCGCCGCCCACTTGGCGAGCCAGTGATCTGAGCTGTACAGCACGTCGAAGGACTTGCCGCCCGCATAGCGCGTGGTCACGAACGTGTCGAAATCGCCATAGCCCGCATCGCTCATGGTGACCTTTACGTCAATGGCGGGGGTGCCTTTGGCTGCCCATTCCTGGTACTTTTGGAGGTTCTGCATTACCTTGGCGTTGTCGTAGGTCCAGCCGCCCAGTTCGAGCGTCATGGGACCGAGCGCTTTGGGTTCTGCCGGTTTAGTGGGGGCAGCCGGTGCGGCTGGCTGCGCGGTTGCCGTCGGCGCGGGCGCGGGCGCGCAAGCCACCGCGACGACGATGAGGGCGACGAGCACCGCAAAGAAAACGAGGCGCTTTAACATTTTGCTCTCCTTTGAATGATAAACTCGCTGAGACGCGCATGGTCCAGCAGTAAAGCCCGAGGCCGAATCAGAGGTCCTGGCGGTCCGTCATCGCGGAGGCCTCGGGCGCCGAGATGCCTTGCCTGAGTAATTGGCGTGTTGCGCTTTCGCTGCTCACCCTCCTTTCTGCCTCGAGCAAAATCTCCTCGGCGATTTCTTGCGGGATGGCAAGCACTCCGTCGTTATCGCCCACGATGAAATCGCCGGGCTTGACGAGAACGCCGTTAAACCAGATCGGTATCTGCCAATCTCGCAGTCGCGCGCGGTAAAAGCCGTCCACCGGGCTGGTAAAGCGCGCGAAGAGCGGAAAACCCATGCGCTTGACGATGCCCGTATCTTTCGCGCCGCCATTGATGACCGCGCCGCGGACGCCATTCCGAACACAGACCGTGGTCGCCAACTCGCCCCAAAACCCCGAGACCTGGTCCGCGCCGGTATCCACGACGATGACGCTGTCTGCCGGGTACGACTCGACCATTTTTGCCGCGGGGCGGGGTCGCTCGTCCGGCAGCGGATCGAAAATCCATTGGACCGTGAACGCAAAACCGGCAATCACTTCGCCCCGCAGGTCTTTGGTCAGGCATTTGATTTCCGGCCCAAGCCATTGGTTGTGCAGGTGGCGAGACTGGAAAATGTCGTTGATTGCGGCGACGTAAATCTGTTCGTAGCGGCTGACCATTTCCTTGATGGGGGTTTTGTACGGATGCAGTGTGGCGAGTTCCATGCTGAGCCTCCTCTTGTGCGAATTTGCAAAATACCGGTCAGAGCACCTCGGAGATCTGGACCGGACGGTGTTCGCGGATGCTCGTCTCGACGGCTTGCGCGACCCGGGTCACTGCGAGACCATCCTTGCCGGAAGGGTAACGCTCTGCCAGTTGTTCGAGTTCGCCACCGTATTTCAGATAGAGCGCGTTGAGCAGGAAATCCTTGATGGCGTCTACGAAATAACCGTGCGGCTCTTTCCATCCAAAGACGGAATCGCCCATCGCGATGGCGCCGAGATTGGGAGTCAGCATTCCGTCGGCGGCAAAGCCGTAGCGCGCCCCGCGGTCCTGTCCATCGAGTTCGACGATACCTTCGCTGCCGACGATCCGCACGCCCTGATTGACGACCGCTTCAAACTGCGCGGGCAGAATCCAGTTCACGTCTATGGTGCAGGTCAGCCCGCCTTCCATCTCGATGCAAGCGGTCACCGCATCGAAGGTGTCAATGCCGAGCATGGTCAACTTGCCCTTGCTGCCATGCGCGAACACGGCCAGCGCTTCCCGCCCGGTGATCCAGCGCACCAAATCGTATTTATGCACGCCGATAAACCAAAAGGGTGAGCTTTCCGCCGCCCAGCCCTTGAGCCACTGCGTCGGGACGATGATCTTGTCTTCCATGTACGCATACGCGTAATACGGCTCGCCAATCTTGCCGGCGCGCACTTTTTGCCGCAGGTCCATGTTGTATGGATCGTAGCGCTTGTGATAGTCCACTTGGAGCAGCAGGCGCTTGCGCTCCGCGAGTTCAACCATCGCGCGGCAGCCGCGCGTCGTCAGGTCCATCGGCTTTTCGACCAGGACATGCTTGCCGCGTTCGAGGGCATACAACGTCATCTCGCGATGCAAATGGTCCGGCGTGCAAATCGTCACCGCATCCAAATCCTGTTCGTCAATCATCCGGCGATAATCGGTGTAACCGGGAATGCCAAACGCTGCGGATTGCTTGGAGGCGGATGCTTCGGTTCGCGTTGCAATGGCGACGAGCTGTGCTTTGCCCTCGTTTTCGAGATGCTTGGCGGCAAGCAGATGGTAATTGCCCCAGATGCCTCCGCCGATTATTCCCACGCGCACCGGCTGCATAGCTTTCTTCTCCCCGTTCTACACGATGGCAATTTCCGAGATTTGCGCGGCTGTCGCCAGCAGACATTTCTTCAATTCCGCGTCCATGCCTTTCATTTCCATCCGGGCGCTCGGACCCGAAATGCTGATCGCGGCAACCACGCCGCCGCCGATGCCGCGAATCGGCGCGGCGATGCAGCAAATCCCAATTTCGCTTTCCTGTTGGTCGAAGCCATAGCCGCGCTCGCGTATCTTTTCGAGTTCGTTCCTGAGAAGCGTGGCGCTCGTGATCGAGTGGACCGTTCGGCGCGGCAAGTCACTTCTCTTCAGAAACGGTTCTAGTTCTTCCGGGCTGGTATGGGCGAGGAGCACTTTGCCCAGCGCGGTCGTGTGCGCGTCTTGCCTTCGTCCGATTTGTGGGGTCATGCGGAGCGTGTGGTCGAGGGAATCAACGTGGTCAATGTAGACCAACTCGAAATTGTCCAAAATGCCCATAAAGACCGTTTCCCCCGCCTGCCGGGAAAGTTCTCCCAAGAGCGGATGGGCGCGGTTTCGCCAGTCGTAACGGTCGAGAACCGCTTTGCCGTAGAGGAGCAATTTTAGGGCCAGGTAATAGCGGCGAGTGTGCGGGTCTTGAGCCACCACGCCGCAATTCTTGAGTGTTGTCAGCAGGCGATGCACCGTCGTCGTGCTCATGTCCAGCGCGTGGGCAACATCGCCAACGGACATCGGATGTCCTGCATCTCGGAGGGTGTCAAGGAGACTAAAGGCCCGTTCGACAGATTGTGCTGTCTCACCATTCTTTTGATTGGTCATATCCTGCTATTCCGATATACGGAATGATATTCCGTTTTGCGGAATCATTATAGCAGGAACTCTCGACAATGTCAAGCTCCTCATTCATAACTCAGACTCGCGCGCACGCTCAAGTTCGCCGCGCTCAGCGCGGGCGCGATGCTCGCCAACGTGCCGACGACGACGACAATCACGAGCCAATACGCGATGCCGTTCAACGCGTAGGCAAAATCGAGCGGCGTTTGGATGAACGCCATGCCGACCGCGCGTGACAGCAG